>NZ_AOMA01000148.1 GCF_000337895.1 Halobiforma nitratireducens JCM 10879
GAGCCGTATGCGCCATTAGCCTCAGTTTCCCGAGGTTATTGCGCTCCAGAGGGTAGTTTGGCCACGTGTTACTGAGCTATCTGCTACGGGTCTCAACCCGTGCAACTAGCATGGCTAAATCGGACTCCAATAGCAATGGCCTCCGGCAGGATCAACCGGAATGCTCTTCCCCCGAATGGGGGAGGTTGGCGGAGTATGTATAATACACACTCACTTGCTATGGTCCACGTTCGATGACTCCACTCGCGACCGAGCAGGCGTCACCGAACTGTCGAGGCT
>NZ_AOMA01000149.1 GCF_000337895.1 Halobiforma nitratireducens JCM 10879
CCCCCGTGCCAAAGGCCGGAGGGAACGTGGCGACCTGCGCCACGTCGTTCGCATTCACATTGAATGCCGGGTACATATATAAGGCCGTCGAACCAGTCTCCCATCGAACCCCGATACCATGGGACGATTTTCCACGTTCGCGCCAGCCGGGAGAGACGGATACTGCCGGTTCGATTGGAGTAGCTGAGAGTGAATGATCAACTCGCAGACGTTAGGTTCCACCCCAGAATAGTCACTGCAGAGACGACTATTGTACGCCTTCGGTCTTGCTGGAGCGGGTAGTAAAACTCTCAACGCCCGGGATTCGACACGCGTAGAGGTAAGTAAGAGCCGGCGATCCCAGCGCACCGAACGACGTTGGGTAGCTGACCGCTGAAGTAATTCGTACATCGCCTAGAACGACTGTCTAGTCGCAACTGACGATCGCTTCGAGACGGCCGTATCAAGTGGCAACGATCAGCGGCAGATGGGACATCACCTCGACGCAATAGTACCGCGTGAAACTGTGCACTACGAAAGGCTTCGGAACAGTTCTCTGAACTGGGCCCACATTGCAGTGTGTCGGGTGCAGACAGTGTTTCATTCGAATTGGATCACATACAGATACTGAAAACAAAGAAAGGCATCAAACTAACACCTCAACTCCACCACTCAGCAACACAAAAACAAAGCCAACTGAGCCACAGCTCAGTGTGTTGTCCACCCCCCGTCAATCGGGAGATTGACGCCAGTAATGTATGACGCCTTATCGGAGACGAGGAACGCTGCCGGTTCGGCGATCTCTTCCGGTTCTGCGATGCGGTTGATCGGTGTCTGGTTGAGGACGAAATCGTAGAACGAGTCGTCGTTCAGTTTCGAATCAGTCATTTCTGTCTCGACGAAGCCGGGACAGATACTGTTGACGCGAACGCCGGCGTCGGCGTAATCGACGGCTGTCGTTCGAGTAAAGTTGACAATCGCTCCTTTGGCAGTTGCGTACGCAGCCGTCCGTGGACCCCCGACGAGTCCGAAGACCGATGCGACGTTGAGCACGGCTCCCGAAGACTCTCGAAGGTACGGCATCGCAGCTCGGGTGCCGTAGACGACTCCATTGAGGTTGATCTCCACGAGTTTGTGCCAGTCCTCGAGTGGCGTGTCTTCGACCGTTCCAGTAAATCCGATCCCAGCGTTGTTCACGAGAATATCCAACCCACCGTACTTGTCGACGGTTTGTTCGACCAGTGATTCGACCGATTTGTACGACGAGACATCACACTGAACGAACGAACAGCCTAATTCTTCAGCAGCTTTTCGGCCCGTTTCTTCGGTTCTGTTCGCGATGACGACCGAAGCCCCCTGATCGACAAGTTCCGCTGCGATGGCTTTGCCGATACCAGTCGACCCGCCAGTAACGATCGCAGTTTCCTCCTCTAACATATTTACTCGTATTCGTGTAGTCTTTTTATTTCCTTCGGATTTATTATACATATACATCATTCGCCGATTACGAGTTGGTGGGAACCTGCAGGACTTATCGACGACAGAGACAACACAGTCGCTACGGCCGACGAATCTCTATCGTTCGGAACCGGTTCGCTTGGGTCCGACTATCGTAGAGTGGGATATCCGACTGAAAGAGTCTGTGGCAGTTGAAAGAGAGTGACAGTCGGATCGGAGTACAATTCCCATCTTTCCAGAAGTGTGCATCAATCCGTCGGTGATACGGCTGTCGCAATGCGGCAGGTCGAGTCGGTGCCAGCCGACCGCCAAGGTGGCGACCGTCACGTCGACCACCCTGTTTCGGCTCCAAATTCGCATGCAGGTGGCGACCTGAAACCAGTCGCTGATTCGGTTCGGAACGAAACGTCGGATTGGATCGGATGGAATCGGTACGTCGGGTATCCAGAAAGCAGGTAGACGGCCGACTTTCGGCCACTGGCCAGGTAGTCGTTCGATGGGCCCTGACGGGGAACGTCCAGAATCTTCGGGACTCTCAGCCAGCTGTTAGTAGACGTGAGAAGCGCTCAGAAGCGCGTTTAGAAAGCGCTCGACATCGGCCTTCAGTGAGAGACCATGACAGACAACCTCGAACCACTCACACCAGGAGAGGCGATGCAGATGTACCTCGACGAACGGAGCCACGAACTCGCGGACGCGACGATCCAGTCTCACCGGTATCGGCTCAAGCAGTTCGTCCAGTGGTGTGAAGAAGACGGTATCGGCAATCTCAACGGCTTTAGCGGGCGAGACATCCACCGGTTCCGCGTCAAACGGAGGAACGAGGACGAACTCGCAACTGCTAGCATGAAGGGACAGCTGGCTACCCTGAGAATGTTCCTCCGCTTCTGTGCGACGATTGATGCGGTAGAACCAGGTCTCGATGAGAAGATCATCCTCCCGACTACGACCGAAGCCGATGCTCGCACCGAATTACTGAATCCAGATCGTGCTCGACAAATCTTAGACTTTCTCAATCAATATCGATACGCGCGGTTAGAACACGCGCTGATGGAGGTCCTCTGGCACACGGGGCTCCGAATCGGCGCAGCGATCGGGCTCGATAGGGAGGACTACAGCTCCGAGGAGCAGTATCTTACTCTTGTACATCGGCCTGAGGAAGGGACCTCACTCAAAAATGGGCGGAAGAGCGAACGGCTCGTCGCACTGAGTGAGACAGTCTGTGAGGTTCTTGATGACTGGCTCTCGGTTAACCACCCCGGAGTCCGTGATCAGTACGAACGCGAGCCACTGTTTGCGACGAAAATTGATCGGTTGAGCCGAACCCGTGGCCGGACGATCGTCTACCAGTACACGCGTCCGTGCGTGTACGCCGATAGCTGCCCCCATGACAGAGAACTTGATGAGTGTGATGCGGTACCTACTGAGCGTTCACATGCGTGCCCTTCCTCGTTGAGCCCACACCCCGTCCGACGTGGCGCGATCACTCACTTTCTGAAATCTGACGTTCCCGAGAACGTCGTGAGCGATCGAATGGACGCAAGCGAGGCGGTTCTTGACCGCCACTATGACCAGCGATCAGAACGAGAGAAACTTCGGCAGCGACGACGCTACCTTCCCGAAAATTAATTGGCCAGAAAAACCTCCGAAAACCCGCAAGAGAATTTTAACGCCGCTTCTCAGAAAGGGTGGGAGGGAGTGAGAGATCTCGGAAGTGCAAAAGAATCACAGCAGTTAGTGATACCAAATCTGTCAAGCGTCAACCCCCAGAAATTAGTCTGTATCGAGAAATCCTCCACCGATTTGTCCTCCCTAGGTTGTTGTGCTACTTCTCGGGAGGGATATCATCTCAGATCAGTCGGTGTCAATAACACTCTTATTACAATACCAATAACGTATTTGTTAGTATCGATGGCCTCTGACAGCGCGACTTTCAACGATCTCGACTTCCCGCGCGTACTCAACACCTCAAAAACAGACTTCGTCGACGAGTTCTACGAACCGCTCCTATCTCGCTCTGTCGAATACAAACGCGGTGTTGGATACTTCACCTCTAATTGGATTGCTCCGTTGCGAGGTCATCTAATCCTCCTCTCAGGCGTTCACTCCACTGTTCTTCGTGAGACTTGTAGGGAATTGGACGCCG
>NZ_AOMA01000150.1 GCF_000337895.1 Halobiforma nitratireducens JCM 10879
TTCAAAACAGGACTCTCAGGCCATATAGCGGCATTAAGACGAATATCATAAATTCAATACTGTCGCCTTCTTGCGTTCAACAGAGCAAATTGGATGCAATCCGCCGCACGAGGAATCGCTGAACTAGCTGACAACGGCGGTACCGCGAAATGGATCACTAGCCCAAAACTCACCGAAGAAGACTGGGAGGCCATCAAGAAAGGGGACGAAGCGCGCAGCGATGAAGTCCTACGCGAAACCCTCGAAAAGACCATCAACGACCTCCGGTACGACTTGGAATACGACACCAGGAACGCCATCGCATGGATGATCGCCGATGGTCTGCTCGAAATCAAATTCGCGATTCCCACCGAGTCTCTATCGGGTGGCGATTTCCACGACAAATTCGGTATCTTCTATGACGAAGACGGCAACCGTGTTGGGTTCCACGGCAGTCAGAACGACAGTGAACAGGCTCTTCGTAACTACGAAGCGTACAGTGTTGATTGCGACTGGCTTGGCGAGCGCGATGCTGAAGGGGTAGACAGCCACGAACAACGCTTCAAAGACCTCTGGGAAGGTCGAGATTCGAATGTCGACACGTACTCTATCCCCGATGGGATCGCAGAGGACATCGCAGAGCTACGCGACTACGACAACCGTCCATACACACCCTTCGAGGAACCCGACAACTCCACGACGAAGGACAGCAACGAAATCACGCTCCGAGACTACCAGCGCGAAGCAGTCGATAACTGGTTCGAAAACAACTGCCATGGGCTCCTGCGGATGGCTACCGGTACTGGAAAGACGTTCACCGCACTCGCCGCGCTCGACGAGTACCTCGAGCAACAAGACTCGCCGACACTCTGCGTGATTGCCGTACCGGTCACACACCTTGCCAACCAGTGGGCCGAAGAGATGGACATCTTCGGATTCCCCTCCCCACGCTTCCTGTTCGGGACAGCCAACAGCGACTGGAAATCCGACCTGTCCAGAGTCGTCAGCAACATCAGACTCGAGTTCCGTGATCGGGAGTTCATCATCACCACACACAGGACTCTCAGCGAGGAATATTTCCGAGAGAAAATTAGCACTGTAGACGAAAACACTGTCCTCATCGCTGACGAGGTTCACGGTCTCGGCTCCGAGGAACAACGCAAGGGCCTCCTCGACGAATATGATGCCCGGCTCGGGTTGTCGGCCACACCGGAGCGCTACTACGACGAGGAGGGCACTGAGTTCCTGCTGGACTACTTCGGAGACATTGTTTACGAGTACTCCCTCTCAGACGCAGTCCCGGAGTACTTGACGCCATACGACTACGAGCCAATCATCGTTGAGATGACCCAAGAGGAACTGGAGGAATACCGGAAGGAGTCCAAGAAACTAGCGAGTGCCGCAGCGAGCGAAGATATCGAAGAGGAAGTCGTTGAGCATCTCGCCATGAAGCGCGCGTCCATCGTGAAGAGCGCTGAGAACAAGTATCGCCACTTACGACGCATCCTGCAACGAATCGATGACCCGGATCACTTGTTGGTTTACACGAACCCTGATCAAATCGATGACGTGCAGCAAATCCTGAACGACGAGGGTGTCTTCCATCATAAATTCACCTACCACGAGGACGAAGACCAGCGTGACGAACTTCTGGAAGGGTTCGATGCTGGGGACTGGGACGCGCTTGTCGCGATGAAATGCCTCGATGAAGGCGTTGACGTGCCAGCCACACGCCAAGCAATCTTGATGTCGAACAGTGGCAATCCCATGCAGTTCATTCAGCGACGAGGCCGTGTGCTTCGGCAAGCAGAGGGGAAGGACAAGGCAATCATCTACGATATGGTTGTTGTGCCGTCGAAGGACCCACCTGAAGATATTGCGACGTCAGAGCGTAAGCTACTCGAGAAGGAACTTGATCGGTTTGCTGAGTTCGCCGAGAATGCCAAAAACCGGCATACGGCGCTGAACGTGATTGACGACATTCGCGTGAAGTACCGCATCTAGTCCTTCCATGTTCTCGATATATTCTCGAGGGAATGTATTATCTTACCCTAGTTTCATGTATCGAGTAGTTACCCATGAAGGACTCCGAAGTGCACTCGCTCATCCTGGACAAAACGGATGAGATTGAGGAAGACGAGTACCGGTCATTCATTCGTGAAATTCTCAAGCACGAACGAACGAAACTCGACCAGGAGCGTCCGAAGTACGCCGACAAGTACCACCAGCTTGTGGAGGACTACGCAAACAACGAGTCGCTTGAGGACTACACCGACGAATGAACAACATCCAAATCTTCAAAATCGAACTCAACAACTACCGGCAGTTCCAGGGCGTCGAAGAAATCCCCCTCGAGACCTCGCCCGATAAGCACATCAACGTCATCGAAGGGCAGAACGGCTCCGGGAAGTCGAACATCCTGAACGCCATCACACTCTGTTTCTACGATGAAGAGCCCCATATCGACGAGAACGATGACCGTGGGCTCGGGGCCGACCCGATAGCCAATCTGAAAGAACTCGAGTCGGTCGACGTCGGAGACAGCGTACGCGGACACATCGAGATCACGCTCGGGAAAGACGAACCGCAGTACGTCTTCACCCGGAAGTTCCGTACAGCCAAGGTCGGGGAAGACGAGTACAACAGCGTCACCGAGGATCTTCAGCTTCGCCAGCGGTTCGGAGCGGACTGGCAGAACGTAGAGAACCCGAACACGCGGCTTCGCGAGATTCTCCCTACGCGAGTTCACCAGTACTTCCTGTTCGACGGAGAGCAACTTGACAAGTTCTTCGAGGAAGGGTACACCCAACGCGTGAAAGACGCCGTTCTCGATGTCTCTCACATCCAGTTACTCGAGCGTGGTATCGACCACCTCAACTCGGTACAAAGCGATCTCGAGAAAGAAGCATCCGACGTGGAGGGCAAACCCCAAGAACTCCACAAGGAGTACGAAGAGGCCCAAGACGAACTTGATGAACTCAAAGAGGATGAAAAAGAACTCGAATACCCTGTTGCACGCTTTCGAAATTAGGGCCAAAAACCAGATGATGTTGCAGGTTTCTCTGAACAGGGTTGGCTACTAATGCCCACATCCGGGTACCAAGCATCAACTAATTTTGCACATGCAACGGGCTATCGAAGAGAACATCGAGGAAGCAAACGAGCAAATCGAGGACATCGATAAGGAACTAGCCGACAGTACAGACCCTGACGTTCGCGAAAAACAACAACGGCGTCGATACCTAAACGAACGCCTCGAAGACCGGGAAGAGGAACTTCAGAACGCGCGTGAAGACGCAGCTATTTCGCTCTCCCGTGCCGGGCCAGTCGCGTACAACCAAGACGCGCTCGAATACACCATCGAACAATTCCGTGACCGCGAAGAAAGCGGCCAAGAACCACCGGACATCCCGGAATGGTGGTTAGACCAACTGCTTGATGACGGCGAGTGCATTTGCGGTACAGACATCGAAAGCGAGGAGGAAAAGCGCGAGCACCTCGAGCACTTCAAGGAGAAAATCACCGAAGCCGCTTCCAACAGCGTAAATGGCCGGCGGAAAGTCCAACGTGCGCTCGATCGAGGCGACGACTTGGTGAGTGAAGCCAAGGAACGGAAGCGTCGTGTCGAAGACATCAAAGACGACATCGACGACATCAACGAGGAGCTGCGTGAGATTTCAGCTGACTCAGCTTTGAATAGCCCGTTGCATGTGCAAAATTAGTTGATGCTTGGTACCCGGATGTGGGCATTAGTAGCCAACCCTGTTCAGAGAAACCTGCAACA
>NZ_AOMA01000151.1 GCF_000337895.1 Halobiforma nitratireducens JCM 10879
TCGAGACAACGATGATCGTGACGTCGATGACCTTATGCAAGAGATCGACCACCTTTTCGTTCACTCAACAGCCGACGCTAACGTTCAAAGCTGAGAGCTGAGTTGGAGAGCAAGACCATCCCGGACGACGTGGATGTTTCTGACCTCGAGAAACAACGCAAGCGCATCGACGGTCGCGTAAAGGACATGCGTGAAGACCTCGGTCAGCTCCGAGGCAAGATCGAGCAGCAAAAAGAGGTCGTAGAGGAGCGCAAGGACGACTGGCAGCGGGAGGTTGAACGGGAGAAGAAACACGAGACGATCCTTCGAAAGATCTCGTTCGTCGAGAACGCACGCGATAAGGTCGAGAGCATTGAGAAGGAGATTCTGGAGCAGGTTCGAACGGAAACCGAAGACTCGCTTCAGACGTTCTTCAACGACCTCATTTGGAAGGACGAACCGTACGATATCGAACTGACTGACGACTATGAGGTGCACGTGTACGGCCCGAGCGGAGAGAAGAACCTCGGGTCTCTATCCGCAGGAGAACGCCAGGTGTTGGCGCTGTCGTTCATGAGTGCGCTCGCGCAAATTAGCGGGTTCAGCGCACCGATCCTTATCGATACACCGTTGGGTCGTATCTCTAGCAAACCAAAGAAGCGTATCGCACAGAATGTGCCGAACTACCTCGAGGATACGCAGGTGACGTTCCTGATGACCGACGAGGAGTACACCGACGAAGTGCGCGCGTTCCTGAAGGACAAGGTCGCGAACGAGTACCACCTGGACTACGCTGACGAAGTGACGGAGGTGCCATCTGCATGAGCGAACAACAGAGCGAGAAGTACGAAGAAACCGAACCACGTCGTGACGTTCACATTGAGAAGGAACGACGGAGTCTGTACGAAGATCTCCGCACCAAGGAAACCTCCCCGTTCTACGAGGTGGATCTACACGACTTGTTCACGTTCGCGATGAGTTATGGTCGACGCAAAGCAGGCCGAGTCGAACTGGAGGGTGAAGAACACGCGCTGTTCGGTCGATCCTCGCTCAGAGAGGAGCAGGAGGGCGTTATTGAGGCTGTGGCCGTCCGCGAAGAACGGTCTCTTGACGTTCTGCAAGACAAACGGTTCGTGTACGAGATCGCTGAAGAGTTCGCGAACGGTGGCATCGAGAAGCTGCATGGCCGAGTGTTTGGGCCTGAGGATGACGCGTTGAGCGAATTGACGATAGAAGTCGCGGAGGAATATGACTCGAAATAGACAGTACTCGGAGAAACCAACGGCAACAGAGCAAATACAGAATGTTCACAAGGGTGGAATGAGCCCGATTAGACAATGAGTAAGGATGGATCTGAATCACCGGGGGCTCAACTGACTATGGATCGGCTTGATCCAGGCGTTCGAGAAGTAATCTCGATCATCAGTGAATACCTTGACGAAACCGACAACCTCTCGAACCTCGATGACTTCGCCGACGGGAACTCGCCTTCGGCAGATACGCCCACACCATCTGTTTACAATCACCTTTCGGCAAACCCGGAACTCGCCAAGAAACTTCACGGGGAACTCAAGGATCAGCTCAAACATCACGGTGAAGTACACGTAGAAGACGTTCGAGAGCAACAAGGCCCAATCCCCGAGCCGAACGGAGAACTCCGCGCAGACATCGAGGAAGCAAACGCGACCCAAATCATCCCAAAAGATGCTGACGAGGACGCTGAAACGGAAGACAGCACGCGAATCGACCTCCCGGAGAACTCCGTTGATCTGATCGTCACGTCACCACCATACTGGAAGAAACGTGATTACGGGATAGACGACCAGTTAGGCCAAGAATCAGAGCCTGACGAATACATCGACAATCTGGTTGCCGCACTCGAACAGTGGCGACCCTTCCTTCGCCCCACAGGCTCGATATTCCTCAACATTGGTGACACGTACCATAACAAGAGCCGTGTCGGCCTCCCAGGACGCTTCGTGCGTGCCGCGCAAGAAGCTGGGTGGACAATCCGGAACGACACTATCTGGGCCAAAGACAACGGGATGCCGTCGTCAGTGAAGGATCGGCTAGTCCCCCGGCACGAGCACATCATCCACCTCGTCTGGAACGACGACTACTACTATGATCTCCACGGGTACGCGGACGTCTACGGTAACGGATCGAACCCTGGAGACGTCTGGCGGATGAATCACGACCTCAACTCCGGCGGGCATCTCGCACCGTTCTCCGACGAACTAGTGCAGCGCGCAATCACACTCGCGTGCCCACCAGCAGTTTGCACCAAGTGCGGAGAACCCAGAACTCGAGACCGGAAACGTGGCCTCACGAACCTCGATACTAGTCGTTCACAAGCGAAACGTGCTCTCGAGATTTACGAAGAGTCCGACCTGACAGAAGACCACCTGCGAGCAATCCAGGCAGTCGGTATCTCTGACGCTGGCAAAGCAAAACAGTTCCAGGAGGGCGCTGGTGAAAACTCCAAAGAGGTTCAGGAACTCGCCGACGAAGCGAAAGAAGTGCTCGGCGGGTACTTCCGTGAATTCACGTTCCCGCAGTGGACAACCGCAGGTTGGACTCACTGCGACTGTGAGGAACCCGACTATGAACCCGGTGTTGTGTTCGATCCATTCGCTGGCTCAGGAACCACCATCAGGGCCGCTAATGAACTGCGCTACCACGCATGGGGAACCGACCTTGACACCTCCAACTTCGAAAAGAACCAGTCCTTAGCACGGTATTCCGAATAATGCCAGAGTACGTCCTGAAACCCAGCGTTGTCAAAGACTGCTTCTGGCGGCTAGTCGAGGCACCAATACACCGGTTGTTCTCGGGATACCTCTGCCTTCAACAGCAAACTGGGATCGAAGGGCAGACGAACGAACTCTCGTTCCCCTACAACGCCTTCTTCGACACGTATTTCGAGGTTCAAGATGGCGACAAACCATATCTCGTGCCGTTCACTCAGGCGAAGAACCCCTCGGATTCGACGCTCTGGAACAACAAGAACGTGTCCGGCACCTATGCTCCATCGTCAATCCGAATGAGTTCGCCACTGATGCAGGTGGCTACGCTCGAGAAAGACGGGTACCACTCGGAATGGGGTCTGAACGAGGATCACTGGAAACTTGCTCGGTTACATCTCTGTGACGGCGAGCAAATCCCGATCGAATCACTTGCTGCCTACCTCTTCCGGGATTTCTCGTTCGAGACCGACGAACCGTCAGCGTACACGCTTGTGTCGGCTTTCGCAGAAGAGTTCCACTACGACATCGGAGGTAGTGCATTTGCGCATCTGTACGAGACAGGCGACTCGAACATCACAGCGGAGTCCTTCGAACAGTATGACTAACCAGAAACAAACGAAACTGGGTGCACAGAACTCGATCCTGTCTGCTACAAGAGTCCGTCGAATATCCCCTGAGCAGCTCGGGATCAGCGCTCCGGGCCAGCAATCCGACCAGATTGATGACTCTGATCAGGGTGAAGAGTTGCGTTCTGCGGCGGTTGACGTTGCTGATGAGGAAGGGATTGGCGCTGCGGTTCTGACGAGTGATGATACCCTGCATACGGGTATTCCAGTAGAAGGAGAGGGATGGGGGACTCATGCTGTTGAGCTCGCTATCTCGAAAGCAGTCTCTGATGGTGCTGAAGAAATCACCGGCGTTGCGGTCTATTCTGACGATGGAAAGTCTGGGTTGTGTGGGCGGTGTGTTCAAGCGATAGCAGATTACCGAGAGCGAGATTTGACGGTGCAGCTGATTGACGGTGAGGGTGACGTGCGTGGACTCGAGTTCGACGAACTGTACCCTGCACCTTGGCCATCTGTTCTAGTTTAGTGGCGGAGTGAAGCAGCATCTCAGCGGAAACTGTACCTAATTGGGAAGCTATTGGCTCAGGAGACTGG
>NZ_AOMA01000152.1 GCF_000337895.1 Halobiforma nitratireducens JCM 10879
TCACACTATCCACCGGATTTCTCTGACTGGTAGTCACAACGATATCTAGTCAGACGGCGCTACACTCTGCTAAACTAGAACGGATGCATGATCTACAGGGCTACACAGAATGTATTTCTAATAGCGGTTCAGGGGATGTAAAGAGGGCCTTTATTCGAAACAGAAGTCAGGCCTCGTAAGGATCCCATTCAAAGCTGTCATCATCGTTTTGCGAATAATGTATCGAACCATGTTGCCAACCCACCCGGTTCCACAGCTGATACAGTGGCTCACGCAGGGTTAACGCGATATCAGATTCGAGATCTTCTATCTTCACCCGTTTCAGTTGCAAGAGATCTTCGTTGATGGGACGGGTAACATCTGGCCCAATGAGTCGCTGAGGCTTTTCAATAGTGTAACATCCTGAATCTATCAACGTGATATAAACATAGACCGGAGGGAAGAATCCCGAATCCTGGTACATCTCACAGACACGGCCAACCAGTTCCACGATCTCTTTATCAATATACCACGCTATCCCTTGTCGCTCACTGCGTTCGATAACCAGCTTCGTGGTCACTGCCTCCACCCATCCATCTCCATCCAAACAAATGTATTCTGAAAACAAGCCTTCTGATAGATCTGTATAGGGCGCTGTAACTACCAAATCTCCGAATCCCTGCGCTCCAGCTGACCTGGAACGGAACTTTGGAGGTTCAGGAAGATCTGTCGCGATCATTTCTGGTGGATCCGAAACCGATTCAACCGGGAATATGTGGACAGCAACTATAGGCTGATCCTCCACTAACTCTCCGTGGCGTGGCCTGCGTTCCTGGAGCCTGCTGATCTGAGCTTGGTACAGTTCTTCAATATCGTTTTCAGGGTTGTCAAGCGCGTTACTCGGATCGACGTTTAGATGCTCTTGAGCGAGATCGTGATTCTCGACATCCATCAGGTCCTTTCTCAACCGGGCGAAATCCTTGATGTGGACCCGCCATTCATACTCGCTGGCTAAGTCGTCTTCCAGCCTGTCACGAGTAACACCTGCCATCTGGGTAGTGGTGGCGAATATGAAGAAGTCGAAATCTTCGGGACGGTCTGCTGCTGACTCTGCGTCAGAACGGATCTTGTCTTCGATCCTGCGAGATTGAATACTGCAGTGCAACACGCCCTGTCTGCCGGAGCGTTCAAGAAGGGCATCTCGGCCACCATCCGGACCTCGGACACCGGTAGGATCTACGTCATAGCCTTCTCGACCTAAGAGGTCAACAGCTAATTCCTCGAGTCTCGCACCGTCCCCAATACCGCGGAGATTCGCCTCCAGATTGGTATTCGGCATTTCTCACCTACCTGTATCTGAGGTAGGTGCTCTTACAAAAGTATCGACAACTCTTCTTGTTCTCTTCCTTGAACTGGCGGGTTGCGAACAGTTTTGTGACACGGATAGCAAAACCATTCGTGTATGGACGAGTTGGAGTTTGCCTTGGAAAATATCGGCGGGCATGCCTTCGAGGATTTCGCTATGGCGTTCCTCCGGGAACAAGGATACAGTGTTCATGAAAGCGGAGAATCCGGGCCTGATGGAGGGTGGGATGCACAGATTGAGCTTGGCAGTAGGAATGGTATCGCTCACGCCAGTGTCCAGGAAACGTGGAGGCGTAAGCTGCGGAACGATGCAGAGAAAGTAGCAACTCTTGAGGAGGACCGGGGTGAGGACTACGATCTGTTCGTCTTTGTCACGAATCAGGATGTAGGCGGCAGCCAGGAACTGGATATGGAGGAGGAGATCAGGGAGGAATACGGCTGGACCCTGAACATCCACCACCGAAAAGAGATTCTGGGGGAACTGAGGCAGAACAGTCAAGGCCTGGCCGAAGACTTTCTCGACGTCGACCTGCAGAAGGACCGTGGACACGTTGAGGAGATCGAGGAATTATGCAGTGATCGGCTTGACAAGATCCAGGCACGGGAAGGCTACGCCTCTGACCTGATCGAAGGCCCTGCAGTAGTCCTCCACATCATCCCGAACGGCGTACTGTTGAAAAGTAAGACCAGTCCCGAAAGCATTCCCGATCCCTCCGTTCTGTTTGAAGACCTTACG
>NZ_AOMA01000153.1 GCF_000337895.1 Halobiforma nitratireducens JCM 10879
GCTGAGATGCTGCTTCACTCCGCCACTAAACTAGAACAGATGGTAGATCATGAGGTCGAGTAAGAACAAGAAACCATACTCGTTCAGGAAGGCATTCAAGCTGAGCTGTAGCCACGGTATCTCTCCATGGTGTGAAAAAGAAGGTGGTTGCATTCTGGCGCTCACCATTTGCCACGAAATCGACTTCAACCGATTTTAACGTGAGATCCCAGAGATATGACGTCGTCAGCTCTATACCGTGACATCTCAATACCATCTATGAACGCTTTCCTCGCTCCTATTGAAACGTCTAGTTCAGCAAGAAACACAGAGACACGCGTATACCCGTGACCAGCTCAAGCGGATTATGTTACCAGTGTACTTGTCGTTGTCGCGTCGAATTTCTGCTGGATTGTGGTGTCGGTGTATGGGTTGTCTATCAGTACATGCTTCGCCGGTTCGTCTTCAGTCAGTATGACCCCGGCCAAGTTGCGCGGCTGTTCCCGGTCAAGCACCGCTTCAACCCGCTTCAGAATTTCGCGATTGACCGGTTGTGCCAGTGGCCGCGTCCCTGCGTGCGAATATCCTCGAGCAAGCCAGTGCGTGGCGCTGACGACTAACAGATTCGGTTCGCCAGGTTCTCGTTGATCTTTCTGGATCTTATCCTCGACATTGGTCTCTACCCGGTTGAGGAAAATCCGTTGCTGTTCTGCAGCCGGCGTCGACGGATAGAAATTCTCTGCGTGGACTTCGACTAATTTGCCTTGGCACGGCCCGGTGAATGCGCTGATAATCGGGCCGTGGAAGTCCGTGATAGATGCGTTTCGGACCGGAGAGAAGGCCGGGTCATTCTGATGCTGTTTGATTTGTACTCCGAGATCGGTATACTGGTTGATCACATGGAGCAGCCTGTTATCAATAAGATATTGGATCGTCCAATCCTGATCCAGGTCCTGAATATCGCGGAGACTGACCGCCTTGTAGTGGTCAAGAAACAATGCAAGATTCGCAGCGTCAAACTGGTCCACAATCTTGTTCTTGGACGCTTGCTGTTGCAATGCTTCTTCCTGCGACGCATCCCACACCAGCCGTCCTGTATCAACAGTGATGTGCAACATCGTATCGTCCGGGATCTCCTCTATCAGTTCTTCAGCAACTGCCTCAAACAACGCCTCCAAGGAGAGTTCAATATCCGCAGTCCCTAATCGTTTCACCTCCACGTACACCGGATGAGTATCATCAATCAACAGATCGGTCTGCCCGCCAGGTGAGAGCGATGGTTCCGGCGTCACTGCCAGTCCCTGTGTGGAAAAGAAATGATACGTTTGGAGTTCCAAGACACGGGACGATACCTCGCGGCGATCATCCGAGCGGAGCTCCTGTTTCAGATCATTCGCATCATCTGTTGATAGGTTATTCAAAACATTAGCCAATGCATCATTGATTACATCAATACGTGACGAACCATTGCCATCCCGGTCAATCTTCGCAAGCTCTAACAATATTGGGTTCTTCCGAAGATTCTCGTCCTGCGGGAAGGCGACATTGCCGAATACGGATTTGAGGGCCGGGTAGTTACTCAGTTGATTATTAGCTTCTGCAAACCGGTCCCGGTAATACGTATCGTAGCTGGCATCCCCCAACCAGTTTCCAAAGGTCATAACACCATATTGCAGCCAGGCTCACAAGAACACTCTGGACCATTCTCCCTGCTCAGTTCTTAGCACTTGCTGTTCTCGTTAGCCAGATTTATCTAAACTTTCGTGACTTCAGAAACTTCTTGGAAGAAGTTCTTTGGGAAAAATTCTATGAGCGCTATGTCGTTTTGATACCGTGTCTGTTCGTTATACAGGGTCAGTTCAGCAGATCTCCTAAATTGTATAACATGATCGCGCAAGAGTGCATCAATTGCTTATTGATTAAATGACTCCCAGGTGTCGACTATCAGAGAAGGCACGACGACAGCGACCCGCGTCTAGCAGCTGGATGAACTCCGAACACGACTCGAGGGCCAATCACCACCCAAAATCAGAAAAGAAGGGGTACAAGCGCTGTACCCCACAGACGCATTGGCTCNCCCGCGTCTAGCAGCTGGATGAACTCCGAACACGACTCGAGGGCCAATCACCACCCAAAATCAGAAAAGAAGGGGTACAAGCGCTGTACCCCACAGACGCATTGGCTCAGAACCGTACAGTTTCTGGATGGGCCCTGACGGATTCGAACCATCGACCACTCGGTGTCTCACACGATCGCCACACCACGTCGGACGATCACGTTATGAGCCGAGCGCTCTAACCAGACTGAGCTAAGGGCCCTCCACTCGAGGGAAAACGGGGCCGGAAGTTAACCCTTACTCTCTGTCTCGCGATTTTCGCAGCCAGGAGAGGCCGTTAGTAAGTGAACCGGCGACGGGCCTATGTGGCGGGCGGCCGAACAGGTAGACGAATGCCGGATCGTCGTCGGCTCGAGCGGTTCCTGCGTTCGAAACTGCAGGAAGCAGGCGAGCAGTACGAACAGCTACGCGACACGACGGACGGACAACTCGAGGAGGCACGCGAGGCCTACGAGATCGCCAAGAACGCCCGCGGGCTCCCCGCCGACGAAGAGGGACGCGTGAAGATCGTCTGTCGGCGGTACGCCGAACAGCGGGCAGCGATGTTGGACGAGCAGTATCGACCGGCCTGTTACGAGGAGGGACATCCCGATTGTGAGGGGTGTACAGAGGACGTTCGTGCTGGACGGATAGAAACCTGGGAGTAGAGGTCGTCGGGTGTATTCGGTTTTAGTTTCACCGCACTCGAACAGATTCGACGCCACCTCTCGAGAGGCGACAGAGCTGTCTGAATCCGAACGGAAAACGAAAAGCGAGTCGTCGGAAATCGAGCCGTCGGTCCGTCAGTGTCAGCTCGACTCGAGTTCGACGCCGTCGTTCCCGTCGCCGTCGCCGTCCTCGTCGACGGGCCACAACGCCCAGACGAGGATGGCCAGTACCATCGCCGCACCGACGAGGACCGTCTCGAGGACGGTCAGTTGGACGTCGATCCAGCTAAGGACGGTCCGCAACTCGACGACGACGGGGACCGTAAACGCGAGGACGACGAGCAACGCCCCCTTGGAGATGCGCATCTAGTGGATCACCCCGAACTCGAGGCCGAGACCGGAGACAACGCCGTAGCCGACCGTCGCGAGCCACTCGGTGGCGGCCACAACGGCGGCGGTTCCACTCGAGACGAGCGGCGAGATGCTAACGGGGAAGCCGCTGTGTTCGTAGCCGAAGAGGCCGCCGGTCTCGATCACGCTCAGGATGGGGAACGTGTAGGCGAACACGACGAGGATGATGGCGATGATCGTCCACAGCTTCAGGTTGTCGAGGATTTTCGGCGCGTCCTCGGCACCCGAAAGCGTATCGGCGTAGGTGTTTGCCGGAACGTCCCCGGTCCGGTTGCCGAAGGAAGTCAGGCCTACGTTTACGATGAACAACACGAGCGAAATCGTAAGCAACGCGCCGCCGAGGGCGATCTGGGCGTCGAGTTCCGCGACGGAACCAACGCCGGCGTCGAAGGAGAAGTTCTCGTACTGGGGCTCGGCGGTTCGGCGCGGGACGCTGATGAGGCCGCCACGATGCATCGCGTTGGACATGAACGTCATGCCGATGAACCACAGCAGGACCTGGACCAGCGCGACCGAGCGGTTCCACAGTCGCTTGCCGGTCATCTGTGGGATGAACCAGTAGGCGACGGCCATGAACGTCAGCGCGACTGCGGTACCGACGGTGAGATGGAAGTGACCGACGACCCAGAAGGTGTTGTGCACGAGGTAGTTGATGTTCATCCCGGCGTTGATCATCCCGGAGAAGCCGGCAGCGGCGAACATCAGGCCTGCAAGCGCCATGCCGGTGAACACCGGGTCACGCCACGGCAGCGCCTTGAGCCAGCCGAAGTAGCCCTCACCGCCGCGCTGGCGAGCGCCGTGTTCCATACTGGCGACGACGGTGAAGGCAGTCAGCAGGCTCGGCAGCAACAGAAACATCGTGTTCGTCATCGCGATGAACTTGAAGCCTTCGGAGATACCGGGATCGAGGTACTGGTGATGGATCCCGGTCGGCACCGAGAGGATCAGGAAGAGGACGAACACGACGCGTGCGAGCGGGTCGCTGAACAGCTTTCCGCCCGAGAACTTCGGCAGCATGATGTACCACATCATGTACGCCGGCAGCAGCCAGAAGTACACCACCGGGTGGCCGAAGAACCAGAACAGCGTTCGGGTCAACAGCGGGTTAATGCTGTCGACGAGGCCGAGCGTCCACGGGAGGATGAACGCGAGGATAGCGACGGCGACGCCAAGCGTCGCGATGTACCACATCAGCGTCGTCGTCAACACCATGAACGTCGGCAGCGGGATCCGCTCGTCGGGGTTGTCCTGTTTCCAGGCCCACCAGGTCCGGAACCAGTCGACACCGGCCAGCCAGGTACCGACGACGAACAGGACGAGGCCGAGGTAGAACAGCGGGTGACCCTGCAATGGCGCGTAGAACGTGAAGAGTACGCTCGCGCTCATGTCGATGGAATCGAAGAAGCCGGCGAAGATGGGGATCACCGCCATCAGCGTACCGAGTACCATCAGACCGTACCAGGCCCACGTAAACCGGATGTCGACCATCTCGCGGTCGAGGCTGGTCGTGATCGCCCACGTGAACACGCCCACGAGGAAGAAGATCGTGAACGAGATCGCAAGCAGGACGCCGTGAGCCGTCAGGACNGGTCGTGATCGCCCACGTGAACACGCCCACGAGGAAGAAGATCGTGAACGAGATCGCAAGCAGGACGCCGTGAGCCGTCAGGACAGTGTAGTAATCCGCCGAGTCGATGAATCTGAAGACATCTGTTCGGTGTAGCGTCTGAACGAGCCCGAGTAGCCCTCCGACGATGAGGGCAGCGAACGAACTCCAGAACGCCGCATGGATGATCTTTGCTTCGTTCGGGAAGTCTTCGAAGTATGCGTTTGCCGTATTACTCATCGTTTTCCTCCGTATCGTCGTTATCGTCCTCGCCGTCAGCCGATTCCTCATCCTCGAGGTTCTCGACGACCGTCACCTGGCCGCTGTCCTCGTAGCCGTCGACGGTAATCGTCCAGTCGTGGTCACCCTCGCCGAGGTCGTCAGCGTCGACGGTGAACGTGACCTCGGTCTCGCCCTCGCCGGGGACCGTCACGTCCTCCTCGAGTTCCTCGCCGCCGATCTCGGCGCTGACGGTCGTCTCGAGGTCCTCGAGCAGACCGTTGCTGACTGTGGCGGTAAGCTCGACTTCGTCGCCGAGTGCGACCTCGTCGTCGCCAGTGACCGACAGTTCGGTCAGGTCGAACTCGTCTTCGGGCGTCACGACCAGGAGACCTTCCATCTCGTGGTGTTGGGAGCCACAGTACTCGTTACAGACGAGGCCGTACTCGCCTGGCTCGTCGAACTCGACGGTCATCGACGCGACTTCGCCGGGGATGACCATCGTGTTGACGTTCGTGCCGACGACGCTGAAGCTGTGGATGACGTCGGGGCTGGTGACGTGGAAGGTCACCTCACTGTCTTCAGGAATTTCGATGGGCTCGGTAGTGCCCGGGATGAACGCGAACGTCTGTGCACGCACGTAGACCTCGTACTCGTCTTCACCGACTTGCTGGACGCCGGGGTCACCGAACTCCTCGTCGTCGAGGACGTCGTTCGGATCGATCGAATCGCTGTCGTCGCCGACCATCGCGATACCGAGGCCGACCGATCCGTAGGTGATCGTCCCGATGAAAGCGACGATCAGGACCATGGCCGCGACCAGCCACAGTTTCTCGTAGGTGTGGATGTTCATACGATTCCCACCCCCGTCAGCATCGCGCCGACGACGGTCGGATCGTTACCGAGGAACTCCACGAAGTACATGAAGAACCACAGAACGACGAGTATCAGGAAGTACAGTGCGATAAGTGCCAACGTTCCGACCGGATCG
>NZ_AOMA01000154.1 GCF_000337895.1 Halobiforma nitratireducens JCM 10879
CCTCTCTCCCCGACACGCAGCGGCCGCCGGACTGCTTGCGCTGATACCGACCGTCATCTACGGGTTCGGCCACCCGGGACTCGCCGGTTTCGTCGCTTCCCTCAACGTCGTGATTATTTTCGCGGCGCTGTACGTCGCGATGTCGCCGGTCGATGGCGATGATCATCACGCAGACGAGAACGGGACGGGTGCGTGAGTGGCTGTGACGTCGCCTGCACGTCGGTGAATCGTCCCGTGCGACCCAACCACGCGTACTGATCGGACAGGAAGCCGGCCGCGAACCGGAAACGACACTCGAGATCGAACCGGGCCTAGGGCCGGAGCCGAATGCAAACCCGGAGACGGAGACGGACCCGAACGTGAGGATACGGCGTTCGGACCCGAACGTGGGTCCGAGTTCCGACCGGACCACGAACTCGCGTTCCCGCCACCGGCATCGACCTGGCGGTCACGGACTGATTCGACTACCCGATCATTTCCATCGACGATGTACTCACCCGCTCTCGCATCGCTGCTCGCTATACTCGCCCACGCCGGTCACGATCACGACCACGGAACCACGGTCCCAGCAGGTGTCGAGTCCGTCGACCTGCTGGTCTTTCTCGTCGTCGGGTTACTTGCGGGGGCCCACTGTCTGGGCATGTGTGGACCGCTGGTGACCGCCTATGCCGATCGGTTCGGCGACGCGAGCGGCAAGCGTCGTGAGGACACCCTGACAGGATTCGAGGTCCGTCAGCATCTCCTGTTCAACCTCGGCCGAACGGCGAGCTACGCCGCTATCGGCGCGCTATTCGGCCTGCTCGGCGCGCTGGCGTTCACTTCGAGCGAGTGGGTCGCCGCGGCCGGGGACGCGGTGCGTGGCTCCGTCGGCATCCTCGTCGGTATCGCGATCATCGTCAGCGGACTGTACTACCTCCGCGGGACGACAGCAGTTCCGGGGCACAACGTCCCAGTGATCGGAACCCTGTTCGGTCGTCTCTCCGGGGCCCTGACGAACCGCATCGACCGCTACGCAACGGGTCCCGGGATCGTCGGACTGGGTGCGGTCCACGGGCTGCTCCCGTGTCCGATCATCTACCCGGCTTACCTCTACGCGTTCGCGCTCGGATCACCGGCGCGGGGCGGCCTCTCGCTTGCGGTCCTGGGGCTCGGGACGATTCCGACGCTGTTTGCCTACGGGACGGTCCTCAACACGATCGAACCGAAGACACGACTGCGACTCCACCGGGGACTCGGCGCGGCTTTCATCGTGCTCGGATACATCCCGCTCCAGCACGGGCTGATGCTATACGGGGTTCCGCTGCCGCACCCACCGCTTCCCTTCTACCAACCGCTGTGACCGATCCGATGGCTCACGACAGTTCCCCCTCCGACGGAAACGCCGCTTCCGGCACTGCTGGGACCAGCGACGACAACGGCACCAACGCCAATGACAACGACGACGCTTGCGACCTCTGTGAACTGCCGACGCCCGACCCACCGATCACCGGGAGCGGGATCGACGGGGCGTTCTGCTGTCGAGGCTGTCTCGAAGTCAGTCGTGCGCTCGGTGACGCCGACGTAGGAGCGGTCGGAACCGAAGATGGACCTGGGCCCGGCCCCGGACCCGACATCAGCACGCTCGAGTCGCGACTCACCGGCGAAGCCGCCGCCGGGACGGCAGCCAGCGACCCGGATCACGTCCTCGAGCAGGAGGACGCCGAGGACGCGTTCCTCTCGGTCGAGGGCATGCACTGTTCGACCTGCGAAGCGTTCCTCGAGACGACGGCCGAAAGCGCCGACGGCGTCCTGGCGGCGGAAGCCAGTTACGCTACGGAGACGGTTCGACTCGTGTACGATCCGGACCGCCTCGAGGCCGACGATCTACCCGACGTCGTTTCCGGCTACGGCTACAGGGCCCGAACCAGAGAGCGCGACGGCGGCGAGGAGGACCTCGCGACGGGCGAGGAAGCGCTCGTGAAGTTCCTCGTCGGCGGCGGGCTGTTCGGGATGATGGTGATGGTATGGTACGCCGTCTTCCTCTATCCCACCTACTTCGGCTACGAACCGGTCGCGGACTTCGGCGGGTACGACGGCTACTACGTCGCGGTGAACATCTGGCTGATGACCTCGTTCGTCCTCTTTTACACTGGGTACCCGATACTTCGCGGCGCGTACGTCAGCCTCCGGGCCGGAATGCCGAACATGGATCTCCTGGTTACCGTCGCGGCCGTGGGCGCGTACGCGTACAGTACGCTCGCGATGGCGCTTGGCCGGACGGACCTCTACTTCGACGTCAGCGTCGCCGTCGTGCTCGTCGTCACTGCTGGTACCTACTACGAGGAACGGATCAAGCGCCGCGCGACGAGCCTCCTCTCGGACCTGACCGAGCAGCAGGTCGACGAGGCCCGCCTCGAGAGCGGCGAGACCGTCNAGAGATGTGTATAAGAGACAGCGCTCGAGGAGATCGAGTCCGGCGACCGACTTCTCGTCCATCCCGGCGAACGGATTCCGCTGGACGGCGACCTCATCGAGGGGACGGCCGCCGTCGACGAATCGCTCGTCACCGGCGAATCGCTGCCGGTCGAGAAGGAAGCAGGCGATCCCGTCCGCGGCGGGACCGTCGTCACGGACGCTCCGATCGTCGTCGAGGTCGGCGAAGACGCCGAGAGCACCCTCGACCGGCTCGTCTCCCTGCTGTGGTCCATCCAGAGTTCCCGCCCCGGCGTCCAGCGACTCGCTGACAAGCTCGCGACGATCTTCGTCCCGCTCGTGCTCTTCCTGGCAACGGCCGCGACCGGTATCTTGCTGGCGACAGGCTCGAGCCTCTCGACGGCCCTGTTGGTCGGGTTGACGGTCGTGATCGTCTCCTGTCCCTGTGCGCTTGGGCTGGCGACGCCGCTTGCGGTCGCCTCCGGCGTCCAGGCGGCGGCAAAGCGTGGCATCGTCGTCGCCGCCGAGACGATCTTCGAGGACGGCCCGGAGATCGATGTCGTCGTCCTCGACAAGACGGGAACGCTCACGACGGGGACGATGAGCGTCACCGAGGTCGTCGTCGACGACGGGCGTACCACGACCGGGGAGCCGGGTCGGCTCGAGGGTGACGACCTCCTCAGCCGTGCTGGGGCCGTCGAAGCACTCTCCGAACACCCCATTGCGGCCGCGATCACCGATGCCGCGTTCGGCGACGCCGAGCCTCGGAGGGAGGAGGCCACAGCGGACGGCGGCGTCGGAGTAACCGCCAGCGTCGGCGAGTTCGAACGCGACCGACGTGGCGTCAGCGGCGTCGTCGACGGTGATCGCGTCGTCGTCGGTCACCCCGACTACCTCCGCGAGTCCGGCCTGACCGTTTCCGACACCCTCGCGTCGCGGATCGACTGCGCTCGAGCGGAGGGCGATGTCCCGGTCACGGTCGGCTGGGACGGCCGGGCACGTGGCGTGATCGTCGTCGGTGACTCTCCTCGCGAAGAGTGGAAACGGGCCGTCGATACACTCGCGACCGGCCGCGAGGTCGTCGTCCTCACGGGCGACGAGGGTGCAGCGGCCGAACGCTTCCGCGCCGTCGACGGCGTGAGCGAGGTTTTCGCTGGCGTTCCACCCGAAGGGAAGGCCGAGACGGTTCGGCGGCTCCGCTCCCGTGGCACCGTGGCGATGGTCGGCGACGGGAGCAACGACGCCCCCGCGCTGGCGGCCGCCGACGTGGGGATCGCAATGGGCAGCGGGACGAAACTCGCAACCGACGCCGCCGACGCCGTGATACTCGGGGACGACCTCGAGTCGGTCGCGGAGACGTTCGACCTCGCGTCGTCGACCCACAGCCGTATCCGGCAGAACCTCGGCTGGGCGTTCTTCTACAACGCGGTGGCGATCCCGCTTGCGATCACGGGCATGTTGAACCCACTGTTCGCGGCGCTGGCGATGGCAGCGAGTAGCCTACTGGTCGTTCTCAACTCGGCGCGGTCGATCTGATGGATCGATCTCCGATACGTGGACGTGGTGGTCGATTGGCAGCTCGGGGAACAGCGGTCGGAGCGGCCGGTCACTCCCCGTCCGCCTCTTCGGCTGTCACCACTCGATCGACGACAGCTCGCTCGCCGTCCCGGTAAACGTAGGTCTCAGCCTCGGCTTCGTCTTCCGTCCGTCGGTGGCTGCCGTCACAGAACGGAAACGAGTCCGAGAGCCCACACTGACAGATCGCCACGTCGCCCTTTTCGTCGTCGACGTCCGACGGATCGAGCTTTCGTGGACCGGTCCCATCGAGTTCGACGAGTCGCGTCATCGGTTCGCTCTCCGAGCGCCACGCAGAAAACGGTTCGCTCGACCTCGAGTCCCCCAATCGTCGAACCCATCCGACCGTGAAGACGGTCAACTCGATCTCGACTCGCGAGGAGACGACGGCGAGTCCGCCACCTCCGAACCGAGCGCGGGAAGACAAACTACTTGTTCGTCGTCGGTAATCTCACACCAACGAGATATGAGTCCGTACGCCGCGGAAGCGACGATCGCCATCGCGCTTACCGTCGTCAAGACGCTCAGCCTGCTGGTCGGCGGCCTGATTACGTTCTTCGCGTTCAAGGCGTACCGGCGCACGCGGCAACGAGCGCTCGGGTTGCTCGCAGTCGGCTTCGGGCTCGTCACGCTCGGGCTCGTGCTCGCGGGCATGCTCTACGAACTACTCGAGGTCGGGCTGATGACCGGCATCCTCCTCGAGAGCCTCCTGATGCTGGCCGGCTTCCTCGTGATCGCGTACTCGCTGTACGTCACGTAAACCGACTTTTTCCCGTAGCCGTCCACGACGAGACGAACGCGACCCGGTTTCGGCGCTCGAGGGTGACCGTCGACTCGAATCGCTCTGCGAAAACTGGCAGACAGCGCCGGTGTTGAGGGTCAGAGAAACCACGGTCCGAGTAAGTGGAAGGTAGCTCCTCGAGACGCTAAACCGAAGGGAAAGAACGGTCTCGAAGCGTAACTGGAACCACAAACGGAGAAATCGACGAAAGCCTAGGCCGGGATTTGAACCCGGGCTCTCGTCCTTACCAAGGACGCGCTTTACCTCTAAGCTACCCAGGCGCGTGGTTCATCGTTGTCTCGAGTCGTCTTTATGGGTTTCGATTCGGACCGGTGTGTGGGCCAGTCTGGCGTAGTTCGGTTCTCGGCCGGTCGCGGGGGCGACCGATCGGGGTGGTCGGTCGTCTCGGAGTGACTACTGCACTCGTCTCCGGCAAAACGGCGAACTGTTCGGCATCGTGCCGGCGGGTCGGCACGGCGAACTCAGGGATCGGTTGCGGAGGTCGCGCGGTCGGTCGTAGGGTCCTCGAGGTCGAAGGTACGCTCGGAGATCGCCGCTCCAGAGTCGTCGAACCACGCCTCGGCAGGCGGAAACGACGTGCCAACCTCGTCCGCGATCTCGTCGGCGACCGAGAGCAAGCCCGCGGTCGGCGGTTCGTCGGCTGCTGTGGCACCGGTTCGGACTGCAAGCTCGAGGACGTCTCGCTCGAGGTTGGCGTCGAGATCGGCGGCGCGGTCGGAGACCGAGTCGTCGTCGACGAGTTCCTCCCGGCGCGTCTGGTCGCGTCCGAAAGCCTGGACCGTTCTGACCGCCGTGCTGGCGGCTTCCGTTCTGGCAAGCAGGTAGAACCCCCGGGCGACGAGGATGTCGGCGGCCAGAATCTCGAGGTCGGCCTGCGTATCGGTTTCGACGGTGCCGGCGACCGAGCTATCGGGGTCGGCGGCCGTCCCGGGATGGCAGTTGGCCCTTCCATCCGCGACACTGTCGCCGTTCGCCGACTCGTTCGGAATCGCCGAGTCCGACCACGGTTCCTCGTGAGCGAGCGTCCGTGTGAGCCGCAACCCCTCGTAAATGAGTTGGACGCCCGCTGCGTGCGTGAGAACACCGTCGACATCGTCGAGAGTCCCGGTTTCGGTACCCGTCGTGGTGATGGTGTCGTCGGGCGATTGGTTGGCAGTTCCTGTTCCAGTTTCGGTGCCAGTACCGGTACCGGTACCGGTACCGTTCTTTTTTCGCTCCCTGTCCCCGTTTCTCCCGGCGGCACCCGCGTTCGCCGCCGCGTTCGTCTCTGCGGTAACCGCGGCGGCGCTCTCGAGAGCGAGCACACCCGGGACCATCGACGCCCCGTCGAGGACGGACTCCACCAGGTCGTGCAACCGCGGCGGTTCGACGTCCGCGACGGCCTCGAAAGCGGCACGCCGACAGTTGTCGGCCGTTTCCATTGGGGGACCCTTACGAGGGAGTAGGCAAAGACCTTTGGAAACGCCGAATCCACAGACTGGCGTGATAGACGTTACCGTCGAGACCGTCGACGGCGGTTCGGACACGACCGGCCGCGTCGACGACAACGATGCCGCCGAGCCCGTACCATCCGGCCGAACACGAACGGAGACACAACCGAAGGTGCGGACGATCACCTTCGACCGCCCGGAAGCGCGCAACGCCCTCACCGTCGAGGGGCTCGAGGCGCTCGAGACTGCGGTCGACGACGCAGACGAGCCGGTCGTCTACCTGCAGGGAAACGGCCCCGCGTTCTGTGCCGGTGCCGACCTCGAGGCGGTGGCCGACTTAGACGGTGATCCCGAACGGGCCGACGCGTTCGCCCGCCTTGGTCAGCGCGTTGCCCGGACGATCGCCGACTCGCCTGCAGTCGTCGTAGCCGGGATCGACGGGCCGGCACGTGGTGGGGGACTCGAGGTGGCACTGGCTTGTGACGTCCGCGTCGGGACGCCGGACTCGACCTACGGCGAACCCGGTGTCCGTTTTGGGCTGTTCGGCGCGTGGGGCGGGACTGTCCGGCTCCCGCGGATCGTCGGCGAGGGACACGCCCTCGAGTTGGGGCTCACGGGCCGGACGGTCGACGCCGAGGAGGCGCTGCGCATGGGGCTGATCTCGCGGATCGACGCCGAGCCGCGATCGGTCGCGGCGGCGATCGCGACGAACGCCGACGATGCGTTGGGGACGCTGAAGCGTCGGCTTCGAGACGACGACGAACGCGCGACCCAGGAGCGACGCGAAGCAGCGGCGTTCGGCGAACTGGTCGCGGCCCACGCCGACGACGTGGAGAACGTCCTCGAGTGAGACGATCGCAGAGGTCGACCCTGGCTCGAGGACGAACGCCGGACCGCAAGGAGAGGGTGTAAGGAACGACGGGGACTGACCGTAGACGAAAACGGGACGCTGGCAACGATCGTGTTATCCGAAACCGGACCTCTCGTCTGGCGATAGGCGACTGCTATTTCAGCGACTCCGGTGCCGGCGGCACCGTCCGTTTGTGCTCGCTGCGTTCGTACATCCCGCGGACCTTCTCGACGGTCTCCACCTCGAGGTCGAGTTCCCGGGCCGTCGCGGCGACCGACAGCGGGCCGTCGACGTGAGTCGCGAGGATCGCATCGAGCGTATCGTAGTCGAGCCCCATCTCTTCCTCGTCGGTCTGGTCGGCCCACAGCTCCGCTGTCGGGGTCTTTTCGACCAGTTCCTCGGGGACGCCGACGTGGTGTGCGAGCTGTCTGACCTGGGCCTTGTAGAGGTTGCCGATCGGGTGACAGTCGACCGCGCCGTCGCCGTACTTCGTGAAGTAACCGACGGCGGCTTCGCTTCGGTTTCCGGTTCCCAGAACGAGCCGGTTCTCGTGGTTCGCGACGAGATAGTTGAGGACTGCACGGACGCGTGCACGAGCGTTCCCGACGGCGACGTGATCGCCCGCGGCCTCGGGGTAGGCCGACAGCAGCGAGTCGATAATCGGCTCGATTTCGATGACCTCGTGGCTGATCTCGAGTTCGCGGGCGACCCGTTCGGCGTCGCTCATGTTCTCGTCGCCACTGACGCGAGCCGGAAGGACGAGCCCACGGACGTTCTCGGAACCGAGCGCCTCGACGGCGAGGGAAGCAGTGAGCGTACTGTCGATGCCACCGGAGAGTCCGAGGACGGCTCCATCGACGCCGGCTGCATCGGCTCGGTCATCGATGAACGACGTAATGTGATCACGACGACGATTCAGCTCCGATTCGGAAAACCGCAGGTCGATCATTACCCTGTTTTACGTTCCCCAGTGACAAATACCCTCCCCTCGAGCGCGAAGGTTGTACGAACGATCGGTTTCACGACCCCGAAGAGAGCGCTACGTTCAAGTGATGCCGGCCGCTAGTTCGGCACGCACTCGAGTTCAGTGTGCCGGCAACAGACCCAACGGGTTTGCAAACGACGGCACGCGACGGAAGAACTCCACCGCGCCGGTGGTCTAGTGGTAGGACATGAGCTTCCCAAGCTCATAGCCCGGGTTCAATTCCCGGCCGGCGCATAACGGGAGAGTCGACGAACGGGGTCTCCGTTCTCGCCGCGTGTTCTCGGGAACGACGAACGTCCAGCGGAAGGTCCGTCCTGTCTCCGACCGATCTCGGGAACCGGATTGACAAACAGTCACCGATCTATCAGGTAACGATTATATCGTGTCCCGATCCCCCGTACCACACGCCGTTCAATTGAAAAGCCTTAATACTATCAGCCGGATACGTAGGGATGCGTGCCCGGGTGGTGTAGTGGCCCATCATACAACCCTGTCACGGTTGTGACGCGGGTTCAAATCCCGCCTCGGGCGTCTTCTTCCGCNTGCGTGCCCGGGTGGTGTAGTGGCCCATCATACAACCCTGTCACGGTTGTGACGCGGGTTCAAATCCCGCCTCGGGCGTCTTCTTCCGCTGCAATCTCGTGAGTAACGGCACTGTAGTCATCGGACCCGACGGCGAGAGTGATACGAAACCCAGTCCGGTCCGTCTCCAGTGATCTGGCTATCGTAACAACTGCAACGACTTGCACAGTGATCGCCGACCCGCCCGGCGAACAGGTGGACGATGACTTGCAGTGACTACTGTCGTCCTCTCGACGCTACGTCCGTAGGGGAGGTTGTTTCGTCGGGCTCTGACTGCTCCCACGACTGCAGTCGTGGGGTGTGCTGGCTACGGACCAGCGTCCGTCACAGACGGGGACCACCACGTGGACGTTGGCCGGTCGGCTGCCGGCGTTCCGAAGTCAGTGTGGCTCCCGGGTGGACACGCTGGGCTTGCCCCGACCTCGGCAGGCCACCTTACGGGCGGCCTGCCACTCGAGCGTACGCGCTTCATCCCAGCGGTAGCTCGTGGACGTTCGCGCTGTTCTCGCTGTGCGGTCATGGCTGGTGTTTCCGAGTGGCCAGTGAGAGTCCGTTGCCGGTAGACCGGACAGAAGTGGTAGCCCCTATGCGTTACGAGCTAACAATGTTCACTGCCGGCGAACGTCGCTTCGTCCGGGAAGCTCGAAGGGCCAATAGAGTTAATGTGATAATCTCACACAAGCCTGTATGAGGCGTGAAGAGGACGACGAACCGAGGGATTCGTCAATTCAGGCGGTTTACAACAGAGTTCGTAGTCGCTACTTTTTCAAGATCGCCGTGGCGATTCTGGTGCTCACCGTCGCGTTGATCGGGGCCGGATACGTGACCCTCGCCCAGGTAGAAGCGAGCGTCCAGGACGACGCGGAAGAGACGCTGGTCAACGCCGCGGACCGAGAGGTGCAAGGACTCGACCAGTTCGTTCAGGACCGCCACAACGACGCTACGCGGCTGTCGAGCGACGCGGAGATTCGGCGCGACGATCGCACCCAAATCAGGACAGTCCTCGAGGAAAACCTCGAGGGGCTTCCCGGGGACGTGACCGCGGTCCACTACTACAATATGGAGACCAGTACCGTCGAGGTCAGTACACGAGATGCGCTCGACGGTGAATCGGTCGATCGGTCGTCGTATCCGTGGGCGGCCGACGCCGACGAGTTCGGGAACGCGCTGTCGGCTACCTCGTTCGAGCCGTACGCGATCGAAGACGGCCCACGGATGGCGTTCGGGAGTCCAGTGACCGGGCAGGCGAGCCACGCTATCGTCATTACCGTCGACCTCGCCGAGCGGAGCGAGTTACTGACCTCGCCCGTCGACGGCGGCGTCATCGAGATCGTCTCCCCCAACGGACAGGTCGTGCTCGCCGAGGAACCGGAAGACATCCTCACGGAGTTCCAGCTGTTCGACGAACTCGATGACCTCCAGGAGGGTGGTAACGTCTCCGAAGCGCAGGTTAGCCAGGCCGATGGGAGTCACGACCGAGTCGAGGACGACCGAACCGTCGTCGCGACGCTCCCGCTCGAGGAAGCGGAGTGGACCGTCGCCGTCATCGCACCGCAGGACGCCGTGTTCGATACGGTCGGGGACGTGACCCAAAGCATCCTCGTGTTGATCGGCCTCTCGGTGATCGGGTTCGTCGTCGTCGGCGCGGTCATTTCACGAGACATCAACAACTCCCTCGAGCAGATGACGGGGTACGCGGAAGGGATCGAGGGCGGCGACCTCGAGGTGGAGATCGACGATAGCAGGGCCGACGAGTTCGGGCAACTCGCCTCGCTGTTCCGACGGATTCGAGACACGATGCGCGAACAGCTCTCGGAAGTCGAACGACAGGCCGAGGAGGCAACGCGAGAGCGCGAGCGCGCCCAGGAGGCCAAAGACGAGGCCGAACGCGCCCAGGCAGAGGCCCAGGAGGCCAAAGCCGAGGCCGAAGCCCTCAGCCGCCACCTCGAGGAGAAAGCCGAGGAGTACCGGGCGAACATCGAGGCCGCGGCCAACGGCGACCTTACCCGTCGGGTCGACACTGACAGTCGAAGCGAGGCGATGACCGAGATCGGCGAGGCGGTAAACGAGATGCTCGAGGGGGTCGAACAACTCGTCGTCCGCATCCAGCGGGTCGCCGCGGAGGTCGACGAGCAAAGCGACGAGGTGACCGTTTCGACCGAAGAGATCGAGGCCTCGAGTGCGGAGGTTGCAGAGAGCGTCGAGGAAATTTCCGTCGGGGCGGACCAGCAGCGCGAGCAGTTGGCCACTGCCGCAAGCGAGATGAGCGACCTCTCGGCGACGGTCGAGGAGATCGCGTCATCCTCGGATACGGTCGCAGACCAGATCGCACAGGCCGCCGACCTGGGTCAGGACGGCCAGGCCGCGGCGAGTGAGGTCATCGAGACGATAGACGACATCGAAGCGAAAGCAGACGACACCGTCACGGAGATGGAAGCACTGCGTGAGGAGGTCGAACGGATCGGCGAGGTCGTCGAGTTGATCGACGACATCGCTGCGGAGACGAACCTGCTCGCGCTCAACGCGTCGATCGAAGCCGCCGGGGCCGGTGACGAAGGCGACGGGTTCGCTGTGGTCGCCAACGAGGTCAAATCGCTCGCCGAGGAGACCAGCGAGGCGACCCAGGAGGTCGAAGAACTGGTGGCGACCGTCGAGGAGTCTACCGAATCCGTGGCCGACGACGTCTTCGAGATGCGGTCCGGTGTCGAAGAGGGACGGACGACCATCGATCGCACCGTCGAGACCCTCGAAGGAATCGTCGACGCGGTCGAGGACGCAAACGCTGGCGTCCAGTCGATCAACGAGGCGACCGACGACCAGGCCGAATCCACACAGGAAGTCGCGTCGATGGTCGACGACGTCACGTCGGTGAGCGAACGGACGGCCGACGAGGCACAGAACGTCTCGGCGGCGGCAGAAGAGCAAACGAGCGCGATACAACAGATCGGCAACAACGCCGAATCACTGTCCGGACGTGCCGACGAACTCCAGACCCTCGTCGACCAGTTCGAGACCGACGATAGCGGTGATGCGAACGACGGACAGCCCGCCGACTCCGAGACGGACGACAACGACGACGTGGCTCGAGACGGCATCGACGACGAGGAAACCGATCTGGTCGCGGTCGACGAGTGACGTGTCGCTTCGGGGCCGCCGTCTTCCTCGGTGTCGGTAGCCAGCCGGTGATCGATCGATATCCAGCCGGGATATCGCCCAGAGTTCGATTTCGGGGCTGCGTCACCGCGGACCAAGGGCAGTCGAGAACAAAACCCTTAATACTGTAACCGGGAAAGGAAGGGATGCGTGCCCGGGTGGTGTAGTGGCCCATCATACAACCCTGTCACGGTTGTGACGCGGGTTCAAATCCCGCCTCGGGCGTCTTCTNTGCGTGCCCGGGTGGTGTAGTGGCCCATCATACAACCCTGTCACGGTTGTGACGCGGGTTCAAATCCCGCCTCGGGCGTCTTCTTCCGCGAACTACGTTCCTAGCTTCGGATAGCGACACACGTCTCTGGGATGGTGCCGTCTCCGGGTCGTCCTCTCGAATTCGGTCTCGAAAGCACGTCGTAGGCCGACGGCAACAGGCCCCGTAGCAGGCCCGAAAGCAGGGTGGAGCCGGCGAAACGGCAGCGGGCGCTGAGAAAAATATATTTCCTCCGACACACAGAGCACGTAGTAGTGATTCGAAACGAACCGACCGAACGCGACCCGTGGCCGACGGCGACAGGGGCCGGCATCGTCCGCGACCTCGAGGGGCGATTCTCGAATCGATGACCGCCGACGTCACCGTTCTCGTCGTCGACAACGAACCCGGGTTCGCGGAACTCGTCTGTGAAATGCTCGAGCGCGAACGCGGGGCGATCGACGCCGAACCGGCGACGAGCCCGGACGATGCCCTCGAGCGACTCGAGTCTACCGGCGAGCCGACGGTCGACTGCATCGTCAGCGACTACGAGATGCCGCGGCTGACTGGGCTCGAATTGCTCGAGCGCGTCCGCGAGGATCGGCCTGCTCTTCCTTTCATCCTCTTTACCGGCAGGGGGTCGGAGGCAGTCGCAAGCGAAGCGATCGACGCCGGCGTGACCCAGTACCTGCGGAAAGAAACCGGCGACGAACAGTATGCGGTGCTGGCAAAGGAGGTCGTCAACGCCGTCGAACAACACCGGACCGAAGCCGAACTCCGGGCAAACGAGCACCGCTACCAGCGGACGGTGACGACCCTCCACGAGACGACGCGGGAGTTGATGCGCGCCGAGAACAAGGCGGAGATCTACCGGACCGCCGTCGAGACCGCTCGAGAAATTCTCGAGTTGCCGGCCGTCGCGGCGTACGCGTTCGATCCGACGGACAGTGCCCTGGAGTTGGTCGCGGCGGCGGCCGGGCGTCGGTCCAGGATCGAGCCGACGACAGCAGCCGATCCCACGGGAACGACGGGCCCGGAGTCGACAGCGGGCCTCGGGCCGAGCTCCCGAACTGGTACCGATCTCGCCGAACGCTTCGAACGCGGCGACGGGGCTATCTGGGACGTCTTTTCCGAAGGCGACAGTCGGACCATCGAGGGACGGGAGCCGACCGACGCCGTCACCGTCGGTTCGGTCGAGAACCGGAGTGAGCCACTCGATGCGAAACGAACCGAGGTGATCGTCCCGCTTGGCACCCACGGGGTCCTGGTCGCGGGAACGGAAAGCGAGTCGGGCGTCGACGAGACGATGACGGAGCTGCTGTACGTGCTCTCGGCGAACGCGGAGGCCGCACTCGACCGGGCGGAACGCGAGGAACTACTTCGTGAACGCGATCGGACGCTCACCCGGCAAAACGAGGAACTAACACGGCTCAACCACACGAACGGGATCGTCCGCGAAATCAACCACGGGATCGCGCGAGCCTCGACCCGCGGGGAGATCGAGTCGACCGTCTGCGAACGGCTCGCCGATACCGACCGCTACCGCTTCGCCTGGATCGCGACGACCGACGACCCGCCCGAACCCAGCGAATGGAACGGCGTCGACGCGACCTACGTCGACCGCCTCCGCGACGACGGCGAGTGTGCGCCCGAACGCGAACTGATCCGCGAAGCACTCGAACACGAGCAGGTTGCCGTCGTCGGGAACGTCCTCGAGGCCGACGGGTGGGATCGTCGGCGCAAGGAGGCGCTCACCCACGGTTTCCAGACGGTTCTGGCCGTCCCGATCGGTGGCAAAGAACGCCAGTACGGCTCCCTGGTCGTCCACGTCGGCGGCGTCGACTCGATCACCGAGCGGGAGCGGGCCGTGCTGGCCGAGCTGGGCGAGACGATCGGGCACGCGATTCGGTCGGTCGAGCGAACGCGGGCGATGCTCGCCGACGGCCGACTCGAGCTCGAACTCGAATGTCGGGACGACCGGCTGTTGTTCAACCGGCTCCAGTCACGGATCGACGGTCGCGTGACTCTCGAAGGGCTTATCGACCGCGACGGGGACGAGATAGTGAGTTTCGTCAGCGTGCCTGCCGACGCCGACCCGGGGCCCGTGGCCGACGGGTCTGCCCTCGTTCGGTCGACCGCGACGGTCTCGGCTGGCGACGACGAGCGGCTGCTCGAGGTGACCTCCGAACCGACCCCGTTTCTCGAGATCATCGGCAGCTACGACGTTCGCGTGGGCACGATCACGGGTGACGGGAAAGCGGCGACGATCGTTCTCGAGGTGCCACAGGGTGTCGACGCCCGGGAACTGATCGAGGCGATTCGGGCGGAGTACCCGGAAACTGAACTTCGCGCACGACGAGAAACCAGTGCCACCCCGTCGGCGCGACAACTCGATACCCACCTCGAGGAACGACTCACGGCCAAACAGCTCGAGGCTCTGCAGGCGGCCTACTACGGCGGGTTCTTCGAGTGGCCCCGGGAGAGCACGGGCGAAGCTCTCGCGGCAGCACTTGGCATCTCTGCGCCGACGTATCACTATCACCTGCGAGCCGCGGAACGGAAGCTGACGTCGCTGGCGTTCGATGGGCTCTAAATGATTAGTACCGCCTCAAAAGGACCACTAAACAGTTATAGATCATACTTAATCGCCAGTACGACATAGGATCGGATGGCGATTCGCGGTACTGTCGCCACCTAATCCCCCAATCCCCAATCCCCACTTTCGTTTTGTGGCGTTACGTTCGACAGTTCCGACTCCGTACCTCACACTCCGACTCGAGACGGTAACGAACGAACCCCACGAGCGACGGTCGTGGCCGTCAGTTCGATTCGACGCGCTCGTCCCACTCGATCCAGCGTTGCTCCCAGCCGGTACGAGACTCGGCACGACGGCGCGCCCGCTCTCTGTCCTCTCGTGTCGTCCGATTTCGTTCGACCGCGCCCGACTGCTCGCCGTCGACGAGCAGCGGATCGAACGAGACGACGTCGAACTCCCGCCGGTCACCACCAGGCGAGACGGCGACGAGTCGCTGTCGTTGCGATCCCCGCGGGAAGACCAGCCGTCCGGCCGGAGCGAGTTGCTCGCACAGCGCCCGCGGGGCATCGACGGCCGCGGCCTCGAGCAGGATGCGATCGAACGGTGCGTACTCCGGCAGCCCGTCCGCACCGTCGCGACAGTCGACGAGAACGCCGTCGTACCCGGCGCTGGCGAGGTTGTTCCGGGCTTCGGCGACCAACGGACGGGCGATGTCGACGGCGTGGACAGCCGTCTCGTCGGCGAGTTCGGCGGCCACGGCGGCCGTGTAGCCGACGCCAGCGCCGACGATCAGTACGCTGTCGCCGTCTTCGACGGAAAGTACCTCGAAGAGCCGGGCAACCGTGCTGGGAGCGAGCACGCGCGTCCCGAGCGCTTCGTGTTCGCGGTCGGCGTAGGCCGCCCGCTCGTCGTCGACGAACTCGTGGCGAGGCACGTCGCGCATGGCGACGGCCACGTTCTCGTCTGCGAGGACGCCTTTGGTCGGCGACTCGAGGCCGTCGACCATGTCCTCTCGCAGTACCGCGGGGTCCATATCTAGTCGGGCTACCGGTCCGGGCGTAATCAATGGCGCGCTTGCTCGGGTAGGTTACCCGCGCATCCGAACGAAGCGGACCCCACCGTGTTCCTGTCGATCGAGGCACCCATCATCGCGTTTGATCGCCTCCACGAGCGTCTGGAAACCCGTGCCGACCGGGGCGAGCAGTCGGCCGCCGGGACGAATCTGCGCGAGGACGGGGTCGGGTAGCTCCGCCGTCGCGCAGGTGAGGTAGGCCGCGTCGTAGGGCGCGTGTTCGGGCCAGCCGTTCCGTCCGTCCCCGGTTCTCACCGAAACCTCACCGTAGCCCGTCTCCGACAGTCGCTTTCGGGCCCCCTCAGCCAGCTCTTCGCCGTATTCGACGCTGTAGACGTGTGCTGGCCCGACGAGTTCCGCGGTGACCGCCGCGTGGTAGCCACAGCCCGTCCCGACCTCGAGGACGTCGTCGCCGGGTTCGAGGTCGAGTTCGTCGGCCATGATCGCGACCATGTGCGGGGCGCTGATAGTCTGGCCGTCCCCGATCGGCAACGGTCGATCCTCGTACGCGCTGTCGCGTCGGTCGGGCGGGACGAACTCGTGGCGAGGGACAGCCGCGAGCGCCTCGAGAACGCGGTCGTCGTCGACCCGGGAAGCGACTGCCCGGACCATTCGCTCACGGGCAGTTTCGTAGTCGTCGGCGTCGCCAGGGTCGTCGGACCCGAAGCGATCGAACATGGGCGACAGTACGCGCTCGCGAGCAATAGGTAGTAGGGCGAAATTGCTGGGTGAAACTCGAGCAGGGAGCTGACGACTACAGGACACTCCCGTCGCGCACTGATCGCCGATCCGCCTGGCGATCAGGTGCACACTGACGTGCAGTGGTGACTATACGAACCACCGCGATTCGCGATCAGTGGGACCGAAAGAGAGAGAGAAGCGGCAAAGACGGAGACTCGAGGCTTACCAGGCCGACCAGGCGCTCGTCTGTTCGTCGTAGGCGTACACGCGCTTGGCGTCTTTCGCGAGCACCGTATCACCCTCGATCTCGTAGCGATCCCGATCGTAGCCGGCGGCATCGCCACGAACGACGAAGGCGTCGATCTCGAACTCGTCGTCGCCGAACTCCTCTACTTCGCCGACCTCGAACTCGTAGTCACCAGGCACGCGAACCGTGATCGACCGGCTATCGTTGCGCGAGCCGTCCTGTGGGTGGATCGTCACGTTGACCGCGACGTTGTCGACCTCGCGCGTCCAGACGGTCTCGATCTCGTCGGCTGGTGCCTCCTCGACTCGTTTGTGGCCCTCGAGTTCGACGCTCGTCACGCGAACCGTCGAGAGGACCGCCTCGGTCTCGAGGAGGAACTCGTCGCCGACCTCGATGGTTTCGTCTTCGGGCGTCGTGACGTTGGCCGTGAACGACTCGCCGTCCTGGGAGACGACGACGTCGAGGGTTACTTCCGGCGTTCGTTCGGGCTGTACCTTGTGAACGTGATCGCACTCGCTGCAGCGGACGGTGACCGTGCCTCCACCCTCCGTCGCGGTCAGGACCTCGTGAACGGTCTCGAGGTCGGGCGAACAGGAGGGACAGGGCGTCGGCACCCGATCCGGCAGCTCAGATGAATCGCTCATAACACCTCGTAGCGGCCACGCACCTAAAAGGCGATTGGACCTGATCCGTGCCGGACCGGTCCGATTCGAGGCGCTCGCGTCGGCGTCGCTACGCTTCGGGAAGTTCGATCTCCTCACCGTCGGCGTACACCGTCGGGTCCCGGACGATGCCGTCGAGGTGGATCGGGGCTTCCGTCTCGCCGCCGATACTGGCGTTGTCGCCGATGGCGATGTGAATCGTCCCCGCCGCCTTCTCGTCGAGCAGGACCGATCCGACGAGTTCCGTGACACCGACGTTCGTCCCGATGCCGAGTTCGGCGAGGTTGTACGCCGCGTCGCCGACCTCGTCGGCCGCTTCGTCGACCTGTGCACGAATCTCGTCGTCCGAGATTTCCGTGACGAGGCCGTCCTCGACCACGAACTCGAGTTCACGGCCCTCGAGCAGTCCGTGGGGCCGCATCGTTCCGTCGACGACGTAGGTGCCGTCGGCCGATTCGGGGCTGACGAACACCTCGCCCGCGGGGAGGTTCGAGAACGACCCCGGATCGCTCACGTCGCCGGTGTCGTCGTGCCACTCCCGATCGCCGACCGCGAACGTGATGTCGGTCCCCAGGTCGGTCGTCACGCGGACCTCGTCGGCGTCGGCGACGCGCTCGAGGGTGCGTTCGCATTCGTCGGCGATGCGATCGTAGTCGGCGTCGAGTCCGGTGACGAACACCTCCTCGGTGATTCCAGGCAGCGTCGAACCCCGGGCTCCCTCGTCGGTCGCGTCGGATCGAGCGCGGGTGTGGCTCAGGCTCTTCGTCGTCGGCGCGAGGAAGGCGTCTGCTCCTTCCATGGCGGCCGCGACCGGTGCCGGGGGTTCGGCTCCGTGTTGCTCGCCCGGCGGGTAGCGGACGATCGTCGCGTCGTCGGTTACCTCGCGGACGACCTCGTAGAGGGCCACACCGATTGGTTCCCGTTCGTCGTCCGTGACGACCACGCAGGACTCCTCGCCCTCGAGTTCGAGGCACTGCTGGACGGCAGTTTCGGCAGCAGTTCGAAGTTCGGACATAGTACTACGTCCGCCCGTCGCGCCGATAGGTTTTGCCTTCTTCGGTCCGGAAGGGTCGTGAACGGCTGGTTCCGGCCCGACTACGCGGAGTCGGCAGCCGCCTCGAGGGTCTCGACTCCGACGAGTCGCTCACCCGTGAGCGCGCGGACGTACGCGCCGCCGGCGACCGAGACGTGCGAGAAGTCGTCCTCCTCGAGGTCGTACATGGGTATCGCTCGCGAGGTGTCGCCGCCGCCGACCACGGAGAAACAGTCCGTCTCGGCGATCGCCGAGAGCACCTCGACGGTGCCGTCGGCGAACCGCTCGTCCTCGAAGACGCCGAGCGCACCCTTGACGAAGACGGCCTCGGATTCGGCGACGAGGTCGGCGTACTCCTCGGCAGTGTCGGTCCCGACGTCGAGATACGACGTGCCCTTCTCGATGTCCGAGACCGTCCGTTCGGCGCGCTCATCGCTCTCGGCCTCGTAGGCGAGGTCGCTCGCGAGGTTGAGCCGATCGCCGTACTCCTCGAGGACGCGTTCGATGGTGTCGGCGTGGTTCTCCCACTGGTGGTCGAAGAACTCGGTTCCCTCGACGTCGTAGCCGACGTCGTGGCCCTCGGCGCGCAAGAAGAGTTCGCCGACGATCCCGCCCAGACAGAAGCGATCGACGGTATCGTCGACCTCCTCGATGACCGGGATGAGGTCCTCGGCCTTCGTCCCGCCGAGCACCATCGTCACGGGCCCGTCGAACTCCCGCTGTTGGATCGCCGAATTCGCGGTGTACTCCGTCTCCATCACGCGGCCCGCGTAGGCGTCCATCACTCGCGGGAAGCCCACGAGCGAGGCGTGTGAGCGGTGGGCCGCCGAGTAGGCGTCGTTGACGTAGGCGTCGAACTCGGGGGCGAGCGTCCGGACGAACTCGGTGTCGGCTTTCTCGTCCGGGTCCTCTTCGGGGAGTTCCTCGTCACACATCCGGGCGTTCTCGAGGAGGAGGACGTCGCCGGACTCGAGTCCGCCGATCGCCTCGAGGGCGTCGTCGCCGAAGGTGTCGTCGACGAACGCGACCTCTCGTCCGAGGTGGTCGGCGAGGATGTCGGCGTGTTCCTCCAGGGAGACGAACGTGTCACGACCCGGCCGACCCTGGTGGGCGAGCAGGGCGACGGCGTGGTCGTCCGCGAGCAGTTCCGCGACGGTGTCGGCGTGGCGGGCGAACCGCCGGTTGTCCTGAACGGCCCCGTCCTCGACGGGAGCGTTGACGTCGATACGGACGAGCAGTTGTTGTCCCGGTTCGAGATCGTCGATCGTCTGGAATGTCGGTGTCGTCGTGCTCATGGCTGGCTCCGTGCTCGTGGTTCGTAGATGGACCGAAGCGGTCAAATAAGGGTGGGAAAGAGTCGCGGCGAGCGGCCGTGGGTTACCGTGGGACCGCTTCTTTGGTATCCGCGTCGATGTCTTCGGACTCGGCGATCACGTAGGTCGCGAGATCGAGCATTCGCTCCGAGAAGCCGTACTCGTTGTCGTACCAGGCGAGTACCTTCACGAGGCCGTCCTCGAGGACCATCGACCCCTCGAGATCGACGTACGAGGAGAACGGGAGCCCGACGATGTCGCGGGAAACGATCTCCTCGTCGGTGTAACCGAGGACGCCGGCGAGCTCGCCGTCCGCAGCCTCGCGGATCGCCGCCTCGAGGTCGGCTTTCGTAACGTCGGCCTCGAGGTCGACGGTGAGATCGGTGATCGATCCGTTCGGGACCGGTACACGCATCGCCATGCCGTCGAGTTTCCCTTCGAGTTCGGGGAGCACTTCAGTGGTGGCGACTGCAGCACCGGTCGTGGTCGGAACGATGTTATCGGCAGCGGCGCGACCGCGGCGGCGCTTGCTGCTCGGTCCGTCGATGAGTTCCTGCGAGCCGGTGTAGGCGTGGACGGTCGTGAGCAGCCCCGACTCGATACCGAACTCCTCTTCGAGGACCTTCACGACCGGTGCGATCGAGTTGGTCGTACAGGAGGCGTTCGAGACGACGTCTGCACCGTCGTACTCCTCGTGGTTGACGCCGTAGACGAACATGGGTACCTCCGTCTCGCCTTTCGGCGGGGCCGAGATGACGACCTTCTCGGCTCCGGCCTCGAGGTGCTGGGCGGCCTCGTCGTGGGTCCGGAAGAGACCGGTCGCCTCGAACGCGACGTCGACGTCGAGTTCGTCCCAAGGCAGTTCCGTGGGGTCGCGCTCGGAGAGGAGGTCGATCTCCTGGTCGCCGACCGAAAGCGTGTCGCCGTCCCGGGAGACGTCCTCGAGTCGTCCGTGGACGGAATCGTACTGCAGCAGATACTCCATGTCGTCGTCGTCCATCACGTCGTTGATAGCGACGATCTCGACGTCGTCGTACGACAGTGACGCACGCAGGACGTTTCGGCCGATTCGCCCGAATCCGTTGAGCCCGATGCGGACTGTTCCCTCGACCCCATTGTACGAAAGTTCACTCATATTCGAGTAGTAGGAACCCCAGCGTTAAATTTGTTCCCCAGTTTAGAACCGTTATATATCTACCGATCACAGTCGAGGAGACGTGACGTGTCGGCAACTGCAAGCGAGTACCATTTGACAAATATATACGTTAGAGTTCATTTGCACGTAGGAACACACTACCGTCCGGCATTTGTATCCTAGTTACTCAATTTCGAGTTAACATCTATCAATTTACTGCAAAAAGGTTATGAGCGTCGACGGTGGAGATAGACCCGTATGATACGGGTCGGAATCAACGGGTACGGAACCATCGGCAAACGCGTCGCGGATGCGATCCGGGAACAGCCCGACATGGAGGTCCACGGCGTCGGGAAACGCAGCCCCGACTACGTCGCAGTTGGGGCCGACGAAGAGGGGTATCCCGTCTACGCCGTCGACGAGGACCGTGCCGACGGGTTCCGCGAGATCGGCATCGATCTCGCCGGCAGCGTCGACGACCTCGTCGCCGAAAGCGATATTATCGTCGACGCGACGCCATCGGGGATCGGTGCCGAGAACCGCCCGCTGTACGAACGCCACGGTACCCCCGCGCTCTTCCAGGGTGGCGAGGATGCAACCGTCGCCGAAGTGAGCTTCAACGCCCGCGCGAACTACGACGAAGCCGAAGACGCGGAGTACGCACGGGTCGTTTCCTGTAACACGACCGGTCTCTCCCGTTTCCTCGCCCCGCTTCACGAGAACTACGGCGTCGAGAAAGCTCGAGTGACGCTGGTTCGCCGCGGCGGCGACCCCGATCAGACCGGCCGCGGTCCGATCAACGACACGGTTCCGGATCCGGTATCGATTCCGTCCCACCACGGCCCGGACGTCCAGACCGTCTTCCCCGAACTCGACATCGACACGATCGGTCTGAAAGTTCCGACGACGATGATGCACGTCCACTCGGTCAACGTCACCCTCGAGGAACGCCCCGACGACGTCGGGGAAGTGACGGACCTGTACCGAGCCGAAGACCGCATCCTCACGATCCCCGACTACGCGGGTATCGACGGAGCCGGGACTCTCAAAGACCTCGCACAGGACGCCGGTCGTCCACGCGGCGACATCTGGGAGAACTGCCTCTGGGAAGAGTCACTGACCCTCCAGGGGAAGGACCTGTACTGCATGCAGGCGATCCACCAGGAGGCCGACGTCGTTCCCGAAAACGTCGATGCGATCCGAGCACTCGAGGGCGAACTGTCCGGCCCGGAGAGTCGAGCGCTCACGAACGAGACGCTTGGAATCGACCTCGGCTATCTCCACGATCGGACCGACCTCACGGCCGTGCGACGCACGCCGGACGAGTCGCCGGCGGACGACTGAGACGGTTCGCTGTAGTCAGTTACCCCGATCGCCGACCTCGTTCTGGCGATCGGCGGTAACTAGTTACAGCAGGTCGACTATCGCAGGACCGATCGACCCGCCATCGAAAGACGGGACCGATCAGCCGCTGGGCGTTCTCGAACAGTACTGGCTGACCCGATCAGCCGTCGTTTCCGTTCCCTGTCAGACCCGTCGATCCGGGGAAAGTTTTTGCACCTCCCATGCTTACGAACATCCATGCGTCGAGACGACCGTGACGAACCTTTCGACGATCTCTTTCGCGAGATCGAGCGAATGATGAACGAGATGATGAGTGGTGCCGATACCAACGTCGATTTCGATTCGGCCGGCGGTCCCGGTCCCGGCACCGGCACTGGTAGCAACAACGGGTTCGGAAGCGATACCCACGTCGACATCCACGACACCGACGACGAGATCCGCGTCGTCGCCGACCTCCCGGGAGTCGAGAAGAACAACATCGAACTCGAGTGTGATGGCAAGACCCTGACGATCTCGGCCAGCAGCGAGCACCGCGAGTACGACGAACGGGTCTCGCTCCCGCGTCGGGTCAACGAACACACTGCCTCCGCCACCTACAACAACGGCGTCCTCGAGGTCGTCTTCGAGCCGGCCGAGAAATCCTCGGGTATCAGTCTCGAGTAGGAACGTCGCGGTCGCAACGGGTTCTCGACTGCCACTACGTGCGTCGGTCCGGTTCCGTTCTGTCCTGGATCGGGAGTTCGGCATCGGTCGGAGCCGGGCTCGTGGTGGATTCTCGAGGCGTTAGAAACGGACTGCCATCGAGTGATGACCGAACGAGTTACTGCCATCGCGACCGGCCGAGCGATCGCCGAACCGAGTCACGAGAGGGCGTCTCGGTCGCTCCGGGGCCCGTCCGCAACGGCTCGTATCGCCTCGGCGAGCCGATCGTAAAACCCGTCCTCGTACTTCGTGGCCTCGTCGATCGTCGGACGGGCGTTGGTCTCGTTGACGACGAGGCGGTCGTCCGTCTCGAGGAGATCGACGCCGACGAACGGAATCTCGAGTACGTCGGCGACCGACTCGGCCAACTCCCGGTACCTCGAGGGGAGCTCGACTCCGGTCGCCTCCGCGCCACGGTGGACGTTGTGTTTCCACTGGCCGTCCGCGACCGCGTCGTCGGGAAGCCGTCGTTCGACCGCGCCGACGTACTCGCCCTCGAGCACCATCACGCGGTAGTCGGTCGCATCGGGGAGATACTCCTGGACGAGAAACGAGCGATCCCCGGTCGCCCGATAGTCGTGAACGAGCGAGAGGTAGTCACAGAGCCCCAGAAAGGAATCGAGGTCGTGAGCCTTCGCGACGCCGACCCCTCGTGTCGTCGAGTTCGGCTTCACGACGACCGGCGGTTCGAACCGCTCGAAGACCTCGACGAGTGTGGCCTCGCTCACGTCGTTCGAAACGTACGTCGAGTCGGGGACTGGAAGATCGGCCCGCTCGAGACGAGCGAGCACTTCGGCCTTGTTTCGCGACGTAAGCACCGTCTCGTGGTCGTTGAGCCACGGAATCTCGAGGAGTGCGTCGGCGACGCCACCTTCCATCAACCGGCCGGGGTAGACGAAGCCGCCGTCGTACTCGTCGGGCTCCCACGGGGGGTCGGTCAGTGAAACCACGCGCTCGCTGGCGGGCACGTGATGGACACGGACGCCGCGTTCCTCGAGTGGGTCGCGCATTCGCTGGAACGTCTCCTGATCGTTCGCGACCGCGAGATCGATCATACTCGGAACTGGGAAGTAGGAGGGAAAAAAGCTGGCTCGTAACCCGACACGAAGAGACGAGCAAGACCACAGCGATCGAAGCTACTCGTCGACCGGCTCCGCCCGTACGTCGTACGACTCCCGCATGAACGGCCCGTCGAAGGAGATCGTCTCGGTCCCGTCCGCGTCGATCTCGACTGTCCGACGTTCGTCCGCCCGCTGACCACCCGGTCCGGTGAGCACGACCTCCACTTTCCCAGCTTCGCCGTCGTTTCGAACGTCCGCCTCGACGCTCCCGATCTGAGCCTCGAGGAAGTAGGCATCGTATTCCTGTGGCGAAACGTCGTCGAAAACGATTTCCCGCCGTTCGCCCGCCGCGAAACGAGCGACGGTCCCGCGAGCGGGAGCACCGGCCACGAGGGCGGACTCGTCGGTACCGTCGGCCTCGAGGAGATACAGCGAGATCACAGCGTCGCCGGCATCGCCGGCGTTTTCGAACGTTCCGGCGAACTCGAGGGCCGAATCGGCGTCTTCGTCGATCGGTTCGATGAGTGGCATGCCGTTCCGGTCGACGTGCTCGACTGCGGGGATACGGACGTCTTCGACGACGGGGTCCGGTGGGTCGTCCTCGTCCAGGTCTTCAGGCTCGGACGACCGCGAGACACAGCCAGAGATCGCCATCGGAAAGAGACCGCCAGCGGTGACGAGGGCTCGGCGTCGCTCCATACACCGATCGGCTCGACGAGTTGCCGTTATTCTGTTGATCGCCGTCGACCGACGGATGCCAGCGTGACGCTCCCGACGGACCACTCGAGCAGCTGCGAGAGCCACAAAGCAGCGGGAGACGAGCCCCGATGCTCTCGAGCCACGGTGGACTGAACCCTACGGAGTAGGAAACGGCGGCGGATACGGAGACCCTCGGAAGCGGAGAAGACGTAACCGCAAGCCCGAAAGACGCTTCGTGACGCGTGGCTAATCGACGAACCGATACGCAAGCGGTGGCAGAAAGCACACCGCAGCAAAACGACGTTACGCGATCAGTTTCTCTTCGCCTTTCTCGACCACGATCCGGCACGGCGGCGTGATCTTGTTGTAGGCGCGACGGAACGCTTCCTTGGCGTGTTCGGCGTCGTCGACGTCACACCAGACCGTGAAGATTCGTTCGCCGGCGTCGATGCGTGCGGCGGTGCCGACGATCTTCCCGAACGCCTGGCGCATCCCGTCGGAAACACGGTCTGCCCCTGCGCCGGTCGCCTGCTTGTTCTCCCGGATGACGTGGTGGGGGAACTTGCGCAGGATCATCTTGTAGTTGTTCTCGCCGGCGTTTTTCAGCATGTGGCGGTTGGCCGACAGGCGCGACGCCTCGAGGCTCCCGTGTCGGATCTGGACTTCTTCCTCGGTGACGAGGCTGATCTGAATCGGGTAGTCTTCGGCGTCGGCACCGATGTCGCCCATCTTGTGCTGTGCGATCTTCGAGCCCGGGATCCCAGTAATGTACTCGCGGCGCGTGTAGGCCGGCTTACTGATCTCCCGGTACATTGAGGCGGGTTTCTCGGACATCGTAGTTACTTACGAAAACGGAGTGCTACCGTGCGGATAAAGGCTTCGAAGCGAACTCCACCCGTCGGGACTCGAGCGACGGTGATGACGCGACTCGACGTTCCCGAAGAAAAGACGGGCCAGACGAGGTCGAGAGCCGATTCCGTCGAATACCGACGGGTGGTCGGCGGCCGGGAGTACGGCGACCACGACGGCTGATTGACATCCTCCTCCGCGTTCACGGGGAGGAATCCCGAGCGGATGGAAAGCAACGATTTCCGAGCACCGCGGAAGCTTCGGTTCCGCTCAGCGGTGGGAATGTCAGGTTTGCAACCACGGACGCCGCCACTTCACGGGAACTCGTTTAACTCAGTCGTCGTGGTCGGTGGCTGTCTG
>NZ_AOMA01000155.1 GCF_000337895.1 Halobiforma nitratireducens JCM 10879
CTCCTATCCTCAGCGTCAGCGACTCCCATCTGTTGTTTTTGCCAGTCGGGAGCCGGGAACACGTCGCTGGACTCGGAGTTATCGTCGGGCTTGCTCAGGCCAACGGGCACAGGGTCGTTCGGAACCCGCTCCGTTCCGACCAGACCGTACCGGTGTATGGTGGTTCTTAGGGCTTTAAAATACGCATTGAAAAGCCGAACTGAGGCGTCGAACGTGGATTGGTTCCGAATTGTCGGATTCATCCTGGGGCTCAAGCCGCAGGTATTCTCCTTGATTTCGTATAAGCGGGGCGACGACGATTAGCGACGCGGCGCGTACTCGGTGCCGCGCTTCTCGACGAGCCCCTCGCTCGAGAGGGAGTCGAGAACGCTCAGGATCGCGATCTTCTTCATCGACAGCGCGCTCGTGAGGTCCGTCGCCGTCGCACCACCCGTCGCCTCGAGGTAGAGGTAGACGAGTTTCGCCTGTGCGGACTCGAGTTCGGTCGGCAGCTGCTGGGTCGTCGACGGTGAATCGGACGCGAGTTGTTTCTGGTTCATCCTGTCTCTTCGAACTACGAACTCGTATATAAGACTATGCTGCATGGAATCGATATTGTCCGATCGATATAAGGACCATTATACTGATTTGCGTGAACTGATCGGTACCCGGTCCCGGCTCGAGGACGAGGACAACCGAACGGCGGCGTTTTTAAGGGGCTACCGCGGCTACCGTGAGACATGCTGAAGAGTTTCCGGATCGGATCTCTCTTCGGGATTCCGATCAAGCTCGATCTCACGTTTCTGTTGATACTGCCGGTGTTCGCCTACCTGATCGGATTCGAGATCGAAACCGTCATCGAGGCGCTCAACCTGGCGATGGAGGCCGGCATCGATGTCGACGCGCTCACCTTCGAGTGGTGGATGCCCTACGTCGTCGGGCTGGCGGCGGCGATCGGACTGTTCGCCGGCGTCCTCTTGCACGAACTGGGTCACTCCCTGACCGCACAGCGGTACGGGTTCCCGATCGACTCGATTACGCTCTGGCTGCTCGGCGGGGTCGCCGCGCTCTCGGAGATGCCCGAAGACTGGAGACAGGAACTCAACATCGCCATCGCTGGGCCGATCGTCTCCGTGCTGGTCGGCGTCGTTTCCTACGTCGCGTTCGTGTTCACGCCGGAGGCGTTCGATGCGACGCGGTTCGTCCTCGGCTATCTCGCGGTGTTGAACGTCGCGCTCGCGATTTTCAACATGGTACCCGCGTTTCCGATGGACGGCGGCAGAGTCCTCCGCGCGCTGCTGGCACGGAACCAGCCGTACGCGAAGGCCACCCAGCAGGCCGCAAGCATCGGCAAGATGTTCGCGTTCATCATGGGCCTGTTCGGGCTGTTCGCGTTCAGCATCATCCTCATCGCCGTCGCCTTCTTCATCTACATCGCCGCCTCGAGCGAGGCCCAGCAGGTGACGATGAAAGCCGCGTTCCAGGACGTGACAGTCGCCGACATCATGACGCGTGCGGAGGAGCTCCACACGGTCGGCCCCGAGACGACGATCTCGGAACTCGTCCAACGGATGTTCCGCGAACGACACACGGGGTATCCGGTCGTCGAACGGGACAACTGGGGAGACGACCGACTGATCGGACTGGTCACGCTCGACGATGCCCGCGAGATCGACCCGGTCGAGCGAGACGCCTACGAGGTCGAAGACGTGATGACGACCGACCTCGAGACGATCGACCCCGACACCGACGCGATGACGGCGATCGAGCGGATGCAACGAAACGGGATCGGACGGCTACTCGTCGTCGACGACGACGACCTCGTTGGGTTGATCTCCCGGACGGATCTGATGACGGCGTTCGATATCGTCCAGCAAAGCGGCGGACCGGTCCGCTCGAGCGAGCGGCCACAGTCTGCAAACGAGTTACAACAGCAGTAAGAGACGAAGGGGGGAGGCGAAAACAGAGAGACTCGCCGGTACCCAAACCCCATTTTCGGCCCGCTCGAGGGGCCAGACCAACATTCTTAACCGCGGTCGGGGCCGACGATTCGCCGATACCGATGCCACCGGCCATCGAGACCGTCGATCTCGTGAAGGAGTACGGGGACCTGCGCGCTCTCCAGGAGCTGTCACTGACCGTCGAAGAGGGCGAGTTCTTCGGTCTGCTCGGGCCCAACGGCGCGGGCAAGACGACGTTCATCAACACGCTGGTCGGTCTCGTCCGCAAGACCGGCGGTGAGGCCCGCGTTTTCGGCCAGGACGTCGAGGACGACTACCGACAGGCCCGCGACGCGATCGGCCTGGCTCCACAGGAGTTCAACGTCGATCGGTTCTTCCCGATCAAGGAAGTACTGATCCACAAGGCCGGCTACCACGGCATTCCCAAAGACGAGGCCGCCGACCGTGCCGACGAGGTGCTCAAACGGGTGGGCATCTACGACAAGCGCGACGAGCGGTTCGACTGGCTCTCCGGCGGGATGAAACGACGGCTGCTGCTCGCGCGGGCGCTCGTAACCGACCCCGACCTCCTGATCCTCGACGAGCCGACCGCCGGGGTCGACGTCCAGCTCCGGCACGACCTCTGGGAACTCGTGACGGAGCTCAACGAGGAGGGAACGACGATCCTGCTGACCACACACTACATCGAGGAGGCCGAACGGCTCTGTGATCGGGTCGCGATCATGAACGAGGGCCGGAAGGTCACCGTTGCGACGCCCGACGAACTCAAGCAACGCGGTACCGACACGATCTCGGTTCGCCTCGAGTCCCCGTCGGTCGCGACCCGAACCGTCGAAAACGAGGTCGGCGTGTACGCCCACGACGTGTCGACGACGGCCGCAGGCGACCGCAGCGAGGTCCAGGTGCGGGTCGACGACGGCGGCTCGACCGCACCGAAACTGCTGCACGATCTCGAGGAGGCGGGCTACGAGATCGCCGATCTCGAGATTTCTCGGACGTCGCTCGAGGAGATTTTCGTGGACCTCACGCGGAGCGAGGACCGAACGGTGACGCGGTCGTCGGCTGCGAGTGCGGACGACGACGGCTCTGGAGACGAGCAAGAACGCGAGCAGGAGGGGGTCGCCTGATGCTGATGCTCTCGGTCGGCTTCCGGGCGCTGTTCCGTCGAGAAGTCCTGCGATTCATCCGGCGGCCGAAGAACACGTTCATGCCGCCGGCGATCACGAACGTGCTCTACTTCGCGGTGTTCGGGCTCATCTTGGGCGGACGAATCGACCAGATCGCCGGGTTCGATTACATCCTGTTTATCGTGCCGGGCCTCGTCGTGCTCGGGGCGATCTCCAACGCCTTCGAGAACGCCTCCTTCTCGATCTTTCACGGCCGGTGGAACGAGTACATCCACGAGACGCTGACCTCGCCGCTGTCCTACGCCGAGATGGTCGTCGCTTACGTCGGGGCCAGTGCCGTCCGCGGGCTGATCGTCGGCGTGATCATCGCCATCGTCGGCCGACTGTTCGTCCCGATCAGCATCGAGCACGGGCTGTTTCTCGTCGTGACGATGGTCGTCATCACGGCGCTGTTTGCCGGGTTCGGAATCATCGGCGGCCTCGTCGCACGGGACTTCGACGACCTGACCGTAATGAACCAGTTCATCCTGCGCCCGCTCGTCTTCTTCGGGGCGGTGTTCTACTCCCTGGAGACGCTCGAGCAAGCCTGGCAGGTACAGGTCTCGCTGCTGAACCCGATGGTGTATATGGTCGATAGCGTCCGGTACGGCCTGCTGGGCTACTCGGATATGACCTCGGTCGCGCCGGCGGCGTACGCCGAATACGCACCGTACGCGTCACTGACGGTGCTGACCGTCCTCACCGTCGTCGTCATCGCGCTCGACGTCTACCTGTTCAAGATCGGCTACGGACTGACCGACTGAGCGTCTGTCGCGGTTCGAGTCCGCAGTCGACCGCGTCCTATTCTCCGCGCTCGGCCACGTTCACGAGCTGTTTTCCGATGTTCTCACCTTCGAACAGGCCGAGGAAGGCGTCGGGAGCGTTCTCGAAGCCCTCGACGACGTTTTCTCGGTACTGGACGTCGCCGTTTCGAACGAACGTCGAGAGGCGCTCGAGTGCCTGACCCCACCGCTGCTGGTAGTCGCTGACGAGGAAGCCCTCGACCGTCGCGCGGGACTCGATGAGTTTTGCGAGCTTTCGCGGCCCGGTCGGAACGTCGGTCGCGTTGTAGAGTGCGATCTGGCCGCAGACGGCGACGCGGGCGTCGACGTTCAGCCGCGGCCAGACGGCGTCGGTAATCGGGCCGCCGACGTTGTCGAAGTAGCAGTCGACGCCGTCGGGACAGGCCTCGTCGATCGCAGCGGAGAGGTCGTCCGTTTCCTTGTAGTTGATCGCGGCGTCGAACCCGAGGTCGTCGGTGAGCCAGTCGACCTTCGCCTCGCTGCCGGCGGTGCCGACGACACGCGCGCCCGACAGGTTGGCGAGTTGCCCGACGACGGAGCCGACCGCGCCCGCCGCGGCGGAGACGACGACCGTATCGCCGGGTTTCGGCTCGCAGACGTCGTTCAGTCCCCAGTAGGCCGTCACGCCGGGCATTCCCAGCACCCCGAGTGCCGTCGAGATCGGGCCGTGGTCGGGGTTCACTTCCTGGAGGTCGCCCGCGTCGGCGACGGCGTGTTCGGCCCACAGGAGGTCGCCGGTGACGACATCGCCCTCCTGGTACTCGGCGCTGTTGGACTCGAGGACTTCGCCGACGACGCTGGCCTGCATCGGGTCGCCGACGTCCCACGGCTCGGCGTAGGATTCGGCATCGCGCATACGACCGCGCATGTAGGGGTCGACCGACTGGTAGAGCGTCTTCACGAGGACCTCGTTCGGACCGGGTTCGGGACGGTCGACGGCGACGAGTTCGAAGTCGTCGTAGGTCGGTTCACCGACGGGACGGCTGGCGAGTTGCCACTGGCGTGTTTCGGCCATACCCACTCGTGAACGCGCCGACGGGTGAAGATTTGCTTCGCGGCACGCCGCTCGTCCGGAGATCGAAGCTTTTTGACCCTGTTCGTGTGAGCTCGAGTATGGGAGCAACTCGCACGTTCCTCGAGGAGCTGCTCGCCGGCAACCAGCGCCACGTCGAGTCGCTTCCCGAGGATTACTTCAGCGAGGTCCAGACGGGACAACATCCCGACACCGTCGCGATCTGTTGTTCCGACTCGCGAGTCCCACAGGAACACATGTGGGGGGTGGATCATCCGGGGGTGGTCTTCACGCCGAGCAACATCGGCAACCAGGTCTGGGACGACGACGACGGCGAGCGGATCGTCGACGGCGGCGTGCTCTACCCGATTCACCACACCGACACCGACGTCGCCGCCGTCGTCGGCCACACCGGTTGTGGCGCGGTCACCGCCGCGTACCGGGCCGCGACCGGCGGCGAACTCCCGGGGCCTCAGGGCGTCGACAAGTGGGTCGAGATGCTTGTCCCCGTCGTCGAGAAAGCCATAGAGAGCGACCTGATCGACCGCGAGACTGACGAGACGACGGTGATCAACCAGCTCGTCGAGTACAACGTCGACCACCAGGCGGAGTTCCTACGCGAATCCGCGGACGTGCCGGACGATGTCGACGTTTACGGCTTCGTCTACGACTTCCAGGGCGTCTACGGCAACGAGTTTGGCCGAGCGTACCTGGTCAACGTCAACGGCGAAACCGACTCCGGCGCGATCGCCGAGTTGCTCCCCGACGAGTTCGCGACGGCGACCCAGAGTATACTGTACTGATCCGGCAGCCAGCCCGTGACACCTCGAGGAGTCGATCGGCCGGCGACGGCCGCCGAGGTCGGTACCGTTTTGTCACTCGTGGCGAAAGCGTCGGCCATGCGCGAGCGGTTCGACTCCGATGTCGGGTTCTATGTCGCCGTCGGCGCGTTCACGATCGCCGTCTTCGTCGTGGCACTGATAATACTCGCCGTACTCGCGCCGGCCGGTATCGGTGCCCGGGAACTCGGCGGGCTCGTAGTGGGGTTCCTGCTGTTTATGCTCGTGTACTTCGTCTCCGTGACGGTCCACCAGTTAGAGGAGCGAGAAGAGGTGTAACCGGCGTCTCGACAGCGAAACGAACAGTAAACGGCCCGGACCGGTTTACACCGGCTCTCGATGGGACAGCAGCTGCTCAATCGGAACTGACACTCGAGGGGGCGGCCTGCTGGGTGATCGGTTGCTCGGCCGGCGGTTCCCACTCGAGGTCGCCCTGATAGTGGAAGACCTGGTTGTCCTGGGTCGGATCGACGACGGTGAGCTGTCCGATCCAGCCGTTCGCGACGAGACGTTCGACGTTCTCGTGTGTCCCGAGGATATCGGTCACGCGATCGACGGGGGCGTGGATCACCGCCGTCAGGCGCAACGGCTGGTGGAACGGCTCGTCGTCGGCTGCCTTCAGGGACTGTAGTGGGAGGCCGGTCATCAGGTCGCCGCCGTTGCCCTGGACGACCCCGACGTTGCCGACCGGGTTCTGCGTGACCTTCGACCCGCTGCCGTAGACGCCGTTGTCGACGGTCGCGAAGTAGTACTGGTTGTTGATCCACTGGGTCACGACGAGCGGGCCCGCCATGATCAACTCGAGGGCGTCGCCGTCGGGATCGGTGGTCCAGTCGTAGGAGTGGAGGAACGCACGGCCATCGAGGTCCTGGTCGTCGGTCAACTCCCGCGGGCCGATGACGAACGAGGCGTTGCCGGCCAGCCCCCACTCGGGGCGGGTTTCACCCCAGTCGACCGCGCGACGGGCCGTCTCGCGGACGGGGTCGTCGGGCTCGGTCCCGGTCAGCGACTCGCTGCGCTCGGCGGCCGCGCCGGCGCGGGCTCGTTCGAGGTCCTCGCGTAGTTCCTCGAGGTCCTCGCGGTGGCTCTCGGGAACGTCACCGTCGAAGAGGGTGATCTCGTCGGTCGTCGTGTTGTGTTCGGCCCCGACGAAAACCGTGTCCTCGGGGATCGAGAACCCGCGCTGGCGGAGTTCGGCCGTGACGCTCTCGTCGTTACAGATCGTCGCGAGCACGCGGGCGTTCGGGCCGCCGGGGTTGCCGGCACAGGCCCCACAGTCGAGACTCGAGTCGAAGGGGTTGTTCGTCGTGTGACTCGCGTGGCCGGCGAAGACGACCAGCCGGGAAAACTCCGTCCAGCCCATGAGTTCGAAGGCAGTCTGTGCGTACTCGACCTTCTCGTCGTCGCTCAATCGGGGATACTCGAGCGTAGGGGAACAGAACTCGTGGGTGCTCGGGACGCGCTCGTCGACGGCCGTTCCGAGTTTGTAGAGGGCCGACGGAGCGAGCGTTCGCGCCGCCATCGCCGAGCCGTAGGCACCGCCGCCCCCTTCGACGAACGGGAACGCGGCGACGACGTTGGTCTTGAGCCGCTTGAAGTGTTTCCGGGTCGCGTGCACCAGCCCGTGCCACTGGTCGTGGCTGGTCGCCGTCTCGCCGTGGTCGGTCTCGGGTTCGTCCGCGATCAGGTGTTGTGGCTCGACGATCGGCGGACAGGCGTCGGCGACGACGTCCGAGTCGTACCCCTGATACTGCATAGGAATCCCGAAAAAGCCTGCGTACCCGTGGGTCTCGTAGTGACCCTGGTTCTCGATGTGGCGGCGGATGATCTCCGAACGCGTGTCGATACAGAACACGAGTTGTGCGTCCGGGCGCTGGCCGTCGCCGTGAGAGGACTCGGTAGCGGTCTCGTCGACCCCCGTGAGGAGGCGACGACGGTAGCTTTGCTCCCAGGCCGACAGCCAGAGTTCCTCGAGGGGAACGTCCTCGTCGCCAGCTGCGTCGCTGCCAGCATCGCTCGCTGTGTCGGAGCTCTCTTCTTCCGGCGCGACCGGCGCGTCAAGCAGATCACAGAGCACCAGTCGGACACCCAGGTATTCGGCCAGCGTGATCGGGTACTCCGACTGCCACGGGTCGGTGTCGTCGTCGGCACGTTGTTTGATGAATCCTGTCCAGCCGGGCAGTGCGGCCAGCTGGTGCTCGAGGATGGCGTCCCAACGCGACTCGGAGTACTCGCCGAGCGCGTCCTCGAGTGCCGCCAGCGCAGTCTCGGGCAGGTCGTCGGAGTCGTCACAAGCAGGCACGTCGCCGTCGTGAGGTGCGAGGTCACGCCAGGCAGTGTAGAACCCCTGCTCGCGGTTCGGCATCGACCAGTTCGCGTGACCCTGGTCGAGGAACGCGGCGAGCCACTTCGCGAGCACGCGATCGACCGTTGCCGTGGCGTCATCGATCTCGCTTTCCCGCTCGGTTTCGCGCTCGGCTAACTCCTCGAGGAGCGTCTCGGGATCGTCACCGATCCCGTTGGCAGCGAGTTCGTCGCGCAGGATTGCCGGGTCGATCCGACCGTCCTCCCAGGCTCGACGGAAGATTTCGGGACGCGGATAGCCGCGGCCGCCGAACAGCCGCCGGCCCTCGGCGACGGCCTCGTGGAACGGGCGGTTCTCGAACCCCGAGAGGGGGTTGGCGGTGACAAACGAGTGGAGCGGCCAGACCGACCCGATACGGTCGGCGGCGCGGTCGATACGGTCTTTGATCTCGGTCAACGTCTGAGGTCGGGGTTGCTTACGCGTCATCGTAGTCCTCCTTGCTGGTGAGTACAGTCGACGCGGCCGGCTGCGAGACGTTCAGTAAGGCGACGTAGAGCCGGTCGCTGGAGCGGTGCCAGCCGAGTTCCGTCGCGAGATACGCACCGACGAAACCGGCGACGACGAGGTAGTGGGCGACCGTCAACTCGGTCGGGGCGTAGGTCATCGGGACATCCGCGAGCATCCTCGAGACGGCGTTGAACGTCACCGCGTAGGCGGTGATGGCGGTGAGCACGACCAGCGGCACACTGACGAGCCTGACCGACGACGGGAGCGTCGTCCGGTGGAGAATGTCCCGTGCGGCGGTCAGTGTCGTCAGCACGACGACGAGGGTCAACACGATGCCGCTGTCGAGTGTCACGCTCAGACCCGACAGTTTCCCGGTGAGAAGCATGAAGATCGCACCCCCGCCGATGGCGGTAAAGAGGCTGACCACGACGCCGGAAAAGCCAAGATGGGTGGTGCCGGCGTCTTTCGGGGCAGTGTGCTCGACGGCGGCCCCTGCCGAGAGGAAGAGGTAGGCCTTGTAACAGCCATGCAGGATGAGGTGGGCGATCGCGGCCGCGAAGAAGCCCAGACCGCACTGCATGATCATAAAGCCCATCTGGGCGATCGTCGAACTACCGAGTTCACGTTTTACGTTGGGCTGGACGAGCAGCGTGGCCTGCCCCAGGAGGGCACTGAACGCGCCCACGAGGACGACGACTGACATGACAAACAGGTGTTGCCCGACGACCGGAGCGAACCTGGTAAGCAGGATGCCGCCCGCGTTGACGAACCCGGCATGCATCAGCGCGGAAGCCGGCGTCGGCGCAGTCATCGACGACAACAGCCAGCCGTGAAACGGGAACAGGGCCGACTGGACCATCGCCGCAAGGAGAATGGCTGCGACTGCGGCGACAGCGACCGTCGTCGAGACACCGTCGACGGCGGCGAGAACACCCGATATCGACATCGTTCCGGTCGCCGAGACCAGAGCCGCAAGGCCAATCGAAAGCAACGCAGTGCTTGCAAGGAAGTACTTGGCCGCGAGCGCGCCGGCCGCGCGGGCCTGTGCCCAGTCGCGGTCGTGGCCGATCAGCGACGCCATCAACAGCCCCATCGCCAGCCACATCGTCGCGAACAGCGCGATGTGATCGGCTGCGGTCAGCGCCATGACGACGAGCGTAAATGCCAGAATCTGGACGAAGAACCGAACGACGCCGCTATCTCCGGCCATATATCGCCGCGAGTAGCTGTGGACGATACCACTGAAAAACGTGACCACGACCCACATGACCGCGGTCAACCCGTCGACGACGGCCAGACCAGGAAGTCCCCACTCGAGCCCCCGCAAGGCGGTCAACGCGAGGACAGCGACGCTGCAGACGAAGAGCGTCCAGACCGTCCAGGTCGACGCCCGCGGAATCGCGGGGTTCGGTCGCGTCGTCGTTTCGGCGAGTGAGCCAGTATCGGGTTGTCGCGTGTCCTTGGGCATTCTTCGATGTATCCTCCGACCAGGTCGGCCGTCCCGAACACCACGTCACGATCGCACGCAAGACTTACCGAACTGGTCGTGTCTTCCCCATCTTTGGACAAGGTGGTTATTATAACCTCTGGTTCGAACAAAGCGTTCGCAGTAATTGCCTTCCAGGATCGATTTGATCGTTCGTGACATCTCGAGGTACGAGTGTCACGTTCCGGTGAGGAGCGGCTGGCATCTCCCGGCCGTGGCCGACGAACGCCGGCAGGTACACCGGCCGTGGCCGACGAACGCCGGCAGGTACACCGGCCGTGGCCGACGAACGCCGGCAGGTACNCGGCCGTGGCCGACGAACGCCGGCAGGTACACCGGCCGTGGCCGACGAACGCCGGCAGGTACACCGGCCGTGGCCGACGAACGCCGGCAGGTACACCGGCCGTACGTGTTGGGAGTACGCGATAGGCCGTAATAAAGCCCCTCAATTCGAACGATCCGTCCGCGATCGTAGCCGTGGCGAACGCTCCGTCATCTGCGCGATCAGGGACGCGTACAGTCGTCATTTTCGATCGCGGACGGTGGTGGTTCGAACGTCGGACGTGAACGGGAACGGGAACGGGAACGGGAACGGGAACGGAAACGGAAACAGGACACTCACCCCTCCGAAAACTCGTCGAACGATGTCGCCTCGTGACTGCGGACCAGCACCTCGTCCGTAATCGTCAGCCCGACATCCGACAGCTCCTGTGCGACCGGCGTGATGTCCCGGTCGGTCTCTCCGACGGCCGTCACGAGTAGATTCTCCTCGCCGGTAACGAGTTCCTGGACCGAAATAACCGCGGGAATATCGAGTATCTCGTCGATGTAATCCCCACGGTCGGGGATCGGCGCAGTACAGAAAAGCAGCATCCGGATCGGATATCCGGACTTCGTGTAATCGATGTCGGCGCTGTAGCCCTTGATGATCCCCGCAGACTCGAGACGCTGAATGCGCTTGCGGACCGTACTCGAGGACGCGTCGGTCCGCTCGGCGATCTCGCTCGAGGAGAGGTTCCGGGCTTCCTCCTGGAGCGCGTACAGAATCTCCCGGTCGGTCGCATCGAGATCGTACTCGGTCATACGTGGCGTTTCCCGCGGGAAATATAAGGGACTTCGGCTGTCAGAACCTGCTATACGCGGAGAGAGCCGCGAACACCCGCCAGACAACCGCACCCGATCCCGATCGCCGACGAACGGACGGGTATCGGGCCCACCAGGGGGTGCGAGTCGCAGGGTTTATACGTCCGGCGGGGTTCTCTTTAGAAGCAATGGCGCAAGGAACCGTTGATTTCTTCAACGACACTGGCGGCTACGGATTCATCGAAACTGAGGACGCGGACGAAGACGTCTTCTTCCACATGGAAGACATCGGCGGCCCGGACCTCGAAGAAGGTCAGGAACTCGAGTTCGACATCGAGCAGGCCCCCAAGGGCCCGCGCGCGACGAAC
>NZ_AOMA01000156.1 GCF_000337895.1 Halobiforma nitratireducens JCM 10879
AGACGGCGTCCAATTCCCTACAAGTCTCACGAAGAACAGTGGAGTGAACGCCTGAGAGGAGGATTAGATGACCTCGCAACGGAGCAACACCGTATGAAAGATCGCCCGAGACGAGACCATCGAGGTATTCGCGCTGGTACTCGCCACATCGGATATGAAACCACACTGGGTCTACCCGTGGCTTCACCTTCACGCGAAGCCCGAAGCCACGATCGTTCTCAACGATTTCGACGTGACGACTCGGCTTCGTACAACAACTACACTTCCGCAGATAGTTACTCGAGCCGAACTCCCCGACCGGTCTATCACCGGGACAGCCGCGATCGTACCAGCTCCCGAACGCCTCCTGGACTTTATACGCTGCTGCGTTCCGGTCGTGTGCGTACAGACTACTGTCGTCGGGCTCAAGACGTTCTGCCAGTCTCGTCAGCGTAGCCTGACGCCCCGACCACTGGTAGCGATAGAACGACGGTAAATAGTCCGCAATTCGGTCGGCGATCGTCTGCCAATCGTCAATGACCTCACGAACGAGCTTGTTCTTTCGATCACTTGTTTCGATAGCCCGTTGCATGTGCAAAATTAGTTGATGCTTGGTACCCGGATGTGGGCATTAGTAGCCAACCCTGTTCAGAGAAACCTGCAACATCATCTGGTTTTTGGCCCTAATTTCGAAAGCGTGCAACAGGGTATTCGAGTTTGAGTCGGATCGTTCGAGCGATAGTCTCGGACTTGGTGCCGGCGCAAAACTCGTTAAGTGTTTGCTGATTCATTGAACCCATGATCAATTCCAATTCGTCGCCCGTGCAGTCGCTGATTGCCTCTCATGTCCACCCTCCGACCCTTTCTGGATCTACCAACCGACTACTTGTTGACATCAGTCCTACTTAGTACATTGGCAATTCACTTAGATGTCGAATCCATAAGTTACTTAGTTGCCACCTCTGTGGGTTGTACTAACTCGGTCGTGGCTACAGGTCACGGCCGACAAGCGGTAGTTTCACCGCTCTCAGCCGTTGATGTTACGGCTGTAGGCTCGCCCGCCGTCACGCCCGGCTCGGGCGCCTCTGGCTTGAATGCATGGGCACGGGCTCTTTGCCCACGAGGCTCCGCCGGGATAGGCGAAAAGCGGCGCATAGACAGCGCCCGGCTCAAGGCAGTAGTACAGCAACAGTGGTTGCGGCACAGGACTCTGGCGAGTCCGACGTGGCCGCGGAAATTATAGCCCACAGGTGCTCGGCGTATACCGAGTGCGAACGAACCCGTCACGCCAAGAGCGGGTATCCCACCGTATACTGAGGATGATACACCAATCGTCCGAGAAAACGGAAAAAGAAAGATTTCATTCATACCTTCATCGACCCACTTAAACAGGCTGTACAGCAAGGGTCGACGAAGACATACCGGTAAATGAGTGCTGGAAAATTAGCCAGCAACACTCTGGACGAATCTAAACCCCCTGTTCCAGTAGGAGAAAGCCCGGAGACGGGATTGAAACGCATATCTATCGATCGCTCGCGGATGGATCACGGGGGTTCCAGTAGGAGAAAGCCCGGAGACGGGATTGAAACAACACTCGAGTCGGGTTAAGTCGCTATCCAGTAGACGTTCCAGTAGGAGAAAGCCCGGAGACGGGATTGAAACCCAGTCCCGTCGGCGTCATCGCCACCACTGCCGTGTTCCAGTAGGAGAAAGCCCGGAGACGGGATTGAAACTGAGCGACAGGGACCATTCAACATCAACTTCGACCGTTCCAGTAGGAGAAAGCCCGGAGACGGGATTGAAACTCTACGCCACGAGCGACGACGCGCTCGTGCTCGTTGGTTCCAGTAGGAGAAAGCCCGGAGACGGGATTGAAACCGCTTCACGACGACCGGTACGAGTACCTTTTCGACGGTTCCAGTAGGAGAAAGCCCGGAGACGGGATTGAAACTGGTGGTCACGAGTCTCCGCCGTAACCACGCTAATGTTCCAGTAGGAGAAAGCCCGGAGACGGGATTGAAACCCCTTGGATCCACCGCTGAAGACTTTCTAACCCTCACCGTTCCAGTAGGAGAAAGCCCGGAGACGGGATTGAAACTGGACATCAGCTGTTGCCCCCTCAGAGATTGTTATTGTTCCAGTAGGAGAAAGCCCGGAGACGGGATTGAAACTTTCACACGCACACCGTCGTCACGAGCGTCGGCGGCCGTTCCAGTAGGAGAAAGCCCGGAGACGGGATTGAAACGAACCACTGGATATCGAACTCGCGGGGAACGACGCGGTTCCAGTAGGAGAAAGCCCGGAGACGGGATTGAAACAGTAGCTGGTTCACTATCTCGAGTTTCTTTACCGTAGTTCCAGTAGGAGAAAGCCCGGAGACGGGATTGAAACTCGCCGAGTTCGCGGTCGATCGCCTCCTCGATTGCGTCGTTCCAGTAGGAGAAAGCCCGGAGACGGGATTGAAACTTGAGATTCACCGCGTCGATCTCCGGCAGTGCACCGTGTTCCAGTAGGAGAAAGCCCGGAGACGGGATTGAAACTAGTCGTCGCCGTAGCCTTTGCCGGCCTTCCATTTCGAGTTCCAGTAGGAGAAAGCCCGGAGACGGGATTGAAACTTGGTAGCACCTCCGTTTTAGTCGTATTTTTTGTACTGATCCAGCAGGAGAAGGTCCCGCCCTTGAGGAAACATCCAAAAAGAAACATAGCTCGTGAACTGAATACAGCGATTGAGTCAGCACGGCGACTTCGCTTATTTTTCATTGAACTCAGAGTATCAGCTGTTCAGTCACGGCCATCAAGACCGATCATCGGTCAGAGACTTAAACTGAGTCGAATATTCGGAACTGCAAGTAGTCTTTTTAAGCAACGTGATAGTCGTTGGTGATATGATAGCCGATCCGAGGGTCTTCGACGATTCCAATGACGACGTCGAGCTGCTTCATCGCGGCGGGGAGATGCGCGAACTCCTCGAGCACTGGCGCAATCCGGACCAGGACAACATCCTCTTGTCAGGGCCCAGTGGCGTGGGGAAATCGCTATTTGCCAAGGTCGTCCTCGACCGACTCGAGGAGCAGACGGCGATCCATCGAGTCCGCGTCAACTGTCTCCGGGAGACATCGGCTGGCATCCTCCGGGCGATCCTCGAAGACCATCCAAACGGGCCGGACAACGTGGCAACGACGACCTCGACTGACGCCGTCCGCCGGCAACTGCGTAGTGCGACTGATCGAGAGACGGTTGTCGTCCTAGACGAAGGCGACGAACTTCCAGAGACCGACGTCCTTGGAGACCTGCTGCGACAGCCTCAGCTGACCGTCATCGCCATCGCCCACGACGCAACTGACTGGCTCTCCCGGCTCGATGTCGACAACGGCCACTCGTTCGATCGTGGCCATATCGCCCTCGAGCGGTACCACGTCGACGAGCTGACCGAAATCCTCCACCGACGTGCTCGCCAGGGGTTCCATCGCGCCGATGTCGTCTCACGAGACCAACTCGAGTACATCGCCGACGAGGTCGCCGGCGTCGCTCGAAAAGGCATCCAGTGGCTCTGGGGTGCCGCCCTCGAGGCTACCGACCAGACCCATTACCGAATCCGTGACGGGGATATCCAGGACGGAAAGGAACGAGCCTGGCACCACATCCGTGAGCTCAACATCGACTCGCTGCCGACGCACCACCAAGTGTTGTACGCGATCGTCCACGAGGCCGGCGAGATCTCGGGCTCGGAGTTGCACGCACGCTACGATGAGATCGCCGAAGAGGCGTACCAGGGCACGCCTGCGACGCCGATCGGCGAACGGGCCCGTCGGAAGAAGTTCCCGAAGCTCGTCGAGTACGACCTCGTCGACTACGATGGCCCGACCCGCGACCGAACGTACTGGCCGGTCGATGACGACGTCGAGCCGCAGGTCAACTTGCCTACAACACACATGCAACTCAGATAGGCGCTGCTAACATTCTTCCATTCCAATCGAAATACACTAATATATTGATAGTCAATCCAAAATTGATGTCTGATAGAGACAATATTTCACGACGAAAGACACTACTAACGACTGGGGCCCTCAGTGGCTCATTACTGGCCGTCCCTGCTGCCGCCGCAGCCAAGACGGAGGAAGGAGACCAGGATGAATTAACAGAAGAGGAGTTAATCAAAGCTCTCGAAGACTCCGAAATAGTCGTAACGAAATCCGAGCAGACTGACTCGAGATCGAGAGTAGACTCACAACAGTCCAATGTGGTCGATGATACTAAAGTGTACGTTGGCGAAAATAAGAACGCCGAACCGCCAGCGGGTAGTCCGGTTGCGGTCGAAATGCTCTGTTGAACGCAAGAAGGCGACAGTATTGAATTTATGATATTCGTCTTAATGCCGCTATATGGCCTGAGAGTCCTGTTTTGAAA
>NZ_AOMA01000157.1 GCF_000337895.1 Halobiforma nitratireducens JCM 10879
CGATCCAGTCGCTACAACCACTGAGGCGGGCGATTTTCGCCATGAACCAGCTGAAAATCACCCCGCCTCATCCTTCAGCCTTAACTAAACACGACCCTCTTTTGAGTAGTTAAAACCGACTAGACGCCTTAAGTAGAATCCTAGCGGGATGTCAAGCGGGTGCGACATCGGGTGAGTGGTGGCCGAGTGGAATGTCGACATCGATCTCATCGTACCAGATCGTTGGTCGCTTCGCCCGGCCGTTCTGCTCGAGTTCAATAAGGCCGTAGTCGGCGAGTTCGTTCACGTTCTGCGTAACCTCCGGTGGGTGTCGATCGACGAGGCGTGCGAGCTCGCGAATGCTTTCTGGTTCGTGGTCCGCGATCGCTTCGAGCAACTCGAGGTTCGTCGGCCGAAAGATGCGGCCGAACGTCTCGAGGTCCTCAACTGAGAGCGTTGATGGTTTCGGCTCAACCTCGTCTGTCTCACCAGCGTCGAGAGCGGCAAGCGTATCCTCAAGGTCGCTACGATCGGACGACGAGTCGATTCGGACGTGGAGTGTTCGGGTCATGGCGTGTTTGTTTCTGTTAAGGGGTCACCCAAGAGATGGGCGATAATTTGGAGTGATTCTACTTACCAGTCGTCTCGCTTCTTGGGTGGGAGTGCCGCCCGCCAAGCGCGGTAGAGCGCTTGAAGACCGGGGTAGTCGATTTCGAACACCTCGGCGTTGAGGTGCAGTTCGTGAACCCCGTGATGGTTGTCGAACCGAATGACCGGGTCGTCAGCACCGGCTTCCCCGTAGTGGAACGCGTACTTAATTCCCTCGGGGAACTTCTCGGATTCGGGCACCACAAGCACACGAACGCGGGCAACTGTGCCGTCCGTGTAGGCTTCTGTCTCGTCGCGAACGGCCGTGACGTCATCCGTCATCCCTATTTGTTAGTATATGCCCTAACATAATAAGCATTAGGGTGTAGGCTAACACAAATCCACGGCAGCGAGATTATTCGGAACTGTAAGTCGATTTAAAGGGGGAATCGCCCCTCATCTCGAGTTGTCATGTCGACCACGACAGACAGTCGCCGCATCGACATCGATCTCCGCAGCGACCTCGGAGCCGACGATCTGCCACCGAGCGCCCCCGAAACAGCGACGTTAACGATCGCGTACAACGACGACGGTGGACGCAGGATCGAGATCTCGCACGGGCAGGACGAATGGACACTCGAGTTCGATGCCGACGGTCGTTGTGTGGATCGGGACCCGCCGGCGCGGCAGCTTCCAGGGTGGATCAGTGACGCCGTCGAACTGGTGCGCGGAGAACTATGAGGTCACTCGTCAACGAGCGGGTCGTCAACTGGCTCAAGCTCATTCGCGTCCAGATCGCCTTCCAGATAGGCTTCGCCTTCATCCGTGAGGCGGTAGAGGCCGCGATCGAGCCGCTCGAGAAGTCCGTAGTTTGCGAGTTCGCGGCATCGGTCGCCAGCATATTCCTTGCTGACATCGAATCGGGAGACATCTCCATCGCGAGACAATGCTCTTGGAGTCATATTCCCCTCGTCCTGAATCAGCTCGAGGATTCGGTCGTCAGTTGGCGACCTCATCCACTCCGCGTGCTGGCGCATCTCCCGCTTAACTCGGAGTTTAGCACTCATATCACCACCGGTATGGTAGTAAGATAATGCTACTTACAGTTAAATGCCCGGTAACTTGCAATCGAATCTCCGGCAAGTTGTGGGAAAAGCTTTAGACGGTCCAATCATTCATAGCAACTAGGAAGTCAGCCTCCGGAGAATCCGCTAAGGATTGGGGTGTTAGGACCACCCCGGGGCGACTTCCGAACTTCCCCGAGCGAGGGAATTTCAGAAGTCATGAGAAACGAACATTCCGGGGCAAATGAACGTTGCCCCACACGGCAGAGTACAGTCGACCGTGCAAACGGTTGTGAAACTACCGAGGACGACGGTACGCAGAACACGCAGCCGCGCGAGGACGCGGCCGCACGGACGAGGGGTTGTTCAGGGTCCGGACCCCGTCCGACCGGAGGTACGGACTCAAGCGATGAGAAACCGACGGTCCTTCCCGATGGCGGCGTCGGTCTTGCCGAGCTCTCGGATCACGAGATCGTCACCGAGGACCAGCCCGCCGCGAACGACCTGACCAAGTTCCAGACGCGCATTCTCGAGATTCTGGCAGTCAAGCCACTGTACGGCCTAGCGATCAAGCGTCGTCTGCAGACGTACTACCAGGAAGAGGTCAACCACGGCCGCCTGTACCCGAATCTCGACGAGTTGATCGAGAACGGCCTAGTCGAGAAGAGTGAACTCGACAAGCGAACCAACGAGTATGCGCTGACCGATCTCGGTCGGCGTGTCGTCGAGTTCGAGGCTAACTGGGCCCAGCAGCGTCTCGAGGGTGAAGACGTCGAAACAGCGGGTGATGTGCGATGACCCGCCTTCGCGACCTCGAGTCGATCGACGTCACACTCGAGCAGGTTGCGACTCGCGACGGCGACGACGTAGTCGTGAAATGGACCGCGACCGCCGACGCCGTCGAACCGCGGTTCGGTGCAGACACGGCCGACGAGGCACTGCGGATGCTCGCCGACGAACTCGAGCGCAGCGGGGGTGACGAGTAGATGCCGGCCTGTGAGAACTGCAACACCCACGTCAGCCGGCAGTACGCCCGCGTCTTCGGCGACGAACACAACGACGTCCATGCCTGCCCGGAGTGTGCGGAGTCGGTCGGTGCAGTTCGCGAGCGTGCTGGCAACGGAGGTGCCGCATAGATGCGGAAGTATCTCTACCTCGTCACTGAGCACCCCAACGAGGATCGGGTCGGCAACATCATCGTCACCGACAGCCCGAAGATGACATCCGCCGAGAAAAACAAGGAGGGCGTCTGTCAGAAGCGGGACCTCGAAACGAACGAGACTTGGCAGTTCCACGAAGTCGGCCTTGGCTACCACGACTTCGAGGACGAGGCCGACTACGAGGAGCGGATCGGTGACGTCCTCGACGAGGAGGTGTCTGTCTGATGGTCGACCCCAAGTACGACCGCGAGGCAGCACAACTTCGGGATCTCAAATTCTACAAACCACCATACAGCTGACACCCGTTACGATCGTCCTCAGAGAAGCTGTTTGAAAAAGAAACTATTC
>NZ_AOMA01000158.1 GCF_000337895.1 Halobiforma nitratireducens JCM 10879
GTGAAATCGTCCTCATGTTCGCCATCATCAACATAGAAAAGCTCTGTGAGCCACTCTAACCCTCATTCAGCAGCTATTCAACAAAGCAGCTTGCATGGTTCTATTGTGCCTGACTTTCAAATGGGACAAGTTCGGTATCGTGAATACCAACCTTGTCGGCCTAGTACTATTCAGAAAGTCGACCACCCTATCTGTAGTAGAAATATAGAATTTGTCATTTAAGTTAGTGGACGATACTGTGTCAGTCAGTAGTTGTATTCCTCGTAGTCGAAATTCCCGGTTCCTTTGCCGAACCCGTCGATGTCGTATGCCGCAGGCGGATCTTCCCCCATATTCCAATAGACATCGCGAATCTGGCATATCAGATTGTGTATCATGAACCCACGGAAGTCCTCCGGATAGATGAAATCGTCGGGGAGTTTGAATGGTGGGAGCATCGGAGTGATCTGTGTCGTGTCGTCCGAGCAACTTGCAGGTGTCCCGGTAGTATAGTTCTTCTCTGCGTGCTCGTTCGAGTAGTAGATGTACATGTCGGGCAAGACGTTCACGACCTCGTTGTCGTCGTCGATACAGAACCCCTTCATAATCAACGCAATTTCCGGCTCACCGGGGAATTCGACCGTCTCCTCGGTGATTCCGTGCTCTTTTTTGATTTTCTCTGGGTTGATAAGCGCATGATAATACTCGCAAAATGACTCGTCAAACTCCTCAATCGGCATGTTTTCGAGCGCATCGATTCCTCGTCGTAGTTGTCGAGGGACCCAGCCATCTCGAAGGATCTCATATTCCGTCTGAGTATGGGCTTCGAACCTTGCTCTAGCTGCAACTTGATTCATGAGACGTTCCTGTTCTTGGGTTCGCTTCGATGCGTCGAGCGGATACGATTCTTGGGCGTGGAGATCTTCGGAATCCTCGTCTTCAACGTCAATCTCAACGAGATGTTGATTTCCACGTGGATCGATAACTTTCACACCAATAATGCCGTCTTCGGTGCCGATGATTTCTGCCTTCATGAATCTACTTTGCTTGTTCGTTGAAGGGAACAATTTCAGAATCGTTGACCCCTAACCCGTCGACCCGATACTTCTCTGGAGGCTGACACCCTTGCATGTAGTGGAGGTCCCGTATTCTACATTTAAGCTGGTGGACAATAAGGTCCCGGAACCGCTTATCACAGGCGAATATCTCCTCGAGCGGTGGGATCGTAACATAAGCGTCTGGATCGCGCCAGAAAGAAAATTCAGTGTGAGAGAGGTCATCGTTTTCGTGATAGAACATTACTGGATCTGATTGTCTAACAAGTTCATCACGACCATCGTTCAGGAAGAGGAACAGTGCAGTATAGGCAACGTTTTCGGCGGGTGGATCCTGAATTGCTTCGTAAAAGTCCTCGAAGTGTTCCATAATCTGTGGAACATCGAACGATTCGAGTATGTCGATGGTGTCTTCAATGACGGTCCAGTCGAGAATGGGAAGGAGAAGATCGGCTTCAGTCTGGCGATGAGCCTCGTTTCGTGCCCGGAACTGCACCCGTTTGAGGAGTCGGGCAGGTTCTGGATCAGTTTGGGTTGCTTCTGTGAATCGTTCGTGTACGTGACCGATGAGTTCCCCACCCCGGTCGAATAACACGTGATTCGTGTATCCCTTGCAGTCAGTTACTTCGACTGCGATTCCTACCGAGTCTTCTCCGATAATATGTGCATCCACCGATTCGTGTTCGTTATTAGTCATAATCCTCGAAGCGTTCCTCTTCATCCAGTATTTTGATGAGTTCGACGACGAGTTCGTCGTATGCTTCCTTCGAATCCCGCGTCTGTTCTGGTTGGGATCTAATTTCTTTCACAGAATTTAGGATATCTTCCTCTATTCTGTCGCCTATCTCTGTGATTTTTTCTTCAGTACCAAGTCGATCGGCAGCAATCTTCGTGAGGATTGTTGCAAAGCCTTTGATGCTCCCCTTCGCTGCTCCGGTTGACAGGGCCTCCATTCACGTTTCTGGGATGTAGAGCGTCTACAAACGAGCTTCGGAGGAATCAAATAAAATCCGAGTAGAACTCTCTCGAATCCTATGTCGCGATCCTTGGCTCGCTCA
>NZ_AOMA01000159.1 GCF_000337895.1 Halobiforma nitratireducens JCM 10879
GAAGGGATCGACGCCCACGGGTTCTGGTTCACACCCGACGGCGAGGAGCTGTGGGTGCTCAACCGCGAGACGAACGACGGGATCGTCGTCGATCCGGACACCAACGAGGTCGTCGAAGAGATCGACGCGTTCGGACCGGACGTGTCCGAAGACCCGGAACAGCGGGACGCTCCCGACATCATGTGGGCCTCGCCGGACGGCGAGTACATGTTCGTCACGCTTCGTGGCCCCGCGCCGCTGTCGGGGGACCCCCACGCCTCGACCGGCGTCACGCCCGGTATCTCCGTTCTCAGCGTCGACGACCGCGAGATCGAAGACGTCATCGAGCCCCACCCGATCGACGAGTTCGAGGACGACCACGTCGAACTCGCACAGGACCCCGAGGAAGCAGGCCCGCGAGTGCCGGACTTCCACGGGATCGGCGTTCGCCCGCTCGAGGAGTTCGAGACGGAGATCGATACGTCACCGCCGTTCTGACGGTCCGACAGTTGACGGTCCGGTAGTCTGCGGGAAACCGTCTCCGTCGGGTCCTCAGCCATCTCTTTACCTTAGTTTTCGATCACCACCGGCGGCGGCAGTCGCAACGAGTCGACCGTGTGGCCGGTCTCGACGAAGTGCTCGATCGCCGCCTTCGATACCTCGTGTTCCGTATACCCCGCCGCGGTGCTGGCGTGCCAGTCGCACTCGAGGCAGTATTTGTACATTCGTTCCGACTTCCGTGATAAGATGGGGAAAGAACCGTGCAAGAAATGGAAGGGAGTTCGGGATGTGGCCCCGGTGGCGAGCGATCGGAACGCCGCTCCGCTCGACGGAGTCTTCGGTTTTCCCGTCCGGTACGGCTCGAACGGGGAGGTCACTCGCCACTCCTACTCGTTACTCGTCACTCGTCACTTGACCGGCTTCGCTTGACTCCCGGGTTCGTCACCGCGCCGTCTGCAGCCGAACTGAAGTCGCGGCCGAACTTCGCCAGCACGCCACCCTCGTATGCCGGATCGGGGCGATCCCACTCCTCGCGGCGCGCCTCGAGTTCGTCCTCGGTCAGATCGACCTCGAGTGTCCGTTCGGGAATGTCGACCGTGATCTCGTCGCCGTCCTCGAGCAGACCGATGGGGCCGCCGACGAACGCCTCGGGGGCGACGTGGCCGATCATCGGGCCGCGCGTCCCGCCCGAGAACCGCCCGTCGGTGATCAGGGCGACGTCGTCTTCGTGGCCCGCACCGACGACGGCGGCGGTGACGCCGAGCATTTCGCGCATGCCGGGGCCGCCTTTCGGCCCCTCGTTACGGATGACGATCACGTCGCCGGACTGAATGTGTCCCTCCTGGACGTAGGCCATCGCGTCCTCCTCGTTCTCGAAGAGTCGAGCCGGCCCCTGGTGGTAGAACTCGTCGTCGCCGGTGACTTTCAACACCGCGCCGTCGGGCGCGAGGTTGCCGGTGAGAATCTTGATCGCCCCCTCTTTTTCTTTGGGGTCGTCGACCGGATAGAGGAAATCGGCCTCGAGTTCGTCGTCCGCCGGCAGCCCGTGTTCGTCCTCGAGGTACTCGAGTTCTTCTGCGATCGTCCGTCCCGTCACGGTCATCGCCGACCCGTGGAAGAGGTCGGCTTCGAGGAGTCGCCGGATGACCACGGGCACCCCGCCGAGTTCGTGGAGATCGTTCATCACGCTGTCGCCACCGGGTTGCATATCGACGATCTTGGGCGTCCGCTTCGAAATCTCGTCGAAATCCTCGATCTCGAGGTCGACACCGGCCTCGCGGGCGAGCGCCAGCAGATGGAGTACACCGTTGGTCGAGCCGCCGATCGCCGTCTGTAGTGCGATCGCGTTCTCGAACGAGTCCCGAGAGAGGATCTCCGAGGGACGGCGGTCCTCTGTGACGACTTCGACGGCGAGTTCGCCGGCACGGCGAGCGACGGCGTATCGTTCGTGGTGTTCGGCCGGCGGTGAGGCGCTACCGAGGGGAGCCATCCCTAACGCCTCGGAGATGGAGGCCATCGTATTCGCGGTGAACATCCCGCCACAGGAGCCCGCCCCCGGACAGGCGTTGCGCTCGAGGTCGTCCAGTTCCTCGCCGTCCATCTCGCCGGTGCCGTACGCACCGACGCCCTCGAAGACCTGGACGATGGTGACGTCCCGGCCCTCGTGTTCGCCCGGCATGATCGAGCCGCCGTAGAGGAACACGGAAGGGAGGTCGGTCCGGATCGCAGCCATCATCATGCCGGGAAGGTTCTTGTCACAGCCAGCGACGGTGACGAGCCCGTCCATGCGCTCGCCGAAGCTGACGAGTTCGACGCTGTCGGCGATGAGTTCTCGAGAAATAAGTGAGGCCTTCATTCCCTCGGTTCCCATCGAGATGGCGTCCGAGATAGTGATCGTCCCGAACTCGATTGGCATCCCGCCGGCCTCGTCGGCACCCTCGATCGCCGACTCCGCGACATCGTCCAAATGCACGTTACAGGGCGTGATGTCGGCAGCGGGGTTTGGCACGCCGATCATCGGCGAGGATAGGTCTTCGTCGTCGAACCCCATCGCGCGAAACATGGCGCGGTGAGGAGCCTTCTCAGCACCCTCCGTCACGTCGCGGCTGCGAAGCCGCTCGTCTTTACCGAAATCGAACTCGTCGCTGCTCATACTCGGACCTTGGGACGGGCCATCATAAGTCACCCTTTCTC
>NZ_AOMA01000160.1 GCF_000337895.1 Halobiforma nitratireducens JCM 10879
AGCGGCACCGACTACGCCGGCATCGGCTCGGACGTCTGGGTCACCGCCGGCAACTACACGCCGACGCTGATCGAACTACTGGTGACGATCGGAATCGTCGCGATCGGGGCCCTGATCGTCACGCTCGGACTCCGGTTCCTACCGCTCCAGCCCGGTGGCGGTGAACCGGTCCGGGTCGGTTCGACCGAGCGGACGACGACCGACTCCGACCCGGACACGGCGGTCGCACCTGACGGCGGACGTGACCGTAGAGGAGCTGATCCCTGATGAGTAAAGCCGCGTACGGCTCCGACGGGGGCCGAGATCGAGCCACGCTTGCCGGCGGGTACGCCGTGCTGGCGGACTGTTGGCGACAGCCGACGGAACGGCTGCTCGAGGAGGTCGCGACGGGAACGCTCGGGGAGATCGACCCGTCGGTTCGGGACGCCGACCTCGAGTCCCTGCGAGTCGAGCACGCGCGGCTGTTCGTTGGACCCGACCGTCCGCGATGTCCGCCCTACGAAACCGTTTATCGAGGCTCAGAGGTCCCCGGTGCCGGGCCGACCGCGAGAGCGATCGAGAAGTGGTACCGGACGTACGACTTCGACCTCGAGTCGGTCGGGTGTAACTTGCCGGACCACGTCGCGACCGAACTCGAGTTCGCCGCGTACCTGCTCGAGCACGAGGATGTCGCGATCTGTGAGGAGTTTCTGGACGAACATCTCCGTCAGTGGCTCGATGGGTTCCTCGCGGATGTCCGACAAGAGACCCGCGAGCCCTATTACGAGGCGCTTTCCGAACTAACCGGTGCTGCGGTCGACCGGTAGACCGCGTTTGCACCGGTTTCCCGGCTCCGTGCCGTCGGCTGTGACTCCCATCGTTTGGTAACTACGTGACGTGCCCGGCCCCGTTTGGCACGTTTCCGATCGATCGCCGTGTCAGAAGTGACGCCTCCGATCGAACGCTGGAGTTCGACCGGACTGCCGTCAGGAGAGTCGCTTCGTTGCCGTCTCGAGTTGCTCTCGAGTATCGACGCTCTCGAACGTGACCGGATCGATCCCGGCCGCTTCGAGTTCCGACTCGAGGACGGTGACACAGTCGAGACGCTCCGTGGCCGCCAGAACTCGGCCGTCGCTTTCCGCGAGCGCGTCGGCACACGCGTCGGCCATCGGGTCGGTCCGGTAGACGGCTTGCGTCGGCTGGAACCACCCGTCCGCGAGCCGAACGAGGGCACCGTCGCGCCCGTGGGCTCGCTCCGCGAGCAACTCGAGTAACGCGGGGTCGACGAACGGCATGTCGCAGGCGACGACGGCCCCGTACTCGCGGGTAGCGGCGTCGAAGCCAACGCGGATGCCAGCCAGCGGCCCGCGGTCTTCGACGGGATCGGTGGCGAACCGGGGGCCGGACTCGAACTCGCGGTTACAGTCCTCGAGTGCCGTCCGAACGGCCTCGAGTTGGTCGTCACGGCAGTTGACCACGAGTTCGTCGGCGACGCCGGCGAGCCGGTCGACGACGCGGCGGATCATCGGCGTTCCAGCGAGGTCGGCGATAGCCTTGTCCTCGTCGCCGAAGCGAGTGGAGTAGCCGCCGGCGATCACGACGCCCGCGAGCGGTTGCTCGGTCGACACGGTCGAGGATACGGACGAATCGGGATTATACCTGTTGGATCGCGAGCACGGACGAACTCTCGAGTGGGTTTCCCCGCGTGACGATCACGGAATTTTATACGCAGACTGGGCTAATTCGTCCGATCCGACCGTTTCCTGAGGAAAAAAGCTTATACCTCACCGTTCGACTCTTCGAATTATGGCACGCGACGATCCGGTACGAAGCCAGACAGCATCGAACGATGACGACGACGATTCAGCATCCCTTCCCAACCTCGTGACGATCGTCGGGCGGGGCGTCCCCTCCAGATTCGAAATCGCCGTCGATGGCGAGATCGAGATGGTCGGCGGCGATCCCGAACGCGAAGCGACGGTCGTCACCGAGAAAGTGGCCGAGGGGTCGATCGACGTCGGCGTCCAGCGGTTCCGTTTCTCCGGCGAGATGGCAAACGTCCGCGTAGTCGACTGGAACGGCGTTCCCGCGCCCGAGTCCTCGAGCACGCCGAACGTTCACGTCGACTACGGCGCTCCCAGTCGGTAGGCCAGGAGCGATCCCGTCTTTTTCTCTCTGGGTCTCTCGTCTCGAGTCGCTTCGGTCGTGGTTGGGGCCCACGTCGGTTCGCCGACGCCGTCAGTCGTTGCCACCGCCGAAACCCCCTTTTGACGGGCTTCCCTACCCTCGGCAGACAGTGCCACGAGTGACCGTCAGCGTCGGTGCGCGCCTTCACGTCGGCTTCCAGAACCTCTCGCTCGCCCGAGAGCGTCTCTACGGAGGGATCGGGATCGGGCTCGAGGAGCCCCGCGTGACCGTGACCGCGGAACCGACGACGGGAATCGACACCGACGACCCGCTAGTTCGGACGTACGCCCGCCGCGCCGTCGACGCTCTCGACGTGTCCGGGGTCGCACTCGACCTCGAGGAGAGGCTCCCGCGTCACGTCGGTCTCGGGAGCGGGACGCAACTCGCGCTGTCGGTTCTCGCCGCGACGGCCCGGGCCCACGGCCGCGAGCCCAGGGTACGCGAGCGGGCACCCCAACTGGGACGTGGCGGTCGCAGTGGCGTCGGCGTCGCTACCTTCGAAGCCGGCGGGTTCGTCGTCGACGCGGGCCATCCGACGAGCCGGTTCACGACGGAGCCCCCTGCGGAGGGCGACTGGTCGGTGCCGCCGGTCGTCGCCCGTCACGATCTGCCCGCGGACTGGCGGTTCCTCGTCGTCGCTCCCGAGGCCGAGCCCGGCCGAAACGGCGACGACGAGGACGCGAGCATGCGTGCGGTCGTCGAGCGCGCCGATCCGACGGTCGCCGACGAGATCGCGGGCGTCGTCACGCGGAAACTGCTGCCGGCGGCCGCGGCGGGTCGGCTCGAGGCCTTCGGCGACGCGATCGCCGAGATCGGCCGTAAGAACGGCTCCTGGTACGCGGACGCCCAGGGCGGCGTCTTCCGTCCGCCGGCAGGCAAACTCGTCGAGGCACTCGAGACCTGTCCCGTTCTCACCGGGATCGGCCAGTCGTCGTGGGGGCCAGTCGTCTACGGCGTGACCGACCGGGAGCACGCCGACGAGGCGAAAGCGGCAGCCGAGGAGGCGCTCTCGAATCTCGGCCGTGAGGGACGAGTGTTACTTTCCGCACCTGCAGGGACGGCGGGGGTGGGTTCCGACTGGAGGGGTGATTCTCGTTCTCGTTCTCGTTCTCGTTCCCGTTCCCGTTCGGACTCGAGTTCGAAACCCTTCGAGAAGAGTCCCCACGGCGGTGCTCGTGTCACGGTCGAGGAGCGATCGTAGCGTCGACACCTACTCGAGGTGTGGAAACCGAACACGAGCGGCGGAGGACCGAGACGATTCCCGTTCCCCGTCTCGTTTCAGCGCCTGTTCTCGTCTCCGCCACAACAGGTAACTCCGTCGCCACGAACGAAAGGACATGGAACGGCTGCCGCTCGGTATCTCGCGGTTCGATCGGATCATCGGCGGGGGCGCGCCCGCGGGCAGCGTCGTCCTGCTCGCCGGGCAATCGGGCGCAGGAGCCCGGGAGTTCTGTTACACCAGCGCGGTGATGAACGGGCTTGCCAGGTACGAGTCCGATCGGTTCGAGTTGCACTACGGTGAACTCGAGGGAGGAACGACGCTTCCCGAGGAGATCCACTACGTCTCGTTTACCGACGAGCGCGACGCCATCGTCGACGAGATTTCGTTCGTCATGGAACGAGAGCTCGTCGACGAGGGAACGGACGCGGTCGAGTTCGTCGAGTTGGCCGAGGAGTACTTCCAGCTAACTCCCGTTCCGACCGACTGGTACGCGGATCAGACGGGTAGCATCGCTGATCTCGGGAGCCGAACGGAGAGTGGCGACGTCCTCGAGGCGTTCGCCGACTACCTGACCGCGAACGCAGCCGGGAACCTCGTCGTGGTCGACTCGATCACGGACCTGGTCGCTGCGGCCGACGACCGGCTGGACTGGTCCGATCTGACGGTTCTGCTGAAAGGGCTCGCCCGCGCGTCCCACCGCTGGGGTGGTGTCCTCCTCCTGTTGGTCAACTCGGAACCGCTCACGACCACCCAGCTCGGACGGCTCAAGGAGGCCGCAGACGGAACCCTTCTGTTCGAGTGGGAGTCCGGTGGCTCCGAACGCGCCCGAACCCTCGTCGTCGAGCAGTTCCGCGGTGTGCTGTCCAGACTCGAGGACGAGGACGTCGTTCGATTCGAGACCGAGATCGGAGACGCGGGATTCGACATCAGCAACGTCCGGAAGATTCGGTAAGCGGCCGGCCGGACCTGCCGTTCGACGGTGCGACGACGAGCCAACGACACCGGTCGTCTCCGTTCTCATTACAGAAATGGGCAACAATTCTTATCCGCCGATCGGTCCTAGTTGCGGTAGATGGCGGGTGAGGACAACGAGGACGGGGGGGTTTCGTTCGCGTTACCGGCCGACGTCGACGACTGGATCGTCGACGCGGCCGACCAGCGCGACGAGTCGCGCGACGACTTCTGTCGCCGGCTGGTAACCGCGGCCCACGCCGTCGCGATCGCCGAGGACGAACCACTCTCGGGGACGGATAGCCAGGCGGCAGACGACGGGCCGTTCGAAAACGCGTTCGACCCCGTCGACCGTGACGACCTCGAGGAGCTTCGCGGTGAACTGGAAGCGAGTCGCGAGGAGTTCCGGGAACTGCTCGAGGACGTCCGCTCGCGGGTCATCCAGGTCAAACGCGAGGCCGATGCGAAAGCACCGACGGACCACGACCACCGCGAGTACGCCGACGAGGGTGACCTCGAGACGCTTCGGTCTGAACTGGCCACGCTCGAGGAAACCGTCGAGGGCGGGTTCGCGAACTTCGAGGACGTGCTCGACTATCTCCTCGAGCGGACCGACGACCTCGAGGAACGCTCGACGGTGCTTGCGACGGCCGCAGTCGATCTCCGGAAGCGGTGGGACGACTTCGTCGAGCGCGAGCGCCGCCGGGCCCGGGTCGAGGACCTCAAACTGGCTGCGAACCGACTCGGGGTCAGAAGTGCGGCTTGCGAGGAGTGTGACGCCTCGGTCGATATCGCGTTGCTGACCGCGCCGGAGTGTCCACACTGTGCGAGTCCCGTCGCCGATGTCCGGGAAAGCACCTCCTTCTTCGGCTCCCCGACGCTCGAGACAGGAGAGCCACCCGCGCTCGAGGGACGGGGTAGCGAGGTCGAGGAGACGCCGGAGAGCGTGTTCGAAGCCGTCGCGGCGGATGCGAACGGAGCAAACGAAGACGACGACCGGCCCGGTTCTACACTGGGGCTCGGAGGTGGGAGCTGATGGCCGATCCGAACCGTGATTCGGAACGCGATTCGGAGTCGACATTTGACCCTCCAAGCGGTGCAGACGGTGGGGACGGGAGGGACAGAGGAGACGACCCCAGTCACGACGCGTCCGTGGCCGATCCGAAACCGAAACCGGGCGAGCCGCTCGGCGATGTCGCCGCGGCCGTCGAGCGACGCCGGACCGAAGGTGCATCGGACGCGTTCGAACTCGAAACGGACGCCGAATACGGGCAGTCGTCCGCCTCGAGTGCCGACTTCGACGAACTGTTCGATCGTGAGGACGTCAGCGACCTCGACCGCGAACAGCTCTGGGACCAGCTCGAAGACGGGTCCGAACCCGAGGACCTGTTCGCCGACGAGCGGGAGATTCGAACGGTCGACAAACGGGAGTACTGCCACCAGTGTGAGCACTTCGCGACGCCGCCGAACGTCGGCTGTACGCGTGAGGGAACCGACGTGCTTGGGATGCCGTCTCTCGGGAAGTTCCGCGTCGCGGACTGTCCGGTCGTCCTCGAGGACGAGGAACTCGAGCAGCGATACTAGCGCTGGGGGTGGTATGGGTTCGAGGTGCGAGGTACGAGGTGCGAGAGTTGGGGTTCGAGGTCCGGTCTGAAGCACGTGGTACGAGGTACGAGGTGTTTTGACGATCGATCACGTATCGGCACACAGAGACATGCAGTTTTGCGACGATTGCGGTTCGATGATGAAAGCCGACGGCGACCGTATGGTCTGTACGAACGACGACTGTGGCAGCTCGAGCGAGCGCGATAGCGACCTCGAAGACGAGTTCGTCACGACCGAATCCCAGACCGACGCCGACGTGATCGAGTCGGACGAGAACGCGAACTTCGAGGGGAAGCCGAAGGCGACCGACGTGATCTGTGACGAGTGTGGCAACCAGGAAGCGTGGTACACGCTCAAACAGACGGCGTCGGCCGACGAACCACCAACACGGTTCTTCAAGTGCACCGAGTGTGGTCACCGCTGGCGCGGCTACAACTGACGGGTTCGACTGCTGGAGAACGGACCTCTCCGTCAGCGGGATGGCTGGCAGACGACGACCGATATCACTGTCGGTACCGGTGTCGGTACTTCCCGCTTTCGGGTAACGTACCACCCCATTTAGGTAACCGAACTCCCAATCCGGAACTGCAGTTCCAGTATTCACCTCGCACCCATCAGAAGACCGTCGCGGGTTTCACGACCCGATTTCGAGGGACTCCGCTCACCCCGGAGACCTCGAGTTTCTTCCGTCGGTATCGCCACGACACGTGTTTCCTGCGGTATCGCCACGATCTGTGTCCGAGGCGTGAGTGGTCCCGTCGCTCGCACTCGAGAGTCGGCTCGAGCACCGAACGCGGGACGCCCGGGGACGCAACGTTCACAACCGTCCACGCGAATCGACCTCTAGGGGAATGACGGACGGGCCGCGGCTGCCGGGCGTCGAAGGTGAGAACAACGAGGATCGCATCGTGCTCCACGTCGACGCCGACTGTTTCTACGCCGCCTGCGAGCGGCTGCGCGAGCCCGAACTCGAGGGCGAGCCCGTCGTCGTCGGGATGGGGTACGAACCCGGCGAGACCGTCGGTGCGGTCGCCACCGCGAGCTACGAGGCCCGCGAGTTCGGCGTCGAGAGCGCACAGGCGATCTCGACAGCGTTGGAGCGGCTCCCCCGTCGCGAGACGCTGTCTTCCGAGGCCGACGACGACCCCGATCTCACACCCGACGAGACGGGCTACTACCGGCCCGTCGACATGGACTACTACGAGTCGATCGCCGCGGAAGTCCAGGATATCCTCCACGACTGTGCCGACGTGGTTCGGGAGGTCAGCATCGACGAGGCCTACTTGGACGTTACCGAGCGCACCGCCTGGGACGTCGCGGACGGGTTCGCCCGCCACGTCAAGGACCGCATCCGCCGCGAGGTCGGCGTCGTCGTCAGCGTCGGTGTCGCCCCCACGATGAGCGCGGCCAAGATCGCCAGCGACTACGACAAACCCGACGGCCTGACCGTCGTTCGCCCCGGCGAGCTCCGGGCGTTTCTCGCCCCGCTCGAGGTCGACCTGCTCCACGGAGTCGGTCCCGTGACGGCCCGGGAGCTACGGGAGATCGGTCTCGAGACGGCAGGCGATGTGGCCGAGGCGGACCCGGAGCCGCTGGTCGAGCGGTTCGGCGAACGCGGACGGGAACTCTACGATCGTGCCCGGGGCGAGGACGATCGCCGCGTCGAACCGAAGGGTGATCCCAAGAGCTTCTCCAGGGAATCGGCGTTTGCCGAGCCAGTCTCCGAACCGGAGCCGAAGTACGACCAGATCGAGACCCTCGCTGCGGCGGTCGCCGACCGCGCCCGGCGCGAGGGCGCGCTCTACCGTACCGTCGGTGTCAAGGCCGTTACCCCGCCGTACGATGTCAATACCCGCGAACGTTCGCTTCCTGGACCGGTCGACGACCCCGCACTCGTCGATCGGATCGCCCGGGAGTTGTTCACCGAGTTCGACACCGAACCAGTCCGAAAAGTCGGCGTCCGCGTGGCGAACCTCGAGTTCGCCTCGGCCGATCAGGCGAGCCTCGACGGGTGGGAAACCGGAAAGCAAGACACCGGCGATGACGCGAGCGACTCGACCGGTGCCAGTTCGATGGCGGAGGTGGGCGACGATTCGCATCCGGACTCGGACTCCGAGTCGGACTCCGAGTCGAGGTCGAACACGAACGTGGACTCGACCCCCACCCTCCCCTCGAGCGGGCAGACATCCCTGCTCGATTTCTTGTGAGGCTATAGATACTGACAAATACCTGCGAAGGCCCCAGAGCGGAGCCGACGCCGGAATCGACGGATTCGAACGACGTCGACAACACGGAACATTGAAATTATAACCCTCCGCTGACAACGTTTCTCCGAACGCACGGGTCCCCGACCTTCAGATGACCGACACATGACCGACGACTTCTACGACCTTCTCGAGATTCCCTCCGACGCCTCCCAGGACGAGATCAAGGAGGCCTACCGAGAGAAGGTCCAGGTATACCACCCCGACGTGAACGACGACGACCGCGCCCGGTCGCAGTTTACGGCGGTCAAGAAAGCATACGACATCCTCGGCGACCCGGTCGAGCGCCAGGCATACGACCGGCTGGGGCACGAAGATTACGTCGCGAAACGAACCAGCGGTATCCCGTCGCCCGACGTCTGGAGCAGCGGCGATTCGGGCTCGTCGCAGTCGACGGACGGTTCGACGACGGAGACGAGCAGGAGTCCCGGATCGACCGCGAACTCGGGTGCCGGTTCGAGTACCAGTTCACGTTCGACCACGGGCGCTCGGTCGAGGACCGGCTCGGCGACGGGTACCAGCTCCGGCGTAGCCGACGATTCGAACGCAAGCGGGACGGATACTTCACACACGACCTCGGGGTCGGGCTCGACTGCACGGTCGAGTTCGACCACGAGTTCGACATCGGAAACGACATCTGCCGGCCGCTCGCCGTCGGGTAGCGGAACTGCCAGTACCTCGAGCGGTGCTGGCACCGCGACTGGGACCGGTGGCGATACCCACGCTGGAACTGGAGCCGGAACCGCGACCGCGAGCAGCGACGGGGGGACGGCGACCGGGGCCGAATCCCCGGGCGGTGCGGGAACGGGGATGGGAACGAGATCACGAAACGCAGGCCGTTCCGGAACCGGGTCCGGCACCGGCACCAGTACCGGGGACGCCGTCTTCCGCTGGTGGCGTCGACGGAACTTCTCGCTGCCGCTTATCTGGACCTCCCTGCTCGTCTACCTCGCGGGGATCGTCCAGTTCGCACTCGCAAACGAGAACGCCCTCCAGGCAGTCGTCGCCGACATCGTCGCTCTCGGCGCTGATCCGGAAGCAGTCTGGACACACCTCACGGTCAGTCGCCACGGCGTCGACACCATTTCGGGGTTCGTCGTCGGTCTCGAACCCGTTGCCCCGCCGGCCGGCCTCGAGTCACCACAGTGGTACGCGGCGGTCGCCGGAATCGTCGGACTGGCGGTCGCCGCCGTCGCCGTAGATCGACTCGTTCGTCGCGAGGAGACGTGGGAGACGATCTCGATCGACGAGACGATCCTGTTTGCGCTCGCGATCGGGACGGCGACGGCGCTGGTCGGCGGGCCGCTGCTTGCCGGTGCGGCTCTCATGCCGTTCCTGTTTGCCGTGATCGTCCACCGGACCAGGCTGGGCCGGGGCTGGAAGCCCTCGTATCTCTACGTGGTGCCGGTACTCGCCCCTGCGGCCGGCGTCGTCGTCGGCCTCTCAGGTGTCGTCGGCGAAGTCACGCTGCTCGTCGATCTGCTCGCGTACGTGCTGTTACCGCTCGCAGGGGCGCTCGGACTGCCGCTGCGTGCGACGATCAGGAAACACTTCGACCGCTGAGGCGGCCACAATCGAGACGGTCGCTACCCGACGAGCGTTGCGACGCCTTTCGTCTGGCGGTAATCCCTCTCGAGGATCGACTCGACGGTCGAGACGATCGTCTCCCGATCATCCGACTCCCACTCGTCGGGAGTTCTGATCGGAACGACGAGGAAACCGCGCCCACGAATCTCGCTTGCGTGTAACCCGGCTACGTCGAGATCACGATCGAACCGGCGGCGCTGGGTCGTGTACGTCCGGAGGACGTGATCGATCGCCGTCTCGCCGACCGGAAGGAGGATGTGGGCGTTGATCGCGCGCAACTCGGCGTCGAAGTACCGCTCGAGGTCGTCGTACTCCCGTGAAGTCGGCTCGTGGCCGTTCGGGAGACAACACATGTGGAGGTAACTGTAGTAGAGATCGTCGCAGTCGGGTTCGTCTTCGGCTCCGGCGACGAACCCGGTCTCTCGGAAGACGTTCTGGACCGCGATTCCGGCGTCGGTTTCGGTAAACGGGACGCCGGTTCGTTTTCCACCGTGGACGCCAGGGTGGTCGCCGATGACGTGAAAGTCGGCGTTGGCGTCACCGTAACCGAAGACGGCGGCGCGCTCGCCGTCGGGGGTACGATCGAACGGCGGACGGAGCCCGAACGGGTTGCTCGTCCTGTCGGTGACGTTTTTCACGGGTGAAGGCAGACGGTCCCGACAAATAACGGACGCGGTTGTCGCTGCGTGGCGCTGTCGACGGTCACTCCCCAGGATCAAAGCGACGCGAGGAGGCGGTCTCGGTCGGACGGGTCCCGGAGGTCGTCCCGTCGGACTGGTGGGATTCGACGAACAGCGTCGCGCTGATGAGAGCCGCGAGCCCGCGGCGCAACCGCTGGGAAACTGCCGAGTCGGAAATCTCGAGCTGATCGGCGAGTTCGACGAGCGTCGTCTTTCGAGGGACTTCGAAGTAGCCCGCTTCGTAGGCGGCGATCACGAGTTCGCGCTGGGCACGAGTGAGGCCGAACCGGAACTCGCGTTGGGGATCGACCGCCTCGTGCAGTTGGACGAGCTCGAGCGAGATGTCACCGTCGACGCAGTCGGTGTAGAACTGAGAGAGGTCCTCGTAGGAGGGAAACCGGAGACGAAGTGTCCACCTCGCGGCCGTCCCGACCGCGCTGGTGACGATCGCGTCGCTCTCTCGAACTGCAGCGAGCACGCCGTTGAGGCCGTCGTTCCACTCGACTTTCACGAGGACGCTGTCGTCGACCGCGTCTATGCGCGAGGCGTCGTCGACGTTCGTCGATTCGTCGAGCCCGGCGAGTATTTCCTCGGTGGTCTCGCGGGGAATCCAGAGATACGGGACGACACCGTCGCTCGTCGGCACCGTCGTTTCGACGGACACCGTCGCGTTCCAGTCGGATTCGAGGACGGTACCGAGCGGGAACTCCGATGCGGGGATTTCGACTGTTGCGATGACGCTCATTTGCTCGTCTCGCTATCTGCCGCGGGGCCACCGACAATAACGTTCGTGATCGTTTTCTCGCCGTGTGATAACCGTTTCGTCCGTGTGAGCGGACGTTCCCGTGCTCTCGGTCTGGTTCTCGCTTTCACTCTCGCTCGTCGTCGTCTTCGCTCGCACCGGTACATGTCGAACCCGTCCGATAAGGTATCGACGGGATATGTAAGAAGAAACTGGTTAGGTATCGAAGGTGTTTAAATGGGAGCGGGTCCGGGTGGTCAGTAATCTTCGGAGCGCAGAAGCGTCACGGAAACCCGGCCCACCGCATCGAAGTCTTTCAACCGGTAGACCAGCGTCCGAATCTCCGCTGCGTCGCCGTGACAGAACACCGCCTCGAGACACCAGTCGCCGTGGTGGACGTGAGAGGTCGTGTCGATCACGGACTGGTACTCGTGTTGGATCTCGTGGAGGTCGTCGATGACCTCGTCGTGGACGTAGTCGAAGACGACCGTCGCCGCGATGGTCCCACGGGCTTGCTCGAGGCTGTGGTGGGATTCGACGTACTCCTGGATCGCTTCGCGAAGCGCGCGAGAGCGGGAGTCCAGTCCTTCGGCCTGCCAGGTTCGATCGAACTCCGCCAGCATCTCCTCGGGAACGGTGAGGCTCGTTCGCATGGTTTTCCGTTCGCTCGCGGACGGAATAGGCCCGGCGGTCGTCGACCATCCCTTCCGTCGTCGGATGCCCCTTCGAACGGTCCCAGTTGCCGAACTGTCACGGCAGATTTATATTCGTGAACGGGATCACTCGTACCGAGACGCACGAATGTACCAGACCGGTCACTACGGTGTCGCCCTCCTCGCGTACGCCCCCCTCGGAGCCGTCGTCGCGCTGGCGGGCTCGCCCGGCGGAGCGATCGTCGGCGGACTCGTCTGTGTCGGCCTGTCGACTCTGCCGGACTTCGATCACCGGCTGCCGATGGTCGAACATCGTGGGCCAACCCACACCGTCGCGTTCGCGTTGCTCGTCGGGGCAGCCCTAGCCGCCGCGGCAGCGATCCTCGTCGAGTCGCCCTCCCCGCTGATCGACGTGGGATTCGTCGCCTTTTCGTTCGTCGTCGGTGTGGTCTCGATCGGCTCGCACCTGCTTGCGGACGCACTAACGCCGATGGGAGTCCGCCCCTTCTGGCCGGTCTCGGATCGCCACTACTCCCTCGGGGTGACCCACGCTGGGAATCCGGTCGCGAACTACGCGTTGTTTGGCGTTGGCGTGGGGATGGCAGTTCTCGTCGCGACGGTGATCACCATAGTCGGGTGAAAAAAGTCGTCCGACCGATCAGGACGCCCGTTTCGTGAGGACGATTCCAGCGATGAACGCGACGAACAACAGTCCTGCCGTCCCGAGATAGAGCGAATCGATCATCGGGTCGAGCGTCATCCCGGTTCGACGGCCGAGGAAGACCACGACGATCGCGAAGACGCCGGTACCGGTCAGATAGCTCGAGAGCCGGTCGTTCTCGAGACGGCGGCGACCGACCATCGGGGCGACGATAGCGGCGGCGACGACGGCCAGCGTGACGCCGTACTGGACCATCTGAACCGTCGGCGAGTACTCGGTAACGTCGGTGATCACCGGCGGGCTGAACAGGACGTGAAACGGCACCGAAACGGCACCGAGTGCGAGCGCACCGGTGACGTGGCGTGGTCCGAGGCGGTTCTCCCAGACGAGTACGGTCGCGACCACGAACAGGCCGAAGATGAGGACGGCTGTCCAGAAGTGCCACGACAGGATGTCCATCGTGTACTGTGTGACGGTCTGCCAGCCGAGGACGACCTGGATCGGGGTCAGGACCATCCCGAGGACCACGAGCGCGGTGACGCGTTTGTCGACGGTCGGCGATCGCCAGGCAGCGACCGCCGAGCCGATGATCGCGAAGCCGGCGAACATGGCGACGAAGCGGTGGAACCACTCGTAGAAGCTCGGGAGGTTCGCGGGCAGCAGGTTGAACGGCCCCGCATCACACTGGGGCCAGTTGGCCTCACAAGCCAGCCCGGAACCGGTCGCTTTCGCCGCGACGCCGAGCAGGATCGTCGCGGTAACGAGCACGAGCGTTCCCGCAAGCAGGTGCGGATACCCGAACCGATCGATAAGCGAGCGAGCGGACGGACGCCGAGAGTGATTATCGGACGGCACGGTCGTTCGGATGTCGCTTAGGAGTGGGTATATTTAGGTTGCCCGTGTCATGTTCGGTCCGCAGTGACCGCCGTCCGGCGGTCGGTGGCGCTGGAACGCGAGTCGTTCTTGCCAGCCCCGGCCGTTCGACGGGAGAAGACGGCGACCAAAGGAGAGGTGGAGACGGTGATCGGTGTGACCGGGGGGTCGGCGTTCGCCGCATTCAAGAGAACCCCTGCCCCAGCACCCGCCATGGAGAAACGCGAGCGACTCGAGCAGTACCTCGAGGAAGACGGGCTGGACGCGGTCTGGTTCGCCCGCCCGAACAGTTTCGCCTGGCTGACCGGCGGTTCGAACGTCGTCGACCGGGAGAGCGACGTCGGTATCGCGGCGATCGGGTACGAGCGCGGGGAGTCACGGCTGCGTCTCGTCACGAACAACATCGAGGCCGACAGGCTGGTCGCCGAGGAGGTACCGGAACTGGACGTGGCTCTCGACGCCGACGTAAACGAGAACGGGAACGGGAACGAGAACGAGAACGAGAACGAGAACGAGGATGTCGACACCGAAACAGACCTCGTCGTCGAGCGCGACCCGTGGCACGACTCGACGGTCCCGAGCCAGATCGCCGCCCGCGTGGCCGAGGACGAACGGGCGGCCGCCGACGTCGACATCCCTGGCCTCGAGACGATCGATCCGAGCCGGCTTCGACAGCCACTGACCGATAGGGACATCGAACGGTACCGAAACCTCGGTCGTGAGACGGCTCGAGCAGTCGAGTCGGTCTGTCGGGAACTCCAGCCCCGCGACACCGAACACGAGGTCGCGTCGGCGCTACGGGTAGCGCTTTCCGCACGGGGTATCGAAGCACCAGTCGTGCTCGTCGGCGGATCGAAACGAGCCCAGCAGTACCGCCACTATACGCCGACCCAGGCCGAACTGGGCGAGTACGCACTCGTCTCCGTGACGGCCGAGCGGGCCGGTCTCCACGCGAGTTGTACTCGAACCGTGGCCTTCGATCCGCCCGAATGGCTCGAGCAGCACCACGAGGCGGCTGCACGAGTCGAGGCGACGGCGCTGGCGGCGACGCGGGCGGTCGCTGCTGTCGACGCCGGCGAGAGCGACGACGGCAGTGGCGGCGAAGCTACAGCCGAAACCCCGGCAACCGCCGGCGACGTCTTCGCGGCGATCCAGGACGCCTACGAGGCCGTCGGACACCCCGAAGAGTGGGAACACCACCATCAGGGTGGGGCCGCCGGATTCGACGGCCGGGAGTGGGTCGCGACGCCGGGAAGCGACGAGCCGGTCGACGCTCCGATGGCGTACGCCTGGAACCCGACCGTACAGGGCGCGAAAAGCGAAGATACGGTCCTCGTGACGGCCGAGGGTGGAAGCGAAAGCGAAAACGAGACCGCGACGGCGGACGACTACGAGTCCCTCACTACGACCGACGACTGGCCGACGATCACTGTCGACGCTGTCGAACTCGAGTGCGTCGGCGACATCGAACTCGAGGACCCACTCGTTCTCGAGATCGAGCGACCGGGGATTCTGGAACTCGAGGGGTAGCGACGAACGGTAAACGGCGAACGGCGAACGACGCTACGGGGCGTCTTCGTCGCCCTCGTCTACACTCGCGTCTCCGTCGTCCGTCTCGTCCGGGTCGCGAGCGACGACGTCGACGTTCGTCTCGTCGTCTCCGTCACCGTCGCCGGGTCCGGTACCTGCCTCGTCCTCGAGGGGGTCCGTCTCGTCGACGGTGATCGTGACCGGCTCGACATCGTCGCCGAAAGCGGGTTCGCGCACGTCAGCCTCACGATCGAGGACCCGATCCAGCGTAAAGATCGTGTTCAGTTCCTGTTGGACCTGATCGACGACGCCACCAACGAGTTCGCTGGGCTGGATCGCCGTGTACTCGTAGGGGTTGTTGCCGGCACCTTCGCTTTCGCGTTTTTCCCGCGTGACCCGCTCCTCGTCGTGGAGTTCCGCCAGCGCCTCGCGGACGGTACTCGGATAGAGACCGGTTCCTTTCGCGACCTCCTCGGACGTGCTGCCCGGATTCGCGAGGAGGTGAATGTATATCTTGGCCCGGGTTTCCGTATCGAGAATCCACGACAGCAGGTCGACGATCCGCTGATCGATCTCGTCGGCGGTCGCGGTTCGAACTCCTTCTTCGAACTCGTCCTCGCCGAACTCGTCGCCCTCGAGCGGTTCGACATCTCGATCGCCGCCGCGGTCGGTGTCAGACCCGCCGTCGCTACCCTCGTCCACCCGGTGCTCGTCGGTGTCGTCCGAAGTCATGTGTCCTCTCGTATAGGACGAAGTTTCGCGCGTGGTTAAACCTTTGTGCGGTTCGTGTGAGGGGGTATCGTCCGCCGTTCCACTGTTTACTTTCACTCCGGTTGCACACACCTTTTAGCCTCCCCGTTAGTACAGGGAGGTGATGACGTCGTTCCAGTCGACGCTCGGTGAGGAACCGGGGATCGCCGAGGAGCTGGCCGAGAGCCAGCAGGCGATCTCTATCGCCGAGTTCTTCGAGAAGAACAAGCACATGCTCGGCTTCGACAGCGGCGCTCGAGGCCTCGTCACGGCCGTCAAGGAGGCCGTCGACAACGCCTTAGACGCCGCCGAGGAAGCCGGTATTCTACCCGATATCTACGTCGAAATCCAGGAAGCGGGTGACTACTACCGGCTGATCGTCGAGGACAACGGCCCCGGGCTGACGAAAGAATCGCTCCCGAAGGTCTTCGGAAAACTCCTCTACGGGTCGCGTTTTCACGCCCGTGAACAGTCCCGCGGTCAGCAGGGAATCGGTATCTCCGCTGCGGTTCTGTACTCACAGCTGACAAGCGGCAAGCCGGCGAAGATCACCAGCCGGACGGAGGGGTCCGACGAAGCACAGTATTTCGAGCTGATCGTCGACACCGACGACAACGAGCCCGAAATCAGCGTCGAGGAGACGACTACGTGGGACCGCCCACACGGGACGCGCATCGAACTCGAGATGGAAGCGAACATGCGTGCCCGCCAGCAGCTTCACGACTACATCAAGCACACGGCGGTCGTCAACCCCCACGCCCGTCTCGAGCTCCGTGAGCCCCAGGCTCACTTCAAGTTCGAACGCGCGACCGACCAACTGCCCGAGGAGACCGAAGAGATTCGCCCCCATCCACACGGGGTCGAACTCGGGACCGTGATGAAGATGCTGACCGCGACGGACTCCCAGACGGTCTCGGGCTTTTTGCAGGAAGAGTTCACTCGCGTCGGGAAGAAGACTGCCGACTCGATCATCGACGCCTTCCGCGACCGCCACTACGGTCGCGAGATGCGTTGGCGACCACCCGCTGTCCACGAAAGCACGGAGCCACGCTCCGCGGATACCTCGAGCGAGCAGCACCCGCGAGAGGACGGTGACCTCGAGGCCGCAGTCACCGACGCCACGGCCAACAAGGGTGCGGACGCGACCGCTGCGTTCGCGGAAGCGATCGCCGGGGCGGTCGACGACCGTGACCGGATCGCCCACCACGAACTGCTCGCAATCGTCGATTCGGCGGCCGAAACCGTCGAGGAGGAACACGGCACCACGTTCGGCGACACGGTTCGGGAGAACGCCGTCGATGCGGTCTGGCTGACGCTGATCGACGAACTGTCCGAGGAGAGCGACGAGGTAGCCACAGACGCCGAGACCACGACCGACGAGTCGCGACTCGTCGGCGATCTCTACGAGCTCGTCGACGAGGCAACGAGCACCCGCAAGGACGACGAAATCGTCCGAGCGTTCGCCCAGCGACTCGCCGGCAAGTTCGCCGACGCAGCAGACGACGACGTTCGACACCGCGTCACTCGAGACGAGCTGCGTGGCTACGTCGACCGCGTGGCGGAGCTGACCGAGGAGTACGACGACGTCGCGTTCGGCGACACTGCCCGCGAGAACGTCGTCGAGGAAATCTGGGACGTGATGGCGACAGTGCCGGACGACCCGCCGCTCGTCCGTGAACTGAACGGCGACCGCGACGCAACGAGCGACCTCGTCGACGCCATGCGCGCGACCGACATCATGGCACCACCGACACGGTGTCTCGCGCCCATCTCGGCGGACCTGATCGAGGCCGGCCTCGAGAAGGAGTTCGACGCCGACTTCTACGCCTCCGCGACCCGCGATGCCGAGGTTTCGGGGGGCGACCCCTTCATCGTCGAAGCCGGCATCGCCTACGGCGGCGAACTCGAAGCAGAAGGAAGCGCGGACGTGATGCGGTTCGCGAATCGCGTCCCGCTCGTGTATCAGCGCGGCGCGTGTGCGACGACGGACGTCGTCAAGGACATCGGCTGGCGTAACTACGGTCTCGACCAGCCTGGCGGTTCGGGGCTGCCGAACGGTCCCGCAGTGGTCATGGTTCACGTCGCCTCGACGAACGTTCCCTTCACCAGCGAGTCGAAAGACGCCGTCGCGAACGTTCCGGAGATCGAAGACGAGATCGAACTCGCGATCCGTGAGGCCGCCCGCGACCTCAAGAGCTACCTCAACAAGCGCCGCTCGATGCAGAAACGGCGCAAGAAACAGAACGTCCTCGGGAAGATCCTCCCGGAGATGGCCGAGAAAGTCGCCGAAGTGACGGGCCGCGAGGAGCCGGACATCGACGACGCCATCGCACGCATTATGAACAACGTGCTCGTCGAGCGGCAGGTCGAAGCGAACGGCGACAGCCAGTCGGTGTCGGTCGTCGTCGAGAACAACTCGGGTACGAACGAGAGTCTCGAGATCACGGACATCGTCTCGGCGGAGCCGACGGCGCTGCCCGACGACGCCACTGCCGTCGAGATGGACGGCGAGTGGTTCGTCAAGTGGGAGCCCGACATCTCGAGCGACGACGAGGCGACACTCGAGTACGAGGTACCGGACGACGCCACGTTCGATCTGGACGTGAAAGGCGTCGAAACCGAGAAGCTGACGGTCAAACAATGAGCGCGGACAACGAGCAAGACGCACGAGAACAGTTGATCGATCTCGCGGCACAGTTCTACGACCAGTTCGAACTGGGCGAGATTCCTCACATGTCCGTGCCGACACGGACGAAGAACAACATCGAGTACGACGAAGAGAGCAACGTCTGGGTCTACGGCGACCGGGAGTCGACCAGGTCGGCAAACTCCGTCCGTGGCGCACGGAAGCTTCTGAAAGCCGTCTACACGATCGACTTCCTCGCGGATCAACTCGACGAGGACCGTTCCTCGACCCTGCGTGAACTCTACTACCTCTCCGAGAGCTGGGACAACGAGGAAGCGCAGTTCACGAGCCAGGACGAATCGAACAGCCTGATCGAGGACCTAGAGATCGTCTCCGGGGTTACCCGCGAGGACTTTCACATGCGTCCCGAGGAGTCCGGTGCGACGATCATGGGTCCACTGTACCTGCGCGAGCAGACCCGACGGGGCGAACGCGAGATTCATTGCCAGGAAGACGTCGGTGAGGGCGGCTACCAGATTCCGAACAATCCCGATACGATCGACTTTCTCGACTGTGACGCCGACTTCATCCTCGCCGTCGAGACCGGTGGTATGCGTGACCGACTGGTCGAGAACGGGTTCGACGAGGAGTACAACGCCCTGGTCGTCCACCTGAAGGGACAGCCGGCGCGTGCGACCCGTCGGATCACGAAGCGACTCCACGACGAACTCGATCTGCCTGTGACGGTCTTTACGGACGGCGACCCGTGGTCGTACCGCATCTACGGCTCCGTCGCTTACGGGTCGATCAAGTCGGCCCACCTCTCGGAGTACCTGGCGACGCCGGAAGCCCAGTTTATCGGGATTCAGCCGGCCGATATCGTCGAGTACGAACTCCCGACCGATCCGCTCAGTGACTCGGACAAGAACGCCCTAGAGAGCGAACTCTCGGACCCGCGTTTCCAGACCGACTACTGGGAAGAACAGATCGAGTTACAACTCGAGATAGAGAAAAAGTCCGAACAGCAGTCGCTTGCGTCCCGCGGGCTGGACTTCGTGACGGACACCTACCTCCCCGAGCGTCTCGACGAGATGGGCGTCATCTAGACGGTCGGCCGCCTTGGGGTGAACGAACATGCGATCCGTTCTCCCGAAACGCGGCGGTTTGGGACGCAGTTCGACGGAGGAGACTCGTTGTCTATAGTAGCCACTGCAAGGCAGTGCGCATCTGATCGCCAGATGGATCGGCGATCAGTGTACAAATCGTTGCAGTTGTTACTATAGTGGCTTCACTCGTGAATCGTGACCACGACGACCTCAGCGGCGGCGCGTGGGAGCTGCCATCCTCAATGCTCACGGCTCCTCGAGGACGACCGGCACGCCGCGTTTCGCGACGTCGACGACGAACGCCTCGGCGTCGGCTTCGATCTCCTCGATCGTATCGTAATGGACCGGCAAAACGAGGTCCGGCTGGACGGACGCGGCGAAGTCAGCCGCCTCGTGTCGATTCATCGTGAACGTGCCGCCGATCGGCGGCAGAAGGAGGTCGACGGCTAACTCCTCGTGGAACGGAAGGAAGTCGGTATCGCCGGGCCAGAACGCGGTGACGCCGTCGATCGTGACGCCGAACCCACACCCCTCCCCCTCAGGGTGGTACGGCGCTCCGTTCTCATCGGTGTGCGGTCCCGCGGGAGCGTTGTACGCGGGCGTGGTAAACAGGTCGAGCGGACCGAGAACGAACGACTCGTCCGCACGGACACGCTCGACGGCAAAGGGCAACGCTTCGGGCGGGGTATCGACGCCCTCGATCGTACCGGCGTCGACGCCTTCGTGAACGGCGACGATCGCCTCCTCGTGTGCGACCCGCCGGATCGTCTCCGGATCGTAGTGGTGGCTGTGTGAGACCAGGATCAGGTCGCCATCGCGTGGCTCCCGATCCGCCAGCACGCCGTACCGTTCCGGACCCGGATCGACGTAGATGACCGCGCCGGTCTGTCCCTCGAGTCGAACGGTCGCGAGGCCGAACCAGTCGACTGTTACCGCACCGAACTGGACGCTCATGCAGGTCGGTTCGACCGTTCCCTCGAAAAGGGTTCGGCTCCGACTCGATTAGGGAGTGTATTTTACATTATTAATAAGCATATAACCGAAACATATATAACAGTAATCCCGATCATTTTATAAAGAAGGCGAAATCTTTATATGCGTTACGGCCTTACCCTATGTTAGCCGAGGCAACCGGGTTTCTTCTGGTTACCCCACCCGGGAGCCCCGAGTAACCGACCCTATACACCATGACGAACATCCGAACCTATACCAACGACCGAGAAACGGAAGCCGAGGAGAACGAGCGGCGAGAGCGTGCCGAAGAACAGGAACACTGCCCCGAGTGTGGCGGTCGCCTCGTATCGGACACCGAACACGCCGAGACCGTCTGTGACGACTGCGGCCTGGTCGTCGAGGAAGACGAAATCGACCGCGGGCCCGAGTGGCGCGCGTTCGACGCCGCCGAAAAAGACGAGAAGAGCCGCGTCGGCGCTCCCACCACGAACATGATGCACGACCAGGGACTGTCGACCAACATCGGCTGGCAGGACAAGGACGCCTACGGAAAGGCGCTCTCGAGCCGCCAGCGTCAGAAGATGCAGCGGCTTCGCACCTGGAACGAGCGGTTCCGTACCCGCGACTCGAAAGAGCGCAACCTCNCGCTCTCGAGCCGCCAGCGTCAGAAGATGCAGCGGCTTCGCACCTGGAACGAGCGGTTCCGTACCCGCGACTCGAAAGAGCGCAACCTCAAGCAGGCGCTCGGCGAGATCGACCGGATGGCGTCGGCGCTTGGCCTCCCCGAGAACGTCCGCGAAACCGCGTCGGTCATCTATCGGCGCGCACTCGAAGAGGACCTCCTGCCGGGCCGTTCGATCGAAGGCGTCGCCACAGCCTCGCTGTACGCCGCCGCTCGTCAGGCCGGGACGCCCCGCAGCCTCGACGAGATTTCGGCGGTCAGCCGTGTCGACAAGATGGAGTTGACCCGTACGTACCGGTACGTGATCCGGGAACTCGGCCTCGAGGTCCAGCCGGCCGACCCCGAGAGCTACGTCCCTCGGTTCGTCAGCGACCTCGATCTCTCGGACGAGACCGAGCGGATGGCCCGCGAACTGCTCGACTCGGCCCGGGAAGAGGGCGTCCACAGCGGCAAGTCGCCGGTCGGGCTCGCGGCTGCCGGCGTCTACGCCGCGGCCCTGCTCACCAACGAGAAAGTCACCCAAAACGAGGTCAGCGAAGTCGCGAGCATCTCGGAAGTGACCATCCGGAACCGATACAAGGAGCTGCTCGAGGCCTCGGACTCGGCCGCTCCAGCCTAGACGGAGCCGTCGGTTCGTCGTCGCGACAGGTCGGTTCGGAGGGTCGTCGGGCGTGAAATCCGCCCCTACGTGCGAGTGCGGTAAGGTTTTTCACTCCAGGTGTGCAACATCATAACATGGATGAAACGACAGTACAATTGTTGTGTCCGGAATGTGCGAAAGATTGGCAGACGTCTCCCGACGAACTTCCGGAGTCCAAAGCGATGTTTCACTGCCCGAACTGTCACGCCTCCCGCCGCACGGCCGAGTTCATGCGGACCGATCGCGATCTCCAGACGCTGAAACAGCTCGGCTGATCCGGAGATTCACCTGGTCGACCCGACTTTTGCCCCGCCTATCGATAACTCGAGACTTCCGGGAAGCGACGTTCCCTCTCGACTGTACCCTGAGAGTCGGTTCTCTGCGGTTCCGACGCCGGGTTTCGATACGGTGGCCGTGACGGACCGTCGACGGTAGTCGGCGGAGTCGTTTCAATTCCAGTGTCAGTCCCAGTTTTCGTTCGCCACTGCTTTCGATACCGGAAGGCCCCTGTTTCTCTCGAAACCGACGACTAAACGGATCGTTAGAGAACGGTTTCTCTCTTCTCACCGTTGCTTCACTCGATTTCACTCCGTTAGCATCTCTCTTCGAATAGTTCCCCAAAACGACAGTCCCGGCCGCCGATACGGGCCGCATGGTAACGCGACTCAAGATAATAATATAACCCTGCAGTGGATAGGACAGGATGGTTATGAAGAAGCAGGAGCTCATCCACCTTCACGGTCTTCTCGCTGAAGTATCCAACCAGTGCGCCGAGTGGGACGATTGCGAGATCGACCTCGAGGAGTACGAATCGCTCGGTATTCGACCGACATCGATTCACAAATCGAAGACGGATCACAAAGCCGCAGTCTTCGCGCTGGCCGGAGGCATCACGGCCAATATGCGCGAGGACGAACAGGAAGCCGTCGCCGCCACTGCCGACTAAGTATCTCGACGCATCCTACGGTACTAACGAACTGATAACTGGCGAGACTGTACGGCTGTTCTCTCGACGGTGAGGGCAGTCGTCTCCCCCACGCTGCTCTCGCTCTCCGATTGAATCCGGGACAAGAAACGAAACTCGGCGATAAACACCGATTATTCGACCAGATCCTCGAACTCGGGCAACACTTCCTCTTCGTCTCCCTCGTCTCGATTGTCTCGATCGTCGCCCGTGTCCGCTCCGTTCCCGGAGGAAGTATCCGTCTCTCCCTCCTCGGCGTCACCGGCATCGAGGTCCGCTGAATCGTCGACGTCGACCGACGTGTCGGAGCCGGACTCCGATTCGGCCTCGTCTTCGGTTTCGTCTTCGATCTCTTCCTCTTCTAGGACCTCGACTTCTTTTACTTCCAGCGGAATGTTCTCGAGCCGTTGGCCGATCTCCTTGCGCGCGATGCGCGAGGCGTGTTCCTCGCGCTCGACGTTGAAGACTGTCATCTCGAGCTCGAGTGCAACCAGTGCCTCGTCGGCTGCGATGAACGCGGGCGGCAGCTCTTCTCCCGAAGGAGAGGTCCGCTCGCCCATATTGATCTCGACGTAGTTCAGGTCAGGGTTCAACATCTCTCCGGTCTTCGAGATGGCGATGCGGATCGCCTCGTCTTCCGTCTCAACGTCGAACACCGGCACGGCAGCTTCGACGACAACCCTGCAGTTCATACCTAGACATTGTGTCGCCTACAGTATCAAGGTTCGCCTCGTCTTCCCGTTCGTGACATTCGCCGAGGGCGGCGGGGTCCCGGATCACGTCGACCACCTGTCCCCGAGTTAGCACTCTAGGGTGGTTCGTGGGTCCCTTGACCGATCGATGCCGTAACCGAGACCATCGGCTCCCTTCGAAAGGTCCAAGCCGCCCCCCTCGAAGTGAGCCAACGAATGGAACGCGGCACGATTCCGGTATCGGAGCTACCCGGCGGACTCGATCTCTACCTGACCCTCGAGAGCGGACAGACCTACCTCTGGGGCCGCGACGACGGCCGGATGTACGACGGCGAACGGCCCGACGGCGCGTGGTACTACACCGTCGTCGACGACGCCTCGAGCGATCCCGACCCGGACGTCGTTCGTGTTCGAGTTCAGGATGGCTCCCTCGAGTGGGAGACGACGGCCGGTGCGGACGCCGAGGAGACCGTGCGGCGACTCCTGCGACTCGACGACGACCTCGAGGCCGTCGTGGCGGCCACACCGGACGATCCGTTGCTCGCGGAAGCTTACGATACCCATCGCGGACTGCGATTGGTCGAGGACCCGGCGTTTGGCTGTCTGATCTCGTTTATCTGTTCGGCTCAGATGCGCGTGAGCCGCATTCACTCGATGGTGTCGACGGTGGCTCGCGAGTATGGTACCCCGGTCGAGTTCGACGGCCGGACCTACCACGCGTTCCCGACGCCGGCGCAACTCGCGGCCGCGACGGAAGACGAACTCCGGGAGCTGGGGCTTGGCTACCGTGCACCCTACGTCGTCCGGACGGCCGAGATGGTCGCCGACGGTGACGCCCATCCCGCCGAAGCCCGCGACCTCGCCTACGAGGAGGCCCGGGACTACCTCTGTCAGTTCGTGGGCGTCGGTGACAAGGTCGCCGACTGCGTCCTGTTGTTCTCGCTTGGGTTCGACCAGGCCGTGCCGCTCGACACCTGGATCAGGTCCGCGATCGAGGACTACTACCCCGACTGCGACTGTGGCTCGTATGCAGCGACGTCGCGAGCGATCCGCGAGCAGTTCGGCGGTGAGTACGCTGGCTACGCCCAGACCTACGTTTTCCATCACTTGCGGACCGGTGAGTAGTCGCCCACCCCGCTCGAGTGCATCCGGGAGGTCGGTAGCTACTTCTGTTAGCTTCGCAATCACTCCATCGATGGGACTCACGTCGCTGCTCGTAACGGTCGCCGCCGCCGGGTTCGTCGGTGGATTGGGCATCGCGATCAAGTATTTCGGCCGTGTCGAGTTGATCGCCGGGTACGACCCCGACCGTGTTACCGACGAGGAAGGGATGGCGGCTTTCGTCGGAACGAACGTGTTGTACGTCGCCGGAGCCTTGGGCGTCGTCGCCGTCCTCGACTACGTGGAACCGGCCGGCGGAGACGCGGCCGCCGTCGCGTGGCTTGTCTTTCTGATCGGGACGGTCCTGTTGACCGGACGGATGGTCGTCGGCGCGCGTCGGTACGAGAACGGCGCGGAGACTGGCGGTGGTCGGTAGCTGGCGACGGTGGCGGTGGCGACGCTCCCGGTATCGAGGCCTCCTCGGTCACCGCGGTCGAGTGGCTCCCGCCGACCGACGTAGTCCGGTCACGGCTGGACGGCACACTCGAGGTCCATTCGTCGGCACCCGGTGTCGCTCGGATCGCTCTCGATCCACTCGGCGTGTGCCAGGAGTGGACCCGTTCGTGACGACCGGGATTTTTGACACTCGCGGTCGATCCACTCAACAGGATCATGGCCGACCGAACACGCGCACACGTCTTCGTTTCGGGGACGGTACAGGGCGTCTACTACCGTGCGAACACCCGCGACACGGCTCGGGAAACGGGCGTCGACGGCTGGGTGAAGAACCTCGATGACGGCCGCGTCGAGGCGGTCTTCGAAGGGGACGAGGAGGACGTGGAGGAGATGATCGAGTGGTGCCACACGGGTAGCCCCGCGGCCGAGGTAGCAGATGTCGCGGTCGAGTACGAGGAGCCCCGTGGCGAAGACGGGTTCGAAATCCGGTACTAGTACCGACCGAACTACGTGCTAGTGAGGGAGTCATAGAACGCTTCATAAGAGGGTCGCTCTCGCGTTGAATGACCACAAATAACCGCTCGGTCGAGCGTGGATTCAATTGCCAGCGATTGCCAGTCCTGATAGCTGTTCTGAGTGGCGTGCTGAATACAGAGAATGAGTGCAGCATGACACCTCCGTTTGTTCCACACCGAAAGCAGTGAACCATCGGCTCACTACACGTGCGAATTGATCACTTAGAACCGGAACATGTATCATAAATCTTGAGAGATAATAATACAATGCCTACAGATTCAGAGAGGCAGAGCGATATTTTACTGATGCTCTTTGCTGTACAGTTTACCCTACTTATCCTACTGGTTCCGTGGTTATGGCCACTTCTTCTCTTCCCGGTGCTTCTCACCCTACACGTAATGAAATCTGAGTATCACCGTCGATTAACCGAAGAAGAACTCCAGTAAGGGCTCTGTTTAATCGCTAGACTGCGTCGAGTTTAGTCGTTAGAATCACGGTATTGAAGCGGAAGACCGGAAATTGTGCCAACCCAAATCTTCCGCTTCACCGAACGCTGTGTCTGGATTGCTAAAAGAGTTGCTGACGATACAGACGAATCCGCCGCCCCGGAAGGTGGCGGCGGATTCGCCGATTATGCGATGATTCCGCTCCACTGCTTGCGAATTTACCTTGGGACGTCTTATCGGATGACCATCGATATCCTGACGGAGATGCCACGAATAACCCGGGAGATCGACCTTGAACCGGCCNCCGCTCCACTGCTTGCGAATTTACCTTGGGACGTCTTATCGGATGACCATCGATATCCTGACGGAGATGCCACGAATAACCCGGGAGATCGACCTTGAACCGGCCAATCTCCCTCATCCATCCACGCTATGTCTAGCGTTCGATAGGCTCGAAATGCGTGTGTGTGTCGAGTGCTGCTGCGCTATTCAGCGCAGCTGCACGAGACTGGTGAGATCGGCACGATCGACGCGACGTACTTCGACCACTCCCGTGCAAGTCGCCACTACTGCCGACGGACAAACTACCACGTTCAGACGATGAAAGTGACGAAACTCGTCGATACAGAGACGCAAGCGATTCTCGATCTTCACTGTACTACGACGTGGGAAGGGAGTGATGCAGAGATCTGTGAGAAACTCGCCCGCAAACACTCGGGCGAGTTGCGCGTCCTTACAGCGGACAAGGGCTACGACTGTAATTGGCTTCGAGAAGACCTCCGAAAACTCGACATTCGGCCGTTGATCAAGCACTGCGTCCATGCACCGTACGATCACGCGCATAACGCGCGGATTGATGACGAACTCTACGGCCAACGAGCAATGTCAGAAACCGTCTTTTCTTCTGTCAAGCGCTCGCTGGGCGTCGCCCTGCGAGCGCGAACNTGGTACCGAGAATTTCGTGAGATCGCGCTGATGTGTGCGGTTTATAACATCAAGAAGGCCGCAAAACAGGAAATTCCGCTCCCGTCATGCGATTAAACACGGCCGTCGATAGACTAGTAGTCATATTTATCTCTGTATCCTGCACTTATTACCCCTCGGTATCCGTATGACACCGTGGCGAGTCTATAGGGCACTCAGAAGGGTTCTGGACAAACAGTGACGGTCGCTGTTCGCGTACCTCTACTAATAGACTAACACAACCGTCTTCGTCTGACGAAGTGAAACTAGTTCGTTCGTTACCATCGCGGTGGTCAACTACTACTGCAATGGGTTCATCTGGCCAAAAACAATCGGGATACCAACCATCCTCTGGTAAGATTTCATGGTCATCTGCATGAAATACATCATCCGTATTTTCGCTTTCGACACTGAGTTCTACCGTTACAGGACTGCTATGGGTGTTGATGAAATATATCTCCTGCACCGTCGCATACTCCTCGCTATCTGCGAGCAGACAGCCTGCCGTTGTACTGATTCCAACACTCGTAGCAAAACCGATAAACTCGCGTCGGTCCATCTGTGGCGTTTGAATATCGAACATTAAGTGCTTTCTCAATTACATTATAGTGATTGTTCTGCATCCCCATTCAATTTGCTTTGTTGAATAGCTGCTGAATGAGGGTTAGAGTGGCTCACAGAGCTTTTCTATGTTGATGATGGCGAACATGAGGACGATTTCACGGAACTGTCGATACCAGCCCAGCGCTCGCACGGCATCGCCGAGCGAGCGCTTCGTCGTTGAGTAGGACGTCTCTGCGATCTACCGTTGTGTGTAGCTCCCAACCGGTTGAATGCGTTGTGCGCGACAGTCATCGGTTTCGATTACGGTGATGGACACGATAGTCGAGATCATGCGCGAACAGTTGCGGATCCTCACAGCGGACAAGGGCTATGACTGTAACTGACTTCGGGAAGACCTCCGAGAACTCGACATTCGACCGTTGATCAAGCACTGCGTCCATGCACCGTACGATCACGCGCACAACGCGCGGATCGATGACGAGCTCTACGGCCAACGAGCAATGTCAGAAACCGTCTTCTCTTCTGTCAAGCGCTCGCTGGGCGTCGCCCTGCGAGCGCGAACCTGGTACCGAGAATTTCGTGAGATCGCGCTGATGTGTGCGGTTTATAACNGGGCGTCGCCCTGCGAGCGCGAACCTGGTACCGAGAATTTCGTGAGATCGCGCTGATGTGTGCGGTTTATAACATCAAGAAGGCCGCAAAACAGGAAATTCCGGTCCCGTCATGCGATTAAACACGGCCGTAAGTCCTTCACCTATACTGAGCATTCGAGTTTCCGCGTTGATCCCTCCTCGGCCCCTGCAACATTCGCGCGATCTATTCAGCACGCAATTTCTGACAGCCCCGAGTAGATTTCGCTCTCCCGTGGTCCATCGTTTCCCTATACTGCCTGGCAGAGAGTAGTGGCGAATGGGGTGTACGAACTGTTCTATGATTCCCTATGCTGGTGACTGCTGTCCGACAGTGCAAGCGGACTGTGAGGAGTCACCGCGGGCTGAATCGATTGGTCCGGTCGTCACCACCGCCGTCGTCGTGACCGCGCTCGGTGGTCTCGGACTCGTCGGCGTCGTGGTGTTCGCTTTCGTCGTAGATATCGAGGTGATGGACCGCGCTCGGCGAGAGGAGTCGGTTCCCCTCGAGCTCGAGCCAGCCGTTCGCGTGAACGACGACGGGCCCCTCGTACAGAACCCCCTCGGAGTCCGGATTACCGTAGATGACGATGTCCCGGTAGACGCCCCCTGCCGGGTCACTGTTCCCGGTTGACGGCCTCAGGTCATCTCCGTCTCCGTCTCCGTCTCCGTCCCCGTCTCCGTCTTCGTTTCTGTCTTGGTCTCCGTCTTCGCGTCCGGGTTAGTCTCTGCGTGATCGTCCTCGAGCCACGGTGGCCTCGCGGTGTAGTTCCACTCGGCCCACTCGGCTTTCTCTCCGGCGTAGTAGGCGCGGTAGGCCGCGACCGGATCGCCAGGCCGTTCGTACTCGTCCGGCATCGCCTGGGGGCGAGGCGTCGGTTCTGTGGTCGGGAACTCGATGTCGTCGGCGTCGATTCGCTCGATCACGCTCCAACTCGCGTGGTCGGCGTCTTTCTCGTAGCGGTCGACGAACTCCGCGTTGAGCGCGTCGGCGTGCTCGCACAGTCGAAGCCAGTTGGCCCGCGATTCGGTTGCCCATCGGGTCACGGGGTGGCCGACGTGGGTCGACCCGTAGAGAAATTCGGCGTCGTACCCGTTCTCGCGTGCCGCCGTACAGAGAATCTGTGCCGCCTCGAGCAGCAGCTTGTTGACGTGCTGGTCGCAGTGGTACCGCGCGGCAAGTCGGGGGTCGTCGTCGAGCCAGAAGACGTTCACGCCAGTCGTAGTGGTCCCCGGAGCATGAGCGTGTCGTCCGCAATCTTGAACGGTCGGCCGGTCGAACGACAGGATATGATCACAGGCAGGCGAATGGCCGCCGTCGACGAGAACGCCGCGGCGCTGGGCGTGCCGCGCAAGCAGCTGATGGAGTCCAGCGGGAACGCCGTCGCCCATACGGTCCGTGATGTCGCCGACCCGGGCTCGAGCGTGGCGATCGTCGCGGGACGTGGGAACAACGGCGGGGACGCGTTCGTCGCCGCCCGATTCCTCGAGGAGTACGACGTTACCACACTCTTGCTCGGCCGCGCCGAGACCATCGGCACCGAAATCGCCAGCGAGAACTGGGACACACTCGAACGGGCCGACTACGATGTCCGAGAAGTCAGAGACTCGAGTCAGTTCGGCCTCCCGGACGCGGACGTAGTCGTCGACGCCATGCTCGGAACGGGGATCAGCGGCGACCTCCGGGAACCCGTGGCGACCGCAGCCGAGGCGATCAACGCCGCCGACACCACCGTCGTTGCGGTCGACGTCCCCACCGGGTTCGACGCCGACGGCGGTGACCACGCCGAAAACCGCGTCGAGGCCGACCGCGTCGTGACGTTCCACGACACCAAGCCCGGTCTCGAGGACCTCGCGGCCGAGGTGACCGTCGCAGACATCGGTATCCCCGCTGCAGCAGAGCGGTTCGTCGGTCCCGGCGATATCTCGCTCGCGCGGCCGGACGACCGCGAGGGGCGGCCGTACGTCATCGGCGGCGGTCCGTACACGGGTGCACCCGCACTCGCTGCCCAGGCTGCGCTCCGGGCCGGCGCGGAACTGTCCTTCGTCGCAGCACCCGGGACGGTCGCCGGCGAGATACAGGGCTACGCCGCGGACCTCGTCGTTCAGCCCTACGAGGAGGACGTCCTGACGCCAGAGCGAGCCGACGACCTGCTCGAGACCGCCCAGGAGTACGACAACCCCGTCGTGCTGGGGCCGGGACTGGGCACCGCAGACGAGACGCTCGAGGCTGCACGCCAATTTCTCGAGGGCTACGACGGCCGGGTGGTCGTCGACGCCGACGCGCTCGCCGTCGTCCCCGAGGTCGAAACCGATGCGACGCTGGTCTGTACGCCAAACCGGGCCGAACTCGCGCGGATGGGTGGCCCCGACGCGGACGACCTCCGGGCAGTCGCCGACGAGATCGAATCGTTCGCGGCCGACCTCGGCCACGTCGTCCTCGCGAAAGGTCCCGACGACGTGATCACTGACGGCGAGCGGACCCGGATCAGCCGCTCGGGGACCCTCGGGATGAAAGTCGGCGGCACCGGCGACACGCTCGCCGGGATCGTCGCGACGCTTCTGGCGGACACGGACCCGCTCGAGGCCGCGGCAGCCGCCGCCCACGTCAACGGGCTCGCCGGCGAACGACTCGCCGACGACGAGGGACACGGCTTTCTCGCGTCGGAGCTACTCGGGGAAATTCCCGCGGTCCTGTGGGGTGAGTCCGATGTCTGAGGACGGCTCCGCGGACGGTGACGCCGAGGAACTGACCCACACCACCGACGAGGGCGAGGTCCAGATGGTCGACGTCGGAGACAAGCCGGACACGAACCGACGTGCGGTCGCGGCCGGCGAAATCCGCCTGCAGCCCTCGACGATCGAGGCGATCCGGGAGGACAAAGTCGGCAAGGGTGACGTGCTCGCGACCGCTCGCGTCGGCGCGATCCAGGCCGTGAAACACACCTGGGAGACGGTCCCGATGTGCCACCAGATCCCGATCACGAACGTCGACACCGACTTTTCGCTCTGCGAGGACCGGGTCGAACTCGAGGTCGCCGTCGAGACCACGGGGAAGACGGGCTGTGAGATGGAAGCCCTCGAGGGCGTCACGACGGGTCTGAACGTCGTCTGGGACATGGTCAAGGCCGTCGAGAAAGACGAGGACGGCCAGTACCCCGAAACGGGAATAGAGAACGTGCGGGTGCTCGAGAAGGAGAAACGCCGGCCCGAGTAGGCGCGATCCTCGTCGGTGGGTTTGCCCTCTCCTCCACCATCCTACAGTGCTCTACTCGAGTCCGGTTTCGCTTCTCTGTTTTACTGACCCGAGAGAGGAACGTCTTTAGGTCAGTCGTCTGTACCAGCCGACGATGCCGTCACCCGACTTGCTCGCTCACCTACTCCCGTTGCTGGTCGTGCTCTTTTTGCCCGTCGCGGGCCTGTGTCTCGCGTACGCGATCGCTCGCGACGCGGAGACACGCGAGGCAAACGGCACCGGCTGGGCCGCGTTCGTCGTATTGCTCCCGCCGATCGCGGTCCCGGTGTACTTGCTGTACAGACGACGCCTGCCGGCCAGACACGAACCCGCCGGACCGCGCGAGCGATGGGTCGGATCGATCGGTATCGCGGGCGTCACCGGCTTTCTTGCGGTTGGTCTCGGGATGCCGCCGGATCCGTTCACCCTCGCTCTCTACGTGCCGGTAGCGGTCGTCGTCCTCATGCCCGTCGCGTACCTTCTCTGTTACGAGCCCGGATGGCGGACGCTCGGGACGTGACAATCGACCCCGACGCTGAACGTCGAGCGGATGTTAGAGGTCCATCCCACCGTTGACATCGATCACTTCGCCCGTCACGTACGAGGAGTCCTCGCTTGCGAGGAACCGGACGACCGCCGCGATGTCCTCGACCTCCGCGAGTCGCTCGAGCGGAATCCCGGCGATGATCCGGTCGAGAACCTTGTCGGGGACGCTCTCGACCATATCCGTCCGGGTAAAGCCCGGCGCGACACAGTTGGCCGTCGACCCGCCCTGTGCGAGCTCGAGTGCGATCGTCCGGGTGAACCCGAACATGCCGCTTTTCGCCGCGGCGTAGTTCGCCTGGCCGAAGTTGCCCTGTTTGCCGACCACGCTCGAGATGTTGATCAGCCGACCCTCCTCGGCGTTCCAGATGTCGTCGTAGAACTCCTGGGTGCAGTTGAACATCCCGCCGAGATTGACGTCCATCACGCGATCCCACTCCTCGCGGGTCATCTCGGTGAACTGGTGGTCGGCCGTGATACCGGCGTTGTTCACCAGTACGTCCGCGGGCCCGAACGCTTCGTGACAGACATCCCGCAGCCGTTCGACGGCCTCGCGGTTGGCTACGTCGGCCTGTGCGGCGACGGCGTTTCCGCCGGCGCTTTCGACCGCGTCGACGGTTTCGTGCGCCGCGTCTTCGGACGACCGATAGTTGACGACCACGTTCGCGCCATCACTCCCGAGGTGTTCGGCGATGCCTCGTCCGATCCCGCGTGCCGATCCCGTGATAACGCAAGTACGACCTTCCATTGACATGTTAGAAGAGGGGTTCTACGCCCGATGGTAAATAATGGTATGTGAAATAAAAGGCCACGCTATGGCGGCAGGACCGAGACTGCGGCGGAACTGGAGTGAGTGGAGCTACTCCTACTTGCACCTGGTCCAACCTCGTCCAACCTCCTCCGGACGTCACCGAGGATCAGGTGCCCAAACGTCGAAAACGCGCTCGAGGGCGACATCGGCGAAGGACAGGGAGGGTTTCCGATGCCGGTGAGTGGTGAGGATCGAACGGGACGGGCTCACTGCTGTTGGGCCTGTTCGATCCAGTCCTCGACCCGGTTCGGGGAAATCCCGGTTTCGGCTGCCAGTTCTGCAGCGTCGGCAGCCGCGAGGTCGTCGAACGTCTGGATACCGGCCGCCGAGAGGTCCTCGGCGTAGGCCTGTCCGACGCCGGTCAACTCGGTGAAATCGTCTGCCTCGGTTTCGATCGCCGATTCCGGATTGCCGTCAGCCTCGCTCTCGTCGTCAGTGTCGGCTACTTCTTCGACGACCTCTTCGTCGACCGTCATCTCGCCGGGTTCTGCGGGCTCTTCCTGGATGTCGTCTTCCCCCCGGGCGGCGATCTCGTCGTCGGACCGATCCTCGCCGTGGTGCTCGCTCGTTTCGGCATCGAGTTCGCCTCCGTCTTCGTCGTCGTCCACCCGGGAACGCTCTTCGAACCACTCACAGACGTCCGGCCAGAGCTCCGCGTGACTGCGGGAGGACACGGACATGCCGATATGCCCCGTCGCGAACTCCATGATCTCGGTGTCCTCCGCTGGGATCACCTCGTTGAAGGGCTTCGAAGCTCCCGGCGGGATGAGGTGGTCGTACTCCGCGACGATCTGGAGCACCGGGACGTCGATGTTCTCGAGATCGACGTGGGCCCCGTCCAGTCGGAGTTCGTTCTCGTACAGCTTGTTCTCCTGGTAGATGTCTTCGATGAACTGCTCGTAGGCCTTGCCAGCCACGTCGATCCCCTCGGAGAGCCACCGCTCCATCCGAGCGAAGTTCTCGACGAAGTCCTCGTCCTCAACGTTGTCGTAGAATCTGACGTACTTCGTCACGTTGTTCGCGACGGGGTCCATCAGGGCGAAGCCGACGTCGAGGAACTCCGCGGGAACGTTGTCGAACGTCTCGGTGACCCTCTCGGGATCGTAGTAGTCCTCAGCACCCCACAGCTCGAGCACTCCGCCGTCACCGGCAAAGCAGAGTCCCGCGGCCATCAGACCGAGGTTTCGGACCTTCTCGGGGTAGAGGGCGGTGTACATCGCGGACATCGTTCCGCCCATACAGTAGCCAAGGACGTTGATCGCATCCTGTCCCGACCGGTCGCGGACCACGTCGACGCAGTTGTCGATGTAACGGTCGACGTAGTCCTCCAGGCCGAGCGAGCGGTCGAGTTTCGACGGCTCTCCCCAGTCGATCAGATAGACGTCGAAGCCGGCATCGAGCAGCGTCTGGACGACCGAGCGGTCGGGCTGTAGATCGAGGATGTACGGCTTGTTGATCAGCGCGTAGACGATGAGGATGGGAACGTCGTACTGCTCTTCGGTTCGGGACTCGTAGTGGAGCAACTCGAGTTTGTTCTCCTCGTAGACGACCTCGCTGGGCGTTTGCCCGACATCGACGTTCTCGAGGGTCTCGGTCCGGTCGGGGGCAACTTGGCTCTTTTCGGCCAGATCGGCCGTCGCTTCCCACGCTTTTCGCTGGATGTCGAGTGCTGTTGCGTAGGGGTTGTTCATTGCTCGCTATCGTCCTCCATCGATTCGAGGTGTTCCAGGACGCGATCGAGTTTCTGCTCGACGTCGTGCTGACGACGCTCGAGTTCGACCAGTCGATCACCGATTTCGACCACGTCTTCTTCGGTCGCGAACCCGAGCGTCCGGAGCGTCTCCTGGGAGGCCTCGTCGGCCTGCTGCTGGAGTTCGAGGACGTCACCGACGGTTTCGCCGGTCATTCTGGCGAAGGCGGTCGTCGACATGACCTCCTTGAACGCTTCGTTGGCCGTGTTGAGCCAGATGTCACGGAACTCCTCGACGTCGATGTCCTCGCCCTCGAAGACATCGTTGGTCCGCTCGACCATCTGCTCGGAGGCCTCCATCCAGGTCTCGTAGGCTCGAGCGTATCCCTCGACGCCGTCGGAGAGCTCTTCTTCCTCGCTCATCTCGCCGACGGCCTCCGACCAGCTCTCGACGAACTGGGCCTGGGCCTCCATGTTGTCCTCGAGTGCGTCGAGGAACTGTTCGTTCCACTGTTCGACGAACGCGTTCCAGTTTCCTGCCTGGGGCTGTTGTGAATCCGACATTGGCAACAATTGGGTAAGTGGTGTGAAAAGCGTGATCCCGGGTACTTTAGGCCGACACGTCGAACTCGTCGGTGGTCTCCTCGACGTTCTCCGCCATGGTGGAGACGTTTTGCTCGACCTGGTCGTGGGCCTCGAGTGCCGCGTCGAAGGAGGTGTCGACCATCTCGGCGTAGTTCTCGGCAAACTCGTCGTAGGCGGCCTCGGACTCGTGGATGGCTTCGATCATCGCCTCCATCGACTGGGTCTGTGCCTCGGTCGCGGAGTCGAAGCCTTCGTCGACGAGTTCACGGAGGTCGTCGAACTCGGCGGAGCCTTCCGGCATCGTGCTCTCGAGGGCATCGAAGTAGGCGTGGACCGCGCCGCGAGTGAACTCGGCGTTTGACTCTGCCAGCGACTCCGAGGTCTCGACGGCGTCGGCCATCGCGCTCATCGAGGACTTCTGGGCCTCGAGGGCGTCGTGAGCGAGGTTCTGGGACTGTTCGAGTGCGGTGCGCTGTGCGTCGAAAACGGCGGTGAGTGGGTTCTGAGCCATGGTGTGTATGTTGTGTGTTGTGATTCGTTCGTCGGGTGTGAGTCGATCGCGTCGGAGTCAGTCGTCGCCGTCCCGGTCGCGTTTGACCGGTACGACGACCGTCTGGACGATGTCGCCCTCTTCGATGTCGAGGGCCTCCCGTTCGGGGCCGGGAATGCTGATCCGACCGCCGCTCTGGACACGAGCCTTGAACGTCGCCGTGCCCATGTTCATCGGGCCGAACGCCGACATCTCTTCGAAGGGGTTCGACGACGCCGACGTCGCCTCGAGAAACTGCTTCATCATCTCCTGCTGGGACTGGGCAACCTGCTCGCCGGCTTCCTGCATTCCCTCTGCAAACATCGCGGGTGGAAACCACGGCGAGCGGTCGGAGTCGTCCGTCATCAACAGCACCTACACCTCCGTCGGTAATAAGGGTTTCCACTAGATACCATTTGCTACCATCCAGTGGTCGATATTGGGTCAGTAGGCATTCAGTGGTTGCTGTTGGAGGGGTGAAAGCAGGTTGCGGGAGAGGGAGTGGTGGGTCGGCTCTCGAGTTCGTCGTGACGACGGCTGTCCCGAACCGGCTTCGCTCGATCCGGTGAGCCATACCGGCTGCTCGAGAGAACCACATCACTCTCCCGGTTCGTTCGAGCCGCTGTTAGCGAGATGCTACACTACCCGTTCGTCAAAAACGACGGGACCGTTCGACTGGTTACCGATCGGTTTCGGCTCACGAAACGTTCCCAAAAGACTATGTTCCGGTAAGTGTCGAACGTTCCGGGCAACAGGGGGTTGTCGGCAACAGTTCCTAGCGACCGAAAGCGGTCGTAATAGAATGTTACGGGACGAGAGAGCAAGAACGGATCTGTCGACGTCGGTTCCCAACGATCGAAATCGGTCGTAATACCGTCTTACGGTATGGGTGTGGTAATAAAACAAGGGATTGGATGAGCCAAAAAGTCATAACCGTGCCATCCCTAATCCGGTCGTAGATGTCACACCAGAACTCCGGGACACCAGATTTCACCGCCGTGACGGACGCCTGGACCTCGATGACACAGAGTTTCTTCCAGAGTGCGACCGCCGCGAACCGCGCTGCCGTCTCCGCCATGCTCCCAACCACAGCGACACAGTCGACGAACGGCCGCTCCGAGGACGAGCGCGTCCCTGCCTCGATCCCCTCGGTCGACCACTCCGATCTCGACTGGGAGTTCGACCGTACCGTCGACGACCGCGAGGCGATCACTGTCGGCGATGCGGTCACCTTCGAGAAGACGATCAGCGAGGAAGATGTCCGTGCGTTCGCCGAAATCAGCGGTGACACGAACCGCCTTCACCTCGACGACGAGTTCGCCGCCGACACCCGCTTCGGTGAGCGAATCGTCCACGGGACGCTCGTCTCCGGGCTCATCAGTGCTGCGCTGGCTCGCCTTCCGGGGCTTACGATCTATCTCTCCCAGGACCTCGAGTTCAGCGGCCCCGTCGGCATCGGTGACCGGGCCTCCGCACGCGTCGAAGTCGTCGAAGACCTCGGGAACGATCAGTACCGGCTCGAGACGGTCATCCGCGACGAGGACGACGACGCGACGGTCATCGACGGCGAAGCCGTCGTCCTGATCGACGAACCACCGGCGGAGTAAGACGTCGTCCGCCCGCCGTTCGGAACCTCCGGAACCGCGTTCGTCCCCACACGTTCGCGTTCCGTTCCACCGACGCCTCGAGCGGCGTCCGATCACCACCACGTCTCCCCGGAGATCGCTCGCTTTTATCGCTCGCGACGAGTCGCTCTCAGGTAGTATAAGTGTATCCTCGGGAAACGGACTGCTATGTCACTGTTCGGGACAGCCGGGATCCGCGGCCCGGTCGACGAGATTACGCCCGCGCTCGCACTCGAGGTCGGCCAGGCCGCGGGCCGGCCGGGAGAAACGTTCGTCGTCGGTCGCGACGGTCGCGAGACCGGGGCGGCACTGGCCGCCGCAATGGAAGCCGGCCTCGAGAGCGCCGGAGCCGATGTCTATCGACTCGGGCAGGTGCCGACCCCCACGCTGGCGTTTGCCTCGCAGGGTCGCCGCGGCGCGATGGTGACCGCGAGCCACAACCCGCCGACCGACAACGGGATCAAACTGTTCGACGACGGGGTCGAGTACGACCGCGACGCCGAACGCGAAATAGAGAACGGCGTCGCCGAGGGGGCCCCGACTACCGACTGGGACCGGTGGGGAAGCTCGGAACGACTCGAGGTCCTGGATGCGTACCGCGACGCGGTCGTCGACTACGTTCGCGCGCGGTTCGGCGAGGCCGGCGACGAGACGCCTCTGCTCGAGGACCTCTCGATCGCGGTCGACTGTGGGAACGGAATGGCGTCGGTCGCGACACCGCAAGTCCTCGAGCGGCTGGGGGCCGACGTCGTCGGCGTGAACGCGACCGTCGACGGTCACTTCCCCGCACGGGAGAGCAAGCCGACGCCCGAGACTCTAACCGACTTTTCGGCGTTCCTCGAGGGAGACTCGGCGTTCGATCTCGGGATCGCACACGATGGCGACGCGGACCGAATCGTCGTCCTCGGTCCCGACGGTGAGGTGATCCACGAGGATACCGTGCTGGCCGTGGTCGCCGCCCACTACGCGGCCGAAAGCGAGGCCGACGACCCGGTCGTCGTCACGACGCCGAACGCGTCTGCGCGCATCGACGAACAGGTACGCGAGGCCGGCGGCCGCGTCGAGCGGGTTCGACTCGGCGCGCTCCACGAGGGGATCGCCCGGGAACGCCGCGACGCCGCCGAGGGAACCGAGGTCGTCTTCGCGGCGGAACCCTGGAAACACATCCACACCGCCTTCGGTGGCTGGATCGACGGCGTCGCCAGCGCGGCGGCCGTCGCCGCGCTCGTCGCCGACGCCGGGGACACCGACCGATTGCGTGACCCGGTCACCGAACGCCCCTACCGGAAGATCAGCGTCGACTGTCCCGACGAGGCTAAAGCGGAGACGATGTCCGCTCTCGAGTCCGACCTTCCCGACGCGTTCCCCGACGCGGCGATCGACACCGACTACGGCGTCCGTCTCGAGTTCGACGACGCGTCCTGGGTGCTCGTCCGCCCCAGCGGAACGGAGCCGTACGTGCGGATCTACGCCGAGAGCGACGCGGTCGACGAGCTGATCGCCGACGCGCGTGAGGTCGTCGAAGGGGCGATAGTAGACGCGAGTTGAACTCCTCGCGGTCGGTTTCCGTGACAGCTCCACTCTTACGAATGGCTACGGGCGTCACGTGATACCACGGCCGTCACGACCGGACCGATCGGAGGCGACAAATGTCGTGAAGACACACATTTTTGTCAATACTGCTGCCCATTCGTTTACCGAGGCCCCGTGACTCCGACGGGTATAAACCGTGGCGCTACACTAGCCGTGTCCAATGCCACGTAACAGGCGTACATTCCTGACGGGTGCTGGCGCGGCTGGACTGGCGACGATCGCTGGGTGTGTCGGCGGCTTCGGGGAGGAAGGGGGCGAAGTCGACGCGCGGGTCGGCATGGTCTACGCGACCGGCGGCCTGGGCGACAACTCGTTCAACGATATGGCCCAGCAGGGGCTGTTGGATGCCGAAGACGATTTCGATATCGCGTACGACGAGACCGAACCGAGCACGGAAGGCGACTTCCCGGGTGCACAGCGGTCTTTCGCCGAATCCGGCGACTACGACCTGGTCAGTTGCATTGGGTTCGCACAACTCGATGCACTCGAGGAAAACGCCCAGGAGTACCCCGACCAGAACTTCATCATCATCGACGAAGTCCTCGAGGAAGACAACGTGCGAAGCTACGTCTTCGGGGAGCCGGAGGGATCGTTCCAGGTGGGTCACCTCGCTGGCCTGTTGACCGACATGGAGTTCGCTGCGGGGGACGGCGAGACGAATCCCGACGCGGATACGGTCGGCTTCGTCGGTGGCGTCGAGTCGCCGCTGATCGAGTCCTTCGAGGCCGGCTTCACCGCCGGCGTCGAGTACGCAAACGAGGACGCCGAGGTCGTTACTTCCTACGTCGGCGACTTCAACGACACCGCCGGCGGTCAGGAGGCCGCGCTCTCGATGTACGAAGACCAGGACGCCGACATCGTCTTCCACGCGGCGGGACGCACTGGCGTCGGCGTTCTTCAGGCCGCAGACGCCCAGGGGCGGTTCGCGATCGGCGTCGACGCCGACCAGTCGCTGACCGAGCCCGACTACGCGGATGTCATCCTCGCGAGTATGGTCAAGCAAGTCGACACCGCGATCTACTCCGCGATCGAATCGGTCGTCAACGACGAGTTCGCGGGCGGCGAGACGGAGACGCTCGGCCTCGAGGCGGACGGCGTCGAGGCCGTCTACGGCGACACTATCGGGGACGAGATCCCCGACGAGGTGACCGACGCGCTCGCGGAGTCCAGGCAGGCGATCATCGACGGCGAGATCGACGTCCCACAGGAACCGTAATCGCATGACCGACTCCGGCACGGGTACGATTGCCGACGGAGGGAGAGGTGTGGAACACGGGGACGGAACTGCGAGGACGGCCGGGGGCGATGGCGGGGGCGATCTCGCCGTTCACCTCGACAACATTACGAAGCGGTTCCCAGGAGTCGTCGCCAACGACCGCGTCGACCTCCGCGTCGAACGGGGAACCGTCCACGCCTTGCTCGGCGAGAACGGGGCCGGCAAGACGACGCTGATGAACGTTCTCTACGGGCTCTACCAGCCCGAGGGTGGCCGCGTCGTCGTCGACGGACAGGAACGGGCGTTCGACTCCCCGCGGGATGCAATCGACGCTGGCGTGGGGATGATCCACCAGCACTTCATGCTGGTCGATACGATGACCGTCGCCGAGAACATCGCCCTGGGAAACGAGCCCCGGAAGTGGTTCGGCCTGGCAGTCGACCGCGAACGGATCGACCGCGAGATTCGCGATCTCTGCGATCGGTACGGGTTCGACGTCGATCCGGGAGCGACGGTCGCCGACCTGAGCGTCGGCGCACAGCAACGCGTCGAGATCCTCAAAGCGCTGTACCGCGGTGCGGACGTCCTCATCCTCGACGAGCCGACCGCCGTCCTCACCCCCCAGGAAGTCGAGGGACTGTACAGCGTCCTCGAAGAACTGACCGAGCAGGGAAAGACGATCATCTTCATCACCCACAAGCTCGGCGAAGCGACCCACGCCGCCGACGAAATCACCGTCCTCCGTGACGGCGAGTCGGTCGGCACGGTCGATCCGACCGCGACGACCCAGGAGGAACTGGCGGAGTACATGGTCGGCCGCGAGGTGTTACTCGAGGCCGACGTCGAACCCCGCGAGAACGGCGACGTGGTACTCTCGACCGACGACATCGTCGTCGAAGACGAGCGCGAAGTCGAGGTCGTCTCCGGTATCGACCTCGAGGTCCACAGCGGGGAGATTCTCGGGATCGCGGGTGTCGACGGCAACGGACAGGGACAACTGATCGAGGCGATCACTGGCCTCCGGACACCCGACGAGGGGACGATCACGTTCGACGGCGAGGAGGTAACCGACTGGTCCCGTCGCGAACGGATCGACGCCGGGATGGCCTACATCCCCGAGGATCGCCACGAACAGGGGCTTGTCATGTCGTTCGACCTCGTCGAGAACGGCGTACTCGGAAGTCAGCGCTCGGCCGAATTCGCAAACGGCGGCCGAATCGACTGGGCGTCCGTCCGGGACCACACCGAGGACATCATCGAGACCTACGACGTGCGACCGCCGGACGCCGACGCCGACGCGGTCTCGCTGTCGGGCGGTAACCAGCAGAAGTTCATCGTCGGCCGCGAGTTCGAGCGCGACCCCGACCTCGTGGTCGCGACCCATCCCACCCGAGGAGTCGATATCGGCTCGACGGAGTTCATCCACGACCGCCTGCTCGAGTTGCGCGAGGAGGGGGTGGCCGTCTTGCTCGTCTCCTCCAAACTGGACGAGGTCCAGAGCCTCTCGGATCGGCTCGCGGTCATCTACGAGGGCGAGTTCGTGGACGTGACCGATCCCGACGAGATCACCGAGGAGGAACTCGGGCTGTTGATGGCCGGTGAACACCCGTCCGAGCGACACGAGCCAACTGATACCGTTGCCACCGGCGATCGGGGTGATGCCGAATGAGAGCGCGGATCGAACGGCTCCTCGATCGGCTGATCCACGCCTCGGCGATGGAACGGATCGCGGTCAGCCTGGCGGCGCTGTTCGCGTCGATCATCGTCGGCGCAGTCCTCGTGTTCGTCTCCGGTGGATTCGCGTCCTGCCGAACCGGCCTCGATCTGGCCGGGTGGACGTTCTGTTACAACCCGATACAGGTCTACTACGAGCTGTTCCTCGGGGCGCTCGGCCACCCGCTCGAGGGCGGCTGGTCGCCGACGAATTTCAACCTGGCGACGACGCTCCAGCAGACGACGTTGCTGATATTCACGGGGTTGTCGGTCGCCGTCGCCTTCCGTGCGGGCCTGTTCAACATCGGGACCCAGGGACAGCTGGTCGTCGGCGCGCTGGCGACCGCCGTCACCGTCGTCTACGCGGCGGCGATCGTTCCGGGCGGCTTCGTCGGGACGGTCGTGCTCATCCCGATTGGCGTCCTCGCCGGCGCGGTCTTCGGTGGGCTCTTCGGGGCGATTCCCGGGGCGCTGAAGGCCTACGCGGACGCAAACGAGGTGATCACGACGATTATGCTCAACTTCGTCGCGGTCGGGATCACCTCGACGCTTTTGTCCTGGCGGTTCCAGGACCCCGACAGTAGCAACCCACAGACCGAGCCGATCCCGGAGTACGCCGAGATTCCAAACCTTCCCTTCGGGTTCGGCGGCACGATGGACTTCTCGACGCTTGCGCTTGCCTTCGCCGTCCTGCTGATGATCGGTATCGCCTGGCTACTGGCCCGCACCTCGTTCGGCTACGAACTGCGGACCAGCGGCGTCCAGCCCCAGGCGGCCGCCTACGGCGGCGTCGACGACAAGCGCATGGTCGTCTCGAGCATGACGCTCTCGGGTGCGCTCGGGGGCATCGGCGGCGCGTTCTGGGTACTGATGGTCCACGGCCGCTGGCTCGAGAACGTGCCGGATCTCGGCTTCGACGGGATCGCCGTCTCGATCCTGGCGGGGAACAACCCGCTGGGTGTCGGGGCATCGGCGTTCCTGTTTGGCATCCTCGAGAGTGGGTCCCAGTCGATCGGCACCGCGACCGACGTACCGCCGGAGCTGGTCGGCGTGCTCAGCGGGCTCATCATCCTGTTCGTCGCGATGCCGGAGTTTTTCCGGATGATCGGAGCACGGTATCTCCACGTCGAACCGGACGAACCCGTCTGGGCCGATGGCGGCGGGACCGACGACGGAGGTGAGACCGATGCGTGAACGCCTCCCGCTGCCGGACTCGACGTACATGCAAGCCGTCCTCCTCGGGGGCGTCATCGTGACCCTGCTCTTTCTCCTGTTTGCGAGTCCGAGCACGCACACGGCGACGCTGCGTCTCGCGGTTCCGATCGCGCTCGCGGCTATCGGCGGCATCTTCGCCGAGAAAAGCGGCGTCATCAACATCGGGATCGAGGGGCTGCTCATCGTCTCGGCGTTTACCGGCGTCATCGTCACCTTCTGGCTCGGCTCCGGCGAGTCGACGCTGTTTGTCTCCCACCACTGGTGGGGGATGCTCGCGGGCGTGATCGCGAGCACGCTGTTCGCGCTCGTGTTCGCAGTCGTCTGCATCGAGTTCAAGGCCGACCAGATCATCGCCGGGCTGGCGGTGTGGCTCATCGCGCTCGGGCTCGCGCCGTTCGTCTCGCGGATCGTCTTCGGCAGCCCCAACACCGACACCGTCGGGACCTTCGACAACGTCACGGTGCCGGTGCTCTCCGAGCTCCCGCTCGTGGGCTACCTGCTGTTCGATACGCCGCCACAGGTCTGGCTCATGCTGATTTCGGCTGTCCTCGGCTGGTATCTACTCTCACGGACCAGCTTCGGTCGCTGGGTCGTCGCGAGCGGCGAGAATCCCAAGGCACTGGACACCGCCGGCGTCGACGTACGCAAGGTCCGCTACACGGCGGTCCTGCTTTCCGGCGTCTTCGCCGGACTCGGCGGTGCCGGCTTCGCGCTCGGTCAACTCGGGACGTTCGCGGGCGGGGGCGAGACCGACATCCAGGGCCGCGGATTCATCGCCATCGCGACCTACCTGTTCGCGAACTACCACCCGATCGGTGCCCTCGGTGGCTCGTTCCTCTTTGCCGGTCTGGACGCGATCCAGATCCGGCTCCAGGCGGCCGGCTACGCCGTTCCGACGGAGCTGATCCGAACGATCCCCTACGTGACGGTGATCGTCGTCCTGGTGTTCGTCGGGAAGACCCGACTGCCAGACGCCGCCGGCGAGAACTACGAATCCGGCGAGGACTGATCGACTCGCGTTTCGTTCCTCTCTCGTCTCTCTTCTCTCCTTTCTCCTCTCTCGTCTCTCTTCTCTCCTTTCTCCTCTCTCCTTCTCTTCTCTCCGAGGTCGATGCCTTCTTGCTCCTCCTCGCCCGCACAGGTCACATGAGCGCCGAGAACGCCAACGAAAGCGACCGTGACGACCAGTCCCTCCTCGAGCGCGCCCGCGATATCCAGTCGGCCGCCCACGTCCCCTACTCCGAGTATCGAGTCGGCGCTGCCCTCGAGACCGCCGACGGCGAGGTCTTCGTCGGCTGTAACCTCGAGAACGCGAACTTCTCGAACTCCCTGCACGCCGAAGAGGTGGCGATCGCGGAGGCAGTCAAGAGCGGCCACCGCGAGTTCTCGCGGCTCGCGGTCAGTTCGGACCGGCGCGACGCCGTCACTCCCTGCGGAATGTGCCGGCAGACGCTCGCCGAGTTCTGCGACGACGACCTCCGCGTGCTCTGTGACGAAGGCGACGGCGAGGAGCCGACGGAGTATACTCTGGGCGAACTCCTGCCGAACACGATCAGCGAGGAGACCCTCGAGTCGGAGTGACGGCGATTCGGGCCAGAGGTGGTCTATAGTAACAACTGCAACGGTCTGCACACTGATCACCGACCCGTCTGGCCAGCAGGTGCGCACTGGCTTCTAGTAGCTACTATAGTCGCCTGCGAGCCGGTCCTCGAGTCGCGCCCGCAGAACCGTCCGGTGACACCGCTTTTGCTCCGTGCTCTCGTCACAGACCAGCGCGATCGACTCGCCCGCCGCGAGCCAGAACTCGAGGTCGGCAAGCGCCGCACATGTATCGGCGTCGGTCTCGAGGAACTCCCGGTACGCGTCGCCGAAGTCGACTCGGTCCCAGGCGGCGTCGTCAGCGCCATCGTCGCACAGTCCTTGCAGTTTCGGTTCCGCCTCGGCGTCCGTGACCGTCGCGAGCAGGGCCGCGGGCGGGCCTAACTCAGCGTGGTTCTTGTCGACCACGGCGTGGGTCGGCGGACGACCCCGGCGAGCGTCGCATCTGGGGGCAACTCCGCGAGGTCGTGCTGGACAGCGGCGACATCGTGTCCTCGAGCGTTCCGACCTCGTCCCCGGCGCTCGACTCGGTACCCGTGTCGTACCGGCGGTACGCACGCCCCGCATTTATATACGGTGCCGGCCCGAACTGTCGCGGTCGAATGCCAGCCGACAGCGAAGATCCGAACGCGGACGTACAGTACCACCTCGAGGTCGGCCCCGAGGACGTCGCCGACACGGTGCTCCTGCCGGGCAATCCCGAACGACTCGAGAAGATCGTGGCCCACTGGGACGACCACGAGATTCGAGCCCACCACCGCGAGTACCGGACGGCGACCGGAACGTACGAGGGGACGCCGATCTCAGTCACCTCGACGGGGATCGGCAGCCCCTCCGCCGCGATCGCCGTCGAGGAACTGGCCCGCGTGGGCAGCGACACGTTCATCCGGGTCGGTTCCTGTGGTGCGCTCCAGGCCGAGATGGACGTCGGCGACCTCGTCGTCACGACCGGCGGCGTCCGCCAGGAGGGGACCAGCGACGAGTACGTCCGCGAGGACTACCCCGCGACGGCCGACCACGAGGTCGTCACCGCACTCGTCGCGGCGGCCGAACACCTCGGCTACGAGTACCACACTGGCGTCACCATGAGTGCCGACTCCTTCTACGCGGGCCAGGGTCGACCCGGCTACGACGGGTTCGAGGCAGCCGGTTCCGACGAGGTAGTCGACCAGCTCAAGGAGGCAAACGTCAAGAACATCGAGATGGAGGCAAGCGCCATCATGACGCTGGCGAACCTCTATGGCCTCCGTTCCGGTGCGGTCTGTTCCGTCTACGCGAACCGCGAAACTGGCGAGTTCCGCACCGAAGGCGAGTCACGGGCTGCCGAGACGGCGACGCTTGCGACCCACGTCCTGGCGAAGATGGACGAGGCGAAACGCGAAGCCGGCGTCGACCGCTGGCACGCGGGACTCTCCCTGGACCTCGAGGAGATCTGAGACATCTCTGTACAGAGCGTTCCTATAGCTATAGATTTTATAGGTTTTCGCTGAGATTTCCGACTGTGAACGCCCTCCATCTTCCGCGTCGGAGGCTCCTCTCCGGCGTCACAGCAGCCACCGTCGCGCTGTCGGGGTGTGCCGATCTCGATTCCGACCTCGAGGAGCCGTCGACGGACGACGAACCGGCAGCCGAGACGGAACTCCCCGACGGAGCGATCACGGAGCCCGCCGTTCGGACGCTCCGTTTCGAATCGACCGAGCCGATTGTCCGACATCCCGAGGACGACCGTCGAGCGGAGACGTTCTTCCTCACGGACGCCGAGAACGCGACCGCGCTCTCGTTCGGGGCCGAACCGGATGGAACGGACGCCGTCAGGTCGTTTCTGGATGAGACGACGTTCGAGTCGGAGTCGGTGCTGGTCTTCCAGCGGCCGATCGGCGAGTGTTACGAGCGCCGTCTCGAGTACGTCGTCGCCGATGCCGAACAGTTCGAGTTCCGGTTCTGCCGAGTGATGCGCGAGGCCACCGTCGACTGCGACGTCTCGAGCGAAGAGGGGCACGCGACGTTTCTCCGGGTGCCGGTCGCGTACGACGAACGGCCGGCGGAGTTCGGCGGCAGCGAGGGCTCGTCGTGTCGGTACGGCGACGCCACCGCGCGAAACAGTAGCGAGCGCGAGGAGACGAACGATTCGCTGACCGACCGCGGCAGTGAGACGACATGACCCGCGATCGCACGGCTTCTCGACCGATCGACCGACGTTCGGTGCTTACCGCGTCCGCAACCGGACTTGCCACGGCGCTCGCCGGCTGTACGTCGTTTTCGCTTCAGGACGATGACGACCCGCCGCGGCGCTTCGAACCCGAGGAGTACGCGACGATCGTCTCGGACGACCTCCCACACCGCCGCCGACCCGCACCCGTCCAGCCGTCCCTATCCGCTGTCGAAACCACGCTCGAGGACCTTGAGGCCGATCTCGCGGCCATCCCGTCACCGTTGACTGCCGACGACGTGCCGAACGAGGCCGCACGTTCCAGCATCGAACGGACCCACGAGATCGCGGAAAACCGACGGGACAATCTCACCGACGAAGACGACGAGTTCTACCGGTTCCGGGCGATCGTACTGGCACGCCGTTACGCGGGCGAAGCCGCGGGTGCGTACCGGGCCGTCGAAGGCGAGGTGACGCGGTCGACGATCGAATCCGATCGTGCGGCCATCCGCGACGAACTCCAGGACCGCCGGGACGTGTCGTCGTACGTCGGCGACGATCCCGGTCGGACGCTCGTCCTCTGGTCCCGTCTCGAGGACCGACTGGCTGTCGCCGAGAACAGGCTCGAGAATCGGCCACGGGAGCAGACTGCACCCGAACTCGAGATCGGCGAAATCGCCGGGGAGGTCGCGAACGCGGAGGCGACAGTCGAGTTCGTCGACGAACTCACAGCGCGGCACGACGACCGACTCGAGGACGGCCGATCCCTCGAGTCGACGTTCCGAACGGCACTCGACCGCTCGCTCGCGGCGATCGACGACGCCGACCTCCCGGACGACGACCAACAGGCGACGAATCTCGTCGATATCGACATCGATGGGACGGCCGCGGAACGACTGCTCGGTCGGGCCGCGGCGAACGTCTTCGGAGCCGCGAACCGGACGCGAGAGCGCGCCGCCGAGGAGCAACTGGTGGCGGCGCTGCGGTCGGCCTGCACGTTCGAAATCGATCGGCGCGCGTTCGAATCGATCCGCGACGCGGTCGCCGACGGCGACCACCGCCGGATCGACTCGGTCGAGGACGTTCGGGCGGCGAGAGCGACCGCACTTGAGCGCGCTGCCGACGCGCCCTTCGACCCCGAAACGCCGACGGTAGGCGGCGACTTCCTCGGGGAGTGCTACTGGTGGCTCGACAGTGAAGACGGGAAGCTGGAACGGCTGGCCGATCGCGGGCGAAGCGCCACCCTGCACCACGAGTACGCCGAATATACGCGCCACGCCGAACGGATCGCGGCGCTTCCGGACGCCGTCGCGACCGTCGAGGATCGACTCGAGTGACAGGTCCGTCCGCTCGGACGCGCTGGTTCACTCTACGACACGGTCACAGTCACCACAGTCACCACAGTCACTCCCGCAGCCGAACGATCCCTTCTTCGAGCACCCTGCGGTTCAGAACGACGTACTCCTCGGAGTCGTCCTCGATCTTCGTGACGAACAGATCGACCTCCTGGACGATTCCAGACTGGTCGCCGATCCGAATCTCGTCGCCGATCCCGTAGGGCTGATTCAACAGGAGGTAGATTCCCGCCGCGCTCGAGATGAGGAAATCCTTGAAAGCAACGGTAAAGACGATGACGGCACCGACGGCGTACACCGTCAGCAGGATCAACAACGCGATCACGTGGACGCCGATCTGGCCCAACGCGATGACGAGCGTAACGAAGAGAACCGTGTACTTGACGACCTTCGGGATGACCGATACCTCGGGCAGCTTCACCCCCCGCAGATACTCGCTGACGATCAGCTCCGCCTTATCGGCGATGATAAATCCGAGAATGAGCACCAGTACGGCGATGAATACCTGTGGGATAAACTCCGTCACCCGCAGCCAGAACGCGTCCGTATCCAGCAGTTGGGCGATGTGAATCGCCGTCAGCACCGCGATCCCGTATATGAACCACGAACTCAGTCGGGCGACGATCTCGACGGTCGAGGTGCCGATCGACTGGGCAGTCCGCTCGAACGGCGTCCCTTCGACCGCGTCGGGTACCCCGGCCGCCGTGAGCAACTCCTTGTTGAGCCGCCCGACGAGATAGCCCACGACGAGCCCGAGCGCGAGGACCGCGGCGGCGATAACCGCCGGCTCTTCGATGAGCGTCTGCCACTCCATATCAGTACGCCTCCGGGTCGACCTCCAGAATCATCTCTCCGCCCTTGAACGCCCGGACGAGCCCGTCGCTCTCCGAGAGGACGATCGAGACCGCGTTCGTATCCCTGGTGATCGCACCGCCGGCCATATGCCTCGCACCTAGCCCTTTCGGAATGTCGACCCCTTCTGCGGACGGCTCGAGGTAGCGATACGCGGAGACGATCTTGCCCGCATCGGAGATGACGAACGCGCCGTCGAGCCGCGAGAACTCCTTGAGCATCACGTTGACGATCCGATCACCGACGTGGACGTGGGACTTCTCGAAGGGGTTGTACGACAGCGGCCGGGACTTGTTCATCACTTTGCCGGCATCACCGACGATAAACAGTGCGCCGACGGGTTTCCCCTTCTGTCCTTTCTTCCCGAGTTCGATCGCCAACTCGAGGACGGCCTTGATGACCTCGGGTTCGGCGCGGGATTTGGCGAACAGATCGTATATCCCAGTGTGATCGTCGGCGCTTGCCCGCACGCGGGAGACGGTGTCGATTTCGTCGGCGAAAATCCGCGTCGCACAGGCGAGTTCGTCCCCGTCCTCGATCACGCCCGCCTCGATCCCGCCCTCGAGGCCGAACTTGATCCGGTCGGCGACATCGTCGAACGCCAGTGGCAGTTCGACGAAGGTATCCGCTCCGACGTCGTTCTCGGTGCCGACGACGATGACGTCGACATCGTCGACGTCGGCGAACCGCTCGTAGTACGAGCCGCTCGGAGAGAACAACATCACGCCGTCGACACTCGAGAAGAGGTCCCCGAACACGTCGTCTAACCCGTCCATTGCTTTTACAAGCTGTGTCCGCGCGAATAAGCGTTTTGGGATGTCTGACGCTCGTCTGTCGCTTTTCTCTATCGCTACTCGAGTTGATTGATCGTCGGTCGGTCCCGAGACGACACTGACACTGGCAACTCGAGAGTGGCGTCGGGACCGGATAACGGCAGACGGGACCGAAGCAGACTGGCCTGTCGTTCTCGAGTAGAGCGGTTGTACTCGAACGAGAGAAGCCACTGATCGACTGCTCGGCTCACGAGGTCGTGCTCGAAGAACTCACTTCTGCTCTCGTTTTTCGATTCGGTCAAAACCCAGTCAGTACGCGGGACCGGATTCGAACCGGAGGGAGACGGTCGCTCAGTTCGTTCGCGCTGCGACTCCCAGGGTTCGAATCCGCTCGACGATTGCTGTCGCTCGCGAGTTTGCTCGCGACAGCAATGCGCGGGACCGGATTCGAACCGGCGGACCCCTACGGGACAGCGTCCTAAGCGCTGCGCCGTTGGCCTAGCTTGGCTACCCGCGCTCACCCCCGCCTTTTCACGAATCGAGTAAGAACCTGTCGATCCCGCGCGTGCTCATTGGTGTTTGACCGGCTCCTCCGGGGACCAGTCAGGAGGAACGATGAACGTTACGTGCTCGGGGTCCCGAAGCTGATGGAGCTCCGCGGCTTGCTCTGCCAGTGATCGGTCCCGGTACGGCATCTCGAGGCCGCAGCCGGTACAGACGAGTTTGCAGGTTGGTTCTTTCATGTGGTGGTCCCCAGGGGGCCGCCGGTCGGGTAGCGTCACGTCGCCTCGGCTTTGGCCTCGGGGCGGCTTTAGTAGTCGTCTCCTAGTGAAACCGCAGGAGAACGGCCGGTTCACATAGTCGTTCGTAGCTGTACGTTGGACCGAGTAGCACCGTATTGGTACCGTCCGAACGTTCGCCAACACGCCGAATTCCGCTCACCAGCGGGTTTATGATCGATGGCGAGATATCTCGGGTATGCACAGCGCTCGGGACCGGATCGAGTACGCCTCCTGGCTCGAGGAACTCGAGCGGATCGCCGATCGACTCGACCTCTCGTCGGAAGCGAGATCGACTGCAACCGACCTCTTCCTGACCGACGTGCCCGAGGAAGACCGCTCGAAGCGGGCGACGCTGGCCGCGAGCGTCTATGCCGCATCGCTGGTCGCCGGCGAGGGACGGACACAAGGCGAGGTTGCCGACGCCGCCGACGTCTCCCGACTCTCGATCCAGACGCGATGGAAGACCGTTCTCGAGCGGGCCGGGCTCGAGCCGCCGAGTTGGTGACGAGCCACGACGAGCACCGGGCACAAACACCGGAGAACCAGCCCGATACTGACCGAGACACTGATCGGGACGGGGCGGCCGAAAACGGATCGGCCCAACGGTTACCGAAGGATCAGGTTACGATATCCCCTACTCCCGGGAACCTCGGAAAGGGCGGAGTTAGGGACGAAACGGTCGCCGCGACCGACCGACCGTCCTCCCGTCACTCGGAGGACGATCTCCGACAGTCACTCGGAGGACGATCTCCGACAGTCACTCGGAGGACGATCTCCGACAGTCACTCTTGGTCTGCGTTTCGCCTTTCGCCGTCCAGCACGTTGCCATGCTCGTCGATCTCGCCTTTGACGATCCTGGTGCTCGAGATGATGTCCCCGTCCTCGGCCCGGACGTGGGGCACGACGACGACCTCGAGCGGATCGTGGCCACGCTCCCGACGAATCTCGTTGATCCGGTCCCCGCCTTCCCGCGTTTCGGGCGAGACGACGAGGTAGTCGAACTGCGACTCGGGTGCGATGCCGGTCGGCTTCTCGAGCGTGCGGATTTCGAAGTCGCGGTCGTGCTCCTCGGCGAAGGCCTCGAGTTCGTTCTCGAGGTCGGCTTCGCGCTCCTCGTAGCTTCGAACCGGACGGTCGACCTGCCGCGTTTTCGGCGCGAGTTCGTCGCTGGTCAGCCCGACGGTTACGTCCCCGAGTTCGAACGCCCGTTCGAACAGCTTGCGGTGGCCGTCGTGAACGGGGTCGAACGTCCCACCAAGCGCGACGTCCATACCCGACCTCACTTGCGCGCCCCGTATAAAACGGTCGAATCGGTAACCCGGTGGTCGTCTGACGCTGCTCGAGATGGTTTCGACGACCGTCGAAATGCACCTTCGCATTGTTTTTAGTGGTCGCCCGCACTGTCCCCGATATGGGACTCGACGAGGACTCACTCGATTACCACCGAACCGATCCACCCGGGAAAATAGAGATTTCGACGACGAAATCGACGAATACGCAGCGTGATCTCTCGCTGGCGTACTCGCCCGGCGTCGCCGCGCCCTGTATGGAAATCGCCGACGACGAGAACGAAGCCTACACCTACACCGCGAAGGGGAACCTCGTCGGCGTCGTCTCGAACGGCTCCGCGGTGCTCGGTCTCGGCGACATCGGTGCCCAGGCCTCGAAACCGGTCATGGAGGGGAAAGGTGTCCTCTTCAAGCGGTTCGCCGATATCGACGTCTTCGACATCGAACTCGACGAGGGAGACCCCCACAAGTTCGTCGAGACCGTCAAGATGATGGAACCGACGTTCGGGGGAATCAATCTGGAGGACATCAAGGCTCCGGAGTGTTTCACTATCGAGGAACGGCTCCGCGAGGAAACCGACATTCCGGTGTTCCACGACGACCAACACGGCACCGCGATCATCTCCGGCGCGGCGCTGCTCAACGCCGCCGATGTCGCCGACAAGGACCTCGAGGACCTCGAGATCGTCTTCTCCGGTGCGGGCGCGAGTGCTATCGCGACCGCGAAGTTCTACGTCTCGCTGGGGTGTAAGCGAGAGAACATTACGATGTGTGACTCCTCGGGGATCATCACCGAAAAGCGGGCCGAGGCCGGTGACGTAAACGAGTACAAACGGGAGTTCGCCCGTGACGTCCCCGAGGGAGACCTCGCGGACGCGATGGAGGGGGCTGACGTCTTCGTTGGCCTTTCGATCGGCGGGATCGTGTCCCAGGAGATGGTCCAGTCGATGGGCGACGATCCGATCATCTTCGCGATGGCCAACCCCGATCCGGAGATCGGCTACGAGGAGGCCAAAGACGCCCGCGAAGACACCGTTATCATGGCTACCGGCCGCTCGGACTACCCCAACCAGGTCAACAACGTCCTCGGGTTCCCGTTCATCTTCCGTGGCGCGCTCGATGTCCGCGCGACAGAGATCAACGAGGCGATGAAGGTCGCTTGCGCGCGAGCGCTGGCGGACCTCGCCCGCGAAGACGTGCCGGACGCCGTCGTGAAAGCCTACGGCGACGAGCCGCTCCAGTTCGGCCCCGATTACATCATTCCGAAGCCGGTCGACCCGCGCGTGCTCTTCCGGGTCGCACCCGCAGTCGCCGAAGCCGCGATGGAGTCGGGCGCGGCCCGGACGGAGATCGATCCCGACGACTACGAGGAGGAACTCGAGGCACGCCTGGGCAAGTCCCGGGAGATGATGCGGGTCGTCCTCAACAAGGCAAAGAGCGACCCCAAGACGGTCGCGCTGGCCGAAGGGGAAAACGAGAAGATGATCCGCGCGGCCTATCAGATTCAGGAACAGGGGATCGCTGCGCCGATTCTCATCGGCGACGAGAGCGAGATACGCCAGACCGCCGCCAACCTCGGACTGGACTTCGAACCGCAGGTCGCCGATCCGTCCGTCGGCGACTACGAGGAGTACGCCGAGCGACTCCACGAACTCCGCCAGCGAAAGGGGATTACCCGCACCGAAGCCACCGAACTCATCGAGACGGACTCGAACTACTTCGGGAGCGTCATGGTCGAACAGGGCGACGCCGACGCCTTGCTGACCGGCCTCTCTCATCACTATCCCTCGGCACTGCGGCCGCCGCTACAGGTCATCGGCACGGCCGACGACGTCGACTACGCTGCCGGTGTCTACATGCTGACGTTCAAGAATCGGGTCGTCTTCGTGGCCGACGCGACTGTCAATCAGGACCCCGACGAGGACGTCCTCGCGGAAGTCACCAAGCTGACCGGCGATCTCGCAAGGCGGTTCAACGTCGAGCCCCGCGCGGCGCTGCTGTCGTACTCGAACTTCGGAAGCGTCGACAACGAGGGAACACGCAAGCCTCGTCGTGCTTCGGACATGCTACAGGACGATCCAGAGGTCGACTTCCCCGTCGACGGCGAGATGCAGGCCGACACCGCCGTCGTCGAGGACATCCTGGAGGGGACCTACGGCTTCTCCGACCTCGACGAGCCCGCGAACGTGCTCGTGTTCCCGAACCTCGAGTCGGGCAACATCGGCTACAAGCTGCTCCAGCGACTCGGCGGCGCGGACGCTATCGGCCCGATGCTCACCGGCATGGACGAGCCGGTCCACGTCCTCCAGCGGGGCGACGAGGTCAAAGACATCGTGAACCTGGCAAGCGTCGCGGTCGTCGACGCCCAACAGGAGTGAGCCCGTAGCGCCTACCGCTCGCGAGGTTCCCGCTCGAGTCGTGAGTCGAACGGCGTGATCGAGACGTGTCTCGCGACGATCGAGATACGGACGGCGTAGGCAGTCAACAGCCCGATCGGAAGGAGGCCGACGGCGAGTGTCAGTACCGCGACCACCGTCAGACCGATCGTGCTCTCCGCGCCCGCGGTCGTCTCGTACCCCGCCAGTCGAACGAGCATCGCAATCGACAGGAAGATCGCGGGAACACCGGTATAGAGCAGCGATTGGGACAGTCGCGACAGGTCCCGCTGAATGGCCATCGAGACGAAGTAGTATCTGGCCACGTCCAGTTGTTCGAGTTCGGTACGAACCTCCTCGAGTGCCGTCTCCGTCCTTTCGGCCGACGACAACTCGTTGGCGAACTCGGACTGGACCCGCTGGACCGAACGAATGAAGTCCATGTATCGGACCGGGAGCACGGCGACGACGAGCGCGAGCAGCGGTGGCGACCACGACGGGTCCCCCTCGAGGCGGGCGCGAACCGTCGACACGTGGTCGTCGATCCTACCGGTGAGCGTCGAGACGGCTGCCGTGAGTTCGGTCTCCTCGCCGGCGACGGAGCGTTCGAGAGCGGACGCGGACGCCTCGAGTTGGACGATCGACGCCCGGAAGAACGGGGTCGGCTCGAACGGGACGTCCGCGCGGTTGGTTGCAGACCGGTGGAAGTCGATCGTCTGTCTGATCTCGTCGCGAAGCTGTCCCGGCGAGCCGAAATCGCGGGACAACACGAGCTGGTTGATGGAAACGACGATGGTGATCAGCGTGACGTTGCCGGCGACGAGACTGCCGTACAGGTAGTAAAGCGGAAGGTAGTTCTCGAGGCCGCCGGCGACCGCGCTGGTGCCGACGATGGCGGCTCCGATCGAAACGATTCCGACGGCGACGAGCCTGCGGTCCATCTCCAGGGCGACGGTCCGCAGTCGGCTTCGAACGGACGAGACACTCATCGCAGGCGTTTCGTCCCGCGAGGCGATAGGAGCGGCGGATTCGGATCGGAGTCGAGGACGAAACCGGGAAAAAGAACACGGACAGGTCGCCGGCGTGAAAGCGTGCATTCAAGTAGACGCCGCGATTTCTCCCGGGTATGCAAGATCAGGGACGCTCCACGCGCAAGCGTACCGGCGGTCGACTGAAGAACGTTCGCAAGCGCCGAAAGAGCGAACTCGGCCGACACCCGACCGAGACGCAAGTCGGCGAACCCCGCTTTCGCACTGTCGACGCCCGTGGCAACGACACCAAGACCCGCGCGCTCGCCACCGATGTCGCCAGCGTCAACAAAGGCGGTGAAACCGTCACCGTCGAGATCGAAGACGTCGTCGAGAACGAGGCCAACCCGAACTACGTTCGCCGGAACATCATCACCAAGGGCGCGGTCATCGAGACCACGGAAGGCACCGCCCGCGTAACGTCCCGTCCCGGCCAGACCGGGCAGGTCAACGCGGTCCTCCTCGAGGACGAATAACGGCCTCCGTTTTCCGATATCATCCGTCGATCAGCTCTGGGGCCATCTCGGCCGCCGGCTGGACGCCGCATCAGGACGGAAGTCGTGTCCGGCGCTCTAGGGCTGCCGTCGACCGAATCTCGTACTCGTTCATCAGTTCGCGGTCGTCGTCGTCGACGAACTCCTCGAGGGGCACCGCCAGAAACCGGTTCGGGTCCTCGAAGTCGCTCCGTGCGTCCCGCTTGTTGCGGGTCGCTTCGGCCCGTAGCCTCGCCAGCTCCCGCGCCTCGTAACAGAACGTCCGTGCCTGGCCGTTCTCGGCCAGTTCGTACGCAGTATCGAAGTGGTCGGCCGCCCGCTCGTAGTGATCGATCGCCACCTCGAGGTCTCCGTTTTCTCGCGTCTCTTCGGCCGCAGTGTACGCGTCGTTGCCCTTTACGTACTGGTCGACGACATCCATGTTTGCGATGCAACCCGACAGGGAGACGGAGAGAACGGTGCCAGCAGTACCTACGAGAAGTCCCCGTCTCGAAACCATGAACGCGACTTGCTCGGCGGTCTAAATCTACCTTGCGGCCATCGCCCGCGCGAGGATCGAATCCACCGAACTCGAGTCGGAGAGAGGTGGATAGAGTGGGGAACAAAGGCGACGGGAGTCAGGACCGCGGCCGCGGCGCTGCCTTCTGGAGCGCCGTCTCCGCAATGTTGCCGCCGTAATCGGCGCTGCGGGACAGCGAGTCGACGATCAAGCCGAGCGACTGTGCCTGGACCGGTGCCAGATCTCGGAGGATGTCGTCGACGCGACGGGTGTGCTCGTCGATATCGAGGACGGCCTCGTGGGCTGCGTGTCCCAGCTTGTTCGCCTCGTCGGTCGCCTCCGCGAACAGTGCGTCCATCGCCTTCTCGAGGACGTCCGCAGCGTCGTCGTGCAGCGCCACGAGTGCCTCCGCGACCTCCTCGGGAATGTCCTCGAGTTTGAGCGCGAGTTGGCTGATCTTCGCGGCGTGGTCGCCAATGCGCTCGAGTTGGCGGGCACTGGAGTGAAAATCGAAACAGTCCTCGCGGGAGACGCCGAGTTCCTCGGCGGCCCGGGGCGAGCGCAGGGTCGCACGAAAGATTCGCGAGACGACCAACCAGAGGCGGTCGACATCGTCGTCGCGTTCGATCACGTCACGAGCGATGTCGTCGTCGTTCTCGACCAGCGCCGTCACCGCGTCCTCGAGCATCGAGGTCGCGATCAGTCGCATCCGACGGACGGCGTTGACGATCGACAGCTCCGACGAGTCCAGTAGGTCCTGGATGACGACGCTGTCGGTCGTCTCCTCGAGCACTTCGACCCCGACCAGACTCTGGGTCGCGTCCCGGATCGCCCGTCGCTGGTCGGTCGTGATCCGGCCGGCCTCGAGTCTGATGATGTCGAAGCCGCTGACGTACATCGTCATCACGGCCCGCGTGAGCCGCTCTCCCTCGAGGTCGGAGACGTCGAGGGTTCCCTCCTGGCGTTCGCTCTCGCTGCGGGGCGTCAACAACAGCGCGTCGTCTTCGGGATACAGCTCCACAGTCGTGCCCGAACTGACGTCGTTCTCGGTCGCCCATCCTTTCGGGAGGGAGACGGTGTACGTCGATCCTCCCGTTACCTGGACCTTGCGCGTCTCCATACCCCCTCGTTGACTCCCCGAACGTAAATCGGCTCCTATCTATAGACCCGGTCGGAGGCCGGGGACGCCGGCCGAAGACGGATACGGACCTCGTATTCAGTATCCCTCTGCTCTCCCGTCGTGAGAATAATTGTCCCATATAGAACTATATAGAAAACATAGTAGAGTATTTAGAGGCGATATCGCCACTAGATGAACGATGGGAAACGAGCCGATAACGGACCGCGTCGGCGACGGACGCAGGGGCGTCCCGCGTCGGCGCGTTCTACTCGGCGCTGCGGGAACCGCGGTTTCTGGACTCGCAGGTTGTATCACCCGGGGAGAAGACAGCGGTCTCGAGGGGGAGATCGTCATCGATGGGTCGAACACGCTGTTGCCCAACAGTGCCCTCGTCGCCGAACTCTTCATGTGGGAGAACAACCAGGTCCGAATCTCGGTCAGCGGCTCCGGGACCGGGGCCGGCTTCCAGCAGTTCTGCCGGGACGAATCGGACTTACAGAACGCGAGCCGTTCGATCGCCGACGGCGAACGGGAACTGTGCGAGGAAAACGGCGTCGAGTGGCTCGAACTCGAGGTCGTGATGGACGGCATTGCGATCATGAAACACCCTGACAACGACTGGTGTGAGTGTCTCACGGTCGACGAACTGAGCCGGATGTGGGAACGCGGCTCGGACGTCGAGACGTGGGCCGACCTCGACGACGACTGGCCCGACGAGGAAATCTCCTTCTACGGACGTGACGCCGCCTCCGGCACCTACGACTACTTCACCGAACAGATCAGCGGTGCCGTCGGAAACATCCGCAACGATTTCAGCGGTTCTCCCGACACGAACAATATCATCCGCGGCGTTCGGGGCAACGAACACGCCGTTGGCTTCGGCGGTGCGGGCTACTACTACGAGAACGAAGACGACCTCGACCTGATCGCGGTCGACGACGGTGACGGCTGCGTGATTCCGGAGCCGGAGACGATCGAGCAAGAGGAGTATCAGCCCCTGTCACGGCCGATGTATCTCTACGTTCGACTCGAGGCACTCGAGCGGCCGGAGTTCCGTGAGTTCGTCCGCTTCTACCTTCGGAACACGCAGGAAACTGCCCGACAGGTCGGCTTCTACGCCGTCTCCGACGACGTAATCGAGGAACAACAGGACCGACTCGAGGAGACGATCGAGGAGTACACATGAGTACGGACACCGAGCCCCTGGACCTGAGTCGGGACGGCAACGACGTGGGAACCCTCGGCGACACGGTCGCACGCTACGTCTTCTTTGCCTGCGCGTTCGTCACCGTCGCGACGACGCTCGCGATCATCGTCGTGCTCGTCGACGGCGCGGTCGATTTCTTCTCGCAGGTATCGTTCGTCGAGTACTTCACCGGGACGAACTGGTCGCCGCGGGCGGCCGACAATCCGAGCTTTGGAGTCCTCCCGCTGATCTGGGGGACGCTGCTTATCACCGTCGGCTCCGCGCTGATCGCGATTCCGGTCGGGACGTTGACGGCCATCTACCTCTCGGAGTACGCGAGTCCGCGAGTTCGGAAAGTCGTGAAGCCGACACTCGAGATTCTCGCCGGAATCCCGACGATCGTCTACGGGTTCTTCGCACTCTCGTTTATCACCCCGGTCTTGCAGACGTTTTTCCCCGGAACGGGAACGTTCAACGCCGCCTCGGGGGCGATCGTCGTCGGTATTATGATCCTGCCGATGGTCTCGTCGCTGGCCGAAGACGCGATGTCGTCGGTCCCCGATTCGCTGCGAAACGCGGCGTACGGCCTCGGCGCGACGAAGTTCGAGGTCTCGACGAACGTTGTTCTCCCCGCCTCGCTGTCCGGAATTCTCGCGGCGTACATCCTTGCCATCTCGCGAGCGATCGGCGAGACGATGGCCGTAACGCTCGCGGCCGGAGCCTTACCCCAGATCACGACCAACCCGCTCGAGGAGATTCAGACGATGACGGCGTACATGGTCGAGATCGGGACCGGCGACGCGTCGGTGGGATCGATCGGCTACCAGAGCCTGTTTGCGATCGGGCTGACCCTGTTTGTGATGACGTTCCTGATGAACGTCTTCAGCATGTGGGTCCGCTCGCGCTACCGTGAGGAGTACCAATGAGTACGGAGACCGACACGACAGACTTCGAGTTCGACGAATCGGCAGTCAGGCGCAAGCGCCGACTTGGCAAGGCGTTTCTCGGCCTGTGTGTCGCGGCGACGATGGTCGGCATCGTCGCGCTCGTCGCCTTGCTGGTCGACGTGATCGTCGAGGCCTGGGGCTGGCTCACCTGGGAGTTTCTGACGTATCCGCCGTCCCAGGTCGTCGAACACTACAACCCGGCTAACTACGGCGACCTTCCGACCGGCCCCGGCGGGATGTATCCGATGATCGTCGGCTCGATCTACCTGATCGTCATGACGGCGGTCTTTACGCTGGTGCTGGGCGTCGGCGCGGCGATCTACCTCGAGGAGTACGCGCCCGACAATACGCTGACCCGGTTCATCGAGGCCAACATCACGAACCTCGCGGGCGTCCCGTCGATCGTCTATGGGCTGCTCGGGCTGGCGGTGTTCGTCCGGGCACTCCAGACCGGACAGAGCCTCATCGCCGGTGCGTTGACGTTGACGCTGTTGATCCTACCGATCGTCATCGTCTCTTCGCAGGAGTCGTTGCGGGCGGTGCCCGACTCGATGCGACAGGCCTCCTACGGTGCGGGGGCGACGAAGTGGCAGACGATCCGCAACGTCGTCCTGCCGGAGGCGATCCCGGGCATTATGACCGGGATCATCCTCGCGCTCTCGAGAGCGATCGGCGAGACCGCACCGATCCTGATGGTCGGCGCGGCGACGACGATGTTCGCGCCGCCCCAGTTGACCGATCCGACCGGGCCGTTCGGCGCGATGCCGATGCAGATATTCGAGTGGGCGAAACTGCCCGAAGACGAGTTCCAACACGTCGCGGCAGCGGGGATCGTCGTCCTGCTGACGATTCTGCTGTTGATGAACGCGGTCGCGATCTACATCCGGAATCGGTACGATCCCCGGAGCTGACGGATTCCATCGGTTCGGTTCCGGCAGGAATTTATTATACTATCGACAGTTTCGAGAACGAAAGACTTCGACTCTCGCCGAAGTTGCGATGGTCGGCTACTGGCTGTTCACGATGGGTATCTTCACCGTCGGTCTGCTTCTGGCCAGTAGCCGGCTCGTTGGCGACACGCCGCCGTACGGGCTCGATATCGGGTTAGTCCTCGTCGGCTGGCTGCTGTCGTCCCACGCTGAACGGGTGATGAGCCGACTCGAGGCAGTCGCCTCCGATCGCTCCTGCTGATCGCGGTCCAGTCACGAACGTGTTCGTCTACATAGCGGTACGGAGACCTCAGTCCCGCTACGGACCGGACATAGCGGAGTACTTGTTCGACGAGGGCGACCGACCACGTGATGACGTCCCGACCCCGAACCGGTCTCGAGGCCGGCCTGCGTGTACCGACCCGGCGAACGAATCCGGAACAGGTAACTGCCGGAGACCACTCCCCTAGAGACAGAGACCTCGCATGACCGCGAACGGCGGCGGCCCACGAACCGTATCGACGTCCGAATCCTCCCGGTCGGGTTCCGAGTTCGAGTCCGATCGGTCGGTGTCGGACGAGGCTCCGCTCGGCGGTCCCGACGCGTCCGAGACGATCCTCGAGTCCCGTGACCTCGACGTGTTCTACGGCGACGAGCAGGCGCTTCAGAGCATCTCGATGGAGATTCCGGAACAGCAGGTGACCGCACTGATCGGTCCCTCGGGCTGTGGGAAGTCGACGTTCCTGCGCTCGATCAACCGGATGAACGACCTCATCGACGTCGCTCGCGTCGAGGGCGACCTCCGTTTTCACGGAAAGAACGTCTACGACGAGGACGTCGATCCGGTCGCCCTGCGGCGCAAGATCGGGATGGTCTTCCAGAAACCCAACCCCTTCCCAAAGAGCATCTTCGAGAACGTCGCCTACGGCCTGCGCGTCCAGGGGAAAGACGACGGCGACGTGGAAGGAAAGGTCCGGACGGCCCTCGAGCGGGCCGCGCTCCTAGACGAAGTTGAGGACCAACTCGACTCGAGCGGGCTCGACCTCTCGGGCGGCCAGCAACAGCGGCTCTGTATCGCCCGCGCGATCGCACCGGACCCGGAAGTCATCCTGATGGACGAACCTGCTTCGGCACTCGACCCGGTTGCGACCTCGAAAATAGAGGACTTGGTCGAGGAGTTAGCCGAAGAGTACACGGTCGTCATCGTCACCCACAATATGCAACAGGCGGCTCGTATCTCCGACAAGACGGCCGTTTTCCTCACTGGCGGCCGGCTGGTTGAGTTCGACAACACCAACAAGATCTTCGAGAACCCGGAGAACGAACGCGTCGAGGACTACATTACCGGCAAGTTCGGGTAATCTCGGAGGGTTCGGACGCCTCGCGTTCGCGACTGGGCCGTCACCCCGGTCTCGCGTCGCGATACCGTTGCCTTCGACGCCGGTCCGGAGCTGCCAGCGGGCCGATACTTACACTTCTGGCCGGGTTTTCGTCGGTATCCCACCCAGGGGGAGCGACCACAAAGTATTACTGCGAAAGATTGTAATGCGGTGCCATGACTGACCCGATCCGGGTCCTGCATGTCGACGACGAACCCGATTTCGCGGAGCTCGCTGGGACTTTTCTCGAGCGCGAAAACGAGCGGTTGACGGTCGAAACGGCGACGAGCGTCGACGACGGGCTGGATCGAATCGAAAGCGAGAACGATAAAAACCAAACACCCGCCATCGACTGCATCGTCTCGGACTACGATATGCCCGAACAGAACGGCCTCGAGTTCCTCGAGCAGGTCCGGACGATCCGTCCCGAGATGCCGTTCATCCTCTTTACCGGCAACGGAAGCGAAGCAGTCGCAAGCGACGCGATCTCGGCCGGTGTCACCGACTACTTCCGCAAAGCGACTGGCACGAGTCAGTACGCAGTACTCGCGAACCGAATCGAGAACGCAGTCGAACGCCGCAGATACCGTACGCAGGCCGAGCGATCACGACGGCGGCTGACGGAACTCTGTGAAAACATTCCGGACTGTATCTGGCTGTTCGACGGCGAGTGGGAAGAGTTGCTGTTTATTTCGGGCTACGAACGCGTCTGGGGACGCAGCGCCGACGAACTCGAGAGCGATCCGACGGGGTTCTTTCGGCACGTGCACCCGGACAATTATGCAGCCGTCGAAGCGAAAATGGAGCGACTCTCCGAAGGGGAACCGGTCGATCACGAGTACCGAATCCAGCGCGGCGAAGATGAGAACGCCTGGGTCTGGACGAAAGCGGAACCGATCGTCGACGACGATGGCGAGGTGGTCCGTGTGGCTGGCTTCACCCGCGATATCACCGAGCGGAAAGTTCAGGAACGGGAACTCGAGACGCTCACACAGCGCTATCGCGAGTACGTCGAAAACGGGATGGATGTCATCACCGTCCTCGAAGCGGATGGGACGATCAGATACGAGAGCTCGGCGATCGAGCGGCTTCTGGGCTACGAACCGGACGAGCTGGTCGGCGAGAACGCGTTCGACTACGTCCACCCGAACGACCGAGACCGGGTCGTGGAGTCGATCTCGTCACTGACCGAACGCGGGGATCAGTCCGACCCGAACAGAGAACGGATCGAGTTCCGATTCCAACGGGAGGACGGCTCGTGGGTCTGGCTCGAGTCGGTAGGGAGTACCGCAGCCGCCGCAGACGGAGACGTAGATATCGACATCGACATCGACATCGGCCCCGGCTCCGGCTTCGGTTCGAATCACAGTCCCCTCCGCGACCCTGACGACGATTCCGACGTGTTTCTGATCAACTCCCGAACGATCACCGAGCGAAAGGAACGCGAACGAACGCTCTCCGCGCTTCACACCGCGGCCAGACGAATCAGTAGTGCCGACGAACCAACAGAGGTCTACGAGACCCTCACCGAGACCGCGGAAGGGATACTCGAGTTCGATCTGGTCGCCATCGACGTCGAACGGGACGGTTATCTCGTCCAGGAGGCCTGGACGCTCGGGGTCGAAGACAGACAGTACTACGATCGAACATCCCTGGAAGAAGACACCATCGCGGTACAGGCCTACAAGCGTCAGGAGACGATCGTCGTCGACGACGTCCGGAACAGAGACGCCGCACCTGCCGATCCGGAGTACCGGTCCGGCTTGACTATTCCTATCGGGAAGTTCGGGACGTTCCAAGCTGTCGCCAGCAAAGTCAAAGCGTTCGACCGGTACGACCGCGAGTTCGCCGAACTGCTCGTCGGTCACGCGGAAGTCAAGCTCTCACAGCTGCAAGACGAGCGCACGCTACGGGAGCGAACCCGCGAACTCGAACGACAGAACGAGCGATTAGACGAGTTCGTCAGCGTCGTCTCTCACGACCTTCGCAATCCCGTTTCGGTCGCGAAAGGGAACCTCGAACTCGCCCGCGAGACGGACAGGGCCGACGGGACAGACCCTGGAAGTAGTGACGACGAGCAGGAAGATGGTAGCGACGACGCGAACGTCTCCGAGTACCTCGAGGAAGTCGAGTGGGCCCTCGATCGCATCGACGGGCTGATCAAGGACCTCCTCACCCTCGCCCGTGATGGGAACGAGATCGGGGAGCGCGAACGGATCGACCTCGCGTCGGTAGCCCACCAGTGCTGGCGGGGCGTCGCCACCGCAGACGCGACCCTCGAAGTCGATATCGATCGGACGATCGCGGGCGACGACGGACGTCTTCGACAACTGTTCGAGAACCTCATGCGAAACGCGGTCGAACACGGTGGCCCCGACGTGACGGTCACGATCGGGGAGCTCGAATCGGACGACTGCGAGGGGTTTTACGTCGCCGACGACGGGCCAGGCGTTCCGGAGTCGGCCCGGGAACACGTGTTCGATGCAGGATACTCGACTTCCGACGATGGGGCCGGGTTCGGCCTCTACATCGTGAAACAGGTGGTCGAAGCACACGGCTGGGACGTTCGGGTTATCGACGCCGACTCCGACGCCGACGCCGACGACAGCGGGACGCGGTTCGAGATCACGGGTGTCGAGTTTCGTTAACGGCGCAGCTCTCGTGGCTCCCGCCGTCTCGTGTGGCCGGCAACTCGAGGACTACAGTGCACCGAGTGAGAGCCACAGCGCCGCGTAACCGATAGCGAAAACCGTCAGCCATCGCATCCCCCGATGGTTCCAGCAGAACCGGAGCGGCGTATCGTCGACGAGTCGCTCGCGGGTGGTCCGGGGCTCGCGACGGACGGCGACCTGCGAGGGGGCAAAGACGCTCGGCCGAACCGGCGCGTCGAGTCGCCACGCCGAGAGTTCGTGGACCTGGAACCGGTGGTTCGCCGTAAGCGACTCCCGTGTGCAGGCAGGGCCGTTCTCGAGGAGGAAACCCGCACACGGTTTGCAGAGGGTGAGGTGGTCCGGGGCGTCGCCGTCGCCGTTGCCGTCGCTATCGGGTGGGGGCACGTCCGTCCAGGCGACCAGTGCCTCCGGCCCGAACTCCGATCCACAACGACTGCAGTAGCCGTCGGTAGGCTCACGCATTCGGGCGACCGGCTCCGGAGCCTCGGGGTCCGGAAACAACGATGCCTCGTCGCGGACATCGTCGAAGGAGCTGTTTGACTGGTGGATGACGCCGTGGCACGGTCGACAGAGAGTCAGCAGGTTCTCGAGGTCGTCGGGTCCACCCTGGGATCGCGGCACGACGTGGTGGGCCTGCAGCGTCCGATCGTCGGCTCCACACCGGGTACAGGCGTAACCGTCGCGACGCAGCGTCTCCTGGCGGAGCTGCTCCCACCCCTCACCGTAGCCGCGTTCGTCGGGACGGTCACCGTCGTCACCACGGCTTCCCATTGGTGAGAACTGGGGGCTTCGGAACGAAAGAACCATCGGCGGATATCGTCGGGTTCGGATGCGATATCGAATGCGGAAGTCGAAATTCGTCGATCGACGTCCGCCTCGGCCGAGCTATCGTCGAGTCCCGTCGAGTGCGCTGACCAGGGTAATCGCACGTCGGGTTGGCTCGTACTTGCGCCACTTCCCTTTCTTCTCCCTGGTGACCAACCCGGCGTCGTGCAGCTGGGAGAGCGCGTGACTGATGGCGCTCTGACTGACATCCAGCAGCGGTGATAGTTCACAGACACAGAGCTCCTCGTCGGCCGTGACCAGCAGCCGGACGATACGATATCGCGTTTCGTTCGCCAGCGCCGAAAGCACCGCAACGTCGCGATCGAGCGCCGACTCGTCGACCTCCTCGTCGAGCGACTCGAGTTCGGCGAGTCGCTCTTCGAGATCCTCGTCGTGACACTCGCCTAGCTCGTCCGAGAGGTACCGCTCGAGTCGGCCCGTTGCGTCGCTCATGCCGATCGTTTTAGTACCTGATCAATTAACACTTTCGACGGCATCAGCGCCAGTTGTCGCGGCCGAACCGTCGCTACGCCGGCTCGTTCGGCCCGTCAGATGCGGTGAGCACAAGCTATATTTCCGCCCGGAAAGGTGCATGGAGCATGGCTCGGAAATCATATCAAGAGAAGCTCGCGGAACTTCGCGAGGATATCCTCTACATGAGTGAAGTGGTGATGGAGCGACTGCGGATGGGACTGGACGCCCTCGAGCAGAAAGACGAGCACCTCGCCCAGGAAGTGATCGAAGGCGACAGCGAGGTCAACCAGATGTACCTCGAACTCGAGCAGGACTGTATCGAACTGCTCGCGTTGCAACAGCCCGTCGCGAGCGATCTCCGATTTATCGCCGCGTCGTTCAAGATCATCACCGACCTCGAACGGATCGGCGACCTCGCCGTCAACCTCGGGGAGTACACCCTCGAGTCGGAGCAGGATCTCTTCCCCGATGTCGACGTGCAGGCGATGGGTGAGATGACCCTCGAGATGGTCGAAGACGCGATGGCGGCCTACGATACCGAGAACACCGATCAGTGCCGGGAGATCGCGACCCGCGACGACGACCTCGACGAGTTCGCCGAACGGGCAAGCGAGATCGTCGTTCGGGACCTGATCGAGCGCGAACTCGACTCACCCGACGAGGTCGAACGTATTCTCCAGGACGTTTCCCGCCTCCTGCTGACGGTACGGGACCTCGAACGGGTCGGCGATCACGCGGTCAACATCGCCGCACGGACGCTGTATATGGTCGAGAACGACGACGAACTCATCTACTGAGGGGCCGCGGCTACTCTGCTCTCCAGTCAGTTTCGGCCGGTGTTTTCCGACGGTACTCGCGGCCAAGACCGGGACTGTGGACCGAGACCGATCCGTCCCGTCGGTCGGCTCGAATCGACGGCTTGTGCACTTGTTCGGGTTCAGCAGTCCCGTCCGGCGCTGGCGGACATCGTCGGCTGGGATCGCCACACCCCTCGCTGAGTGGTTCGTCGTCCGATAGTAACAACTGCCACGATTTGCACACTGATCACCGATCCGTCTGGTGATCAGGTGCACACTGACTTGCAGATATACACGTGTAGAGTACAGTCGACTCACGTGAAGAAGTCTTTAAAGAAGAGGTGTTCGACAGAGCACCCTCGAGCCCAACCCTTACTCCCGCTCGCGTTCGGTCGTCTCCATGGTAATCTCGCCGCTTGCTCGAATCGTTCCGTCGACCTCGGCACCGGGCTCGAGTTCGAGGTTCTCACAGGAGACATCGCCCAACACGCGAGCGTCGGAACGGATAACCACGTCGCCGTCGCGGGTGGTCAGGTCGCCGTGAATGCGTGTCTCCTCGCCGACAGAGACGTCGCCGCGAGCACGGAGACTGCCGAAGACATTGCAGTCGTCGCCGACAGTAAGTTCTTCGGCGCGGACGTTGCCGTGAAGTCGGCAGTCGTCGCCGATCGTCGCCGGCGTCGACACGCGCCAGGCGTCGTCCGAGAGCGTCGCGTTCCGCGGGATCACGAGGGGGTCGGCGTCGGGCGTCTCGCCGTCTCCTTCCTCGACGAGTTCCGAGATGAGTCGCTGGGCAGTGTCCTCTTCGCCGATCAGCAGGAGGTGTTTGAGATAGACGAACAGCAACACGATCGTCGGCATCGGGTTCCGGATGACGATCCAGCCGTTTGCCTCGAACCCCTCCTCGATGTCGACGTCGTCGCCGATGTCGAGATCGCCCGCGACTTTCAGTCTGCCGCCGATGTGGACCCGTTCGCCGATGTAGGCGTCCTCGCCGACGAGGACGTTCTCGGCAACGTCACACCACATGTCGAGCCGGCAGTCGCCTTCGGCTTCGATCTCGCCGTCGACCTCGACGCTCTCGCCGGCGAGGACGTTCCGACCGCGGACGCCGAACTCGATCGTCGACCGACTGCCGACGAGGACGTCTCCGTCCGTCTCTACGGCGACTTCCTTGACTTCCGTCCCGTCGGGGACGACGAGTTCGTCGAGCGGATCCCTGCTGAAGGCCACACTCGCATCCAATGTGACCGGCCGGTAATAAACCTCGCGCGTCGTCTGACGCGTGGCCGACGACCGGCCGCGAGCACGCCGACGCCGGCTACGGTTCGTAGACGCGAGCCTCGTACGGCCGTAACTCGAGTTCACCACCCGACTGGCGATCGGCCACGCCCCCGTAGTTCCCGACGAGGAGGTCGGCCTCGCGACCCGCGAGTGCGGGAACGTCGACCGTCGGCTCGCCGTCGGCGAAGTTACAGACGACGATCAGTTCCTCGCGGTCGCCCCCGTCGTCGGTTTCGCTCGCTCCCCCGTCCGTACCCTCGCTCTCGAGCGTCCGCCGATAGGCGAACACCTCGGGGTGATCGGGCAACAGCAGTTCGTAGTCCCCGTAGACGAAGATATCGCGTCGCTCCCGCAGGTCGATCAACTCGCGGTAGTAGTGCCAGATCGAGTCCGCGTCACTGCGGGCGGCAGCGACGTTGACCTCCTCGTAGTCGTCGTTGGCCCCGATCCAGGGGTCGCCGTCGGTAAATCCGGCCGCCGGTTCGTCGGACCACTGCATCGGGGTCCGTGCGTTGTCCCGGCTGCGGGCCTCGACGATCGGTCGAACCTCCTCGTACGTGTCGTACGGATACTCGTCGGACTCCAGTGCCGTCTCGACGAAGTTCGCGGCCTCGACGTCGTGAATCTCCGCGGGGGTCTCGAAGCTCGTGTTGGTCATGCCGATCTCCTGGCCCTGGTAGACGAACGGGGTTCCCTGCAGGGTAAAGAGGAACGTGGCGAGCATCTTGGCCGACTCGCGTCGGTATTCCTCGTCGTCACCGAACCGCGAGACCGCCCGCGGCTGGTCGTGGTTGCTCAGGTAGAGGCAGTTCCATCCCTCGTCCGCGAGCGTCTCCTGCCAGTCGGTGATGACCTCCTTCAGTTCGAGCAGATCGAGGTCGGTCACGTCCCACTTCCCGCCGTCGCCGGTGTCGACGCTCATGTGCTCGAAGTGGATCAGCATCGAGAAGCCGTCGCCGCCCTCGTCGACGTACTGGCGTGCCGTCTCGGCGTCGACGCCGACCATCTCGCCGACGCTCATCTCCTCTTCGGAGAGCACTCGCTCACAGAGTTCCGTGACGTACTCTTCGGCTCGTGGCCCGTTCATAAAGTGTTCTGCGCCGGTCAACCCCTCGTCGGGATCGCCGTCCGGCAGCCCTTCGGGCTTCGAGATCAGGTTGATAACGTCCATTCGGAAACCGTCGATCCCTTTCTCGAGCCACCACTCCATCAGGTCGTAGACTTCCTCCCGGACGGCCTCGTTGCGCCAGTTCAGGTCGGGCTGTTTCTCGTCGAAGAGGTGGAGATAGTACTCCCCTCGCTGTTCGTCGTAGCTCCAGGTCGATCCCTCGAAGAACGATTCCCAGTTGTTCGGCGGCTGGCCCGTTCCGTCGGAACCGTCGTCACGCCCCGCTCGCCAGTAATAGTAGTCCGCGTACTCCGGATCGCCCTCACGGGAACGGACGAACCACTCGTGTTCGTCCGAGGTGTGGTTGACGACGAGGTCCATGATCAGCCGCATGTCCCGGTCGTGGAGTGCCTCGAGCAGCCGTTCCCAGTCGTCCATCGTCCCGAACTCGGGGTGTATCGACCGGTAGTCGGCGATGTCGTACCCGTTGTCGGCCATCGGCGACTCGTAGACGGGGTTGAGCCAGACGACATCGACGCCCAGGTCCGCGAGGTAGTCGACCTTCTCGAGAATGCCGGGAATGTCGCCGATACCGTCGCCGCTCGCGTCGTTGAAGCTCCGGGGATAGATCTGATAGACGACCGCCTCTTTCCACCACTGGCGTTCGAGGTCGCGCTCCGTTCCCATACCCGTCTCTGGGACGGTCGCAGCCAAAGAGTTGATGAAATACTTCATCTATAATGGGCGGTGTAAATCGATCCGCCAGGCAGCCGTCGTTCGGGTCCTCGCTCCGGTGCCCGACCGGACGGCCCTGTCGGGCCCAGCCGCCCCGTTTTTATTACCCCGTCCCGTACCGACGGCCATGACGACTCTCGCGTTCGACGACGACGGCGTCGACGTCGTGTACGAAGGAACGGAGTTTCGCCTCGAGCGGGAACTGATCGAGGAAGCGACCGAGAAGACCTATCACGACGTTACCGATCACGAAGTGTTGAAGATCGTCGCCGAACAGCCGAACCTGCAGGGAGAGCCGCGGCGTATCGGCGATATTTTGGATTGACGGATCGAAGCGACCACCCGCGGTCGGCAGACGGCTACCGATCGTCCTTGCGACCGCAATCCGTCGTCACGGTTCGATCCCCGTCCGGCGGCGCGTCCTCGTTGTCCTCGTGACGATCGCCGCCGGCCTCACCCTCCACCCGTGGCTGCTCGCGTTCGGTCGTCGCGGGTCCGTCGCCAGCGGCAGCGACGCCCCGGACGTGCACTCGCAGCCCCAACGGTCTTTGGCACGTTCGGTCGAGTACGAACAGATGCAATCACACTCGCGTTCGCTCACTCTCCGCCCGAGACCGCCATCACCGTGGAGTCCGGACCGCGAACACCGCTCCGGGGTGGGGTCCCTGTCCGGCCGCCGCGTCGAATCGACCGCTCCGATCGCTCGAGTGTCACCTAACCGATGACGGCCGAACCCGACGAAACCGAGATCGACGACGCGGGTATCCCCACATCTCGCCCCAGAGGTCCTGCGAAGCACGGAAACGTCGGCACACTCGAACGGATCGCGTCGACGGTTGTCGGCAGCGTACTCGTCGTCCGCGGGCTCAGGCGTCGCTCCCTCTCCGGCGCGGCGACGGCCCTCTTCGGCGGCGCGCTGGCGTACCGCGGGCTGACCGGTCGCAGCCGTCTGTACCGTCTGCTAGGCGTAAACGCCACCGCCGAGGAATCGCTCGACGAGGGGCCACCCGACCGACTGGGTCTCGAGCGGACGATCATCGTCGGCGAGCCGGCGGACGAACTCGCGACGTACTGGCGCGACCCCGAACACGTAGACCGGATCGCCGGGCGGTTTGCCGACGTTTCCGGCGGGCACGGGACCGAGGACCGCCACCGGTGGCGGGTGGACGCCCCGCTCGGGCGGACTCTCGAGTGGGAAGCGACGCTCGTCGAGGACGATCCCGGGGAACGGCTCCGTTGGCGGTCACTCGAGGGCGCGCCGATCGACTACGAGTGTGCGATTTCGTTCCGGCCGGCTCCCGGTGATCGCGGGACCGCAGTCGAACTCGAACTCCAGTACGACCCGCCGGGCGGTCCGCTCGGGGACGCGGTACTGTCGCGGTTCGGGACGCCGATGGACCTGATCGCCGGGGAGAGTCTGCGCCGGTTCAAGAGCCTCGCGGAGACCGGCGAGATTCCGACGGTCGAGGGGAATCCGTCGGGTCGCGGACGTGGCGGTCTCCGCTGACCGGGCCCGGGCGGCTCGATACGGTCGGGCCAGCTCGGGGAGCCGAGACGTCGACCGGTGGCGAGTCCGATTCCGGCGTCGACTCGTCGAAAAACCCTGCCGTCCCCTCGAGTTCGAGGACGAAATCGGCATAGTTCCAGGAATTCGTACGAGAGACGGTCACAGTTCGACGGCGGAACGGTTAAGCGACGGCCCGCAGAGGGCCGTCTGCTCGGTGTGGAACCGTCGGCCGTAGCGACGAGAAGAAGGCGTCCGCCCTCTCTCACTCTCTCCCCGTGGGTCGGTTCCGCCTGCGTGGTTTCCTGTGATCGGTCAGCAACCGTCGCTATCGTATCGCTCCGCGGCCGACTCGAACCCCAACTCCGCCTGTTCTCGGCTGCGTCGTCCCTCGAGTTCGGCGATCGCTTCTGGCTCTGGGGCGGCCTCGTCGGTGATCCGCGCCCAGGAGTCGTGGACCTTCGCGTGACACCAATTCATAACATATATACACTAGAAATACAGATTAGAGGGGCTAAGATACTCCTATCTGGGTTGCTTCGAATCTAATAATGGTCGATGTGGACCGCCTCGTTGACAAAGCTCTCTACCAGTACGAGTACTTCCTACATCTGGAAAATAAGCACGTCGTCGAAGAAGGTGTCTTCTGTAAACTATGTGGCCAGGACGAATTTGAAACGGAAGAGTCTACGGAGACTGTCGAAGTGGAGGTCTGCAGGAGCACGTGCCGAATACCTGGGTGCAACGAGCGACATGATACAATCCGTGTGTCTCTGGTCCCTGACGAGGATTCGAACGTTTTTGTACGATACCTCGAATATGAGTGTCCTGAACATCCTGACCATCATATTCCGCCGTTCGTTGATGAACGCCCGACAGCGACGATAGAGCGAGAAGTAGACGTGGAGGTTATCATATCAAACCTGATGCACCGTCACCACGTCAGCTACGAGCCTGAAGAGCTAATCTGGGTATGTCCTACATGTCACGCTCAAATCCATCACACCGAGCAATACAAGGAGTACAAGCCTGATATGACGCGCCAGGAGTGGCTGGATTCACAGTAGGAATTCTCAGCGAACCTCATACCAAATGTGACTAGCAAACGAATAGGAATCCAGCTAGGATAGTGCAGCCGAGGAGCCATACGAGCTGTGTAGGTCAGCACGTTTGGCTGGAGTAGGTGGTAAAGGCGATTATCTTCCCATCCAGCGCGTACCAATTTGACATCGGAGAATTGAATGCAGGCCTCGTCGTGGTTTCGAGCCATGTTCATGAGCAAAGAAGAGGTCGAGGACAGTGCACGAAGAGCAGGGTTGACGCCAAGAGAATATTGTTTGAGGGAGATTTCGCAATGGAAGGACATGCTGCACGAAGTCTCCGACGACTACTGCGGCCTCGATGATGACGAGTTTGATGAACTGGTTGAACGTGAAATAGACAGCTGGCGGCAGGAGAAGGAGAACGAGGGTTGAAGCATGGATGTAGATGAGATTCTGAGCCTGCTGCAGGAGCGGGTGAGCATCACTGTCCAGTGAGCGACTGCGATGTGTGGTATCCAGACGGCGTTCAGTACGGATTTTTAGACCACTTTGGAGACCATGACGTGTGCTTGATTTGCGAAAGTGAGTTACAACATCCAGGGAATGAGTTTCTTTGCTTCAACTGTGCTGATGGGTGGTGAGAGTCGATGACAGATGAAATCAAACCAGATGAAGACATCGACGTGATGCACGAGGTCGATTATCTTCGAATTGAGCGAATGAGCGGCGAAAGTCTATGGTTTGCGGGCTATCGAGATGACGGCACAGAATTACATTTTAACGCATTGTGTGACGAGGATGATGGTTTGACTATCCACACTTGGCACTACAACTCTGAGCAGAGTTCAACACCAGAGTTCGAAATTGAGGACCGTTTGATTCACAGGACAGAGGAAGACGCGGCAGAATCCGAAGACGATTTACCCCACGAAAAGGTCGTCAAACAGCGATTCTGGGATTTCGACAGTGAAGAGTACTGGTATGCAATTGGAATCCCATCCGTGGAGTCATCGCACGAGATGTACGTTGAGTCGTATCTACAGGACCACTATCGGAAGGTCACAGAGGGCGATGATGACAGAATTTGAATGCCGCAGCTGTGGAAAGACGACACCATTTGATGACGACGGATTCCACCTCAACCATGATGTTGTCAGTGACGGGCAGTTCTTAGAGTGCCGCCACTGTCGTTCTGAGTATTTCGTGTATTTACACGATATAGATACCGTGCCGCGTAATCTAATTGAGTGGCAGCGGACGGTGAGCTATCTATTTGTTCGCGCTCGCGACGAAGGTTTGCTGGCTGTCCCCGAAGAGAATGGGGAGCGCGTCGATGAACTAATCGACTTCTTGGAGCGGTTAAGAGTCGAACCGTTCGAAGACTGAATTTGAGACCGAAAGAATGTGCTTTGTTGAATAGCTGCTGAATGAGGGTTAGAGTGGCTCACAGAGCTTTTCTATGTTGATGATGGCGAACATGAGGACGATTTCAC
>NZ_AOMA01000161.1 GCF_000337895.1 Halobiforma nitratireducens JCM 10879
CATTGGGTCAGCACTGCCGATAGGTGGTCAGTTTCTGGTCTGCCCGTCCCGTCCGGCGAACTAATCTTGAACGTGCAACAGGGTATCTAGGAGTACCGAACCGCCCACGCGATCGCGGTTGCTTGCCCGTCCCGGTACTGGCGTGTCCGTCGCTCGATCGGTCGTCGTCGGTCGGAGACGAGCGACGGGCTGTAAGCTGGTCCCGAAGACACCAGCTGTCACCGGGACGTTACCGGGCTTCTTTGATGACCTCCGCGAAGGCGACGTTCTCCTTTGCCTCCGTGACGCGGATCGTGACCCGATCACCGACGTCCGTTCCGGGAACGATCACGACGTAGCCACGGTCTACTTTGACGAGCCCATCACCCTGGTCGCCGAGCCGTTCGATTTCGACGTCTCGAATGTCCCCTTCCTCGAGTGGTGGTCCCTGTGGCTCCGCTCGGACCCGCGGAGCGGGCTCGGGTTCGACTGCCGATGGAAGCAACGCAGCCCGATACACCTCGCCGGACTGGACCCCACCTAACTCGACTTCCTGCTTCGGAACCTCGATCGTGTACGAGTCCTGGTTCTCAGTTACTCGAGCAGTGTACAGACAGAGCACATCATCAGGCAGTTCCATACCTTCTGTACACTCTGGGGAGAACGTACAAATGACTGTCTCTTGCTGAAGGGGGCTGCCAGCGGTGTCACGTCGTGTCGGCTGACTGCTACGGAGTGCTCGATGTGCCGGTACAACGCTTCGCCGACCAGACGTGGTCTACAGGCGGAACAGGCCGAGTGCCTCAGGGTCGTACGGAAGACGCAGTCTTCCGTGATGACGAGACGCCGAAGGCGTCTCGAACCACGTGACCCCGAGGCGGTTCACTGACCGGCAGGGCCGTGGTATGAGAACCGACAGTCCGTGGTCCGACTCGCCAGTCGAACGTCTGACGAACTTATATTGGTTCGGTCGTGTATCACTGAAGTGATGCCCGGTCCTCCCCGCAACGGCGACGCGGACGAACTCCTCGCGGCCGACGTGCTCGGGGCCTTCGGCGTGACGGCGGCCGACATAGAGCGCGTCGCGACCCGCTCCACGACGGACGCGTCGAACGACGGCGACGGTCGATCGCTCGAGGCTGCCCTCGCCACCGTTCTCGACGATGGCCGCGACAAGACGACGATCCTCCGGGAGACGATCGCTCGAAGCAACCGCGGCCTCAGCTGTGCCGCACGATATCCCCAGGAGGCAGTAAAGCGCGAGCTAACCGCCGTCTTCGAGTCGATCGGCTGGTCGCTGTCCCTCGAACGGGCTATCACCGCCGCCCCGCGCGACCGGCTGGAACTGCGCGCCGTCGATCCCGAAGGCCGACAGCGAGAGGCGACCTTCGAGTATCCCGAGACGCCGCTGGGGACCGACAACCTGCCTGCCGTACTCTGGAGTATCGAGGAGTCGTTGCTCGCCGGTACCCAGGCGCGGTTCGTCTTGCTCTCCGGCGGCGACGATCGCTGGCGAGCGGCGCTGGTCGACGAACGCGAACTCGAGCGACTCCAGGAGCGGTACGGCCGTCGGATCGCGCCGTTCGAACGACCGGTGGTTCCCGAGTGTGGGCTCGCCCTCGAGGCGTACGTGCCAGGGAGCGAAGATTCGGATACGAGCGCCCCCTGGCCGGCGTGGGCAGCGGACCGGGAATCCAGCGAGGGATCGCGGTTCTCGAAGGGGCAGTCGAGCGCCGAACGTGGCGAAGAAGGCGTGGCGTCGCTCATCGAGGAGGCCGAATCGGGGTCGATTGGGGAGGCGGGGTCGAGGTCGAGGTCGGGGTCGGAGTCTGAGTCAGAACCGACCACCGACGCCCGCAAACGACCGACCACCGACGCCCGCAAACGACCGACCTCCACGCCCTCCACGCCCTCCACGACCTCCACGCCCTCCACGCCCTCCACGACCTCCACGACCTCCGCGAGCGAAACCGACCCCAACACGACACGGCAGACGTCGCCGCCGTCGACCGAAGCCGACGGGTTCGAACTGCGCGGCGGCTCGCCGTCGGTGTCGCGGGTGAGCGAGGACGGGAGCGACAACAGCAACGAGCGTCGGACAGACGACAGCGAGCACTCGTCCCAAGAGTCGGGACGGGCCGCTCGAGTCGCCGACGCGTTCGCGAACGCCGAAGACCCTCGCGACGGAGAGTCCAGGGGAGCGACCAGTTCCGGGGACGAGCGGACCGGTCGGTCGAACGACGACCCCGGACTCGGCTCGCTTTCCGGCAGTAGCGACACCGCACGCGTCTCGAACGACGCCTTCGGGAGCGGCCTCGAGTGGGAGAGCGAAGACGACCGCTATCGGGCCCTGGGTGCCGCGCTCGGAGCCGGTGGCAACGTCTCCGTCGAGGGGCTGCTCGAGGACGACGACTTCCTGCCGGAGTTGCCCGCGGCGGAACCCGACGAGACACGGATCGAGTTCGCCGACGAGTTCGACCCCGGTGCGGTCCAACAGGCAAAGGCGGCCGCCGAGCAGTCCGGTTTCGTCTGGGTCGATTCGGGGTCGCTGGAGACGACGCGCGTATCGAACAAGTAGTTCGGCAACCGCGAAAGCCACGATACGGGTGTCAGTACCGGCCGATCTCGTCGCCGAACTCGCGGTTCAGGTACGCGCCGATCGCTCCGCCGGCCGCGGCGAACGCGAGCGCGTAGACGAGAACGAAGGCGATCGCGAACAGGAGCATCCCGCCCAGTCCTGCTGTCATCGGTACGCCGAGAAATCCGAGCATGACGCCGCCAAAGAGCAGAAACAGCACGTAGCCGGCGATTCCGTACACGATGCCGGCAACGATACCCGCGGCGAACCCGGAGCCGATAGCCTGCCCCTCAAGGTAGCCGGCGACGAGACCGCCCAGCAGCGAGGCAAACGGAACGAACGAGAGGACGAGGGCGACGACGCCGCCGATCGAGCCGTTGACGAGCGTGGGTCTGGACGGGGTGGCTGGTTCGGAGGACACAGTAGAATCCGTACGCGGACGACCGTTGGGCATGGCAGCGATTCACCGAGCGACGACAGAATAGTTTCGGTTTCCCATCACGTCAGCGTGAAAGTATCACCGACGGCCGGTCGCTCGACCACTGTCACCAACCAGCAACGTTTTTTGCGTCCGGTCGCGAATCGATCCGATATGGCACCCGAATCCCACGTTGCCGTCTGCAGGCAGGGTCGTGCCGGCGTCGCCACCAACAGTCAGCCACAGCACGTGCCGTCGGGATTCGGCTTTTTCTAGCGGTCTCGTGACGGTGGATTCGTGGCGACCTCGCCGGGTCGCCGCGGCGAAACCGTCCGTTCGCGGGTCGCCGTCGCGGCCGGCCGCTGCGGGAGAGTCCGCAACGCCCGGCGGCGACCGCGACTCGCCGCGAGTCGGAACCGCTAACTGACCGCCACGCAGCCATCTAATCAAGCGAATGCAACTGCCAGAATCACAGGTCGCGGTCTTGGAGGCCGCGAGCGCGGACGAGGCAACGTCCATCGACGCCCTCGCCGAGGCGACCGACCTTCCGCCCGAAACCGTCACCGGGGCGGCCTTCGAACTCGAGGAGGAGGGGCTGGTCGAGGTCTCGGAACGCGTCGACGAAACGATCGAACTCACCGACGAAGGTCACGAGTACGCGACCGACGGGTTGCCGGAGGTGGCCCTCTACGAGGCTGCCCTCGAGGCCGGAGCCGACGAGGAACCGGTCTCGATGGGACAGGTCATCGGCCAGTCCGGACTCGAGGGCGATGCGGTCGACATCGCGCTCTCGAACTACGCCCGGAAAGGGTACGGCTCGATCGACAGCGGCGAGATCACCGCCGACCCCGATGCCGAGCCGACAGCGGACGCGGAGGCGAACGCGCTCGAGGCGCTCGCCGACGGGGCTGTCGGTACCGACGACGACCTCGAGGAGGTGATCGACCAACTCGAGCGTCGCGGACTCCTCGAGGTCGTCGAGACGACGACCCGCGACGTGGCGCTGACCGACGAGGGCGTCACGGAGCTGATGGGTGGCATCGAGACCACGGAGACCGTCGGGGCGGTCACGCCGGACCTGCTGACCAGCGGCGAGTGGGAGACCGTCGAGTTCGCCGACTACAACGTCGAGGCCGACGCCGAAGACGTCGAGAGCGGCACGGTTCACGTCCTGCGTCAGATGTCCGAGCGGGTCAAAGACGTCCTCGTCGGGATGGGGTTCCAGGAGATGGACGGCCCCCACGTCGACGCGGACTTCTGGATCAACGACTGTCTGTTCATGCCCCAGGATCACCCGGCGCGGACTCACTGGGACCGCTTCGCCATGGAGGAACCCAGCCACATCGACGAACTCCCCGACCAACTCGTCGCGGATGTCGAACGCGTCCACCGCGAAGGGCTGGGTGAGGACAGCGAAGGCTATCACTCGCCGTGGGACGAGGAGTTCGCCCGCGCGCTCGCGCTGCGGGGGCACACGACCTCGCTGTCGACCCGCTACCTCTCGGGCGAGGAGATCGGCGAGATCGAACCACCCGCGCGGTTCTTCAGCGTCGAGAAAGCCTACCGCAACGACACCCTCGATGCGACTCATCTGCTCGAGTTCTACCAGATCGAGGGCTGGGTGATGGCCGAGGACCTCTCGGTGCGCGATCTCATGGGCACCTTCGAGGAGTTCTACGCCCAGTTCGGGATCGAGGACATCCAGTTCAAGCCCCACTACAACCCCTACACCGAACCGAGCTTCGAACTGTTCGGCACCCACCCCACGACGGGCGAACTGATCGAGATCGGGAACTCCGGTATCTTCCGCGAGGAGATGCTGGAACCGCTGGGCGTCGACTGCGACGTCATGGCCTGGGGGCTCGCTCTCGAGCGACTCGCCATGCTCACGACGGGTGCCGAAGATATCCGTGACCTGCACGGTACGCTCGCCGATCTCGAGTTCCTGCGCAACGCGGAGGTGACCTACTGATGCCAACCGTCGACATCGATCCCGACGAACTACGCGATCTCACCGGCACGGAGGAGAAAAGCGACGACGAACTCAAAGACGACCTGTTCGGTCTCGGCCTCGAGTTCGAAGGACGAACGGAGGACGGCGCGTTCGAACTCGAGTTCGCCCCCGACCGGCTCGATCGACTCTCCGTCGAAGGCGTGGCCCGCTCGCTGCGGTACCACTACGGCGACTCGCGGGGCGTCCACGTCCCCTCGACGAACTCCGCGGACTGGACAATCGAGGTCGACGAGTCGGTCCCCGCGGACCGTCCCTACGTCACCGGTGCGGTGATCCGCGATGTCGATCTCGACGAGGAGAGCCTCGACTCGCTCATCCAGTTGCAGGAGAAACTCCACGCGACGATGGGCCGCAAGCGCGCGAAGGGCGCGATCGGCATTCACGATCTGACGATGCTGAAAGGCTCCGCGGCGACGGAGGGGAACCCGACCATCGAGTACGTCGGCGTCGAGCCCGAGGCGGACACGTTCGTGCCACTCGACGCGGACGCGGAGATGACCCCTGCCGAAGTGCTCGAGGACCACCCCACGGGCCAGACATACGCCGATCTCGTCAGCGAGTACGAGCGCTACCCGGCGATCTACGACGACCTGGGGCTGTTCTCGTTCCCGCCGGTGATCAACGGTCGCCGCACCGAGGTCTCGACGGACTCGCGGGACCTGTTCGTCGAGATGACCGGCACCGACCAGTGGACGATCGACAAGATGCTCAACATCGTCTGCTACGCGCTGGCGGCCCGCGGCGCGACGATCGAGGACATCGAAGTGTCCTACAAGGACCACGACCTCGTCCGGCCCGACCTCTCGACGAAGACCAAGACCGTTCCCCACGAGCGGATCGAGACGATCCTCGGCATCGACCTCGATCCAGACGAAGTGATCGATCTCGCCGAGCGGTCCGGACTCGAGGCCGAGAGGAACGAAGGCGAGGCAGGGAACCTCGTCTACGAGGTCACGATCCCCCCCTACCGCGTCGACGTGCTCCACCCGCTGGACGTCATCGACGACCTCGGGCGTGCCTATGGCTTCAACGAGCTCGAGCCGTGCTATCCCGACGTTGGTACCGTCGGCGGCCGCCACGAGCGGTCCCGACTCGAGCGAGCCACTCGCGAGCAACTCGTCGGGTTGGGCTTCGAGGATCTGCTGAACTTCCACATGATCAACGAGGCGGAGAACTTCGAGCGTCTCGACGTCGCGCCCGGCAGCGACGCCTACGGCGCGGGCGAGCCGACGACGATCAAGGAGGTCTACAGCGAGGACTACACCATGTTGCGGACCTGGGTCATGCCCTCGCTGCTGATGGTACTGGAACGGAACACCCACCGCTCGTATCCCCAGTACCTCTCGGAGATCGGCTTCACGGCCCGGCTCGACGACAGCGAGAACACTGGCGTCTCAGAGAACCGCCACGTCGGAGCCGTCCTCGCGAGCCACGACGCCGGCTACGAGGACGCCAAGGCCCGCCTGCAGGCGCTGTGTCGCCAGTTCGACGTCGACCTCGAGACGCCGCCGACCGAACATCCGACCTTCATTTCGGGTCGAACGGCAAGCGTCGTCATCGACGGCGAGGAGGTCGGCGTAATCGGCGAGGTCCATCCCGCTGTGCTCGTCGAACACGACCTCGAGGTGCCCGTCGCGGCCTTCGAGTTCGATCTCGAAGCGTTTCGAGAGTAGACGCTCCGAAAACCGGGGAGGTCACACGCGCCGAGTGAGGTGATCCCGGACCGCTCGCTGGGCGGTCCGGCACTGCTCGAGGAGACAAAGCACGGTCGTCAGGACCGGATACGTCGACGGGAGATTCCCGTAGAGGTAGGTGACGAGCGTTCGGTGCTCGAGCCCGGCGGCCCCGCCGTGGACCGTCGTCTCCCGAAGCACTTCCTGCCGGCGGTCGAGGCGGTCGCGACACCGACGGCGGTGGTCGGCGAGGGCCTCGTGACGCCGTCTGAGGGCGTCGAAACCGAGCTCGAGAAGCGGGGTTTCGTCGGCGTGACGGAACCACTCCCGTATCTCTTCGACGGTCTCGATCGTCGACTCGAGCGACGTCGCTTCGGTGTCGAGAGCGCCACGCATCGTCTCGAGTTCGGCACGGCGTTGATCGACGGCCTCGAGTACACCTTGCTTCAGCTCGGGAGTGAACTGGCGATCGGTCGACGGCGCAAGCGCGACGGCAACGTCGTCGCCGAGTTCTTCCGCGAGGGTCACACACAGGGGTTCGGTGCCGTCGGCATCGGCGTCGACATCGACATCGACATCGTCGACACTACGAGGACGAACCGTTTCCGCGAACAGGTCACGGACAGCCCGTCGAGAGTCGACCGACGCCCGGTCGGTGGCGTCGCTGCCGACCGCCATCGCCGTCGGACCCACCCCCGATCGAACGGTCGGAGCTCCCGGCGACCCTATCGTCCGCCCGCTGTCAGCTGGCGACGCCGGCGGCGAGTCCGTCGGAACGTCGTCGACGCCGCTTGCAAACCGGTCGAACGCGGACAGTTTCGCGCTCGTCGCGTCCCGTTCGGCCTCGACTCGAGTCTCCGCGTCCTCGAGGAGCCGTGTCCCGGTCTCGCTCACGGTCGGGTCACCTCGCTGGCGTGGACCAGACCGGAGGCACGGTCGGTCGGTTCGGTACTGATCGTGACGCGGTGTGCGGGTCGTTCCGAGCCGACGTGTCCGGCGTCGGTGACGGCGAGGCTACGAGTCGGACAGTGGCGGAACAACTCGAGAGAAAGCGGCAACGTAACGACGACCTCGGGCTCCGCCCCGGTCGGGTCCGGGTCGCCGAGTGCGTACTCGTCGAGTACCACCGTCCAGGAGCGGCCGCCGGTGTCGGGGTCGACGGCTCTGGAACGCACCGCGTACCCCTGGAGGAACTCGACTGCAACTAATCGAGCGAGCGTCGACTCGAGCGCATCGCCGGTCTCGTCCGACCGGGACGCGACCGTCGGCAGTCGGCGGGCAGCCGCGAGCAGGAGGTCCTGCTGGGAGTGTGGATCGAGGGCGGTCTCGAGTTCCGCCGCCATGCTCTCGAGCAGGCAAAGACAGAGCTCGTCGGTCCCCTCGATTCGTTCCGCGAGATCGAAGTACGCGTCCATGATCGCCCGCTCCAGGTGGTCGTGAGGGGAGTCTGCGATCGCCTCGAACACCGCGCCCGCGACGGCGTGACAGAAGTCGATGCGCGACCCCCGCTCGACCCGACCGTCTCCAGCAGTTCTCCCCGCAGACCGATCCGCTACCGGACGGCCTCGTTGCTCGGCGAACGGCGATGGCTCGGCGTCCGCCCGTGTCGCGGCCGCGCTTTCGAGCGGCCGCTCCCGGGCGATGACGTCGTACGCCGGCAGTGACGGATCGTACCGTCGCAGGGCCGCCCTGTACTGTTCGGTTGCGCGAACGGCTGCCCGCGCGGTCGGGCGATCGTCGAAGACGAGCCCGACGGCGGGAACGGGTTGTTCGCCGGTACGGGCACAGACGAGGTGGTATCGGCCGGTCTCGCTCGAGAGCGATTCGAGATAGCGACGGATGTCTCCGAGCGTCGTTCCAACCATTTTAGGTCAACCTAAATAGGGCCCAGGATAAATAGTTTAGGTAAGCCTAAACAGTAGTGGACACCGGGAGGAGACGGTGGCACCGAGACGACGGCCAGAGCTGTCGCTGGCGGGTCTGGGAGACGACGGCCAGGCGGAGCCAAACGGGAACGACTCATAGTGTCTAGGGAAGTGCTTTACCTGTAGAGACGCTGGAAGTGGTAATGGGACGGCTCGATGACATCACACTCGAGGAACTCTAC
>NZ_AOMA01000162.1 GCF_000337895.1 Halobiforma nitratireducens JCM 10879
GTCCCTGATCTCTCGGCGCTGAAAGACTACATCTCACGAGGAGTGAACACGATCAACGAACCAAACATTTGGCCGTCTCTTACCGGTAAAGATTCGACCTAAACACTATCACTCGAGAACGACCGGGACACGATCTACCGTGAACGAGCCCACCGCTCTCGGGTGGCACCATGGCGTCGAAAGAACGACGCCGCCGAGGTGGCCGACGGACCGGACAGAATCAGAACTCGTGTTCGACCTCTTCCTCGTCGGCTTTCTGGATGATGATCTTGCCGTCTCGGACCCGGACGAAAACCTCGTCGCCGATGTCCATGCCCGCGACTGCGAGTTCGTCCTCGTGGAGGTTCAGGTGGACGTTGTGGTAGTTGCCGTCTTCGTCTTTCGCACCGCTTGGACTCAGCTTCTTTTTCCGAACCATCGCGGGATTCTATGACGAACTTCGCCGTAGGATATACTTAAGTGTTTTCTACGCGCTGGCGAACGATCGCCCGCAACGAAGCCCTCCCGCGAACGAAAACCCACGAAATTCCCCACGAGGAGCCGGTAGTGCGGAACGGTGTCTCACCATCCTACTTAAACATACCGCCGCAGTCGGTCGATTATCGGGGATATCTTTATAACATCGCATGCGCTGGGTTGACACGGAGGCGAAATCATGGTACGCGAAGACGGTAAACGAAACTTTGCGCTGCGAGAATCGGACGGCGAAGAGTCGAGCGTCTTCTCGGGGAACACGCCCCGACAGGCCGCACTCAAGGCCGCTCGTCGACTTGAGCCCGGCCCGAGCGAAGACGAGACAGACCGCGTCGAACTGCGACTGCGCGAGAAAGGAACTGACAAGGTCCACATCTACGACGGATGGGCCTGGGAGGAGACTGCGCCGGAGGACAAGCCCGACTGGATGCCCGAAGAGATCACGGAGGCTAACGTCTCCAAGAAGGGGATCGAGCACCTCGACGAGTGAACGCGGTCATTTTTCTCGTGACCGTCCCTGACAGGCAGGGACCGGAGTGTAGTGTAGTGTAGTGTAGCGTCTCGCAGTGGAGTGTGCTGGCACGTGGATCGGTGCTGAATCCGGGAGTGGTCAGTGTCGTTCGTCGGTATCGACTCGAGTTTGAGGGTTGTCAGACGGAGACGCAGACGACGAGGGCTCCGTCGCGATCTCGAACCTGGCACCGCCATGTTCGCTCTCCCTGGCGGCGACGGACCAGCCGTGAGCCGAGACGATCGTCTCGACGATCGAGAGTCCAAGCCCCGTCCCACCGCCTTCCGTGTACCCTTCCTCGAAGATGCGATCGCGTCGATCCGGGGGAATACCGACGCCGTCGTCCGCCACCGCGAACCCGTCGTCGGTCGCCTCGACCCGGATGCAGACCTCTCCATCGTTGTGCTCGATGGCGTTCCGAATCAGGTTCTCGAGAGCCTGTCGAAGCCGCCCGCGGTCCGCATCGATCGTCGGCAGTTCACCGGCGTCGAACTCGAGGGTCGCGTCCTCGGTCGCGACGTCGTTCCAGGCCGCCTGGACGACCGCCTCGAGCGCCACGGACTGGGTCTGGCCGACGCTGTCGCCGTCGCGGGCGAGCGTGAGGAGGTCCTCGATCATGTCTTCCATCCGCTCTGTCGCCTCGATCACGTCCTCGAGATAGTCGTCGTCGCCGGTTTCGGCGACCAGTTGGGCCGATCCGGAGATAACGTTCAGCGGATTTCGCAGGTCGTGGCTAACGACGGAGGCGAACTGCTCGAGGCGGTCGTTTTGCCGGACGAGTTCGCGGCGGCGGCGGCGGCGCTCGAGACGGTGGCCGATCAGTTCGCCCAGCGTCCGCAGCTGGCGACGGACCGTGGTCGGCCACGGTCGGCGGTGGCGTCCGGCGACGACGAGAACGCCGGTCAGCTCCCAGTCGACGACGATCGGGATCGCGAGCAGCGCCTCGAGGTCGCGTTCCTCGAGATACACACGAGACGTCGAATCCAGGGCCGAGTCAGCGTCCGCCGCCCCTTCGCCGCCGGACATCGTCTCTATATCGCCGATGAACCCCTCGGGGATTTCGAAGTCGTCGTCGGAGCCGACCTCGGCGTCTGCGGCCAGCGACGACTCCAGCGTTGCCTCCGGCGAGGAGTCCGGTCCGGTCTCGGCTGGAATCGCGTGAACGTCGAACGCCCGGATCGCGTCGCGGTATCCGGGAAACGACGCGGTCGGAAGCGGTTCGGGCTCGTTCTCGCCGATCGACTCCGGTCGAGCGAACCAGGTATGTGTGGGGACGAACCGGTCCGTCTCGCGCTCGTAGTCGAAAACGAGCGCCCTGTCGGCGTCGAGCCGTTTCCCGACCGACTCGAGGCCCCACTCGATCTCGATGTCTACCTCGTCGGGGGCCGCACCCATCAGCGAGCGGGCGATCTCGAGGACCGTCTCACCGGCGTCGGCGACCGACTGCTCGTACCGGTCGTCGATCCGGTTTCGAAGCCGACGGACCGGGTCGTGGTGATCGTGCTCGTAGTCGTGTCCGGGTTCGGCGTCGCCCGCATCGTCGGCATCCACGTCGCGATACACGACATCGGAGACCGCCGCCTCGAGCAGCGCCTCAGCCCACTCGCGACACGTCCCGTCGATATCGGCGACCGAGACGAACGGCACGATCGGAAGATCGGGGCGCGTCGCTCCGAGTGCCTCCAGCGAGTCAGTTAGCGTGGTGGTTCCATCCGTCGCGTCGCTTGCGAGAACGAGACAGTCCACGTCCGCGTCCGCGTCGAGCAACTCGCGTGGCGAGTCGGCTTCCGAAACCGTCGTCACGCGATAGGTCGGCTCGAGTGTCTCCCTGACCCGCTCGCGGACCGCGTCGTCAGCGCCGGCGTACCGGACGTGAAAGGAGCGACGGCCCGTCTCAGTCACCTGTGTACACCCCTCTCGTCAACGTGATCCCCGTGATTGCATACAGGTTCTCCAGTTGACCGATATAATTTGTGGCAGATCGGCGGCGATCATCGCCGGACCCGGGGTGTTTTTGCCGGGGACCCTGCAATAAGCTCTCGATGACCGCAGTCACGCTCGGCCCCGAAGGGACCTACTCACACCGCGCGGCGACGGCCGTCGCCGACGACGACGAGATACACTTTCGCCAGTCGGTGACCGCGATCGTCGACGCCGTCGACGCCGGCGAACACGACCGCGGGATCATTCCGATCGAGAACAGCATCGAAGGCTCGGTCACGGAAAGTCTAGACGCTCTCGCGGAGTACGACGTCGCCGTCGTCCGCGAGATCGTTACCCCGATCCGACACGCCCTGCTCGCCCAGGGACCGGAGTTCGACACGATCGCCAGCCACTCCCAGGCGCTCGCGCAGTGTCGCTCCTACCTCGAGCAGAAGTATCCCGAGGCAACCCTCGAGGCGGTCGCGAGTACCGCTCAGGGCGTCGAGTTCGCCCGCGACGACCCGTCGATGGCGGGGATCGGCCACCCCGCGAACGCCGGCAACGGCACGGACCTCGAGGTGCTCGCGGAAGACATCCAGGATCGGGACTCGAACGCGACGCGGTTTTTCGCGGTCGCACCCGCCGAGGAACGCTCGAACGGTGGCGGCAAGACCTCGCTCGTCGTCTACCCGAACGCGAACTACCCCGGGCTCCTGCTCGAACTCCTTGAGCCGTTCGCGGACCGGGCGATCAACCTCACCCGCGTCGAGTCCCGACCGAGCGGCCAGCGGCTCGGCGACTACGTCTTCCACATCGACATCGAAGCCGGCCTCTACGAGTCGCGAACGGTCGACGCTCTCGAAGAGATCGAGGACCTCGCCGAGAACGGCTGGGTACGACGGCTCGGATCGTACGATACGGAACACGTCGTCGAGTAACGGTCGACGGTCGTTTCGGTAGTCCGACAGTCCGATCGTCCGACAGTCATCGTCGAGACAGCACACGGACGACGCCACCGAAAATCGTTTCCGCGCGTTCGCAGTACGGCCACCCACACCATGCCGCTCGAACCTGGCGCGGACGCACCCACGATAACCGCACCGAACCAGGACGGCGAGGACCGTACCCTCGAGTTCGAGACACCGACCGTCCTCTACTTCTACCCGCGGGACGACACCCCGGGCTGTACCGTCGAGGCAACCCAGTTCCAGCGAGAGCTCGAAACCTATCGGGACGCGGGCGTGGCGG
>NZ_AOMA01000163.1 GCF_000337895.1 Halobiforma nitratireducens JCM 10879
CGACGTGCCCCGCCGCGAGGTCGGTGACGGCCCACCAGCCGCCGAGCGCACGACGTTCGTCCTCGACGATGGGGAAGTAAAAGCCGTCTACGAGAACGTCGACCCCGACGGTCACGCCCGCGACGTGTTGCTTGAGGCCGTCGACGGCGGACTCGTGTCCCTGCCGGAGTAGGGTCGGGCTCACCACGTCGTCCCCGAACGGAGCCCCAGTACGGACGGTTCTGTCCTTCCAGCGCGGGCAGATTTATCCCGCTCGAGAGCGTACGCTCGCCTATGCGACACAACCCGTTCGACGAAATCGAGGAGATGCTCGACCGCGTCAGTAGACAGGTCGAAGAGGGGATGACCGGCGGCGGCCTCCAGGTCCCGGGCTCGGTCCCGGTCGACGTCGCAGACACCGACGAAGAGTATGTCGTCACCGCCGATCTCCCCGGCTACGAGACCGACGACATCGACCTGACGCTCTCGGAAGGGACGCTCCGTCTCGACGCGAGCCGGGAGGACGCCCTCGAGTTCGCCGAGGGCGAGTACCTCCGGCGAGAACGGACGCGAAAGACGGCGAGTCGCCGGGTTCGCCTGCCGGAGCCGGTCGAGGAAGACGGGGTATCGGCCGGCTACGAGAACGGCGTGCTCACCGTTCGACTCCCGAAAGTCAGCGGTGAAGACGGGTCGAAAGAGATCGACATCGAGTAACGGCGGTCCCGAGGTCGAACGCCGAGCAGTTCTGTTTTCGCGTTGGGAACGGAGACAGCCGAACGGACAGCCGACACACGAACGTGAGCGGTATCGCCGACCCGAGAATCGCCCGAGTGACGGTTTCGGTCGGCCAGCGGATGGAAAGCTATAGGGCGGCGTCCCGTCCACACGTATACAAATGAGCGACGCCGGTTACGATCACGCCGAAGTCGAGCGACGTTGGCAGGAGGCGTGGGACGACGCGGACGCGTATCGGACGCCCGACGACGTCGAGGACCCGACGTACGTCCTCGGGATGTATCCGTACCCGTCGGGCAAGCTCCACATGGGCCACGTCCGCAACTACACGATCACGGACGCCTACGCCCGTTACCGACGCATGCAGGGCGACGACGTCCTCCACCCGATGGGGTGGGACGCCTTCGGGCTCCCGGCCGAGAACGCCGCCAAGGAGCGTGATACTAACCCACGGGACTGGACGTTCGACTGCATCGACACCATGCGCGGCCAGATGGACGCGATGGGCTTTGGCTACGACTGGTCCCGCGAGGTCACCACCTGCGTCCCCGACTACTACCAGTGGAACCAGTGGCTCTTCAAGCGATTCCACGAGGAAGAGCTCGTCGAACGCCGCGACGCCGAAGTCAACTGGTGTCCCGAGTGTGAGACCGTGCTCGCGGACGAGCAGGTCGAAGGCGAGGCCGAACTCTGCTGGCGCTGTGATACCCCCGTCGAGACGCGCGAACTCGAGCAGTGGTTCCTGCAGATCACCGAGTACGCCGACGAGTTGCTCGAGGATATCGACGACCTCGAGGGGTGGCCCAACTCGGTGCGTCAGATGCAGCGCAACTGGATCGGCCGGCAGTACGGGAGCGAGGTCGAGTTCGACGTGGAGGGCTACGGACCGATAACGGCCTTTACGACCCGTCTCGACACCATCCACGGCGCGACCTTCTTCGCGCTCGCACCCGACCATCCGATCAGCGAGGAACTCGCCGAGGAGGACGAGGACGTTCGCCACTTCATCGAACACGAGGCCGACCCCGAAGGAGACGAACCCAACGGCGTCGCAACCGATCTGACCGCGACTAACCCCGCCACCGGCGAGGAGATTCCGGTCTACGTCGCCGACTTCGTCCTTTCGGACGTCGGAACCGGTGCGCTGATGGCCGTCCCCGGCCACGACGACCGCGACCACGCCTTCGCCGAGAAGATGGGAGAAGAGATCGTTCCGGTCGTCGCGCCCGAACCCGAAGAGAGCGAGGAACCGGAGGCTCCGGACGTCAGCGAGGAAGCCTTTACGGACGACGGCGTCCTCGTCAACTCCGGCGACTACTCCGGGCTGGACAGCGAGACGGCCCGCGAACGGCTGACCGAAGACATCGAGAGCGCCGCGCACGCGACACAGTATCAGCTCCGGGACTGGGGAATCTCCCGTCAGCGCTACTGGGGGACGCCGATCCCGGTCGTCCACTGTCACGACGACTGTGGTGCCGTCCTCGTCCCCGAGGAGGAACTGCCCGTCGAACTGCCCGAGTTCATCAACACCACCGGCAACCCGCTGGATGCCGCCGAGGAGTGGAAAGCGACGACCTGTCCCGAGTGTGGCGGGTCGGCGACCCGCGAGACCGACACGATGGACACGTTCGTCGACTCCTCGTGGTACTTCCTGCGGTACGTCTCGCCCGGACTCGAGGAGGCTCCCTTCGACCTCGAGCGAGCCAACGACTGGATGCCCGTCGACCAGTACGTCGGCGGCATCGAACACGCCGTGATGCACCTGCTGTACTCGCGCTTTTTCACCAAGGTGCTCGCGGACCACGAAGGCCTCGAGCACCGCGAGCCCTTCGAGAACCTGCTGGCCCAGGGGATGGTCCAGCTCGAGGGCGAGAAGATGTCCAAATCGAAAGGCAACGTCGTCTCGCCCCAGCGGATCGTCGAAGAGTACGGCGCGGACACGGCGCGTCTCTTTATGATGCAGGCCGCCCAGCCCGAGCGCGACTTCGACTGGAGCGAGGAGGGCGTCCGGTCGACCAACGCCTTCCTGGGCCGATTGAAAGGGATGGTCGAGGAGTTCGCGGCCGACCGGCCCGACGGGGAGAACGACGCCGTCGCCAGCTACGTCGACGCGGAGATCGACGCGACGATCGCCATCGCCGACGCGGAGTACGACGAGCTGACGTTCAACGAGGCGCTTCGCGAGACCCAGGATCTGGTCGCCACGCTTCGCCAGTACGCCGAGTACACCGAGCCCCACGCCGACACCTACGAGCGTGGCCTGTCGGCAGTCGTCCGGCTGCTGGCCCCGGTCGCACCCCACCTCGCCGAGGAGCTGTGGGACGAACTCGGTAACGACGGGTTCGTCGTCGACGCGCCGTGGCCGACCGCCGAAATCGACCGCGATCGCGTCCGGAAACGCCGACGGCTGGTCGAGAACACGCGCGAAGACGTTCGCGACATCGTCGAGGTCGCCGGCATCGAAGACCCCGAACGGATCGACGTCGTCGTCGCCCCCGAGTGGAAGTACGACGCCCTCGAGATCGCCATCGAGAGCGACGCCGACAACCTGATCGGCGAACTCATGCAGGA
>NZ_AOMA01000164.1 GCF_000337895.1 Halobiforma nitratireducens JCM 10879
CCACCACGCGAGTAAGTATGCGGTGGCGTTCGAAGAGATTTCACTCTCTCTGGACGAGGATCGCGAGTTGGCGGTCGAAATCGAGCGGCCGGCACGGACGGCGGACGAACGGCTCGCGGAGCTGTGGTCGGAGGTGCGAAAGGAAACATGAGTCCGTACGAGACCGGCGGCATGGAAATCGCGCTCGCGCTCGCGGTCGTCAAGACGCTCGTGCTCATCGTGGGAGGCGTTATCACGTACTTCGCGTACAAGGCGTATCGGCGAACCAGACAGCAGGCGCTTGGCTTGCTCGCGCTCGGGTTTGGGCTCGTGACGCTCGGGCTCGTGTTGGCCGGCATGCTCTACGAGTTGCTCGGAGTATCGCTCCCACTGGGGATCTTGCTCGAGAGTCTGCTGGTGCTTGCAGGCTTTATCGTGATCGCGTATTCGCTGTACGTCCAGTAATGGTGGACACTCCGGGAGTTCCCCCGGAGCCTGTAGCCTCGAGCGATGGGCTCGGTCTCTCCTTCGGTCACTGTCTGTTGGTACGGTGTACTGGCCGTCAGTTCCGGTACAACCCCTTCAGGTCGCGGTTCCACGGGACATCGGTAGGAGAATCCGTATCAGCCGTCGAAGCCGGCGTCGGCCATGATTTCGCCGAACTCCTCGGTTTCCATCGCGTCCTCGTAGACGATTGCTGTCGCCATCCCGCCGGGATACTGTCCCTCGGTCGTCACGTGGTGGACCTTGTGACAGTGAGCCGGGTAGATCCCCGGGTCGGCGTCTGCCTCGATCTCGAGGGTGTACCGTTCCGCGGGGCCGATGTTGATCACGTCTTCCTCGTACTGGGCGTCTTCTGGGATCGGAGAACCGTCTTTCTCGATGACTGTAAAGCGGTGTCCGTGGGTGTGGAAGGGGTGTGACTCGTACCCGTTGTTCGCGACGTGGAGGTGCATCGTCTCTCCCCGAGAGACGACCAGCGGCGTTCCGAGTTCTGGGTGGAACGTCGTCGGCGCGCTGCGGCCGTTGAGCGTGTAGGCGTCCGACGACCGTTCGGTCGGGGTGTAGTCAGTGTCGCCGCCGGCTTCACGGTCGTGAAGTCGCGTGTCCCAGTCCCGGAGCGTGAAGAAGTACTCGCGGTCGGGGGGCTCGTAGTCTTCGGGATCGACACGTAGGATGCCGTACATCCCCATGTCGAGGTGGTTGTGGGTCTGGTAGTGACAGTGATAGACGTGGGTTCCCGGGACGTCACCCTCGAGGACGTAAGTGTGGCTCTCGCCGGCGTCGACACGGTCGCGGTTGGTGACCGGTGCACCGTCGTCGTCCCACGACTTCCCGACCGCGTGGACGTGGACGGTGTGGGGACGGTCGTGATCGCTATTGTCGTAGGTGAGTTCGAACGTTTCGCCTTCCGGCATACGATAGATCGGGCCGGGAACCGATGGTGCCAGGTCGTCGGCTTGCCAGGCCCACACTTCGGGGAGTTCGACGGGACCGCCCGCGGCTTCCTCCGTGACGAGCTCGTGGCGAGCGGGGACGGTTCGGAGCGTCGACTCGTACCCCTGTTCTGACACGTCGACGATCCGTGGCGGTTCCGTGTACTCGTAGTCCGTCAGGGGTGTGTTCCTGTCGTCGTTGTCGTCGTCAGTGTCGGCATCACCGGCGGTCGGGTCCGACTCCGAGTCGTCGCCGGAGAGCGTCGAGAGACAGCCGGCGAGCGCGCCGAGGGCACTCGTGCCGGCGATCGAAAGGACGGTCCGCCGACGTAGGTCGGGGGAATGGGGGGAGGTCATCAGTACGAGCGAGAGTTGTGGCCGCCCAATGAAGGGTTGTTAAGTAGATTCTTACCGGCCGGGAACCCGTCCGAACACGATCGGTCAAGACCCTCCGAAGGTAATAGGAAGGGAATGGGTCGGCCACAGCGACGGATCGAGTGAAGCGAGGGGAACCGAGTGAACGGGCAAAAAAGAGCGAGTCGCCCGTCGCTCGGGTGTTCAGCGATTCAACGTGTGGATCGCGTGTCCGAGCGCGTTCTCGGCGGCCTCCATGACGGACTCCGACAGCGTCGGGTGGGCGTGAACCGTCGACGCGACGTCTTCGAGCGTCGCGCCGAGTTCGATCGCGAGGCCGAGCTCGCCGATCAGTTCGGAGGCCTCGGGGCCGACGATACCGGCTCCGAGAACGTAGCCGTCCTCTTTTTCGGCGACGATCTTGACGAAGCCCTCGGAGTCACCGGTCGTCAGCGCACGGCCGCTCGCGCGGAACGGGAACTCGCCGACTACCGTCTCGAAGCCGGCCTCTTCGGCCTCGGCTTCGGTCATCCCGATCGTCGCGATTTCGGGATCGGTAAAGACGACTGCGGGCATCGCCTGGTGGTCGATCGCGGCGGGTTCGCCGGCGATGACTTCCGCGGCGACCTGCCCCTCGGCGCTGCCCTTGTGTGCGAGCATCGGCTCGCCGGCCACGTCGCCGACCGCGAAGATGTGGTCGACGTTCGTGCGGGCGCGGGAGTCACTTTCGATGAATCCGCGATCGTCGGTCTCGACGCCCGCCGCCTCGAGATCGAGCGTATCCGAGACGGGTTCGCGCCCGACGGCAACCAGTACTTTCTCGGCGTCGAGTTCGAGGGACTCGGACTCGACTGGCTCGGCTTCAGCGCCACCGTCGGCGGCGATGTCTTCGGCGGGATCGGCGACGACGCGGATGCCGTCAGCCGTGTCCTCCCACTCCGAAGCGGTGTAGCCGAACTCGAACTCGATGCCGAGGTCGTCGGCTCGCTGCTTGACCGGGCGTTTGAGATCGTCGTCGTAGCCGGGCAGGATCGAATCGAGCATCTCGATCACCGTCACGTCGGTTCCCAGCTTGGCGAAGACGCTGGCAAGCTCCATCCCGATGTAGCCCGCGCCGACGACGACCAGCGATTCCGGCACGGAGTCGAGGTCGAGCGCCTGTTTCGAACTCAGGACGGGCTCGTCCTCGTAGGAGAAGTTCGGGATCTCGATCGGCCGCGAGCCGGTCGCGACGATCGCGTGTTCGAACTCGAGGGTCTCCGAGCCCTGCCCGTCCCCGCTGTGGGAGATGCGAGCGGTGTTCTCGTCGTCGAACGTGACGGTTCCCTCGAGGAGGTTGACGCCGTTTGCCTTGCAGAGCTTCTCGACGCCGCCGGTCAGTTGATCGACGACGTCGTCCTTCCAGCCGATCATGCCGGCCATGTCGACTGCCGGATCGGCGTGGATTCCCATCTCCTCGGCGTGGCTGGCCTCGTGGGCGACGTCGGTCGCCGTGATCAGTGCCTTCGAGGGGATACAGCCGTAGTTCAGGCAGGTCCCGCCGTAGGCGTCTTTCTCGACGAGCGTCACGTCCAGATCGAGCTGTCCGGCCCGGATCGCGGCCACGTAGCCGGCCGGCCCCGCGCCGACGACCAGTACGTCCGTCCCGGTAGTGACATCTCCGACGACCATCTATTTCCCCTCCGTTACGTGCGGTGTCAGTGTGGATTGCATAGTGGGTCTCATCGTCACTCGAGCAGTAGTAGGTTCGGATTCTCGAGGTACTCCATGACGGTGTTCGTGAACTGCGCGCCGACAGCGCCGTCGATCAGCCGGTGGTCGAACGACAGCGACAGGGTCATCACCGAACGGGGTTCGATGCGTTCCTCGCCGTCGTCTTCGACGACGCGGGGTTTGCGCTTGATCTCGCCGACCGCGAGGATGCCCGACTCGGGATAGTTCAGGATCGGCGTGGCGTACTCGCCGCCGATACCGCCGATGTTGGTGACCGTGAACGTCGATCCCTGGAGTTCGTCGGGACTGATCGAGCGCCCGCGGGCGCGTTCGACGAGTTCGTTCATCTCCGAGGAGAGCTGGAGTAGCCCCTTGCCGTCGGCGTCCTCGAGGACGGGGACCATCAGCCCTACGTCCGTAGCGGTGGCGATCCCGACGTTGTGGTAGTCGCGGTAGACGATCTCCTCGTTTGCCTCGTCGATGACCGCGTTCATCTCGGGGTACTCTTTCAGCGCCGCGACGACGGCCTTCACGATGAAGGGCATGTAGGTCAGTCGGATACCCTTCTCCTCGGCGCGGGGCTTGAGCTCCTCGCGAGCCTCGACGAGTTCGGTCACGTCGACCTCGTCGTGGTGGGTGACGTGTGGGGCGCTGTACTTCGACTCGACCATCGCGTCGGCGATGCGCTTGCGGACGCCGCCGAAGTCCTCACGGCGCTCGCGTTCGCCGGGTGCGAACGTCTCCTCGCTGCCGACGGACTGGCCGGCTGCGACGGCCTCGCGGTCGGCCTTCTGGGCACGCTGTTGGGCCTCGGCGTACTCGCGGATGTCCTCGGGGGTGACAAACGCCTCGCCGTCGCGCTGTTCGCTCGCCGGCACGGCATCGAGGTCGACGCCTTCCTCGTCGGCGATGCGGCGGGTTGCGGGCGCAGCGAGGGTGCGGTCGCGATCGGCCGATTCGATGTTGGCAGGCGGTTTGGTCCGAGTCGCCCCGGTCGACGCCGCCTCGGCGCTCGAGGTCGCGTCGGCACTGGTCGTCGACTCGCCGGCAGTCTCGTCACCTCCTGCGGAGGTTTCGCTTTCGGAACCAGCGTCTCCTGCAGGCTGGGGCGCGGTGCCGGCCGCGGCCGTTACGTCCGCTGCGGTGATCCGACCGCCGGGGCCCGACCCCTCGAGGGCGGTGAGATCGACGCCCTCTTCGCGGGCCAGGCGGCGGATTCGAGGCGGTGCGAAGACGCGGTCGGTCGGCGTGGCGACCTCGTCGGTGTCGCCGCCGGTCGCGCCGGGGCTGCCGGCGGGTTCGGCCTCCGTCCCGGCGTCTGGTTCGGTTGCCTCGGTGTCCGCCTCGGCCTCGGCTTCGGCTTCGGCTTCGCTCTCGCCCTCGACCTCGAACGTAATGAAGACGTCACCGACAGGGATGATATCTCCTTCTTCGTAGTGGCGTTCGGCGACGGTACCGTCGACCGGCGCTGGCACGTCCACGAGGGCCTTGTCGGTCTCGACCTCCGCGACGGGCTGATCCTCGCTGACGGTGTCGCCTTCCGCGACCAGCCACGAGACCAGTTCGCCCTCGGCGACGCCCTCGCCGACGTCCGGAAGTTGGAACTCGCGTACCATGTTAGAACCCCATCGTCTCCCGAATGCCCGACTCGATACGAGCCGCTTCGGGCAGGTAGTAGTCCTCGAGCGCGTACAGCGGGAACGGCGTGTCGAAGCCGGTGATGCGCTCGACCGGTGCTTCCTGGTACAGCAGGGACTGCTCCTGGATCGTCGCGGCGATCTCCGCGCCGAGCCCGCCCGTCTTGGGTGCCTCGTGGACGACCGCCGCGCGGCCGGTCTTCTCGAAGGACTCGACGATGGCGTCCTCGTCCAGCGGTGACAACGTCCGCAAGTCGACGACCTCGACGTCGATTTCGCCCTCGAGGTTGTCCGCGGCCTCGATCGTCGGTCGCGTCATCGCACCCCACGTGAATACGGAGATGTCCGACCCCTCGCGGCGGACGGCTGCCTCGCCGAGGGGAACCTCGTAGGACTCCTCGGGAACTTCCTCGCGGAACGCTCGGTAGATGAGCTTCGGCTCGAGGAAGACAACCGGGTCCGGCGAGCGGATCGCGCTTGTCAGTAGTCCCTTCGTGTCGTACGGCGTGGACGGAATGACGACCTTCAGTCCAGGCTGGTGGGCGAACATCGCCTCCGAGGACTCGGAGTGGTGTTCGGGTGCCCGGATGCCGCCGCCGTATGGCGCACGGATGACCATCGGGCACGTGTATCGGCCGCGCGAGCGCGTTCGCAGGCGCGCGGCGTGAGAGACGACCTGGTCGAACCCGGGATAGATGAACCCGAGGAACTGGATTTCGGGGACTGGCCGCATCCCGTAGGCGGCCATCCCGATGGCCGTTCCGATGATACCGGATTCGGCAAGCGGCGTGTCGATGACTCGCTGGTCGCCGAACTCCTCGTACAGCCCTTCGGTAGCGCGGAAGACACCGCCGTTCTCGCCGACATCCTCGCCCATGACGACGACATCGTCGTCGCGTTGCATCTCGGTGTAGAGACCGTCCCGAACCGCCTGGACGAGCGTGAGGTTCTCGGAGTCGACCGCCTCGACATCGGGCTCTGACTGTACGTCCGTCTCCGTGTCGGAATCTGCGTGCGTAGCCATACGTTATCCCTCCAGCAGTGCGTCGTCGCCGTGTTCCTCGCGGATCGATTCGAAGTACTCGAGTTGGCGCTGGAGCCGCTTGGGCATGCCCTCGTAGACGTGGGCGAAAATCTCCTCCGGGTCGGGGCGCTCGACGACCTCAGCCGCGTCGATGGCGTCGGCGACCGACTCCTCGATCCGGTTCTCGATCGCGTCGACGCGCTCGTCGTCCAAGATTCCGTTGTTCCGCAGGAACGTCTCCATCCGCGGGATGGGGTCTTTCTGTTTCCAGCGTTCGACTTCGTCGTCGTCGCGATAGACCGACGGATCGTCGGCAGTCGTGTGTGCGCCAAAGCGGTACTGCACCGCCTCGATCAGCGTCGGACGAAGCTCGTCCTCGCCGGGGTTTTTGGCCTTCTCGACGGCCTCACGAGTGACCTTGTACACTGCCAGCGGATCCATTCCGTCGACCTGGACCCCCTCGAAGCCGTAGGCAGTGGCCTTCTGGGCCAGCGTCTCGCTTGCGGTCTGGCGCTCACGCGGGACCGAAATCGCCCACTGATTGT
>NZ_AOMA01000165.1 GCF_000337895.1 Halobiforma nitratireducens JCM 10879
CGATCCAGTGGCTCGTCCCGGAGACGCTGTCGGTGCTGTTCGTCCCCGACGCGACGCCGGCCGAAGTCGAAGTAGCCGCACGCTACCTCGAAATCCTGGCCTACGGCTACTGGGCCATCGGCGCGACGTATCTCCTGCAAGCGGGGTTCAACGGTGCACGGCGGACGCGGACGAGTCTCGTGGCGACGTTGCTCCAGTACTGGATCGTCCGGCTCCCGATCGCAGCCGGTGCCGCCGTCGCTCTCGATCTGGGAATCGAGGGCGTCTTCTGGGCGGTGACGCTCTCGAACGTCGTGGCTGCGATCGGCCTGGGAGCCTACTACTGGTACGAGACCAGTAACGGCATGAACGTCCGTGCGGTCGAGGTCGCGGCAAGCGAAGGCGAAGCGGCCGATTGACAGCCGGCATCACGTCCGGTCGAGGGCGCGTCCCACGTCCGACCCCTACCCGAACACCCGAACGATCCTTCGACGGAGGAGACCGAAACGAGAGTGACGCCAGCCCGAAGCGATTACACCCGGAAACCACTACCTACCCACGATAGTTTTACGGCGGCGAGCGGAATACGGGTGTCCGTGAGCCGTCCGACCCCGTCTTCGGGCGCGAACTCGAGTTCGAGCGCGCCGTCGAGACCCGACTGGCTGCACCTTTCCGGCGACGAAGCCGTCGTCTGGGAGAGTCGCCCACATCCGGTGACGATGGGCTCTAGGGTACTGGTGGGGCTGGTACTCGCGGCCGTAGGGTTCGTCAGTACGGCGTGGGGGGTCACCGGGGGAGATGTCGGGATGCCCGCCCTGCTCGGCGTCGCGTTACTCGTCGTCGGTGCCACGCTCGTGGCCCTCCAGTACGTCGTCTGGACGAACACGCGGTACGTGATCACGACTGACGAACTGTACAAGAAACGCGGCATCGTCTCCCGAGACGTGACCCAGTTTCGGATCGACCGCGTCCAGAACACCACGCTCGAGCAGGACGTCGTCGGCCGCCTCCTGGGGTACGGCGATCTGACGATCTACACGGCTGGATCGGGCGATCCGGAGTTAACCTTCGAGCGGACGCCGAACCCGGAGCGTGCGAACGGGGCGCTCAACCAACAGCTCAGCGACCTGGTCGACGGAAGTCGGTCGGCCTGAGCCCAACAGAGCGGCGCTGCAAGACCGCAAGCGGCGGGTTCACGGTCCGGTTCGACCCCACGTCGGAACGGACGGACGGCAGTCGGCGTCGCCGGGAGTCGACTCGATTCGACGGCCGTGGTAACCGCGGCCGGGGAAGGAAACGCCTTTCATCGCCCGCTCCCCGTATCCGCCTGATGGAGGTCGCCGAGGTTCTGCCCGAGTTCGCCGACGCCTTCGCGTTCGAGGAGTTCAACCGGATGCAACGCGAGGCTCTACCCGCCTTACTCGAGTCCGAGGAAAACGTCGTCGCGAGCGCGCCGACCGCCTCTGGCAAGACCGCCCTGGCGGAGCTGGCGATCTGCAAGGCGCTTGCCGACGGCGGCACCGCGCTGTTTATCGCACCCCTGCGGGCGCTGACGAACGAGAAGGAAGACGACTGGAACCGGTTCGAAGACCTGGGCTACTCGGTCTACGTCGTCACGGGCGAACGGGACCTCAACCCCAGACGCGCACGTCACGCGGACATCCTCGTGATGACCCCCGAGAAACTCGACTCGGCGACCCGCAAACACGACTCCCGCCGGTACGACTTCGTCACCGACGTCGACGTCTGTGTCATCGACGAGGTTCACCTGCTCGATGCGGATCGGCGCGGTTCGGTGCTCGAGGTCACGATCTCCCGCCTCCGGCGGCTCTGTGATCCCCGGGTCGTCGCGCTGTCGGCGACGATGCCGAACGTCGACGACGTAGCGGCGTGGCTCGACGCGCCCGCGGAGACGACCTTCGAGTTCGGCGAGGGGTACCGACCGGTCGACCTCAATGCGGGCGTCAGGACCTACACCCACGGCGAGAACTCCTTTGCAGACAAGTACCGACGGCTCTATCGGGCGCTGGATCTGGCGGAACCGCACCTCCGGGAGGACGGCCAGGCGCTCGTGTTCGTCTCATCCCGCCAGGACACGGTCCGTGCCGCGGAAGCGGCCCGGGACGAGATCGCCGAGCGCGACGTTCCGATGGGCGTCCGGGGCGAGTACGATTTCCACACCGATCTGAAAGAGACGATCGAAAACGACACGCTCCGGAAATCGATCCTCGATGGGGTCGCGTTCCACCACGCGGGACTGTCGAAAGACGAGCGTGACCTCGTCGAAGAGTGGTTCAAGGAGGGCCACATCGAACTCCTGTTCTCGACGTCGACGCTTGCCTGGGGCGTGAACCTCCCCGCCCGTTGTGTCGTAATTCGCGATACGAAACTGCACGACCCCCTCGAGGGCGAGGTCGATATGAGCCCGCTCGACGTGCTCCAGATGCTCGGGCGCGCGGGACGGCCGGGCTACGACGACGTCGGCTACGGCTGGGTCGTCTGTGACGCCGCGGACGCGGACAAGTACCGTCGGCTGTTGAACGAGGGGAAAGAAATCGAGTCGCGACTGGCCGAGAGCCTGGAAACCCACCTCAACGCCGAGATCGCGATGGGAACGATCACCGACCTAGAGGACGTGATGGACTGGCTCGAGACGACGTTCTACTACGTCCGGGGTCAGTCGAAACCGGAGGCGTACGACTTCCCGAACCTTCGAGAACGGGTACGGGACTGCCTCGAGGAACTGGTCGATCGGGGGTTCGTCGAGACCGGTGGGTCCGACGACCTCTCGATCGAGGCGACCCAACGGGG
>NZ_AOMA01000166.1 GCF_000337895.1 Halobiforma nitratireducens JCM 10879
ATCCCTGTCAGTCGGCGACGAGATTCGCATCGAGTGGAACGGAAGCGACGTTCTGGCGTTCCACAGTGACGGAACGCGGGTCGGGAACTAGGATGTCGGACGCGAACACACACTCCGGTCTCGCGGGATCGATCGGTGCGGCGCTTTCGAATCTCCCGACCCCCGCGGAGCTGTCGAGTGCGAACAGGGCCCTGCTGTTGCTGGCACCGCTGCTCGTGTTCGAACTGCTTATCTTCGTCGTGCCGTTTTTCATCCTGCTGCGAATCAGCTTCACCGAGAGCGCGGACGACACCGTCTACGAGGCGGGCACTTGGTCGCTCGAGGCGTACGGCGAAGTGTTCACCAGCGGGCTGTTGCGCGACATTATCCTGTACTCGTTCCAGCTCGGGGTCATCGTGACGGTGCTGTCCGTCGTCATCGGGCTGTTCTACGCCTACGCGATCTGGCGCTCGAGCGGGATCGTCAAATCCCTGTTGCTGTTGTCGGTAGTCATGCCACTGCTGACGACGCTGGTCATCAGGACCTACGCGTTCACGCCGCTGCTGTCCCCGACCGGGACGCTCAACGACGTGCTCCTCTCGCTTGGATTCCTCTCGGAGCCGGTCCAGTTCGTCCCCGCGACGATCGGGGCTGTCGTCGGCCAACTGTACATCGTCCTCCCGTACGCCGTGTTGGCGATCTACAGCGTGATGGCGACGATGGACTGGGGTCTCGTCGAGGCTGCACGCGATCTCGGCGCGAGCCGGCCGCGCTCGTTCTTCGAGGTCGTGCTCCCGCAGGTGATGCCGGGAATCAGCGTCGCGGCAGTGATCTCGTTCGCCTGGAGCGTCGGGGCCTACGCGGCACCGGATCTCCTCTCGAACGGCATCACGTTCGCCGTCCACGCGGAGGACCTGATGCTCAGCGACATGCGCTACTCGCTTGCGGCCGCGCTGTCGGTCGTCATGCTGCTTGCGATGCTGATCGGCGTCGCACTCATTTCGGCCGTCCTCAGCCGCTTCGGAGGTGACTTCGACCTTGCATAGAGAGACCTTAGAAACGATCGCGTTCCGCGCCGGCTACCTGGCGCTGTTTGCATTCTTGCTGTTACCGCTGATCGTCGTCGTCGCGACACCGTTCGCGGCGTCCGGCCGTCTCGCGTTCCCACCCGAGAGCTACTCGCTTGCGTGGTACGCCGAGTTCTTCAACGACGTTCGGTGGCTCACGGCGTTCGAGAACAGCATCATCGTCGGCGTCGGGACGGCGATCCTCGCGACGGTCCTGGGCGTCCTGGCCGCGTTCGGTCAGGAACTCGACGAGGGAAGTCGGATCGGATCGATCGTCGGCCCGCTCGTCTTGATCCCGCTGCTGATTCCCCCGGTAATCCTGGGCATCACACTGCTGATGTACTTCAGCGAGATCGGTATTCGGGGTTCGTACGTGACCCTCGTGCTCGCACACACCCTGTGGGCGACGCCGCTGGTTTACTTCGTGATGCGGTCGGTGTTCAGCCGGTTCGACTGGCAGCAACTCGATGCGGCGTCCGACCTCGGTGCGGGCCCGGTCCAGTCGTTCGTCCACGTCGTCCTGCCGAACGTGAAACACGGCGTGTTCGTCGGCGGACTGCTGGCGTTTATCATCAGCCTTCAGGAGTTCGTGATGGCGCTTTTCCTCTCGACGGCGAGTACCGAAACCATTCCGGTGCTCGCCTGGACCGAGATCCGGCAGGCACTCGATCCGATGGTCAGCGTCGTCTCGACGTTCCTCATCCTGTTCTCGCTGGTCGCGCTCGCGCTCGCGGTCGTCGCGACGAACCTCGAGTGGGTCTCGAAGCAGTTGTCCTAACTTCGTTTCCGTTTCCGTTTCCGTCCCACTTTTTCTCTCCCTCGAGATACGACGACACGGCAAGATAACGACGAGTCCGATCTCGACAGCAAAAAATGCGAACGACGTCGAAGTCGATTACTCCGGATCGAACGGAATTTCCACGTAGTGATCTACCGAAGCCTTCGGGAGTTCTACCCTACAGACACCGTCTTCGTAACTCGCCCGAGCGCCGTTGGTCTTGACCGAAATCGGTAGCGGAATGGATCGCTTGACGTGTTCGGTCCGCTCGTTGAGGAGGACCTGTCTGTCCTCCCCGATCTCACCCTGACGCTCCGCCGATACGACGAGGGCGTTCTGGTCGGTTCGAACGCTAATCTCCTCCTCTTTGAACCCCGGAAGATCGATCAACACCTGGATATCGTCCTCTCCCTCGAGGAGATCGACGGCCGGATGTGAGTGGGGCCGGGGGGTCGGATCGCCGGACGGGCGACCGGACGCTGCGTTTCCTTGCCCAGGCTGCCATCCAGGGTCCTGCTGGACCACTGAATACGTTTTCTCGGCCTCCGAATCGGTTTGCCCTGATGGCATTGACATGGTATCACTTCCGCTTACTGCTGGCTTTGGCCGTACTGGCCCTGCTGGCCTCGCTGCTGGAACTGCCAGTTACCCTGCTGTTCGAACTGGCCGGTCCGTTGCGAGATTTCGGACCCGATCTCTTCGATAGCCAGCTGGGCCTCCGAGATCGCCCGCTGAACCTCGGGGATGTCGGTGCCCTGCTGCTGTAGTTGCTGAATACCCTGCTGAACGGACTCCTGTACGGCCTGACCCATGGATTTGGCAAACGGGGATTGCCGGAGCAGCAGTTTCTTTTCGAGGTCGGCAACGATGGCGAGGTCGGCACAGATGCGTGCGACGTCCATTCGACCGTTCTCTAGGGAGTTCGTTCGAGCGAACTGAAGCGCAGTCTCGAACCGATCCAGGGTCATCGCAGTTTGGCGGCGATCTTGCTGGCCTTGCTGGCCTTGCTGGCCTTGCTGGCCTTGCTGGCCTTGCTGGCCTTGCTGGCCTTGCTGCATCTGCTGGGGCTGCCCGACGTTGCCGCCGAATTGTTCGCCCATACCGTACATCGACTGCTGTCGAGGCTGTTGTTGCTGACCTTGCTGCTGACTGTGTATCTGCTGTGGCTGCTGTTGGCGCTGTTGCTGTCGTCGCTGCTGCTGTGGTTGTTGCTGTCGCTGCTGGTTCTGTGGCTGCTGGTCGTGTGTCTGCTGGCGCTGCTGTGGCTGTGGCTGTAGCTGGTGCTGTGACATCGGTAACACTCTCCGTTACCCGGACGGATTCCCCGACCGCCCAGGCGATCCTCCCTACCTCCGCTGAGTACAAAAAACACTATTGGGGACAAGGTTACTGGTGTATCTTCTGAATAGATGAGTTCGGATTGGAAATGAATGTGATTATACTGTCAGTAGACGACGATACTTTCGTGGTTTTCGCAGCGACTCGAGTAGGCGTCGCCCCCGTCACAACGGGCACCCGGCCAGTTCCCTGATCTGCTGGAGGCCTTCCGAAGCCACACCGCGTCGGTTCTTTTCTATGGCGATGCCCCGGGTACGACTGCTACTGTGAGAATCCAAAGCCGGTCTGACGATCGGGACTTTCCCAGAACGGACAGCGACGAAGGGGGACCCGGGTTACAGGAAACGGAACGTCTCGAGGTTCTTCGGCGCGAACGTCCGCATGTTGTAATCGTGATACAGCGCCGAGGAGAGATCCTGGGCGGAGCGTTCGTCACCGTGGACACAGAGCACCTTCTCGGGACGGGGATTCATCGTCTTCACGAAGTTCTCGAGGCCGGCGCGGTCTGCGTGGCCGGAGAAGCCGTCGACGGTTTCGACGTCGACGTTCAACTGGAGGGTTCCGCGGCCGTTGTTCCCGCCCATCGCCCCGACCTCGCTTGTCGGAATCTCGTCCCACCCGTTCTGGATGCGGCGACCGAGGGTCCCCTGGGCCTGGTAGCCGACGAAGACGAGCTTCGAGTCCGGATCGGGACCGATATGAGAGAGCCAGGACATGATCGGGCCGCCGGTGACCATACCCGACGTCGAGAGGACGATACAGGGGCCACCGTCGGCGACATCCTGTCGCTCCTCCTCGCCGCCGTCGATGTGGTTGAACTCCTCGGCGAGGAACGGGTTCTCGTCTTCGTGGAAGATGCGGTCGCGCAGTTCGTCACGCAGGTATTCGGGGTAGGTCGTGTGGATGGCCGTCGCCTCCCAGATCATCCCGTCCAGGTGGACCGGCATGGACGGAATCTCGCCCTCGCGCATCGCCTCTTCGATGACGAGCATGATTTCCTGGGAGCGCCCGACGGCGAACGCGGGAATGAGGACTTTCCCGTCTTGCTCGTAGGCCTCGTTGATGACACGCTTGAGCTTCTCCTCGGAGTCTTCCTGGTCGGTCTGGTAGTCGTTGCGACCCCCGTAGGTCGACTCGAGGACGAGCGTCTCGACCCGCGGGAAGTCGTTGACCGCGCCGTTGAACAGCCGGGTGTCCTCGTAGTGGATGTCGCCGGAGAAACAGACGTTGTAGAGGCCGTCACCGATGTGGAAATGCGAGACCGCCGAACCGAGAATGTGACCGGCGTTGTGCAGCGTGAGTTTGACATCCGGCGCGATGTCGGTGACGTCGCCGTACTCGAGCGGAATGCAGTGTTTGATCGCCTCGCGGACCTGCTCGGAGTCGTAGGGTGGGGTGCGACCTTCCTTGGCCGCGACGTCCAAGTAATCGAGCGTCAGTAGTCCCATCAGGTCCCGTGTTGGTTCG
>NZ_AOMA01000167.1 GCF_000337895.1 Halobiforma nitratireducens JCM 10879
CTCTCTGCCCGCCTCCGGTCCGCTCCGGCGGAATCAGTAACCCTCATATGCTGGGAGACCACAGGCAGTAGCAAGCAATGACGGTACCCGTATCCCTCGTGGCGGCGAGCATCGTACCCTTCGATCCGACGGCTGGCGTCGCGGTCGTCGCCAGCGTCATGCTGACCGTCTTCATCGCGGCGATGACGTTCCTGGCCCTGGCACCGGCCGTCTCCGAGAAGTGGGGCGACCAGCTGATCGGCACCGGCCAGGGTGGCCCCTCGCTCGACACCGGTATCGAGACCAACGAGAGCGACTGACGGCGCTTTCGCCCGTTCCGGCTCTTACCCTCGCTCGCGTTCGTTTTACACTCACTGTCTCTCCTCTCTACCGCAGGCTTCGTCCGGACGACCGGGAGACGGTCACGGGTCGGTCGACACAACCAGGGCCGATCCCTCTCACAGCCCGTACTGGTCGCGTACCAGCTTTGCCATCCCCTGCTCCTCGAGTAGCGCCATCGGTGCGAGCATGTCCAACTGAACGACGCCCGGCAGCCGTCCGATCTGGACCCCGCCGGTGAACGTACACCGCGACCGGACCTCGCCCTCCGTCATGTCCAGTAATTCGCCCGCGCGGTCGAAGGCGTTCTCGGTCGCCTCGTTGATCGTCGCGCCGGAGCCGATCACCTGAATCGGTCCCATGTCCTCCTCGAGATCGACGCCGTGTTTGTCTGCGAGCTCGCGGCCGGCCTCTCGCTCCTCGTCGCTGTAGGGCTTGCTGATGAACGGCAGGTCCTCCTCGTTGGGCAGGAGGATCGGCCCGTCGAGGTCGAGGCCCTTGATCACCTCCACGTCCATGCGGACGGTGCCGCTGACATCGGTCGTGTGCAAGGAGAGCTCGCCGTCGCCCTGGTTGGCGTGGAGGTCACCGACGTAAACACCACCGCCGTCGACCTTGACGGGGCAGATCAGCGTCGCACCCGCACGGACCTCCGAAACGTCCATGTGGCCGTCCGTCCGCTGCTCGAGGTCCGCCTCGCTCTCGAGTCCCCAGTCGTGGTCGGCGTCGATCAGGAACTGGCCGAAGTCGCCGGCGTTGTGCGAGTCTGGCAGTTCGATCGGTGGCGTCGTGCCGACGTTGCCGACGAACGGTCGGAGCCGGCCGAGCGTACCGGGCATCTCCGAGGGTTCGTACAGCAGGATGGGGTGCTGACGGGAGTTCTCTGGAATGTCCATCAGTTCCTCGGCGTCCGTCGCCAGTTCGTGAGCCCCGGCCTCGTCCATGGTGACGCCGACGGTCCGGTCCTCGTCGAACGCGACGGTGTACCCGTACTCGAAGCCAAACGACGAGGCGTTGGCTCCACACTCCTCACAGCGGATCGCGTCCTCGCCGGTGCCTTCGACGACGGAGTCGGGCCACTCCGTGCCACAGCCGGGACAGCGGTGGTCGACGAACGGATCGTCGTCGAATGCCTCCTCTCGCTCGCGCATAGTGCCGGTACTCGTGGCCATGCTCGTGACCTCGATTTCCCGGATCTGCAGGGCGATCGCGTCCCCGACCTCGGCGTTCTCGACCCGGATGGGCCGTGTGACCTCGTGACCGCCACGGAACTCCGGCGTGATCATCGGTCCCCAGCAGGCCGGCGGGGTGTAGGTCTCGATCGTCCCGCCGTCCGCGACCGTTCCGGCCCACTCCCGGTCGGGCCCGACCAGCCCGAGCGTGTACTGGTCGACCGATAGCTCCTGTTGGACCTCGCGTTGTGACATACCGTGTTGTGCTACGACGACAGCGAAAATAAAAGGGCAGTAGCACGCCCGAATCGCGGGAATCGAGGTTCTCGTGTGGAGGGAGTACACCTCGAGTTCAGTCGTCTTCCCCCTTCGGAGGCGTCGGTCGCCCGGAGAACGTAGGATCACGCCGGCCATCGCCGCGGACAGACGTCCATCCCGCTTGAACCCTGTGGACACATCTGTCCTCGAGTGTCGAATCCGACGTACTCGATCGGTCCGCCCCTCGAAGCGGGGGTACGGGCGACAGAATCCCTGCTCCGAGAAAGCGGCGAAGCCGGAATAGTGGAGGGTGGGGTCCCCGGTCGCGGCCGCTCGGTCGTCGGCGGCCGCCGTCGGTCGTCGATTCTCGGTGCGGGCGGCTGATCGCGATCGTGCTGTCGCGATCAGTCGTCGGCTGGAGTCGCAGCGCCGGCTCCGGTATCAGCCGACCAGCCGAACTCCGAAATGATCGACTCGTTGCTGACCAGCCAGTTCAGCAGCAGGAACGCGAAGATGTACTTCGCGACGATGTCGAGCACCGAGTAGGCCCACGACGTGATCCAGACCGCTTCGAGGACGGCGAGCCCCTCGGCTCCGAGTCCCCAGACGATCGGGTACCCGAGCCACATCACGACGGTCAGGATCTTCAGCAGGTTGAATATTTCCGCCGTTCCGGCCGCCTCGGCATCCTTGGGCCACTCGACCAGCAGGATGTAGAGGACGACCAGGAAGAACGTACAGCTCAGGAAGTACCAGAACCACCGCAGGCCGTGGGACGACACCGTCAGCGCGGCTGCGAGGCCGGTGACACACATCGCGATGTCCGCGGTAATCGCGGTGAACAGCTTCGTGAGGTTCGTCCCCGCGAGCAGCCCGAGCGCAAGCAGGATCATCGGGGTCGACAGCGCCCACGTGAGATATCGGCCCCACATCGTCAGTACCTCTTCACCCGCCAACGCGTGTCCGGGCGGCATCTCGAGGAAGCTGATCGTGAGCCCGGACGCCAGCCCGGTGTAACTCGAGATGGACACGAGCGGCACCATAAGCGTCGCGACGAAGATCAGTTTCGACTTGGAGTTCTCGAGATTGCGCCCCATATACAGGAACACGAGGATCGAGATCCCCGCCAGTGCGATGTTCGCCCAGAACGAGAGGTTCAGCAGGAAGTCGTCTTGGACCTGCTCGTATACCTCCGGTTGAGTCAGCTCGAGCGGTTGCCATAGCTGTGCGACCGCCGCCGCGTCTGCTGCCATTTCTAACATGCTACGGCCGGTGCTACGCTTTCTCTAGGCTAAAGCACACAACCTAACGAGTCTGGATTGCAACCGTCAACTGCCGAACCAGGGCGTCAGTCCCGTGTTCGACTCGCCTCTTCTCGTCTCCCGGAGTCGGTTTTGTCCTCAGTGACCGTTCCGTCTATTCCCGGGGTGGTTCGTCGTCTCACCGTCCCGTGTCGCCCGGCAGCAGCGACCGGAGTCGACCGACGGTGCTCCCGTCGTTTTGCGCGTCCGAACGAACGGTTTCGGCGACGTGTTCGCCGCTCAGGAGACACATGGGGAGGCCGATCCCGGGGTTCGAGTCGCCGCCGACGTAGTAGAGGCGATCGACGCCCGGCACGCGGTGTCCCGGCCGTAACGGCCCCGTCTGAAAGAGCGTGTGGGCGAGGCCCAACGCGGTGCCGTCGGGGCGGTTGAACCGCGACGCGTAGTCGGAGACGGAGATCGTCTCTTCGAACGCGATCCGACCGCGGAGGTCGACGCCCGCTCGCTCGGCTAACCCATCGAACACCCGGTCACGGAACCGCTGCTGGATCGCCGGTTCGTCGTCGAGTCCCGGGGCCACGGGGACCAGAATCACGACGGTCTCGTGGCCGTCCGGTGCGACCGACGGGTCCGTTCGGGATGGGACGTTGACGTAGTACGCCGGGTCGTCGGGCCACTGTGGCTCGTCGAAGATCGCCTCGAAGTGGGGGCCCCAGTCGGTCGGCAACACCAGCGTGTGATGCTCGAGTTCCTCGAGAGACCCCTCGACGCCGAGATACAGCATGAAAGCCGAGGGACCGTACGTTCGCTCGCTCCAGTACCCGCTTCGCCGGTCGACGGCATCGTCGGGTAGCAGCGTCCGTTCGGCGTACGCCGGCGGTGCGTTACAGACGACCCGGTCGTGGACGTACCGATCACCGGTCAGGGAAACGGCCATGCCGTCGGTCGTCGGCTCGAGGGCGGTCACTTCCGCGCCGGTGTGTATCTCGACTCCCTGTTCGATCGCGACTCGTTCGATCGCGTCGACGACCTCGTACACACCCCCTTGCGGGTAGTACACGCCCTGGCCGAAGTCGACGTGGCTCATCAGCTTGTATATTGCGGGTGTGTTGTGTGGCGAGCCCCCGAGGAACACGAGCGTATACTGCAGGAGCTGGCGGAGCTTCGGCTCGTCGAAGTACGTCGCGACGTGGTCGTCCATCGCTCCGAGCAACGTGAGCCCGCGGGCCGATCGCAACACGTCGAGCGAGGCGTAGTCACGGACCCGGGTTCGATTCGGCAGGACGAACCGATTCATCCCGATCTCGTAGGCGTCCCGTGCGTCGGCGAGATACTCACGGAGCGTCTCTCCGCCGCCGTCCTCGTAGGACTCGAACAGTTCGGCCTGTGCGTCCCTGTCGGCCGGGACGTCCGCTCGATCACCGTCGCTCCAGAACACCCGGTAGTTGGGATCGAGCCGAACGAGGTCGTACTCGTCTTCCGGCGTGCGGCCGAACGCTTCGAAGAACCGCTCGAAGAGTCCGGGCATCAGGTACCACGAGGGTCCCGTGTCGAACCGGAACCCGTCGGCCTCGAGCCGGCCGGCGACGCCGCCGACCTGGTCGTGTTGCTCGTACACCGCGACGTCGGCCCCGGACGCCCCGAGGTACGCCGCCGCAGTGAGGCCGCCGATCCCGGCACCGACGACGGCGATCTCCTCGTCGACGAGGGCGTCGTCACGTATGGCCATCACTCTCCGATTCGGGATCGAACCCCGAGAGTAGACGCCGGCGTGATTGGGGTCTTTATATTGGATTCGAGACTCCCTGGCCCGTACTAGTTTGGCTGGTTGTATATCGTGACGGGGTCTGAATCGCCGCATATGGCCACGAGTGAACGCGAAACCGAAGACAGGGGACCGCCCGGTGACCGGATCGCGACGGACCACGACTCCGACGGGACACCGGATTCGACGGCGGACGCGGGCCGGTCGTCGACGGGCATTCGTGCTCGTCTCGCCGTCCGCGATCCGCCGGGCTGTGCCGTCGCGTCGGCGCTTCCGGCCGGTGCATCGGCAACCGACGTCACGTGGACGCGAGCCGGCGACCGGATCGTCAACCAGTTTCGGTCGCGGGCCGACGCCGACGCGACGCCGATCTTCGAGACGGCCGAGAAGTCGGTGTACCGACTCGAGCGATCTGAGAGGGACGCACAACCCTGTCCGTGCCGAATTATCGAATCGCTCGGCTATCCCGTCGACGAGGTCACGGTGACGACGAACCCGTCACAACTGGTGGTGTCGCTGCTGTTGCCCTCGCCGGAGCCGCTGGCCGAGATCGTCGCGGAACTCGAGGCGATCGGTGCCTCGGTTTCGCTGCAGTGTCTCGTTCGGTCGTTCGACGGGGAGCGAGCGGACTCCGTGCTCGTCGATCGGGGACGCCTGACCGACCGCCAGCAGGAGGTCCTCGAGACGGCCTACCGGATGGGATACTTCTCGTACCCGCGGGAGACGAGCGCCGCGGAGGTCGCCGACGCGCTTGGCATCGTGCGATCGACGTTCGCGGAACACCTCGCGGCGGCCCAGCGACGGCTGCTCGAGGCCGTGTTCGAGACGGCACGGGCGGGAGTGTAGTTCGGTTCTGCTTCGGGCAGCGGCCTGCTTTTTCGTTTCCGGCTACGTTCACAGGCGGTACGAGGCGGATGCCCCGACCCTTGAGGTCGGGGAGGAAGCCGACAACCGATGACAGAAACCACGTTACGATGGCAGGCTGATCCCCCAGCGTATAAGTAACACCGACTGTAAATGTGAAAACACAGTAGAATACCGTCGTACCGCCGTTATCAAACTCGACACGCCCGAAGGAGCCGACCCGCTCCTTCGAGAGACTGTCGAGCAGTTCAAACACTGCGCCAACACCGCAAGCAAGTGGTGCTGGCACGGGCGTCGCCAGATTCCTCCGGAATCTGGCTGCCAACCAGAAACGCGTGTCGTTTCTGGTGACGACGACGGATACCACGTCACTTCCAAAGCCAAAGCCGAACGCGCCCTCTACGACCAACTCCGCGACGAAACCGACCTCACCGCGAATCTCGTCCAGAAAGGGATTCGCAGAGCGGTCGAAGCCGTCAAAAGCGGCGTCGAACGACTCAAACGTGGAGAAAACACATCGCAACCGTACTTTTCTGCCGATAGCGCGGTGTACGACAAGCGGAGTGCGACCTTCCACCGCGACCACGTTTCCCTCTCGACTGTGGACGGGCGCGTCGAGTGTGACTACACCCTCCCCGACGACTCGGAGACACCGCCGACCAAGTACGTTTCCGACGAGAATTTCGAGTTTCGGATGGCCCACTTACAGTACCGCGACGGTGACTGGTATCTCCACGCTTCGATGCGGAAAGTCGAAGCAGACGAGGAAGCGTCTGAATCTGAGCCCAAGCACAGAACAGTCCTTGGTGTGGATTTGGGCGTCAACAACCTCGCCGTCGCTTCGACGGGGCGATTCTGGTCGGCAGACGAGTTCAACCACTGGCGTCGAGAATACGAGAAGCGTCGTGGCTTGCTTCAGCAGTGTGGTTCTCGCTACGCCCACGAGAACATCGAATCAGTCGGGCAGAAAGAGTACGGGCGGTTCGAGATCTACCTGCACACGGTGGCGAACGAGATTATCGAGGAGGCCGTCGAGAACAACTGTTCGCACATCGTGTTCGAGGACTTGACCCACATCCGGGAGAACATTCCTGAGGCGACGTGGCAACACGTGTAGGCGTTCCGACGCCTCTACGAATACGTCGAATACAAGGCCGAAGAACACGGTATCGAGGCCGTACAGGTTGACCCGCGAAACACGTCGAAGCGTTGCTCGACGTGTGGGTTTACCCACGACGACAACCGGTCGGACGAATCGTTCGAGTGTCAGCAGTGCGGATACGAGAACCACGCTGACTACAACGCTTCCAAGAATATCGGTTTGCAGTATCTCCGTCGCAGGCAAAACGCAGGCGACGGAGGCGCACCCGTAGATGTNCACGCTGACTACAACGCTTCCAAGAATATCGGTTTGCAGTATCTCCGTCGCAGGCAAAACGCAGGCGACGGAGGCGCACCCGTAGATGTGCGCTTGAATAGTGCGGGACCGGAGGTCCCGCATACCATGCGAACGGGCGCTACGCGCCCGTGAGCAGATCGCGGGACGCTGAACGTGAGTGGGGAGTACGTTCCCCCTGCCTCTACTGAGGCATAGAACGGGAGTCCACGCGAAAGCCTCGGGGTCGTACGGAAATCTTCGATTTCCGTGATGACGAGAATCTCCGATTCTCGAACCACTTGACCCCGAGGCGATTTACNGAACGGGAGTCCACGCGAAAGCCTCGGGGTCGTACGGAAATCTTCGATTTCCGTGATGACGAGAATCTCCGATTCTCGAACCACTTGACCCCGAGGCGATTTACGGCACGTACCAGATTCCCCGCCCGACGTCGAGCCACTCGCCGACGACGACGTGGGGCAACGCGACGATACAGATGAAGATCGTGTAGAACGCGACCAGTCCCGGGAGCAGCGGTAGTCCGCCCAGCGGGTTCGGAACGACGACCCAGAGCACGGCTGCGACGGTCGCCGTCGCGAGCGCACCGACGACGAGCGCAGCCCACGCCAGCCCGACCGGGAGCCCGTCGTCCCGGTGCTCGAGTTGCCGGTTCACTGCGGCGCTCCGAGCGGACTGGCGAAGCGAGTACCACAGCGGGAAGTAGAGCCCGATGGCGACGACCACCGGCACGACCGCGAAGAAGACGACGAGCAGCGACGTCTCGAAGACATCGAGCAGCCAGGCCCGACTCGCACCACCGATCAGGAGGCCGCTACCGAGATGGGCAACGACTCCCAGCGCGAAGAGGCCGCCCAGCGCCGTGATCGCGACGTCGGGGCCCGAGGCGAGCGGGACGGACAACGCGGGGTCGAACAGCGCGAGCATGTAATCGGAGAAGCCGACGAACGTCTCGGTCCAGAACACGAGTGGGACGATCATCACGGCTCCGCCCCGGACCAGCGCGGCCAGGAACCGCTGCCAGCGGTACTCGAGGTGGTCGGAGCCGACCTGTGCGTCCATCACCCGGAGATCGCCGTGACCGCCCTTGGCGACCGCAGTGGCGAACGCAAGTCCGAGCGCGAGGACCGGGGCGAGCAGGAAGAAGGCGATAAAACCCGCGACGAACGCCAGGTACAGGGCGACGTACCGAGCCCCGAACGGGAGCCCGCGCCGGCGAAGGTTGGTGAAGTGTTCGTAGCCGCCGTGCGGGAGGTTGATCGCGACCATCCCGACGAGGTAGATGAGCATCTGGATATCGAGCGACGGCGTCCGACCCAGCAGCGCCGCGGCTCCGAACGCGGCGATCACGACGAGCAGTGCGACCCGGGACGCGTCGACGACCAGGCGTTCCAGCGGCGGAACGCCTCGGTGTTCGATCCGCGACGAACCGGTTTCCATGTGCCCTGATACGTCCGCGGGACGGTTGTTCCCTGACCGTACTGCGACGGCCTTTTTTGGCGGAGAGCGTCCCGCTGGCGACTCAGACGACCCAAACGTTTACTCCGGATCGTCCCACAGTTCAAACTGTGACAGGAGCCCGGACTTTGCTGGTTCGCCCGCGCGGCGGGAACGACCAGCTCGCCGAGCCGCTCGAACGGGCCGATTGTCGTGTGACGACGGCTGAGTGTGCGACGACGGCGGTCGCCAAGCTCTCGACGGACGAGCGGGGATTCGACTGTCTCGTCAGCGAGTACGATCTTCCCGGTGACGACGGACTGTCGCTGTACGATGCGGTCCGTGACGTCGATCCGACCGTTCCGTTCGTTCTCGTAACTGACCGCGACGAGGAGATAACGAGCGAGGCCTTCGACGTCGGCGTCGACAGAGTGTTGTACAAGAACGGCTCCAATCCCGAGGAGAGCCTGACTGCGGCCGTTTCGGAGCTGGCCGCATCGACCGACAGACTCGGTCCCCAGCAGGACATCACGGGACACGAGCCGGAGCCGGAAGAGATCGTCCGAGCGATCGAGGACGCGCCGATCGGAATCAGCCTGAGCGATCCGTCCTTGCCGGACAACCCGCTGGTTTACGTCAACCGGGCCTGGGAGGAGTTGACGGGGTACGAAGAGGAGACCGTGCTTGGCCGAAACCCGCGACTACTGCAAGGCCCCGATACCGACGACGAGGCCATCGAAAAGCTGGCAAACGGCATCCGCGACGGGGAACCGACGACGGTCGAAATTCGGAACTACCGACGCGACGGAACGCCGTTCTGGAACGAGTTAACGATCGCACCGATCGGGAACGAAGGCGACGACGCGACCGCGGACGACGAGTACGCCCACTACGTCGGCTTCCAGAACGACGTCAGCGACCGGAAAGCCGCCGAGGAACTGGCCGAGGAACGATCCGAGCGACTCTCGGCCGAGCGAGCGGCACTCAGTCGCATCCTCGGTCGCGTGAACGGCCTCGTCAACGAGATTACGCGCATTCTGGTCGAGGAACGCGATCGGACCATGATCGCACAGCGTCTCTGTGACGAAATCACCGACGAGCGCGGCTACACGGCGGGGTGGATCGGCACGGTGACTCGAGCCGACACCGGCAACGGTAGCGAACCGGTCCACAGCCTGCGTCTGACGGCCCGCGCTGGAGTTCCCGACGAGGTACCGGCCGAACCGACGCTTGCCGAGCTCCCGAACGCGGTTCGCGAGTGTGTCGAGACGAACGACGTCGCCGGCTGTGCAGTCGAGGACTGTGACGCAACACAGCTCGGCCCCGCCTCGTTTGGAGCTCGCCGGATGGCCGTCGTTCCGCTCGTCTACGGCCGACAACGGTACGGTCTCCTCGGGGTGTACGCCGACGGCGCGGAGGCGCTCGACCACCGCGAGCGGTCCCTGTTCGAGTCGATCGGGCAGATGATCGCGAGTCGGCTCAACGCACTCGAGCGGACCCGCATCCTCACCGCCGACCGCGTGATCGAGGTGGAAGTCGAAGTCCGCGACGAGTCGTTTCCCCTCTCGAGGGCCGCCGAGGCTCTCGGAAGCGAGATCGAGTACGTGGGGCTGACGACGGGACCCGAACAGCGGACCTGCGAACTGTTCCTGACGACCGACGGCGGCGTCGATGTCGAGGACCTGACTGCCCTCTCGCTCGTCGAGGACACCCGCACGATCGCGGAGGGTGACGACGAACATACCTTCGCGATCACCGTCTCCTCGTCGTCGCCGTTCGCCGATCTCGCGGAGTACGGGGTCTCGGTCGACGGGATCACGGCGACCCCTGGACGGGCCGTGCTGACGCTCGAGCTCCCACCCGACCAGGAAGTCCGGTCCGTCCTCGAGATACTCGACGGGCTGTACGACCAGACCGCGTTACAGTCCCGACACGAACACGACCGGCAGCGGGAGACGTCACTCGAGTTCGCCAGCGAAGTCGACGCGAAGCTGACGGAGCGACAGCACGCCGCCCTCGAGGCTGCACACATGAACGGCTACTTCGAGTGGCCGCGACCGACCGACGGGAGCGAGATCGCCGACACGATGGGAATCACGCGACAGACGTTCCACCAGCACCTTCGCGCGGCCGAGCGCAAACTCGTCGACGCCTACCTCGAGTGTTGAGTTCGGAACTGGAGCCAAACAGACACTGCGTCTCGATCCACCTCCGACCGGACGGGAATCGACCCTGACGTGTATGGTCCAATGGTTATAGTCGCGAGGGAACTAGGGCCGAATAGTCCGTGATCGACCGCTGGTTACCGTCGCTCGACGATCGTAAACGTAGGAACCGATGAGTGTTCAGTACGGCTATCTTGCCTTCCATCTCGTCTTTATCGTCCCGCCGATACTGCTGCTGGGATGGCTGTCGGTCCGTCGCTCGGGGGCGTGGCTCGACCGGCGGTCGCTGTCCGGCCTCGCTATTATGATCGTGCTGGCGGTCGTCTACACCACACCCTGGACGAACGTGATGATCCCCGAGGGGGTCTGGTGGTACGGCGACGGTGCCGTCGTCGCTCGGCTGTGGTACACGCCGGTCGAAGAGTACCTCTTTTTCGTCCTCCAGCCGGTCCTGACGGCGCTGTGGCTGTTCCAGTTTCTCACTGTCGCCGATCGGTCGCTGCGCATTCCGATGGGACATCGGATCGCCGGCGCACTGGCCGGACTCGGAATCTCTGTCGTCGGCTGGGGCCTGCTCGAGACGACTGCGACGTTCTATCTCGGGTCGATCCTGTTCTGGGCGGGCCCGATCCTCGCGATCCAGTGGGCGTTCGGACTGACGTATCTGCGAGACGTCTGGCCGACGGTGCTCGTCGGCGTCGGCGTGCCGACGTTGTACCTTTGGGTTGCCGACCGGGTCGCGATCGGTCTCGGTATCTGGGAGATTTCGGGGACCCATACCGTCGGTTACACGCTGTTGGGATTACCCGTCGAGGAAGCACTGTTTTTCCTGGTGACGAACGTCTTCGTCGTTCAGGGGATCGTCTTCTACGTCTGGCTACTCGACCGCCGCGAGGAACTGCGGGCACTGGTGTCGGCACCCGACTGGACGCCGAACGTCGATCCCGACGTCGACCGTAGCTAGCCTCGTCCCTGCTCGCTCATGGCAGCGAACTCAGAAGTCCCGAATACGACTCGAGGGGGTACAACCGCTATCGAAATGAAAACGGCAGGCCACGACGCTGCCCGACGAGCTGCCGCTCAGGCGAAAACCAGTGACCGACCTCGGTGGTCGCTCGTCGACCCGACTGTCGAATCGGGCACGGGAGTTCGGCGCTCGTTACTCCCAGTCCGGAAGCGACGCGGCCTCGTCTCTCGGTACCGAAATCCAGGCACCGTCACGGGCGATATTGGCGATGACGAGGTGTGGCTGGCCGTCGATCTCGTCGATCGCTGCCACGATCTCGCTGCCCTCGGTCGGAAGTTTCCCGACTGAGCCTGGAGTAGGCGTCATGTTCGACAATCTCCCCTTTATCGCTATGAATGTTCCGGATCGAAGATTCAGGTTGATCGAATCTAACTCTCAAAACCGATAACGACCACGACTCCAAATGTAATGATTGTCAGGAACGGATATTAGTCGTCGGCGATCGCGCTCCCGATCCCGTCGACGGGACGGTCCGGCGTCGCGTCGTCGATCTCGTCAGGGAGACCGAGCTGGTATTCGTTGGCATCGTCCCGAACACTCGTCCGTCCGCGGTGGACGGAGACGTCGCCGTTCAGGTGCAGGCGGACCGCCTCCAGCAGGGCCTCGGCCTCGAGGGGCTGGCCTCGGTGTTTCAGGTCTTCGACGTCGGCATCGTCGGGAACGTCGAAGGCGCGCTGGGTGATGATCGGCCCCTGATCGAGGTCGGTCGTCACGTAGTGAGCGGTGACGCCGGCCACGCGAACGCCCTCGTCGACGGCTTGCCGGTAGGCCTCCGCACCGGGGAACGCGGGCAGCAGGGAGGGATGGACGTTGATGATCCGGTCCTCGTACCGGAACACGACGTTCGGGCTGAGGATGCGCATGTACCGTGCCAGCACGATGAGATCGGCATCGTACTCCGCGAGCACGTCGAGCAGTTCGTCTTCGTTTTGGCGTCCCTTCTCGTCGCCGATGTCGTGGAACGGAACGCCGTAGTGCTCCGCCAGCGGTTCGAGGTCGTCGTGGTTGCCGATGACGACGCCGATGTCCGCGCCGAGCTCGTCGTTGGTCCAGGCTTCGAACAACGCCTCGAGACAGTGACTCTCCTTGGTGACGAGGACAGCGATCTGCTGGTTCTCGCGATCGGCGGGGAACCGGACCTGGACGTCGAGCCCGAGGTCGTCGCCGAGGTCGTGGAGGTCCTCGCGGAGCTTCTCCTGAGTACAGACCATCTCCGTGGTGTCGACCGCGAGGTACATCCGAAAGACGCCGTCACGGACGGCCTGATCGAGGTCCTCGATGTTGACTCCGCGCTCGAACAGGAGGCTCGTCACGTTCGCGATCAGCCCGGTGTCGTCGTCTCCGATCACCGTGATTTCGGTCAGGTCGGTCGTCATCGCTGCCACCTCCGCTCGAGCGCGCGTCGATACATTGGACGTTTCTCAGACCCCGGGTGACTAAAAGTCCTGTCTTCCGCGGTCGCCACGTCGGCTACTCGAGTTGTCCGCCCCCAATTATTAATACCACATCCAATCTTGTTAAGTGCGTGGAGGACCTGGACGGTGATATGACACGCTCGACCGACCTCGAGGTCGCGATCGTCGGTGCCGGTCCCGCGGGTATCGGAACCGCCGTCGCACTGGAGAAACTCGACCTCGAGTACGCCGTCCTCGAACGCGACTGCATCGGCGCGTCGTTCCGGCAGTGGCCCGACGAGATGCGCCTGTTGACGCCGTCGTTCCCCGCGAACGCCTTCGGCGTGCGCGATCTCAACGCCGTGACGCCGGACACCTCCCCCGCGCTCGCGCTCGATCGGGAACACCCGACCGGCGATCAGTACGCCGACTACCTCGAGGCAGTCGCCGACTTTCACGACCTGCCGATCGAAACCGGCGTCGATGTCGAGCGCGTCGTCCACGACGACGACGGTCCGTTCACGCTCGAGACCGACAGGGAGCCGATCGACGCACAGTACGTCGTCTGGGCGGCGGGGCAGTACCAGTATCCCGCGAACGGGTCGATGCCGGGCGCGGACCGGGCAGTTCACGTCGCGGAGATCGACTCCTGGTCGACGTACGTCGACTCGCTTTCGGTCCCGTCGTCCGAATCGTCAGGTTCGGAAGCGACCGACGATCCGGGCGAACCACCAACCCGGACCGCGGCGGACGGCGCGGGCGCGGAGACGAGGAGTTCCCAGGAACCGATCGGGGACGACGCTATCGTCGTCGGCGGTGCGGAAAGCGGGATCGACGCCGCCCTCGAGCTCGCCGAGCGGGGGGTTTCGGTGACCGTCCTCGACGAGGAGGGGCCCTGGCAGTTTCGCAGCCCCGACCCGAGCGAGGTGCTCTCGCCGCGAACGACCGAACGCCTCGAAGCTGCGCTGACCGACGGTGCGCCCATCGACCTCGTCGACGGCATCCGAGTCCAGCGAATCGAGTCCGTTACAGACACTACCACGGATGGCTCCGCCGATCCGACCGACAGTTACCTGCCCGGCCGGGAAACCGAAGGGTACGCCGTCATCACGACGAGTGGCGACCGGATCAGCTCACGATCGCCGCCGATCCTCGCAACGGGGTTCGACACCAGTCTCTCGCTCGTTGCGGACCTGTTTGCGTTCGAGAACGGACTCCCCGAACTCACCGAGCGGGACGAGTCGACGGCGACGCCAGGGCTGTTCCTCGTCGGGCCGGAGGTCGCCCACAACGGGCAGAAATTCTGTTTCATCTACAAGTTCCGGCGACGGTTCGCCATCGTCGCCGAAACCATCGGCGAACGGCTCGCTGTCGACACCGATCCGCTCGCGGAGTACCGCGAGAAGGAGATGTACCTCGAGGACCTCGAGTGCTGTGAGCCCGAGTACTGCGACTGTTGATACGGTCGGCCAGCAGTCACTACGAAGCCGATGGCGAACTCGGCGTCGTCGCCAATGGTGACGACTCCACCAGTACGATCGGCGTCACGTCGTCCTGTCTGACAGTACGAGTAGCGGCGTCCGGACGGATTCGACCGTTCGGCTGCGTTCCCGTCGACCGCGTGCAGGCGTCGGACGGATTGCTGTACCGAGGTCCCGGTACAACCGCCTTGGATCGCGATTGTACTGGAACGGAGGTACGGTGAACCGACTCAGTGGTTCTCGTGGATGTGGGACTGTAGCGATCCGACGTCGTCGAACCCTTCGTCACAGACCGCACAGGTGTTGTGGTGGAGGGCGACGTGCTGGGTGACGCCGGCGGCTGACTGGAAGCTCTCGTCGCAGTTGGTGCAGTTGTATCCCATGTCGTTGCTAACTGACGGGCTCTTACGTAAAAAGGATTGCTAGGAATAACCTACCTGCTGGCCCTACATTTTAACAAAACAGTGGCGGACGGTCATTCGTCCGTCCGTGGTACAGCACCGACCCTGACCACGTGGCTCTCAGCGCAGGTCGTCGGCTCGTCGTCGTAGCGACGGTTCGATCGTGGTATTGTCGGCGAGTTCTTCGAGCTGTTCGCGCCCGTTGCACTCGGCGAGCCCGTTCAACGCGTATCGTCGGAACTCCCCGTCGAGGCCGCTCGTTCGGACGAGTAGCGCGAGGTTCGTTCGTTCGCCGCGCTCGATCAGTCGGTCGATCGCGTCGCGTCGGTGCGTGTGTGAGACCCGTTTCTTGACTGCCGTCTGGAAGTGTGTGGACATGGTTCGGTATCGGTGTGTTCGTCGTCGGTGTGGGTTCGAGACCCGATTCGAGGCGGCCGTTCTTGAGACGCGAGACGACCGGCCAGATACCTTAGCGAGCGTCTTCTCGGGAGACGAACGCGTCTCCCCAGGCCCTGATCCACTGATATCGCGGCGTGTCGGCGGTGACTGCCGAGTAGATCGTACAGGAATCCGACCGGCCGTCGTGACGCTCGAGGTACGCCTGATAGCACGGCGAGATGTCGGGTTCGGGTGGGCCGGTGTCCGAATCGCCGTCGGGCTGGCTGCGGTCGGTCGCGTCGTGGCTGCTCACGTCGTCGGTCACCTCGATCTCAGTCGGCGATCCCGATCTCTTCTTGCTGGTCCTCGGCCGTCGCGTCGCCGTCCGACTCCGCGGGCACCTCGTCATCTTCGTCGGGACGTTCGAACGTCGGGAACCGATCTTCGTACGTCGACCAGTCTTCCTCGAGTTCCGCGTCGGTCAGCAGACAGTCCGCGAGGTCGGCCCGCAAGGCGTCGTGGTCCATCTCCGTCCCGATCAAGACGAGTCGAACGTTCCGATCGCCCCAGCGGTCGTGCCACACCGCCTCGAGTTCGGGGTTCGCCTCGAGTTGCTGTTCGCGTTCCTCGGCCGGAAGCGCGTCGAGCCATCGCCCGCCGGGGGCGACACGGACGGACTGTCCCGCGACGTTGACCGTGATGACGTCGTCTTCGCGACTCGCGATCCAGAAGTGCCCCTTCGATCGGACGACGTTGTCCGGGAACTCGTCGAGCAGGTCCGCAAATCGCTCGGGGTGGAACGGCCGTCGCGCCTCGAAGACCAAGGAGGTGACGCCGTGTTCCTCCTCCGCAGTCTCGTGGGGCTGTTGCAGTTCTCGAATCCAGCCTGCGGACTGGCTGGCTTCCTCGAAGTCGAAGCGATCCGTCTCGAGGAGTTCCTCGGAATCGACGTGCCCGTGTTCGGTTCGAACGATCTTCGCACGCGGCTGGAGCATCTCGAGTGTCTCCTCGATCTTCGCGAGCCGCTCCTCGTCGACCAGATCGCACTTGTTGAGCAGGAGAACGTCGCAGAACTCGACCTGCTCGACCAGCAGATCGCCGAGGTGTTTCTCCGTTCCGTCGTCGTCTAGAATCTCGTCGGACTGCATCGCTTCGTGGAACTGGTGGGCGTCGACGACGGTGACGGTCGTATCGAGGTGACAGCCCTCGAGGGGTTCGATGCCGGTCTCCTCGTAGAACTCGGTCGGGTCGAGGTCCGACTGGTCGAACCCCAGCGTCAGGGTCTGGGCGACCGGTAGCGGTTCGGCGACGCCGGTCGACTCGACGACCAGGGCATCGAACGCGCGGTCCGAGGCCGTGAGTTCCCCGATGGCGTCCAGCAGATCGCCTCGCAGCTCACAGCAGATACAGCCGTTCGAGAGTTCGACTAGTTCCTCGTCTTCGTCGGCGATATCCGAAGATTCGGCGACGCGGTCGGCGTCGACGTTGACCTCGCCCATGTCGTTGACGAGGACGGCGAGATCACGGTCGGTCTCGCTCAACATGTGGTTCAGCACGGTCGTCTTGCCCGCACCGAGCGTTCCGGACAGCACCGTCACGGGTATCGAGTCGTCTTCCATCAGTTAACAACAAAACCCTCAAGGTAATAGTAGTTATTATCTGGTCCGAAGATATTATTAATATGCGGCACGGCTCTATCGACGTGCACTGCCGAGACCGAGCGGCCGTTTCGACGGCCACTGACCGTCGTATCGTCGCTGCAGCCACGATTCGAGCCGGATGTCGGGAGGAGCGACGCTGAATGTCCGACACCGAGCGCGATCGCGTTGTCCTCGTCGGCAAGGAAAGCGTCGGGAAATCCGCTCTCGCAGCCGGACTCACCGGTGCGACGCCGGCCGACGAAAAGATCGGCGGATCGACCGTCTCGAGCGAGGTTTACAGCACCGGCGGGGTCGAACTGGTCGATACGCCCGGTATCACGCTCGAGGCGGATACGGAGACGACTCGCGAGGCGCTGTCACAACTCGAGGCGTCCGACGAGGTCGTCCTCGTGGTCCCGGCGACCGACGTCGACGGCGACCTCGCGGACCTGTTGCCCCTCGTACAGGGGCGAACGGGCGCGGTCGTTGTCACCTACTGGGATAAAGTCACAGACGACCCGGACGCCTGGAACGGGATAACCGAGCTCGAAGACGACCTCGGCGTTCCCGTCGTACCGGTCGACGCGCGGACACTGACGCGAGCCACAGCGGACGGCGGACTCGGCCGCGACAGTGCCGGGCCATCGGTCGTAGACTCGGCCGAGACGACGGACGCTCGTGCGGTCCTCGACGCGATCCGCTACGGCGGGCGACTACCCGGCGGAGCCGGGACCCGGGTCGGCTGGAACGTCGAACCGGCCGCGACGATCTTCGAACGTCAGTACGCGGGCCCGGTCGCGAGCGCGCTCGTCCTGCTCGCGCCTGCGGTCGTCGCCGTCTGGTTCGCCAATACGATCGCCGGCGAACTCGATCCCGTCGTCGGCGCGGCACTCGAGCCGGCAGTCGCCCGTGCCGGGACGCTACCGGGTCCGCTCGCGGCTGCTCTCGGGGGCGACTACGGCCTGCTCTCGATGGGGCCGTTCCTGTTCGTCTGGGCGTTGCCGACGATGCTCATCTTCGCGTTGTTCATGGGCGCGTACAAGGCAAGCGGGCTCGTGACCAGGGTGACAACCGCCCTACACCCGTTCATGCGACGGGTCGGGCTGACCGGCCAGGACCTCGTCCGGGTCGTGATGGGGTTTGGCTGTAACGTCCCCGCTGTCACCAGCACCCGGAGCTGTTCGGACTGTACTCGCTGTACGACGATCTCGGCGATCTCCTTCGGCGCGGCCTGCTCCTATCAGTTCCCGGCGACACTGGCCGTGCTCGCCGCGGTGGGGATGCCGTGGCTCGTCGTCCCGTACCTCGCTATCCTGGTCCTCACGACGTTGCTCTACGTCCGGCTCGTCGCACCCTCCGAAGCCCGAACGACGAGCCTGGCGGTCGATCGCCGCACCTACCTCGAGTGGCCCCGACCACGGGCGATCTGGCGGGAGGCCCGTACCTCGCTTGCGAGTTTCGTCACGACCGCGCTCCCGGTCTTCGCGGTGATCTGTGTCGTCGCCGCACTGCTCGAGTACGTCGGCGCGCTCGATCGGCTCGGGGCCGGACTCGAGCCCGCGATGGCCGCGTTCGCGTTGCCGACGGAGGCAGCGCTCCCGGTCGTCCTGGCCTCGGTCCGCAAGGACGGGATCGCCCTGCTGACCGCCGACGCCGCGGGTGTCGCGACGCTGTCGCCGGTCCAGGTCCTCGTGGCGGTCTACCTGGCGGGTGTTCTCTTCCCCTGTCTCGTGACGGCGATAACGGTCGCCCGCGAGGTCTCGACACGGTTCGTCGCGAAGATGTTGGCGCGGCAGGCCGCGGCGGCGATCGGATTCGCGCTGGCGATCGCGTGGATCGGTCGACTCCTCCTGTAATCACTCCGACGAGCGCTCGAGGTTTCGGTCGTCCCGATTCCAGTCTCGGTCCCCCGCGGGCGGTTCGTCACTTTGCGCCGTCGGTCGCCCCTCAGCGTCGTCGCTCTTGCCTTCGAGGAATTGCTCGACGTCGGCGATCGTCTCCGTCTCGAGCAACATCTCGAGCCGGCGTTCGAACTCGGCGTCGGTCAGCTCGCCGTCGGCGTAGCGCGTTCGCAACCGCTCGAGGGCGTCGATCTCGGGCTCGTGATCGTCCGACGCGTCGTCGGCCGTCGAACCGCCATCGCGTTCGTCGGTCTCCCATGCGAAACCCCACAGGATGTCGCCGCCGAAAACGAACGCGAAGATCGCTACGATGATCGCGAGACTGGAGTCGATGACCGCCAGCGCGACGAACGCCGCGAGGAGTGCGACGATGACGACAGCTGCAGGCACCGAGAGAGTACCGCCTGACCCGTGGGTTGTCATGGGATGCTGTTCGACTACCAACACAAAAATACCTGCCCAAGTGAGGTTGCCGTTCCGCAGGCTACCGCCGCTTTTCGCCGAGTGTGTGTGTGTGAAAATACCCTCTCCCAATGTTGTCTATTAATAACTCGAAGGAGTAAAGTAACAACAGGGCGTACCAGGGTTCGATGTACGAGTGCGTCATCGTCGGCGGCGGCATCCACGGCACCTACCTGGTCCAGCGGGTACTCGAGGAGACCGCCCTCGAGCACGACGAGGTCGCGATCGTCGACCCGCACGACCGCTTGCTGGCGTCGTTCCGGCGGAAAGCGCGAGCCTGCGAACTGGACGCACTGCGGTCGACGTTCGTCCACCACGTCGGCACCGAACCGTTCGGACTCGAGGACTTCGCGGAGGCCCGTGACCGTGAGGACGAGTTGCTGCCTACGCCCGGCTACCCGCGACGACCGTCGCTGTCGCTGTTCCTCGACTACGCCGACTACGTGATCGACCGTAACGACCTCGCGTCGCTACACCGCCACGCGTCCGTCGCGTCGATCCGCGACGCCGACGCTCCCGGGGGCGGTCTCGTCCTCGAGACCGACACCGGTCGATCGATCCGGACGCGACGCTGCGTGCTCGCGATCGGTCACGGCGGACGCTATCGCCGCCCCGACTGGGCCCGGAACGTCGAGGACGCCACACACGTCTGGGACGACTCGTTCGATCCCGACGGACCGGCCGACGAGACCGTCGTCGTCGGCGGCGGGATCACCGCCGCACAGCTCGCGACTTGCCTCGCCGAGCGTGAGTCGGTCACGCTATGCTCGCGTCACGACCTCGAGCCGGCGACGATAGAGGCCGATCCACGCTGGATAAACTGGAACCACATCGAATCACACCTGCACCGGCATCCGCCGGGATCGCGGCGACGCGACGACGTGCTCCGGGACGCACGCAACGACGGAACGATTCCACCGCAGTTGCTGGAGCGACTCGAGGCGCTCGCGGACGACGAATCGGTTGGCGACGGCGACCCAGACGGCTCGCTTACGATCCGCCGCGGCGAGATCAGTTCGGCCCGCACCGTCGACGGCCAGGTACGGCTGCTTCTCGAGGGGGGCGGCTGCTGTGTCGCCGATCAGGTCGCGCTGGCGACCGGATTCGAACCCGTCTTCGACCATCCGTTCGTCGATCGCGTCGCGGCCACGCTGGACCTCGAGCGTGGCTATCGCGGGATGCCCGTGCTCGCGGACGCGACGCTCGCCTGGCGACGGACCGACGGCGACTCGAGTCCGCTGTTCGTCTCCGGTGCGCTGGCGGCCGGCACCGTCGGCCCCCTGGCCGGCAATATCGCCGGTGCACGGCGAGCGGCGGATCGGATCGCGGCGGCGATCGACTCGGCCGATCGGCCGCGGCTGGCCGCCGACTGACCACCGTCTCGACGACGCGAGCCTGGGTCGGTTCCGGAGCAGGGACCGGAACGCCCCGCTGGAGTCTCGACCACGGGCCGTGATCGAAGGTTGCTCCCCTGAACGCCGCCGGTTGTGGCGTCGTCGGCCCGGTCGCTATCGACTGCCGCCACAGTATCCACGATCGTGTATCACGAAGACAAGGCGAAAGCGTTTTTGAGCACGAATACGGGACATCAGCTAATGACGGCCTACACCGCCACGGTGACTGTTCGACTCAAACACGGCGTCCTCGACCCCGAGGCCGAGACCACGAAACAGGCCCTAGAGCGGCTGGGCTTCGACCTCGAGGACCTCCGTTCCGCGGATCGGTTCGAGATCGACCTCGAGGCGGACTCCGCGGACGCGGCCCGCGAGCGCGCCGACGAGATGGCCGAACGGCTGCTGGCGAACCCGACCATCCACGACTACGACGTGGAGGTCGACGAACGGTAAATGACGGGCGTTGACACGCCGATCGAAGCCGTCGACCGCGACGCCGGGAGGTGGCGACTGTGACGGTTTCGATCGTCCGATTCGGCGGTTCGAACTGCGACCGGGACGCGAAACGCGCCCTCGAGCACCTGGGCATCGACGCCGAGATCGTCTGGCACGAGGACGGGCTCCCCGCAGACACCGAGGGGATCGTCCTGCCAGGTGGGTTCTCCTACGGCGACTATCTCCGTGCCGGCGCGATGGCGGCTCGCTCGCCGATCATGGAGTCGGTCCGCGAGGCAGCGAGCGAGGGGGTCCCCGTGCTGGGGGTCTGTAACGGGGCCCAGATCGGCTGCGAGTCGGGGCTAACGGACGGCGCGTTCACGACAAACGAGAGCGCTCGTTTCCAGTGCGAGCACGTCTATCTGCGGGTCGAGCGAGCCGACACCCCCTGGACGGCCGCCTACGAGGAGGGCGATGTGATCGAGATTCCGATCGCCCACGGCGAAGGTCGCTACGAGATTCCCGACGACCGACTCGCGAAATTGGAAGACGATGATCGCGTGCTCTTCCGGTACTGCGACGAGAACGGCGAGACGAACCCCGCCGCGAATCCGAACGGATCGAAAAACGCCGTCGCGGGCGTCCTCGGCGATCGCGACACCGTGGCGGTCATGATGCCCCACCCAGAACGCGCAACGTTACCTGATATCGGCCCAACGGACGGTCGCGGCGTTCTCCGGGCGTTCGAGTGACTGCCGTCCGGGTGGCATTGCTGGGAGTAGCTATAGTAACAACTGCAACGATTTGCCGACTGATCGCCGATCTCTCCGGCGATCAGGTACGCACTGACTTGCAGTGGCTACTATCCAATTATGATCGGCCGATCGAGTACGGTCGACACCAACACCGGCGAGACGGCCGAATCTGGTACGGGTCCCTCGGATTCTGACCTCTCGTTTTTCCGACGTTATCTGAACAGCGCCGTTTCGGGGGCCAACACACTTATATTGGTTCCGAGCCGACTCCGACGGAAGTAACGATCTCACGCGGTCTCGTGTCCGAAACGCGGCCGCTGTGGGTTCGCCCAGCAGAAGGAGATAGACCCCGATACAGAGACGATGACCGGTCGAACTCGCGTCGTCTACGCCGACGCTTCCCCCCTGGAGTCACTCGAGTTCGAGCCTGCCGTCGACGGCGGCGACGGCGAGGTGGCGACGACCGTCGTCGCAGACGTGCGCGACTGCCTCGAGGCTCTGCCGAGTGCCGACTGTGTGGTGGTCGGCTCGGTTACCGACGCGAGTCCGGTCGAGCTCTGTGAACGGATCAGGGCACGGTCGGACGTTCCGATCGTCGCGTTTCCGGCCGACGGGAGCGAGGTCCTGGCAGGCGAAATCGTCGCTGCGGGGGCCGACGCCTACGTGCCACGAGCGCAGGGAACCGAGACACTTTCCCGTCGCATCCGTGACGTGCTCGATGAGCGGGCGAACGGAGTATCCTCCAGGACCGGGACTGAGGGGGGGACTGAGACCACCCCCGCCTCCGCCCACACGGCACACGGCAGCCACGACCTCCCGACGACATCGGCCGCGAACCCCGAATCAGGGCTGGGAGCTGGCTCCTCTCGGTCACGTCCCGGACCCGAGACGGCGACGCCGGAGACGCGTCGCGCTTTCGAATCGCTCGAGTCCGCCGTCGTGCTCGATCCGGGTACCAGTCCGGACCCAGACCTCGACCCCGACCCCGACACCCACCACGACACCCACCACGACGCCGCTCCTCGCGTCGACGAAGCCGAACCCCTCGTCGACGCTGGCAGTGAGTGCTCACAACCGCGAGACGACCTGTTGCATCGATTCATCGACGGGCTTCCTCTCGCTGTCGTCGAGTGGAACCGCGAGTTCGAGGCAGTTGGCTGGAGCGCCGCGGCGACCGACCTGTTCGGGTACGGGCCGGCCGACGCACTCGGGCGCTCGGCGTTCGAACTCGTGGTGCCGTCTTCGGAGCGCGAGGCCCTCCACGAGTACTGGAACGATCTCGTCGAGGGAGCATGTGGCCGTGGTCCCTCGACCCGTCTCAACCGGAACCGCCGCGCCGACGGGACGACGATCGTCTGTGAGTGGGTCAACATCCCGATCGTCGAAGACGGCGAGGTCGTTGGCGTCCTCTCGTACGCCCGGGACGTCTCCGACGAGCACAAGCGAGCCGCCGTCCTCGAGTCGCTACAGGAGACGAGCCACGAACTCATCCGCGCCGAATCGGCCGGCGATATCGCGACGATCGCGATGGAAGCGACCGAGTCCGTCCTCGAGCAACCCCTCGGCGCGATCCGGTTCTACGACCGGGAAACCGACCGTCTCGAACTCGAGGCGACCACATCGGCGCTTGCGGCCCACGGCGGAGACGACGCGTCGATCGCTCCCGAAGACGAGCTCTGGACTGCCTACGTCAACGACAACCCGACGGTCCTCGAGAACGTCCCACTCGAGGAGGTGGCGACCGCCTTCGATGTCGATCCCGACTCCGCTGTCGACGTCTCGATCGGCGATGCCATCTTCCATCCGCTCGGTGACCACGGCCTGTTGGCGATCGCCTCGACGGTTCCCGACCGGCTCGATCCGACCGACATCCACCTCGTCAGCGTGCTCGCCGCCACCGTCGAGGCGGCGCTCGATCGCACGATCCGGAACCGGGAACTCGCACGGGCGGAAACGATCGTCGAAGCGGTCGGCGACGGCGTGTACGCGCTCGACGAGGAGGGACGGTTCGTTACGGTCAACGACCGGCTTGCGGACCTGACCGGTCACGACCGCGACGAGCTTCTCGGCGACCACGTTTCGACGATTCTCACGGACGAAAGTGCTTCGAGGCGTCGAAAGCGGGTCCGTGCCCTCTCGTCGGCCGGCAACGATGGGATCGCGACCTACGAGGCGACCCTCGAGACGACCAGCGGAGAGCTGGTCCCCTGTGAGATCAACACGACGCTGTGGCAACCCGACGAGGGTGGACACAGGACTGTCGAGGGCGATTCCGATTCCGAGGCTGACGGTCGTGGGGGCGTCGATCCCAATCTCGATCCCAGTCTCCATCCCGATCGTGGGACAGCGGCCGGAACGACCACGGGAACCGTCGGGATCGTCCGCGATGTCACCGACCGCAAGCGTATGCAACGACAGATCATCGACCAGAAGGCCAAGATAGAGAGTCTCCACTCGGTGGCGTCTCGGCTCGACGACTGTGACGGACGCGGGGAAATCTGTGACCTCGCGGTCGAAGCCGCCGAAGACGTGTTGAACTTCGACGCCTGTGCCATCTACCTCGCCGACGAGGACGACGATTCGCTGGTCAGGAGGGCGCTGTCATCGAAAGTCGACGAGAGATACGAACCCCGGATTCCGCTAGACAAGGGAATCGCCGGCAGAACGTATTGTGACGGCCGGACCTACCGGCTCGAGGACGTTACCGATCACGACGAAGCGAAACCGGCGACGGAAGCGTTCCGGGCGGGGCTGAGTGTTCCGATCGGCGACCGGGGCGTGTTCCAGGCGGCGTCTACCGAGCGAGCCGCGTTTACCGACGACGACAAGGAGCTCGCCGAACTCCTGCTTTCCCACGTTTCCGACGCGTTGGATCGGCTCGTCATCGAGGAGGAACTGCGAACCGAACGGGACCGGTTCGCGGCGCTGTTCGAGAACGTCCCCGACGCCGTCGTCAGCTCCCGATACGTCGAGGAAGAGGCGTCCCCTGTCGTCGAATCTATCAATCCGGCGTTCGAACGAGTGTTCGGCTACGAGGAGTCGGAGCTGCTCGGGGAGTCGATCGACGACTACATCGTCCCCACCGGACACGAAGACGAGGCCAACCTGATCAATCGGGCCGGGAGTCAGGGAGAGTCCATCGAAAAAGAAGTCAAGCGCCGGACTGCGGACGGGTTACGCGATTTCATGCTGCGAATCGCACCGATGGAAACCGACGGCTTCTCCGAGCGAACGTTCGGCGTCTACACCGATATTACGGAGCGAAAGCAACACCGCAAGCGCGTCGAGATTCTCAACCGGGTGTTGCGACACGACCTCCGAAACGGGATGAACATCATCGACGGCTGTGCACAGCTCCTGTTAGACGAACTCGAGAAACTCGATGAACTCGAGGAGGTCGAAGCCACGGGGGGTGGGGACGACACCGACACCGACACCGACACCGACACCGATTCCGGTTCTGATTCCGGTTCCAGGCCAGGACCCGGTTCCGAGCCCGAGAACGAACCCGAGCACGACGACTACGATCACGACGAGTCTCTCGAGATTCAGGGCCGGGAATACGCCCGGACGATTCAGGAGCGTGCAAACGAACTCATCGACCTCGCGGAGAAAACCCGCGGCGTCGAACGGACCCTGGATCGCGACGATACGACGACGAACGTCGTCGATCTCGTCGACCTCGTCACCAACGCAGTCGAGCGACTCGAGCGGGAGTACGCCGCCGCCGATGCGTCGAGTTCGCTTCCCGACAGCTGTGTCGCCAGGGGAACCGAGTTCCTCGAGACGGCGCTGTTCCAGTTGCTCGAGAACGCGGTCGAACACAACGACGGGGAGCATCCATCGGTCGACGTGACCGTCACCGACGCACCCGACGACGAGATGGTCCGAGTCTCGATCGCCGACGATGGCCCTGGTATCCCGACCGAAGAACGGGAGCTGTTACAGGAGGACCGAGAAATCACACAGCTTCGACACGCCAGCGGGCTCGGTCTCTGGCTCGTCAACTGGGTCGTGACCCACTCCGGCGGTCGGCTCTCGTTCGAGGACCGCGATGCGGGCGGGACGATCGTTCGGATCGAACTGCCACGAGCCGACCGAGATCACGAACCGGCGAGTGACCTCTCGGGTGAGGCCGGGACACTCCGACTCGAGGACGAGGAGTAGTCGACGGGTTCGCCGTTCGGTTTCGACCACCTCACCGCGTCAGCGGCTGGTTGAAACTCCGCTCGCGCTCCATAACCGTCTCCCACGTGAGTTCACACTCACAGGAAACCTGCTCGAAGACCGACGGGTCCTGGCGCAGATCGAAGTCCTTGATCGCTTTCTGGACGAGGTCGTCACACTCCCCACAGTTGTGTGGTCCGCGGTCGGAGCCGTGACCGACTGGGTCAGAGACGACGATGGCGTCGATGTCGGCCGTCTCCTCTAAGACGTGGGCGATCGACCACATCCACGGCGGGCGATAGCCGTCGTCGAAGTAGAGGTCGTCGATCATCGTGTAGCGCTGGACGTTACAGGGGTTCATCGAGACGGTGTGACAGCCCTCGACGTCGGCACAGCGTTCGATCGAGGAGATCATGTCTTCGACGGCCTCGGACTCGGTGAGGAAGGGTGGCTTCATCAGGAGATAGGCCTTGATTCCGGCGTCGGCGTCGTCGGCCGCCGCATCTGCCGTTACAGCCTCGGCACAGGCGTCCTCGAAGTCCGCGAAGTCGAAATACTTGTTCACACAGTCGTGGCGCACGCGGTCGGTCGCGGTCTCGAGGCCGATCGCGATGTCGGTGTCGACGCCGTGCTGGGTGAAGTCCTCGATCTTCTCGCGGTCGACGAAATCCGGCAGCGATTCGATGACCATCCGTTCGCGGTCCGCGAACGTCTCGGCGATCGCCTTGCGGGTCTCCGCTCCGACCTCGCGCTCGTCGAGGAACGAGCCGGAGGTGTATATCTTGATGAGAGCCGCGGGGTCGTCGGCGTTTTCGGCCTCGTGCTCGAGACAGACGTCGATCTGGTCCATCAGGGCCTCGTGGGAGACGCTGCCGCCGTCGACGCTCTCGGCGACGTACCCACACATCGTACAGCCGCCAGCGCGGGCCCAGCGACAGCCGCCGGTATTGAGGATGATCGTCAGGCTCTCTTTGACGCCATCGGGCGTGTTGTCCTCGTCGAGCCAGACGCGGGTCGGCTCGTGGGGATCGTAGCTTGCCTCCTTGCGCGAGCGAATCTCGCGCATGACCTGGTTGTGGGCGTCCATGCCCTTGCCCTGCTCGTAGACTTCGGGCGTGGGTTGACTCATTATCGAGGCAAGGGGCCCGAACGCCTAAAGCGCCTTCGTCTGTGCGGTCCGGGCCGCGATCACTCCGCGGGCCGATCCAGCCGATCCGCTTCCGGACCGTCGGTGTCCGCCGGCCGGCCGTCGAGTTGTTGGTGACCGTCGGCCAGGTGACAGGCAGTCCGGTGGTCGGGTCCGACTCGCTCGAGTTCGGGCGTCGCCCGCCGACAGACCGTCGTAAACTCCGAGGCGAGCGTCTCCCGTGCATCCTCCGGATCGCCCGAAGCGAGCCGTTCGACGGCACGTTCGAAAACCGCGTCGGCGTCGGGGTCGCCGATATCGTCGGCGAGGTCGTACTCGGAGCGGAGCGCGGCCTCGACGTCGCTGGTCGGGAGCCGCTCCGGGACATCACGGTCCTCGAGTGCTTCTTCCGGATGCAACAGATCGTACACCGCCTCGAGGTCCATCCCCTCTTCGACCCGCTGGGTGAAATCGAGGAGGGATCGCCAGGTCCGTTGCTCGAGGTCGTACCCTTCGGGTGGAACGACCTCGGGACAGCGCGTGTGGAACCGACAGCCACGGGGTGGATCAGACGGGTCTGGAACGTCACCTTTCAGCCTGACTCGGTCGCCCCGATCCGAGAGGTCCGCCGAGGGAATCGCCGAGATCAGCGCGCGGGTGTACGGGTGCTCCGGGTCCGAGAACAGCTCCTCCGTCGGCCCGACTTCGACGAGTTCGCCGAGGTACATGACACCGACGCGGTCGCAGATGTGGCGAACGACGCCGAGGTTATGACTGATAAGCAGGATACTCAGCCCGAATTCGTCTTGTAGATCCTCCATCAGCTCGAGGATTTCCGCCTGTACCGAGACGTCGAGCGCACTGACCGGCTCGTCGGCGACGAGCAGCCGTGGATTCAACACCAGTGCCCTGGCGAGTCCGATCCGCTGTTTCTGCCCACCGGAGAACTCGTGTGGGTAACGGTCGATGTCGTCGGCCTGTAGTCCGACCCGGACGAGCAGCTTCTCGATGATACTTCGGCGACGCTCCCGATCGGTCATCCCGTGGACGATCAGCGGCTCGGCAAGCGATTCGCCGACGCTCATCCGGGGATCGAAACTCGAGTCCGGGTCCTGGAAGATCATCTGGGCCTCCCGTCGGAACCGTTTCAACTCGGTACTGTCGTACTCGGTAATGTCCTGGCCGTCGAACCGGACGGTTCCGTCCGTCGGGTCCTCGAGACGCAGGATGGTCCGGGCTGCCGTGGACTTGCCACAGCCGGACTCGCCGACGATGCCGAACGTCTCTCCCTCCGCGATTTCGAAGGAGATCCCGTCGACGGCTTTCACGCGGCCGATCTCGTCTTTCAAAACGCCTCTGGTCATCGAGAAGTGCTTCTCGAGGTCGCGGACCTCGAGTAAGGTTCGCTGGGTACTCATCGTTCACCTCCGGTCGATCGTACCGGTCCCCGCACGTCGGTCGGTTCGGGGAGCCCGTCGCTGCCCCTCTGCCAGTGGACGCAGGATACCCCATGCCCGTCCTCGATCTCGGAGAGGGCCGGCTGGTCACCGACACGACACTCCTCGGTCGCGTACTCACATCGGTCGTGGAACCGACAGCCGTCCGGCGGATCGGTCGCGCTCGGGAGGGTCCCCGGGATCGGCTCGAGGTTCGATTGGCCTGGCAGACACTCGAGCAACGCCTCCGTGTACGGATGTGCGGAGTTCTCGAAGATGTCCTCGACGGAGCCGGTTTCCATCACCTTTCCGGCGTACATGACGACGACGCGGTCGGCGATTTCGGCGACGACGCCGAGATCGTGGGTGATGAAGACGATACTCATGTCGTACTCGTCCTGGAGGTCTCGCAGGAGATCGAGGATTTGAGCCTCGATCGTCACGTCCAGGGCGGTCGTCGGCTCGTCGGCGATCAACAGGTCGGGCTCGCACGCGAGCGCGATCGCGATGACGACGCGTTGTTTCATTCCTCCCGAGAACTCGTGGGGGTAGTCGTCGATCCGCGTCGCCGCCTCCGGAATACCGACGTCCTCGAGCAGCCGGATCGCACGCTGGCGGGCCTCGGCCTTCGAGAGGTCGTGGTGGGCGTCGATCGCCTCGCGAATCTGGTAGCCGACGGTGTAGACCGGGTTGAGGGCACCCTGCGGGTTCTGAAACACGTGGCCGATGCGGCCTCCACGCAGTTCCTGCAGTTCGCCCGTGGACAGCTCGGTCACGTCTTCACCGTCGAAGTACACCTCGCCACCGACGATCTCCCCCGGTGGGATCGGGATCAGTTGCGTTATCGATTCGCTCGTGACGGACTTTCCAGAACCGCTTTCACCGACGATACAGACGGTCTCTCCGCGGTCGACGTCGAAGCTGACGCCGTCGACCGCTTTGACGACGCCGTCGTCGGTGTGGAAGTACGTTTGCAAGTTTCGGATCGAGAGGAGTGGGTCGTCAGTCATCGTCATTCGTGTCGTGGATCGAGCGCGTCTCGCAACGCGTCGCCGAGGAAGTTGAACGCCAGTACGGTCAGGAACAGGAACACGCCGGGGATCGTCGCGATCCACCAGGCGTTTTGCAGATCGCCGCGGCCTTCGGAGATCACGCGGCCCCACGACCAGACGTTCGGGTCGCCGAAGCCGAGGAACGCCAACACCGCTTCGTAGAGGATCAGCGACGGAATCGCCAGCGTCGCCGCAGTAATGATCGTGTTCGAGACGTTCGGCACGAGATGGCGCGTGATGATCCAGCGTTCGCTCGCGCCGACGTTCTTCGCGGCGTCGATGTACTGCTCTTCGTTGCGCTGGAGCGCCTCCGAACGGACCAGCCGCGAGGTCGCGGTCCACGTCGTCAGCCCCAGGATGAGGATGATCGTGAACAGGTCGCCACCGTAGAGGTAGACGACGAACAGGATGAGGAAGAACGTCGGGAACGTCAGCATGATGTCGACGAACCGCATCAGCACCTCGTCGACCAGTCCACCGAAGTACGCGGCGGTCGTCCCGACGGCACTGGCCAGCACGACGATCATCAGACAGCCGATGAGCCCGACCATCATACTCACCCGAGCACCGATGACGACGGTCTGGAGGATGTCTTCCCCCGACTGCATGGTGCCGAACGGGTGCTCCCACGTCCCACCCTCGAGTCCGGGAACGTAGCTGTAGAACACGGGCGGCTGGTAGGCGTTCGCGAGGTCCAGTTCCGGCCGTCCGACGATGAACGGACCGAACACGGCGACGAGGAAGATGAACACGAGGAAGACCAGACTCGCGACGGCGGCTTTGTTCTTCTTGAACTCCTTCCAGTAGTGTTTCGTCCGCCGGGGGTTCTGGTACAGCGGCACGAGGCAGTAGAAAAACAGCACCGCGAGGGTCAGCGTGAACAGCCACTCGACGTTGCCGGGGTTCGGAGCGAACTCGACCGGACCGAACTGGTAGTCGACGAGCGGGTCGCGTCGGCTCCCGTACAGGGAGTCGAGAAGCCACGCGAGGGCGATTCCGCCCATGGTCAGATAGGCCGCGACCCGCGTTCGCGTCCACTCGAGGCCGCCGTCGAACTCTTCCCAGTCGACGTCTTCGAACGTGATCTCGTCGTGACCGTCGCGTGTCCCGTCAGTGTGTGTCTCAGTACTCATTAGCGATCACCGAAGTCGATTCGCGGATCGAGGATAGTGTAACAGATGTCCTGGACGAGGTTGCCGATGATCGCGATGAACACCGGGATCAACACCGTCGCCAGCACGAGCGGCGTATCTTGCTGGATGATGGCTTCGTAACTGACGAGGCCGAGTCCGGGAATCTGGAAGATCACTTCGATGACGTACCCGCCGGCGAACAGCAGTCCGAGGATGTCGCCGACGAGGATCGTGATCAACGGCACCATCGCCGGCCGGAAGATGTGGCGGATAGTAACCTGGTTCTCCGAGAGCCCTTTCGCTCGCGCCGTCTTGACGAACTCCGCGTGGACGTACTCCAGTGACTCGGCTCGAGCGTACCGCATCTCCGAGGCGATCGCTGCCGTCGACAGCACGATCACTGGCAGTATCAACTGCTTTGCGTTCTCGAGCGAGAGCAACGCGACGTCCGTCGAGTAGTACGTCGGCAGCCAGCCGAGCATGGTGGCGAAGATGAGGATGAGCATGATCGCGAACCAGAAGTTCGGCAGGCTGATTCCGGTGAACGCAAACAGCGTGGCTGCGTAGTCTTCTTTCGTGTACTGGTGAGTCGCCGAGTAAAGGCCGATCGCGAACCCGAGTATCACCGACAGTACAGTCGCCGGGAAGACATACTGGAACGAGTAAATCCAGGAGTTTGCGATGACATCGACGACCGGCTGGCTGTACATCGACGACCAACCCCAGTCGAACGTCGCCAGTCCGACCATGAAGTTGGTGTAACGTTCCCAGGCGGTGTCGCCGTGTCCGAGTTGTTCTTGATACAGTTCTCGCGCTTCGTCGGCGTCCATCCCCTGCTGGACTTGCTGATCGACGAACTCGGCACCGGCCGCCGAGATCGGCGAGAAATCGAGCAGCAGGAACGTGATCGTCAGCGTGACCCAGGTCGCGAAGAAGGTCCACGCGATCCGCTTTGCGATGTACGCTTTCATTGTCCGTGTCGGTCGGTGTACATTGGATATTGATATCGAAAGCCCCCGTCAACACGGGGCCAACGGCTGCAGTTCGCAGGTGAACCGGCGTTACTGCTCGGATTCGATCTCCCAGCGGTGGATGTCGTACCCCCAGGAGATACTCGGGTCCTCCGTCGGCTCGACGTGGGCACGGTAGCCGTTGAGGTCCTCCGGGAAGTAGAGGAAGTTCCACGGCTGTTCTTCGCTGAGAATACCGTAGACTTCCGCGAGATTCTCCTGTCGCGCTTCGGGGTCGGTCTCCTGTGCGGATTCCGTGAGAATGTCGGCAATACCCTGTGGGTCGTCGTAGCCATACGCGTTGGCGGTGTCCCAGGGCTCGTCGGTCGCACGCCAGTAGCTCTCGGTCGCCTCGGGTGCTCGCGGATACGAGTTGCGCCCGATACCGGCCATCAGGTCCCAGTCCCGTGCGTCCGCCGGTGCGGTGTAGAAGAACTCGTTTAACATCGAGTTCCAGGGCACGGGCTCGAGTTCCACTGCGAGTCCGAGGTTCTCGTCGAATTCGTCCTGGATGTATCGTGCCGTGAGTTCGGTCGCTTCGGCCGAGTCGGAGAAGACGAAATCGAGGACGACCTCCTCCCCGTCGCCGTCGACGACGCGACCGTCCGAGTAGCCGTAGGGGCTGGGAAGGTGTTGCTCGAGTCGCTCTCGAGCGCCGTCGGGGTCGTACTCCCACTGGACGACCTGTGAATCGTCGTAGAACTCGGAGTACTCGGGCTGGAGGGTGTGGGCGACCGTTCCGTAGCCGTGCTGGATGTTGTCGACGATCGACTGTCTGTCGACGGCCATCGTCAGCGCCTGCCGCACCTCGGTGGTGTTGAGCGCGTCCCAGCCGTCGCTTCGCATGTTGTAGAACATGCTCTGGCAGTAGACGGTCGGCGTCCCGATGACCTGGACGTCGTCCATCCCCTCGAATTCCTCGGCACGACGTGCTGGAATATCGGTATTGGTGATCTCACCTGACTGGATCGCCGACAGGCGAGTCGCCTCCTCGCGCATGACCTGGTAGGTCCACTCGTCCATATGCGGCGAGTCCTCGTGGCCGTCGTAGTTGCGCAGGTAGTAGTCGTCGTTTCGCGGCGCGTACATCCGGGCCTCCGTCTCGAGGACTTCGGGCGTGAACGCGCCGAGGTTACCGGTGTACGCGAGGTCCTGGATCTCGTCGTCTTCGTTCAGGCCGTCGCCGTCGCGGTCTTCGACGTACGGCTCGGCCAGTTCCCTGGGCACGACTTCCTGGAAGCCCCAGATGATCGGTTCCTCGAGGAACGACGGGTACGGCTCCGGGGTCTCGATGGTGAACTCGAACTCTCCGGTTTCCTCGACGTTGAACCACGCTTCGTCGCCGTCTTCGTCGGCGGCCTCGAAGCCGTCCGGAACCGCGTCGACCCCCATCCGGAAGTCGTCGTCCATGGAGACTGTCGCCCAGTTGTCTTCGCCCTGGATGATCTCGGTGATGGAGTACACCCAGTCCTCCGCAGTCATCTGTCCGTACGGGTCGCTCCACTCGCCGTACTCGGTCAGCGTGAACGTAAACTCCGTAAAGTCGTCACCGACCTCGATATCACGGACGAGTCGGTAGACGATCTCCCCGTCTTCGTCGATCGTGTACGCGGGATCCATCACTCGGGAGACCCGATTCGACGAGGTCACGTCGGTGATACGGAACACGTTGTAGTTCGGGGCTTCGCTCCCCTGGGCACCAATCCAGTGTCTCGAGTCCCCGTCGCCCGATCCGCCGTTAGCGCCGTCGTCCGCTGCCGGGGCATCCCCCTCGGAGCACCCGGCCAAGAACGCAACCCCACCGACTGCGGTCGATTTCAGCACCGTTCGCCTATTGACACCGTCTGTCGTGTCTCTTGATGGCACAGCAAATGGTTAGATTAAGATAGTATAAAGTTTTCCATCACTTCAATAGTTGTTGTATATCTATTGGAAATCAAGCACTAATCCAATAATCGGGGTCATTATTGTAGAGTCTCACACTATACGACGCATGGCTGAGAATTGTTGGTTGACCAGGCAACTGATGGCGGACAGTGAGTACTATAGCCAGGCGATATTCGAGATACCTCACAGCGTCGGACGACGGTTCACACGAGACTCGGAGACGGAATCAGACGACAGTATAGTCGAGGCCGAACGACACGGCGAGAAATGCCGTCGCGACGAGCGCCAGTCGAATACCTGTACGGAACTGCACGGCGGGGTCACGAGCGCCGGAGCGACCGTCTTGGCCGGTAGACTCGTGCTCGTCGGTTGCATCGTCGATAGCCCGGCGGCGAGAAACCGAGGGGCGGGTCAGCAAAACGGCGAGCGCGAAGCAGCCGATGGCGAGGACGAACAGTGCGTCGACGACGAAGACGACACCCCCATCGAGCATCACACCAGCGACGAAAACGACGCCGATACCGACGATAGCGATCACCGTTGCACGGGAAAGGTGTGATCGATACTGTTCCGTCACGGTAACTGTTCGATACGCGTTACCGATACCCTGTAGCTGTTTCGATGCGAACAGGACCGATCAATCCCGGGACGACTGGCACGCCAGGCCTCGTTTCTCTTCGGCGACAACGAGCCGGCTACTCCAGGCGCAGCTCCCGGGTTTCAACCGCATCACAGACCGGACAGACGAACTGGTAGTGGATTCTGTCTCCCGATGTCGTAACGTCCCACCCATCGTCGGTGTCGTGATACCCGCACTGTCGACACTCGGAATCGGACCTGTCGTACTTCTGGCGGAGTCGGTCGAACGGCGAGCGGTGGGTAGACATATGTTACCACACAACGTGGAGCATAATAACATTCTGGGTCGGAGACGGACACCCCCACAGTTATTGATCGCGGCCTACCTATGGAGGCATATGAGTAATGCCGACGCGGAGCCAGGCGCTGGCGAGGCACCGCAGTCGCCAGCGTCGGCTGCGCTCGAACACCTCGTCGATCCCGTCGTGGCCGTTGCCGACGGCCGGATCAGCTACGCGAACGGTGCGGCTCGGTCGGCGTTCGGAATTCGAGAGGGACAGGTGACCGAGGGCGACGTGACCCCCAGCGACGTGCTGGCGGGCTGGCCCCGACTCGAGGCGGCGATCGACGAGACGACCGTCGGGACCGCTCGGCGGGTCGAACTCGAGGAGGCGGGGTACGTCGCGCGGGTCCACCGAGACGCCGACGCGGCGACGATCGTCTACCGACCCGACGAAAGCGCGACGTCGACGGAGAGCGACCGGGTCGTCAAAGAGCGGGCGATAAACGAAGCGCCGGTCGGCATCACGATCTCCGATCCCGACCGCGAGGACAACCCGCTCGTCTACGTCAACGACGCCTACGAGGAGATGACCGGCTACAGCTACGACGATGTCGTCGGGCGCAACTGCCGGCTCTTGCAGGGGGAAGACTCGAGTGAGGAGGCGATTGCCGAGATGGCAGCCGCGATCGACGAGGACTATCCCGTTACCGTCGAGATCAAGAACTACCGGAAAGACGGCACCGAGTTCTGGAACGAGGTGACGATCGCACCCGTTCGGAACGACGCGGGCGAGGTCACCAACTACGTCGGCTTCCAGAACGACATCACCGCACGGAAGGAAGCCGAACTCGAACTCGAGCACCGGACAGAGGAACTCGAGTATATCCTCGACCGCGTCGAGGGTCTCGTCCAGGACGTTACGGCCGCCGTCGCCGGATCGACGAGCCGGACCGAACTCAAGGAGTCGGTCTGCGATCGGATCGCCTCGGAGGACGCTTACGAGGGGGCCTGGATCGGCGAGCGAAACCCTGCCACCGGGACGGTCGAGGTGCGTACGAGCGCGGGCGTCGACCCGGATTCGGTACCGATCGAGGCCGATCACCCGGCTGCGGACACGCTCCCGAACGAAGCCGTCGCCGTCGACACTATCGATGGGACCACACACGCCGCGTTCCCGCTGTTTTACAACGACATCGAGTACGGCGTGTTGACCGTCTGCACCGACGATTACCGTGAGATCGACGATCGCGAGTCCGTCGTCCTCTCGGCGCTCGCACGGGCCATCGCAAGCGGCGTCAACGCCCGCGAGACCAGCCGGGTGCTCGAGACCGACGCCGTCGTCGCCGTCGAACTCGAGGTCGAAGACGACGCTATCGCGCCGGCCGCGCTTTCGGCCGACGCCGGCTGCCGGCTCGAGTACCGACGGTCGGTCCATCGGTCGGGTGCCGATTCAGGGACTGCGTCGCTGTTTTCCGTCGCGGGCGATCCGGACGCGATCACCGAGGCGGCCGAGGCCCGCGACACTCCCGACCTCGACTGTCGGGTCGTCGTCGAGCGGGACGACGGTTGCCTGATCGAACTCTCGGGCGGCGACGATCCGGTCGCCTGGCTCTCGGAACGGGGTGCCAGAATCCGATCCATCGAAGCCGAAGACGGGCGAACGAGCCTGACCCTGGAGATTCCCCGGTCGGCGAACGTTCGCTCGGTCGTCGAAGCTGTCGAAGACCGCTACGAACGAACGGACGTCCGCTCGTTCCAGCAGCAAGATCGGAGCGGCGAAACGCGACAGGAGTTCGCCGACCGCCTCGAGAGTGACCTCACGGATCGCCAGTTCGCCGCGTTACAACGGGCATACCTCGGTGGCTACTTCGAGTGGCCTCGGCCGACCACCGGCGAGGAGTTAGCGGAGTCGATGGACGTCTCGCGACCAACCTTCCACGAACACTTGCGGACGGCCGAAGGGAAACTCTGTCGGGCCTTCTTCGGCGACGAACGGTCCGAACGGCCCGACCGCTGAATCCGTCGTTACCGGCCTGTAGACTCTCCTTAGCGTTCGAACCGTACCAGGCGTTTATACCACGGGTCGTGATAGCCGGGGGTATGCTCGAGCACGCAGCGCAGGTACCGCTCCAGGCCGGCGGCGAGTTTCTGTACTGGGCGATCGTGTTCTTCGTTCTCGCGATCATCGCGGCGGCGGTCGGGGCCCGCGAAGTCGCCGGTATCTCGATGGAGGTCGCACGCATCTTCGTGCTGGTCTTCATCGTGCTTGCGATCGTGGCGCTCCTGTTGTAGCTGCAGTTGCGGGGGAAACGAGCCCGACGGTCCTTTTTCCCCTGGTCGAGTCGGTCCGTCGCCAGCTACTCGACTCGTTCGCGACCAGTTACGAAATGGCAGCAATTACCACCTTTTCGCCGGTCCGAATCGCGAATCGTCACCGGAATCTTCCGTTCGGTGGGGGAACCGAAACCGGTTACTCTGCGTTGGCAATTCATAACACTCTGGAGACCGAAGGTAACGGAGAGGCGTTACTATGACAGAACTCGGCGGTTTTCAGGACAGGGTCGCTCGCGTCGACCTCTCCGAGGAAGCGGTTGCTTACGAGTCGATCGACGAGGAGGACGCAAAGAAGTACATCGGGGCCCGGGGGCTCGGCGTCAAGTACGTGTTCGAACAGGGACCGGACGTGGACCCGCTCGGACCGGATAATCTGCTCGCGTTTATGAACGGGCCGCTGTCGGGGACGCAGGTGACCATGAGCGGTCGGATCGCGGTCTGTACGAAGTCGCCGCTTACGGGTACGGTTACCGACAGCCACCACGGCGGCTGGTCCGGCGCGCGCCTGAAGTGGGCCGGCTTCGACGGCCTGCTGTTCGAGGGTGAAGCAGACGACCCCGTCTACGCGGTCGTCGAGGACGGCGACGTCGAACTCCGGGATGCCTCCCACGTTTGGGGGAAAGGGTTCCACGAGACCCGTGATACTCTCGAAGAGGAAGTCGAGGGGTCCTACGGAAAGAACCTGAGCATCATGGGGATCGGGCCTGGCGGCGAAAACGAGGTACGCTACGCCTGTATCATGAACGAGGACGACCGTGCCTCCGGCCGGGGTGGTACGGGCTGTGTGATGGGCTCGAAGAACCTCAAGGCAGTCGTCGTCAAATCGAGCACGAAGATGCCCCAGCCGGCCGCTCCGGAGACGTTCAAGGAGGGCCACCAGCAGGCGATGCAGGCTATCCAGGAGTCCGACGTCACCGCGCCCAACGAGGGCGGACTCTCGCAGTTCGGGACGAACGTCCTGATGAACATCACCGAGGAGATGTCCGGCCTCCCCACGAGGAACGGAAAGTACACCTCGACGCGGGACGCCCGCGAGGACGGATTCGCCGACGACGAATTTGATTCCGAACGAGTCAGCGGCGAGAACGTCCGCGAGAACATCCTCGTCGACGAGCCGACCTGTCACTCCTGTCCGGTTGCCTGCAAGAAGGAAGTCGAGGTACAGGCGATGCACAAGGGCGAGGAGATGAACGTTCGGACGGAATCCTACGAGTTCGAGTCGGCGTACGCCCTCGGGCCGAACTCCGGTCACACCGAACGCGACGACATCGCGGTAATGCTCGACCGCTGTAACGACATGGGCCTCGATACCATCGACACGGGCAATATGATGGCGATGGCCATGGAGATGACCGAGGAGGGCAAACTCGAGGACGGGCTCGACTGGGGCGACACCGAAACGATGATCGAGATGATCGAGAAGATCGCCCATCGGGACGGCGAACTCGCCGACCTGCTGGCGAGAGGCGCTCGCCGCATCGCAGACGAGGTCGGAGCCCACGACAACTCCCTCGCGGTCAAGGGTCAGACGATCGCCGCCTACGACCCGCGCTGTATGAAGGGTATGGGGATCGGCTACGCCACCTCGAACCGCGGTGCGTGTCACCTGCGAGGGTACACGCCCGCTGCCGAGATTCTCGGCGTGCCGGAGAAAGTCGATCCCTACGCGTGGGAAGGCAAAGGCGAACTGACCGCGGAGTTCCAGGACCTCCACGCCATCAGCGACTCCTTCGACATCTGCAAGTTCAACGCCTTCGCGGAAGGCATCGAGGAGTACGTCATGCAGTACAACGGCATGACGGGACGTGACGTCACCGAAGAAGAACTGATGGAGGCCGGCGAACGGGTCTACAACCTCGAGCGGTACTACAACAACCTCGTCGGCTTCGACGGTGACGACGACTCGCTGCCCGAGCGGTTCCTCGAAGACGGCGTCCCCGGCCAGGGCGCAAGCGAAGGCGAGTACTGCGAACTCGAGGAGATGAAAGCGGAGTACTACGACTACCGCGGCTGGGTCGACGGCGTCGTGCCGGACGAGAAACTCGACGAACTCGGTATCGAGATCGGTCCCGGAACGGGCGTCAGTAGCGAAGGCGGTGCAACAGCACCCAGCGACGACTGACGGCCGTCGGACCCTCACGCTCGCCCGTCCGTTCGGCGACGATTTCGTGGATTCTTTTTCGGTCGAAAGCGAGATCAGTACGGCCCTCGTGCCGGGAACGCGATGACACAATAGCTATACCCGCGTCGTTCCAATCTGCGTCGTATGATGGCCACGACCCACGCGTTCGTGGGGCTCGTTTTCGCCGCGGCCGTCGCGGTCGTCGCACCGGTAGACGCCGGCACAGTAGCGATCGCAGCGATCCTCGGGGGACTGTTTCCGGATTTCGATGTCTGTGCCACCCACCGGAAGACGCTGCATTTTCCCGTCTACTACTGGGTCTTCGCCGTTCCTGTGGCAGTCCTCGCCGTCCTCGTCCCGACGACGGCGACCGTCGCCGCTGCAGTCTTCCTTCTGGGGGCTGGCGCTCACGCACTGTCGGATCACCTCGGTGGCGGACTCTCCGCGCGGCCCTGGGAGAGACGAGCCCGACGAGCCGTCTATAGCCACTACCACGGCCGCTGGCTCGAGCCGCGCCGGTGGGTTGCCTACGATGGGTCGCCCGGCGATCTCGCGCTCAGTGCCGTCCTGGCGATACCGGCACTTTTCGTTTTCGAGGGGGCGGTCCGGACGATCGTCGTCGTGATGCTGTTGGTCTCGATCGGCTACGCCGTGTTCCGGCGGTACTTCGCCAGCGTCGGCGAACGGGTGCTCGAGGGGCCTGGCTCCGGGCGGTCGGACGGCTCGAACGAGTGAGACGGAGTGCTGTACCGCTGTCCCGGTGCGATCGCTTCGGGGTTTGGCCAAAAATAGCAGCGGCAGTACGACGGCTCTGTCGTTCGCCACCGAAAGCGGATCGACCGCGAACGACGTGGATATCCGAGGTCACCGAGGACGGACACAGAAACGCGATCCAAAACGAGAGACCACCCACCGGAAACGCTCGAGATATCCGCTACGACGGTCCCCGAGCAGTGCCGGTGTGTCGTTCGGCTCGGTCGACAGCGCGGCTCGACCAGTCGGTGTCGGCACGTCGTTCGATCAATCGCCGGCCACTGGCGCAGCCGCTCCGGACTGCCGTTCGCCGTTCGTCAACTCGAGTTCGACGCCGCCGTCGGCGAGCGAGACGACGACATCGTCGAAACACGTCCGGTATTCGGTTGCGTGCTTGCCGGAGGTGTTGATTCGAACCTGCTCTGTGACCAGTCCGGCGTCGGTCAGTTTCTCGACCTTGCGGTAGGCCGTGGAGGTCGGGATGTCACACTGCTCGGAGAGTTCGGTCGCGGTCAGGGCCTCCTCGCTCGTCGCCTCGAGGATGGCCCGGCAGGCGTCGTCGTCCAGCGCCGAGAGCACGGCGTCGGTGTCTACGGTTTCTTCCTCGGTCAGCCATCCTCGCGTCGTTGGGTTCGTAGCGGACATCGTTCACTCTCTACTATCCACCAGTCCCCCTCCAAATGACTCCCAATAAATACAGGGCTCTTTATATGGGGTCGGGTAAATTGGCGGCTACAGCAGTCCTGCGAATTAGGTCGTCACGTGGTGTCTCACGGCACGGAGGGGTTCTTCCGAGTCGATAGGTCCTCGCCGGTATCGGCGGTCGCTGACCGAGGGTTTACGAGGCCGGGGTCCCCATCGATAGCCGTAGATGACCTCGGGGATCCGCGCCGAGATAAAGATCGACGAGCCGCCGTCTTGCGTCGTCGCCGACGCGAGCGCCGCCACTAGCGGGACCGTCCACTCGGTCTCGAAGAGTATCAACCCGACCGAACCCGACCGCGTCAGCGAGGAGTTCCTCCTCGAGCCCGAGGACCCGGACGGCGAGGCGGGACTCGGGGCCGGTGAGAGCGAACACGACGACACAGACGACGTCGAACTGACTGAAATCTTCTCGTACGGCTCGAGTTCGGTCTACCGGTTCACCCGGGAGCTCGGCCGTGGCTGTCCCTGCGAGATCGTCGAGGAGTTCGACTGTCCCGTCGTCGACGTCCGCACGAAGGGATCGGCGCTGTACCTTACGTTCCACGCGCCCGACATGCAGGGGCTCCAGGCGATCATCGGCGAACTGCAACAGCAGTGTGAGACGATCGACGTCCAGCGACTCCTCCAGTCTCAACAGGACCACTCCGAACAGAACCTGGTCTTCGTCGATCGGAGTGTCCTTACCGCACGCCAGCTCGAGGTGCTCGAGACGGCCCACGAGATGGGCTACTTCGAGCACCCGAAGCGTGCCAACGCCGGGGAGGTCGCGGACGCCCTCGACATCACGAGCACGACGTTCACGGAACACCTCGCGGCTGCCCAGACGAAGCTACTCGATGCGATTCTCGACCACGATGGCGGAGGACGATAACTCATGGTTCAAGAACCCTTCGAGACCTACTGCTTTCCGGAACCGAACCGCAACCCTATATATATCGGACGCACAGCTACGAACAGAAGCGACTTTCGTCCCTCCCGACCGACGAGAGAGCGGACGCGAACACGAACACGAATCCCGACATGAGCAGATACGAATTTACCTGCCCGGAGTGTGGGCAAGAGATCGAGGTCAACGAGTCGATGCGCGATGCCACCATGACTCACGGCTGTCCCGTCTGTGGTGCTTCGGTCACCGAGGCGGACTTCGCCGGCAAACAGCAGCCGAGCTAGTCCGGCCACCGCCACTCGAGAATCGCGACTCCAACCGTTCTCGGCCTCGCAGTTCGATTTCTGCCTCGCACGTCGCGTTCGGACTGATCCTTTGTGGAGACATTGCCCGGAGGTTACTGCCCTCTGTTTTCCGGTTTTCACCCTGACTGGTCGTAACTCGGATCGGTCGAATCCCATCCCCGTCGAGTCGACCCTCGACTACTCCTCGCGATCGACGACCGTCCGACGTCCCTCGAGGGTTTCGGGAGCCAATCGGTAGAGTTCGATGTTCAGTTCGTTTTTCGACTGTGCCCAGATTTCGAACAGCGGCCGTTTCGCGTCGCCGTACTGTGCGATCTGGTCGGGTGTCAGCTCCGCTGGCGGGATGTTTTCGAGCGTCCCTTTGGCGATTACGCTCCGGTACGTCTCCTGGGACTCGTCGTAGATGACGAGCCGGCTGTCCGGTGTCGAATCGAGGAACTCCCGCTTTTCACTTTCGGGCGTCGAGACGAGTCGCATGTAGAACTCCTGGTTCTCCTCGTCGTATCCGTACGAGATCGGGATAGCGTAAGGATCGTTATCGCGCGCGAGGGAGAGGATGCCGGTCTCGTGCCGACTAAGAAAGTCGTCGATCTCCGCGTCGGTCATTTCGGTCTCTTGATCGATGGCCATCGTCTCAGTGCTCTCCCAATGGCACAACACGATCTTTATAGTTTTGACCTGCCCTCGCGCCGTCGGCTGGGGACTCGAGGCGTCCGGTCGGTTCGAAAACGGACGGACGCTCGCCGGGACCCGATCGATTGGCTCATCGCTTTCAGGTCCATGGTTCGCGGTCGTCGGTTGCGCCGCCCTCGATTCCGATGAGCACCGGTTCACGGATCTCGAGGGCCGTTTCGAACTCCTCCTCGCGGTCGATCCGTCGCCCGATTCGGAGCAGTTGTTCCTCGTGGGCACGCCTGACCGCCGACAGCTCGCGCTCGTCGAAGCCAACCGTTTCGCCGACCGTTTCCCAGTGGCCCCAATCGACCAGAAACGACTCGAGCCGGTCAGTCTCGTCGTCGTGGTCGGTAGCGTCGTCGACGTACACCCGTTCGTACTCGCGACGATATCGCTCGAGTTCGTCAGCGAGGTGGGCCTGTGCTCGCTCTACCAGCTCCGGCAGTCGCGTCGCCGGGACGCTCGCTTTCGCTGCGGTGAGCAAGAGGACCTGCCCCTCGATCGGCTCGCCGGTCATCTTACCCACCCGCTCGCATCGCTTTCCGGGCGAAGTCGTCGATCAACGACTCGAGCGGTTCTTTTTCCCCTTCGAAGACGATCGTGATCTCGGTCAAGGTCAGCGAGGGGCCGATCTCGACGGTGTCGCTCGAGAAGGTCGCCTTCCACTCGCCGTCTTCGTCTTCGACCGTATCTTCGGCCACTCGCTTGCCACCCAAGTTCGTCAGGTACCGCACCACGAGCCGCTCGGAAATCCCTCGGAACGAACGCTCGACACGCGTCGTCATACCTGGGGTTGGGTCCCCGAGAGTAAATTCGTTCGCCACGCGATCTATGCCCGCGGTCAGAACGACAGCCCGTCGACCACCAGCCGGACCGATGCGATCACGATCGTACCCGACGGGACGGAGAGCCCGGCCCGGGCTCGAGTCGGTCACTCAGTTCGGCCCGGTTAGCGAGCACTTCGAGCGCGACACGTACCCCGTCGCCCTCGAGCGGGATCGTGCTCGTCGGCCTCCCCCGTCACTGGCGATGGCTCCCGCCGGCGACAGGCGGGAACACCGACACCACGTCGCCGTCCTGGAGTTCGGTCTCCGCTCCCTCCATGTGGATCACGTCCCTCCCGTTTTTCAGTACGCTCAACTGGTCTCGGATCGCACCGTCGGCGAGCAACTGTCCCTCCAGGCCGTCGTAGTCGTCCTCCAGCCCCCGGAGGAGGTCGCCGATCGTCGCGTCCCTCTCGAAGTTGCGCGTGCGTTCTTTCTCGCCGACGGCGTCCCGAAAGGTCGCGAAGAACCGCAGATCGATCTCCATAGGTAACGCTCGTCGTGATTCGACATAATACGGACGGTCGCCGAACGTCCGGCCTCGCGCTCGAGTCGGTCCCTACGCAGCCGAGGCAGCCGGCGACGTCGTGTAAGACACCGACTCGACGCCGGCTTCCTCGAGGGCGTCGTCGATCGCGTTCGCACCGATTTCGGTCGCCCGTTCGGCGTCGTCGGCCTCGACGGTCACTGTCACGGCAAACGAGACGGTGATCGTGTACGGGTCGAAGGGACCAGCCGGGGGTTCGTATACGTCCGCGTCGTCGAGCTCCCAGTCGGTGATCGTTCCCTCGGCGGTCAGTTCCTCGAGCGTTGCGGTTACTTCCTCTGTTGCCTCGTCGCGGGCCGTGGTGTCGCTGCCCTCGTGTAGTGTCACGAGCGTCGTTCCCTCTCGTGAGACGGCGTATTTGGTCATCGTACTGGTACTGTCACTGAAAGGGTTTGAACCCTTGGGAAGAAACCCCGTGGAGAGTCGCCCGCCACGTCGCCCCGCCGAATTCGGCCGCCGGCGAGTGTCGGCCGTCCGCTTATCGGTCTCTCCCGTCGATTCCTGCCCGAAGATGCAACGAAACCGACGATCCACGCGACCGACGCGTAGACGACTGCTCGGAGCGGCGGGCGCAACGCTGGCGACGGTGACCGTCGCCGGTTGTGGCGGCCCGGGCGAACAAGAGGAAGACGAAGAGGGTGAAGGAGACGTCCAGCCCGAGGGCCAAGAAGACGAGGAAGACGACGATCAGGCCGACATGGAGGAAGGGACAGGAAACGGGCAGGAGACCGAGAACGACGGGGAAGACGAAGACGGATAAACCACGACGTACGCGCCCGCTCCCGGCACGTACGCTGTCACTTCTCGCAGATGTCTGGGCTTACGGACGACGTTGGCCGAGGTTACCGACTCCGCCTTGAGGGCCGTCGGGACTTCGCCCGTAGTGGCTAGGGCGTTCCGTCGGGCCCGCCAGGGATCGGTACTCGAGGATCGCCGCACCCGTCGCTACGAGCTGTCGACCTGCCTCAGTCACCGATCGGCTGTGCGTGGAGCTGGGGCTGTATCGCTTCTCTCGATGGATACTGTGACAGGAAGAGAAGATGACGGAAACGCCGCTGGGAGCTATACGTCGACGTACTGGTCGACCCACTCCTGGCGGCGCTGTAGCACGCGACGCCCCTTCGGTGTAAGCGCGTAGTAGTTCGTCCGTCGGTCGAGTTGTCCCTTCTCGACGAGGTCTTTCTCGACGAGCGTATCGAGATTCGGATACAACCGACCGTGGGTTACCGGCTGGTCGATGTATCGGTTGACGTCGTCGAGAATCTCCTGTCCGGACGGTCGGTCCTTCCCTGCGATGACGTACAGCAAATCACGCTGGAATCCGGTGAGTTCGTCCATGGATCACGCTCTGAATATCGACGTTCATCGATTCGTGGCTTTGTTATAGAGCTGATACGTATCCTCACTCACACGGAACGCGCCACGTAGGCCGAGAACGGGCCGCTTGGCCGAACCGAAGGGGAGTCGAACCGCGACGCGGCGTTTTTCACGGTCTGCGTTCTACGACCGGTATGACCGATCAACTCGCCTGGGAGACTCAGGAACGACGAGTAGCTTACGCGTGTCCGGGCTTCGAGGTCGTTAACGAATCCGTTCGCCTTCCGGACGGAACCGAGACCGAGTTCGACTACGTCTCCGAACCCGCGAGCGTCTGTGTGCTTCCGTTTACCCCTGACGGCGACGTGGTCTGTATCGAGGAGTGGCGACAGGCCGTCTCGCGCATCAGCCGCGGGCTGCCCGTCGGCGGCACCGAACCCGAGGACGACGACCTCGAGGCCGCGGCACGCCGTGAACTCGCCGAGGAAACCGGTCACGAAGCCGCAGAGATCGAGCCGCTGGTGACCGTCGAACCGGCAAACGGGATCGCCGATTCGGTGATGCACTTCTTCGTCGCGCGAGAGTGTCGGCCGACGGCCGAACAGGAACTCGACCACAACGAGAGTATTCGCGTCCGGCAACGACCGTTCGGCGACCTCCTCGCGGACGTTCGCGAGGGCGACGTTCGCGACGGTCGCGCGGTGCTTGCGGTGTCGTACTACCAGCTGTTCGACGCCGAGTAGGCCGCTTTCTCCGGGTCGTTCCCGATCCGGAACGAAGGGCAACAGGAATCGAAACGGGTGTGGGATACCGGTCGATACGAACGGGAAGGCAGCGGGGACGGCCGAGTGCGCTCCCGTACCGATCGCGCCGATCACCGTGCGTTCGGCTTACGCCAGCGCGGCGATCGACAGTTCGTCGTTGTCGTCGTCGTTATCGCCGTCATCGTTGTCGTCGAAATCGTTCTCGTCGTCCTCGACATCGTCCTCCTCGTCCGCGACAGCTTCGAGGTCCTCCGTGTCCTCTAAGGTAACCGTATCGGCGTTCGCGTCGTCGATCGAGATTGCGGTGGCTGTGGCTTCTGAGACCGTCTCGTCTTCGGCGTCGGTTTCGTCATCGTCCTCGTCGTTCTCGTCGTTCTCGTCGTCGACGCCGTTGTCGTTCATCTCGTCGGCTTCGTCATCGTCGACAGCGTTCTCATCCTCTTCGTCGGCTTCGTCATCCTCGTCCGCTTCCTCGAGGGACTCGACGGTCATCGTGTCGATCGCGATCGACTCGACATCGAACTGTTCGATGGTGAGTTCGCCGATCTCCTGGGTTTCGACGTCGTCGTTCGCTTCGTCGTCTTCGTCAGTCTCGTCGTTCTCATCGTCGGCGACAGGTGGTTCGTCATCGTCGTCTTCGGCAGCCTCGTCGTCGTTGTCGTCGTCGTTAAACAGCCCCTCGAAGAAGTCACCGATCTGATCGAGGATTCCGTCGTCGTCCTCGATCTCGAGGTCTGAGATCGTCATCTGCTCGACGTCCATCGTCTCGATGGTGAGGTCTTCGACGGTGAGTTCGTCAGCGTCCTCGTCGATCAGTTCCTGTCCGTCGCCCTCCATCTCGTCGTTTTCGTCGGCAGCGACGTCGTTGTCGTTGTCGTTGTCGTCCATCTCGTCGTCATCCATCTCATCGTCTTCAGCATCCGCCTCAGCATCGACCATCTCGTCGTCCTCGTCATCTACCTCGTCGTCATCCATCTCGTCGTCCTCGATCTCGAGGTCCTCGACCGAGACGTTCTCGAATTCGAGCTGTTCGATCTCGATATCCGAGAGCGTCACGTCCTCGACAGTATCGAGATCTTCGACATCGTTGTCGTCGTCAGCAGCCACGCCGTTTTCGTCCTCATCGTCTTCTATCTCGTCGTTCTCGTCGTTCTCGTCATCTACCTCATCGTTCTCGTTATTCTCGTCATCTTCCTCGTCGACCTCATCCTCGAGTTCCTCCGCATCGAGCTCGAGTTCGTCGGCGTTCAGCTCTTCGATGGTTGCGTTCTCGATCGTCACGTCATCGAGGTCAAGTGTCTCGACCTGTACGTTCTCGAGTGTTGCGCTCATGTCTCCGGCGTCGTCGGTCGCCGTGGTCGCAGTCGCGCTGGCGAGGGCGGGCCCCGACAGTGCGACCAGCAGTGCGACCAAAACGACACCGAGCGTCTGTGGTCGTGAAACCATGCGCTCCGACCTACAGCCGTATTCCGGCTAAAACGAGCCGACTGTTACAGGATTATCTCGGTGCTGTCCGTCGTCCCCTCCGAGAAACGGCGAGTTGCAAACCTCGGGGCGGGTCCTAATCATTCGTTCATTCGTTCGGTCTCGCGGGCAGTTCGCGAGTCCGGGAAATACCCGAAGACCACTCCAGACCGTCGTTTTGCTTGCGGTCGCTGTCGTCTTATCGCACGGGTCACGGAACGAGCCTTTACTTTATTCTCGGTTGCTCCGGTGTCCCCACCGACGGCTGCTTGGGGAGCGACTCGGACCTCAGTTTCGGTATTACGACGTTCGATTGACCACGTTCCGCGGCGGTCCGGTCGGACAAAAGAAGTAGAAGCGAATCGCTCGGTACGTCACAGTTCGTGAGTCGGCGGAGCCGGTCGGTCCGTCGGCGTCGGCACGCCGTGGAAAGCGGATACGTCCGCCCCCGGCTCCGAACCCGGCTCGACCGGACGCGGACGACGAACGGCTCGATTAGCTCAGGACGGCGATCGACAGCGTGTCGTCGTCCTCGTCGTCGTCATCCTCAAGGTCGTCGTCATCGTCCTCGAGGTCGTCCAGACCGTCGGCTTCACCGATAGTGAACGACTCGGCGGTCGCGTCGCTCACGTCGATGGACGTGGCGGAGGCCTCCGAGACGGTCTCTTCTTCGACGTCGTTCTCGTCATCGTGGTCGTTCTCGTCGTTCATCTCGTCGTCATCCATCACGCCGTCATCGTCCATCTCGTCGTCATCGTCGGCGAGGTCGTTGTCGTCCATCTCGTCGTCGTCATCGAGTTCGTCGTCCTCCTCGTCGACGGATTCGACGGTCATCGAGTCGACGGTTATCTCGTCGACATCGAACTGCTCGATGGTGAGGTCCTCGATGTGGTGCTCTTCGACATCGTTGTCTTCGTCGTCAGCCATCTCGTCGTCATCGTCAGCGAGGTCGTCGTCTTCGTCGTCAGCCATCTCGTCGTCATCGTCAGCGAGGTCGTCGTCTTCGTCGTCAGCCATCTCGTCGTCATCGTCGGCGAGGTCGTCGTCTTCGTCATCGACCATCTCATCGTCTTCTTCATCGACCTCGTCGTCCTCGATAGTCAGCTCGTCGATCGTGAGCTGATCGACATCCATCGTCTCGATGGTGAGCTCTTCGACCGTGACCTCGTCAGCGTCTTCGTCGATCAGGTCGTGCTCGTCGTTTTCGTCGACGCCGTTGTCGTCAGCAAGGGCGTCGTCTTCGTCATCTTCATCGGCCATCTCGTCGTCATCGTCAGCGAGATCGTCATCCTCCTCGTCTGCCTCATCGTCTTCCATCTCGTCGTCCTCGTGGAGTTCGAGGTCCTCGATCGTCACGTCCTCGAGTTCGAGGTGCTCGATTTCGACATCGGAGAGGGTGACGTCTTCGTCGTCGACGCCGTTCTCGTCGGCGTCATCATCGTCGAGGGCGTCGTTCTCGTCGTCGACGCCGTTATCGTTCATCTCGTCGTCTTCGTCGTCAGCCATCTCATCGTCATCGTCGGCGAGGTCGTCATCCTCCTCGTCGACGAGTTCCTGAAGTTCGTCTTCGTCGACGTCGAGGTCCTCGACGTTCAGCTCCTCGATCGTCGCGTCCTCGACGGTGACGTCATCTAGTTCGAGCGTCTCTACCTCTGTATCTTCGAGTGTCGCGCCCATGTCTCCCTCGGGGTCGTCCGTCGCGGCCGTTGCGCCTGCCAGGGCAGGTCCCGACAGTGCAACCAGCAGTGCTACCAGAACGACTCCGAGCGTTTGCGGTCGTGAAACCATGCACGCCGATCTACCGCCAGTATCGGAGTAAAACGAAGCGACTGTTACAGGATTGTGTCCGAAACAATAGCAGGTAGAAAATCGCCCCCGCTCGGTAATCCCGCTTTCATCCTGTCGGCGACGATTACGGTCATCGGTCTCGAGATGTCCGAGTCGCTCAAGCGGAATTTCGCTTTCGCTTGCGGTCGCCGCTGCTGATGTACCTTACGGAGAACGGAACCCTTACCGCCGTGGTCGGTAATACTCGGTCGATGCGCGAGTGCTTCGAACTCAGGGACGCCGACGCCGGGGGACGGATCGGCGAGCTCACCGTCCCACGAGCGGAAACGACGGTCGAGACGCCAGCGCTCCTTCCAGTCATCAATCCCAATCTAGATACGATCAGTCCACGTCGACTCGCCGAGGAGTTCGGCGCAGAGATCCTCATCACCAACTCCTATATCATCCACGGGACCGAGGACGTCCGCGAGCAGGCACTCGAGGAGGGGCTCCACGAGTTGCTCGATTTCCCGGGCGCGATCATGACCGACTCCGGATCGTTCCAGCTCTCGGAGTACGGCGACATCGACGTCACGACCGAGGAGATCCTCGAGTTCCAGCACGAGATCGGGTCCGACATCGGCACACCGGTCGACATCCCCACCCCGCCGGATGTCTCCCGCGAGCGCGCGGAAGACGAACTCGCGACCACCCAGGAACGGCTCGAGGTCGCCGAAGACGTCGACACCGGCGACATGCTCGTCTCCGCACCGGTCCAGGGCTCGACGTACCCCGACCTGCGCGAGGAGGCAGGCAGCCACGCCGATGCGACCGATCTGGACGTGTTTCCCGTCGGCGCGGTCGTGCCGCTGATGAACGACTACCGATACGACGACATGGTCGACGCTGTCGCCGCCGCGAAACGCGGGCTGGGTGCGGACGCGCCGGTGCATCTCTTCGGCGCGGGCCACCCCATGATGTTCGCGCTCGGGGTCGCGATGGGCTGTGATCTGTTCGACTCCGCTGCGTACGCCCTGTACGCCCGTGACGATCGCTATCTCACCGTCCGCGGAACGCGCCAGCTCGCGGAGCTGGACTACCTCCCCTGTTCCTGTCCCGTCTGTACCGAGCACTCGCCCGACGACCTCCGCGCGTTGCCCGACCGGGATCGCGAGGAGGAACTGGCCGCCCACAACCTCCACGTCACGTTCGAGGAGATTCGCCGGATCAAGCAGGCGATCCGTGCCGGCAACCTCCTCGAGTTGGTCGAACAGCGCGCTCGGGCCCACCCGGCGATGCTCGACGGGTACCGGGCACTGCTCGATCACGCCGCGCAACTCGAGCAGTCCGATCCCGTCTCGAAGGGATCGTTCTTCTATACGTCCCACGAGAGCGCGCGTCGACCCGAAGTTCGCCGCCACCACGAGCGCGTGACACGCCTCGAGACGCCCGACTCGCTGTTTCTCACGGAAGGCGAGCCGGCCCGCGGCGACGAGTACGACGAATCGTGGCGCGTCGAACCCCCGTTCGGCCCGTTCCCGCGAGCGCTCTCGAAGAGCTACCCGTTCACCGCCGAGCTACCCGAACGGACCGACCGTGCGGCGCTCGAGGCCGCTGTGGAAGGCGTCGTTCGCCTCGTCGAGGCCAACCCCGAGACCGAGGTGACGCTCGGCCACTGGGGCTGGCCCGACGGCGTGCTCGAGGCGGTTCCCGAGCGCGTCGAGGTGGTGGACCTGATGGGCGACGGCGACTGACCGCTCCCTACGCTCGGGAAGCCCGCCGAACCACAACAGCAAAGGACCGAACGCCCCGAATCGGGATATGCTCGGCGCAGCGTCGCTCGTGCTCGGTGTGTTCGTGATGGTGCTTTTCGGCGCGTGGATCGTCGGCCGTGTCCGTGGCTGGCTGTTTGGCTCGTCGGACCGCCGCGAGTCTTACGAGCGCCACCGTGAGGCCCAGAAGCGCGAGCCGCCGGTCGATCTCGGCGACGTCGAACGGGTCGCCGTCGAGGAGTTCACCGAACACCACACCGGCGAACTGCAGGCAGTCACGAAGGTCGAAGGATTCGTCGTCTTCGTCGAGGACCTCCCCCGTGGCCTCGAGGTCGGCGACGTGATCGAGGTCGAAATTCTCTCGTTCAACCGCGGGCATACGTCGGCGACGGCACGGTATCGCGGGCGGGGGTAGTCCTGTTCTTCGTTCTCCGTTTCCCGTTCTCCGTTTCCCGTTCTCTTCCCCCCCTCTTCCCCCCTCTTCCCCCGTCCCTCGGCGGACGGCGGAGTTCGACCGCGACTCGGGATGCACACCTTCTTTGGACGAGCGTCCCTCCTCGCAGTCATGTACCAGGTCGGAATCGTCGGCTGTGGCGTCATCGGGTCGCGTCTCGCGGAGGCGTTCGGCGAACACGAGCATACAGCGATCCGGGCGGTCTGTGATCGGGTTCCGGAGCGGGCCAGGTCGATGGCGGACACGTACGACGCCGAGTCGTTCACTGAGGTCGAGACGCTCGTCGACGTCGACGCGCTCGATGTCGTCTACGTCGGCGTCCCGCCGAAACACCACGCCGGGGTCGTCCGAGCCGCGCTCGAGGCCGGAAAGCACGTCATCTGCGAGAAGCCGATCGCGGAGAACGCGACGGTCGGTCGCGAACTGGCTGCCCTCGCTCGCGAGAGCGACCGGACGACCGCTATCAACTTCCCGTTCCGGTATACGCCGGGGTTCGTCGAGATGCGCGATCGGATCGCGGCCGGCGAGGTTGGGACACCGAAACGCGTCTCCCTCCGGTTTCGGTTCCCGCGGTGGCCCCGCGAGTGGCAGGACGTCGACTGGCTCGCCGGCCGCGAGCAGGGTGGCCCGCTTCGTGAAGTCGGTAGCCACTTCGTGTTCGGGATCAGGGAACTGTTCGGCTCCGTCGACGATGTCACTGCAGACGTTCGGTACACGGCCCCTGACCGGTACGAGGAGTCCGTCGTCGGGACGTTCCGGGCCGGCGGACCCGATGTCGGCGTCAGCGGTGCCGTCGACCTCGAGGAGCCCGTCCACGGGACGGTCGACCTCCTGTGTGACTGTGCCGGCAGCGAAGAGAACAGTATCACCGTCGAGGGGACGGACGGGTCGCTGTCGCTGCGGGAGTGGCGACGCCTCGTCGCCGACGACGTCGCGGGCGAATCGGACCGGACCGTGATCACGGAGGACCCGGGCGAAACGACCCTCGCTCTGATCGAGGAGTTCGTGACCGACCTCGAGGGCGGCGACGGCGACCTCGTCTCGTTCGAAGCAGCAGCGCACGTGCAGGCGGTTATCGACGACCTCCGCGGAGTAGCGGCAAGCGGTGTCCCGTAACGGGATCGTCGACTCACTGGGCGTGTCGCTCCAGGCACTCCGTTCTCACCCCGAAATAGAGACGAACGTCGCCCCGATCACCACGAGGATCGCCGCAGCGACGACGCGCCAGCTCACCCGCTCGAGGTGGCTCGGCAGCAGTGCGATCGAGAGGACGACGACCAGTAGCGGCGTCAACTGCAGGAACGGCATTACGACCACTACCGGCGCGACCTCGAGGGCCGCGAAGTACGAGAGGAAGCCGACGGTGGTTGCGACGCCGGCGCTGAGATACCACTTCAACTCCGGGCCGGAGCCTCGAACTCGCCGGACCGACTCCGAGACGCCGAGATAGCCGACGAAGCCGACGGTCGCGGTGCCGGCCATGACGACGATACCGGGGAGGACCGCGGTGCCGTCGGCCAGCCCGATCGAGATGAAGATCGGTTCGATGCCGATCGCGGCGGCGGCTACCAGCGGTAAGGCGAGGGTCGTCCCGAGGTCCCGGATCGACCGGTCGGCTCCGGTCGATTCGGCGGTGTCCCAGGAGGCGACGGCCAGCCCCGCGACGATCAGGACGATCCCGGCGGCGTGGATGACCGTCAGCCGCTCCTCGAGGAGGACGACGGCAAACACCGTTGCGAAGAGCACGTTCGAGGCGACGATCGGCGAGGTCAGGTTCGCGCCGATGGCCTCGATGCTGCGGAACATCGCCAGCCGGGCGACGAACATCCCGGCCACGCCAGCCGCGGCGAAGGAGACGAACGAGACGGGCGTGAACAGGTCGACGTACGGCGGCGAGTACGCCGCCAGCAGCGGCGGTACGAGTAGCCCGACGTTCACCAGCAAGACGACGAGTACCGCGTCGATCACGTCGCCGTCCTCGGTGCCCAGCCGGACGAAGAGAAACTGGCCGGCGAAGCCGACGGCAGCGATCGTCGCGAGGAGTATCCCCAGTGCCGGCTCGGAGAGTCCGCTCCCGACCTCGAGTCCGAGTATAGCTCCGAGTTCGAGGCCGAGTCCTGTATGCATGGACCCGACGGACGACGCGAGGGGAACCGACGACGGGAGCGACGGGAGCGACGAGAGCGCCCCGGGAAAGCCGGGAAGACCGGGAACAGCCATGTGGTCCGGTTTCGACCCGCAGACGATAACCACACCGGAACCGGCGACGCCCGACCGACAGCCTCTTTCGCTCCCCACCACCCATATCGGGTATGACCGACTACTTCGAAGTACACGAGCGCGACGGGGCCGCCCGCGTCGGCGAGTTGCGACTCGCCGACTCCCGGACGACCCCCGGGCTCGTCGACGATCTCCTCGAGGACGCGGGCTCGCTCTGGTCGAGCGACCGCGAACTCCCCGAGGGTGACGAGTCGAAACTCACCGTTCTTCCGCATCGAGCGTTTCCCGGCGGCACCGCCGACGAGGTCCAGGAGTCGTTCGCGGTCGACTATCCGGACGTCGACTATCCGAGCGTCGCCGTCGTCTCGAGCGATCACGTCGAGACGCAGGGGACGGACGCCTACGCCGTCTCGGATGTCCAGTCGATCACGGGCCACGGCGCGGCGCTGGTCGAGGCCGTCGTGACCGTCCGCGAGTCGATCCCCGCGGACACCGCCTTGCTGTTCTCGGGCGTCGCGACGCCGCGAAACGTCGCCCTGCTCGCCTACGCCGGCGTCGACCTTTTCGACGCCACTGCCGCCGTCGTGAAAGGCACGGAGGGCAGGTACCTGACGACGGACGAGGCCTACTTCCTCGAAGACCTAGCAGAACTGCCCTGTTCCTGTCCCGCTTGCCAGCAGCCCCGCGAGGAGTTCACCCGCGAGGACTGTGCCGAGCACAACCGCTACGCTCTCGAGTCGGAACTCGGTATCGTCCGCCGACGGATTCGTGAGGGTCGCCTGCGGGACTACATCGAGGGCCAGGCCCGCCACGATCAGTGGCTCACCGCGGCGATGCGGGAACTCGACGGCCAGTGGGGCTACCTCGAGGAACGGACGCCGATCCTCCGGGACGCCCAGATCACTGCCGCGACCGAGGACACCATGCGCCGCGTCGAGATCCAGCGCTACGCGGACCGCGTGACGACGCGGTATCGCAACCGGTTTGCGAACCCGCTGGTGCTCGTTCCCTGCTCGGCGGCGAAACCCTACAGCGAGTCCCAGAGTCACCGCCAGTTCCACGATGTCATCCAGTGGCGCGCCCATCTCGTGTCGATGACGAGTCCGATCGGCGTCGTCCCCCAGGAACTCGAGACCACGTATCCGGCCCAACACTACGACACCGTCGTCACCGGCCGCTGGTCAGAGGACGAGACGGAGTTCGTCAGCGAAGTCCTGCACCGCTATCTCGAGCGCAACGCCGACACGTACCCCTACATCGTCGCACACGTCCCCGACGAGGGGTACCGCGACATCGTCGAACGGGTCGAAGCGTCGTGGGACGGCGACGAAAAGCTCGATATCACCTACACGGTTCCCGAGGGCGGACACCCGACCGACGACGAGGCGCTCTCGAACCTCGGCGAGGCGCTGTCGGGCGAGTTGAAGTACTCCAAGCGAGAACGCGAGCACAACACCGTCCGTGCTATCGCGGACTACTTGCTCGGCGACGGAGCCGGCGACGAGCTCTTCGAGGACGTTCAGACGACCAGTCGCTACCCCAAAATCCAGGTTCGCGACCGCGACGACACCCAACTGGCGACGATGGTCCCACAGTATGGCACGCTCTCCTTTACCCTCGAGGGAGCTCGACGCTGGGTCGACAGCGACGTCCCGGTCAAGCGAGTCGAGATCGACGGCTTCGTCCCCCACGGCAGCGTCCTCGCGCCGGGCGTCGTCGACGCCGACGAGAACATCCGAGTCGGTGACGAAGTCGTCATCGAAGGACCCAACGCCTTCGCCGTCGGCCGCGCCGAGATGTTCGGTCGCGAGATGGCCGAGAGCACCCGCGGCGTCGCCTGCGAGGTCCGCCACGTCGAAGAAACGTAACTGCGGTCGTCAGTGCCGACGTAACCGTCAATTGCACGGAGACGGGAGGTCCCGTCGACACCATATTCGTCCCGTTTTCGGACCGGTCCGACGACGCGACAGACCGTCGAACGCGCAACATCCTTTATGCGCTCGTCCGGCGTATTATGTTTGATGTCACCAATACTCACATCGACGTCGACTGCCGACCCGACCAACTACTCCCTCGAGCGTGGCTGGCGGACCCTCGCGATCGCCGGCGGCGTCGTCGGCCTGCTCGGCCTCCTCGCGATTGCCGCGCCGTTCGTCACCGGGGTCTCGGTAACGCTTCTGCTCGGTGCCGTCCTCGTCGCGGGCGGTATCGTCCACGGCGCACACGCGGTCACCGCACGCGGCTGGCGTGGTCAGCTCTGGCAGGCCACGCTGGGTGTCGTCTCGATCGTCGCCGGGCTCATCCTGCTGGCGAATCCGGTGTTGGGACTGGCGAGTCTGACAGTGCTCGCGATCGCGTACCTCCTGGTCGATGGCGTCGCCGAACTGTGGCTGGGGGTCCGCAGTGGGATGGCCGACCAGCCCGGCCGCCGTGCGATCGCTGCAAGCGGCGCGCTCTCGGTCGTCCTCGCGGTCCTGCTGTGGGCTGCCTTCCCGGCCGATGCGGCCTGGGCCGTCGGCACGCTCGTGGGCGTCGCCCTCTTCGTGACCGGCATCTCGATGGCCGCCGTCGCCGTCGCCGGCCGAGATGCGGCCGCGAAGACGCCGTCCGCGACCGAGCCCCGTCGGGCCTGAGACTCCTCGATAGGTGCGTTCCGCGAACCACCCACCGGGTTACTGTTAGTCAGCTCCGGTGTAATCGCGATCCGGTGGCGGTTGCACCAGTACAACGGGCCAGCAATCCGCATCGGCCTCCGTTCCCCGTCTCCTACTCGTCGCCCTGGTCACCGAGCACCGAATCGAAAAACTTCCGTTCTGCCGTCCGGAGGTGCTGGTTGAACGTCGCCGGCGAAATCCCGAGCCGTTCGGCGATCTCCTCGCCGGTACTCTCGCGCGGCCAGTCGAAGTAGCCCGCGAAGTACGCAGTCTCGAGGGCTGCCCGCTGTTTCTCCGTCAGATCACCCTCGAGGACCGAGGTCGAACTCGCCGCGTCGGGCCCTCGCCGTTCGGTGGTCCGCTGGGCGAGGTAGGTTGCGTCCGGGCGCTGTTCCCGGATGAGTTCGATTAGCTGGCGCGTGTCCCTGCCACGAGGGAGTTCGACGATAAAACGGAACTCCCCGCCCTCGATGCTGGCGGACTTGATTCGGCCGCCGTAGGTCGCGATGGTATCGAAAAGCGAGATTGCCGCCGGCGAGAGCAGTTCGAACTCGAGTTCGTCGCGTCTAATCGAGAGAAACCGGACATCCTCGATACCGTCGGTCTCGTCGACGGCGTCCCTGAACCGGTCCTCGGAGACGCCTTCGGCGGCCCCGTACGCAAGCAGCGTCTCGTCGCCGTGGACGAGTTGCTCGAACTCGATCGTACACGACTCGGTCGCCGAGAGTTCGACCAACTCCTCTGCCATCCCCTCGATGCGGAACTCGAGTTCGACGACCGCGTCGCTGACGAGCGCGTCGCGGCGCTCGATGGCGGTGATCGCGTGTGCGATGACGTCGCCAATTCGCGAGAGGATCGTCTTCACCGGAGCCGTGAACGCCCGCTCCGACCCGGCGTAGACGACCAGGACACCGTAGACGAGATCCTCGTGGATGATCGGGACCGCAGCCGCGGAGCGATAGCCACGCTCGAGTGCGGCGTCGCGCCACGGTTCGAACGAGGGATCGGACGCGGTGTCGTTGACGACCTGTCCCTCGCTGCTTCGGATCGCCCGTCCGACCGGCCCGTATCCGATCGCCTCGTCGTCGTCGGTACTGATCTCGACCGATTCGAGGTAGCCGTCCTCGGCTCC
>NZ_AOMA01000168.1 GCF_000337895.1 Halobiforma nitratireducens JCM 10879
AGCACGGCGTCACCATCCGGATTCTCGAGCGTGCTGGCGACGAACTCGTAGGGAATCCGCTCGCCGTCTTTCGTCACTAGCTCCGCCTCGACCTGCGAGTGTCCCGTCTCGAATACGCCTGCGATCGCGTCGGCGATCACGTCCCGGTCCTCCTCGGCGAAGAACTCGAGGGCAGCCATCGAATCGATTTCGTCGTCGGTGTACCCCGTGACTGCTGGCAGACTTTCGTTCCAGCGACGGAGCTCACCGTCTTCGTCGACGACGTAGAACACGTCGTCGATCGCGTCGAGCAGGTCGTCGGTGTACCGGCGAACCCGCTCGAGGTGGCGTTCGCGTTCGCGGAGTTTCCGCTCGGTCTCCCGGCGCTCGGTCACCTCCTGGGACATACCCATCGCGGCGAACACGTCACCGTCGACGCCCCTGACGGGCGCGAAGTGGAACCGGTAGACCCGACCGCCGACCGTTCGCTCGATAGTGTTTGGCTCGCCCTCGATAGCGTTTTCGTAGTTCGGGACGACGATGTCGGCGAGTTCCCGTGGCAGTGCTCGTTCGATCGGCGTCCCCACGAGTTCGTCGCGGGACACGTCCCCGCTCCCTGCCAGGGTTCCGCCGAACGTAACGTACTGGAGATCACGGTCAACCAGTGCGACGGTGCCGTTGGGGAAGTTTTCGATCAGGGTCCGGTAGCGACGCTCGCTCTCCTCGAGTTCGCGTTCTCGCCGCCGACGCTCGAGCTCCTGGCCGACCCACTGTGTGGCGAGTTCGACGAACGATCGCTCCGTCGGCGTGAACGGCGTTTGCCGGGGCTCTTCGCTCTCGAAACAGAGCGTTCCGAACCGATCGTTCCCGACCGTGACTCGTCCCCCGACGTACGCGTCGATCCCCCATGTCTCGTAGGTCTCCCCGTCTATCCGTTCGTCGGTCGACGCGTTCGTAAACGCGAGCAATCCATCCGAGTCGATCGTTTGCCGGCAGTAGGTCTCGGACAGTGCGATCTCCGTTCCGGGCTCGAGCTGGTCGTCCTCGCTCACGCAGTGGGTGATCTCGAACCGGTCGTCCTCCTCGTCGATCGCCGCGAGGTAGCCGACATCGAGATCAAGCCGGTCGCGACCGAGCTCGAGCAGCTGGTGGAGCTTCGTTTCGAACGACCGATCGGCGTCGGACGTAATTTCGTAGAGTCGCTGTAGCGTCCGGTTCGTCGACCGGAGCTCTCGACGCGCCTCCGTCCGATCGGTCACATCTCGAAAGAACACTGAGAGCCCGCTCTCGGAAGGGTACGCGTTGACCTCGAACCAGGTCGACAGCGGGGGGACGTACTCCTCGAACGCGGTCGGTTCCTGTGTCGCCATCGCGTCGCGATACTCCCGCTCGAAAGTCGAATCGACGGCGGCGGGGAACCGATCCCAGACGCACTCGCCGAGCAACCCTTCACCATCGGGATCGATCACCGTCCGCGCACGGTCGTTGGCGTAGGTGAATCGCCACTCCTCGTCGAGCGCGAAGATGGCGTCCGTGATCCGCTCGACCGTCGTCTCGACTGTGCCGTCGGACTCGCCCTCGAGTTGCGTTTCCTCGTCTGCGTTTTCGATCCGTGGTTCCAGCAACTCCGCCACGCGAGCCAAGAACGCCACCCCCTCGTCGTCGACCGCATCCGGTTCACTCGCGTACGCCCCGAGTACCCCCCAGGCTTGCCCATCCGCCGACCCTACGAAGATCGGGACCGTCGCGCCGCTTGCGATACCGTGGGCCCCGAGCAGGCTCGAGTCGTCGATCCGATCGTGGTCCGGGTCCTCGAGTACGACCGGCGAGCCGGTCGTTAACGCCCGCTCGATCCGTTCGTCTCTGACCACCTTCCCCCGCGGCTCGGCGACGTGATCGTCGTCCCAGCCATCGCCGCGGCGAAGTACCACGTGCCGGCCGTACCGACTCGACGAGCCACCGTCGGTAAAGAGCCCGCAGCAATCGACGCCGAGGACCGCCCGCACCGCATCGAGAGCCTCGTCGAATACCGCCTCCAGGTCGTCTCTCTCGAGCGCGACCCGTCCGAGCTTCGAGAGAGCGTTCCGCTGGCGACGCCGGCTGTCTTCTCCTCTGGACGCGGACGAGTCGAACACCACCATCGTCTGACTGCCTTCCACAAAACGATTGCTGGCTATAAAGGTAGTGCCCGAAACTTCCGGTTTCGACACAATCAGTCCCCGAGAACAGTGTTCTGGTCGAGGAGTCTTTGCCGCCCAAAGAGCGCGCCCCGGCAACGGTATCGTCCCCGCTCGCGGCGATCTCGAGTCTCGACTCGACGGGCCACGTTTCTGGGATGTAGAGCGTCTACAAACGAGCTTCGGAGGAATCAAATAAAATCCGAGTAGAACTCTCTCGAATCCTATGT
>NZ_AOMA01000169.1 GCF_000337895.1 Halobiforma nitratireducens JCM 10879
ACGATAAATCCGATTCAACAGTGTCTCGCGAACACGTGCGCGAGCACGGGAGTAAGGTCGTCGAACTCGCTCGCCGACACGGCTTCGCAGAGTTCGACTCCGATAGAGCTGACAACAGGGTCTATGAGGATGAACAGATCCTTGATCTGTTCTCCAACGCGTGCCTCACGCAGGGGAGTGCTCACTCAGAAGGAGAAGCTGGCTGGTTCCTTGAGGAGAACGAGATCTGTGACGACTCAACGTTTCTCCGAGTAATCAAGCAGTTTGCGACGCCATCCGACGAGGAAGTAACGCGCTCCGTTCAGGAGTTGCAGATCGAGGATATCGTCGCGTTCACTGAACTGTACCGAGAGGCTGTGATAGCCTCGTTCAACGCGGCGACCGAAAATATCCTCAAGACGATTCGTCACGAAGATCCCTTCGACGACCGCCACGTCGTGGCGGCCGTCGACTTCACACACGTTCCCTACCACGTCTGGCCGTGGATCGACAAGGACGAGAAAATCCCGAAAGCAGAGTATCCGCCGATGGTCAGCGGGTACAAAGAAAACGGGGAAATCAAGCACGGGTATACGTTCGCGACGATCACGATCGTCGGGAACGATGTCCCAATCATCCTAGGTATCGAGCCAGTCAAGGAACGCTCTGCGTGGGAACCAGAAGATGCGCCAGCCGATTCGAAGGCGGATGTGGTTGACGTACTGCTGGACACAGCCCAGCAGTACGTCGATCTCGACGAAGTGCTCCTAGACCGGGGATTCTACAGTAACGAGGTGTACGCAACGATTCACGACCGCGGGCTTGTGTACCTGACACCAGTGCCGAAGTACGAAGACGATTACGAGGCGATCGGGAAAATCAAGAGCAAAGAAGGAG
>NZ_AOMA01000170.1 GCF_000337895.1 Halobiforma nitratireducens JCM 10879
AACAGCTACAGCCGACGCTGGGATATCGAAAATCAGTACAAGTCGGTGAAAGCGTTTCTTCCCAAGACGTCCTCGAAGGACTACCGTGTTCGGTTGTTCAGCTTCACGTTCGCAGCATTGTTGTACAATCTCTGGAGGCTCACCGATTACTTGGTGAAGCTCGGAACAGACCGCGAGATCAGGTCGCCGCCGGTCGTGACCGCCAGGACATTCGTCCGGGCGGTCAGTCAATCTCTCCGACAAGGTGGCTAAGTGGAAAGCACTCGGTGTCGCTCGCCTGCGGCAAGCCGCAGGACTCGCGTTCTATCTCCTAAATCGCGTGTTGGACGCTGCTCGGCACATCTTGCTTAGCGAACCAAGGATCGCGACATAGGATTCGAGAGAGTTCTACTCGGATTTTATTTGATTCCTCCGAAGCTCGTTTGTAGACGCTCTACATCCCAGAAACGTGNCGCGACATAGGATTCGAGAGAGTTCTACTCGGATTTTATTTGATTCCTCCGAAGCTCGTTTGTAGACGCTCTACATCCCAGAAACGTGGGACACTGATAGAAGCCGAACCGATACTTGGCGTATCAACCCTCTATACGCAGAGAAAGGCAATTCTCTCCCTCGACTGCTGCACAGGGACGGGTCGCGGAACTGACTCGGCGAAGGTCGAGAGACGACTGGGTACGAGCGGAGCGTCGTCTCCTAGGGTGTGCTCGACAGAGGTAGCGCTCGGTGTCTCCGTCCGTTACTGCTGGACTGCAAGCTCCGTCTCGAGGTCGGGTCCGTTCAGTAACGACCGCACGGCCGCGGTCCCCTCGGAGACTTCGGGTGGGCTCTCGAGAAGCACCGTCTCGCTTGGGAACAGTTGCTCGCCGAGCAACAGCCCGTGCTCCCGAGCGGTCGATCCCGTCACGGTAAGGTAGACCCCGAGGCCGGTTTCGGCGATGGCGGCTTCTTCCTCCTGGCCCTCGTCGGGATAGCGGAACTCGACGCCCTCGAGCGTGCGCGTCCCGAGTACCGCTCGAACGAGACGCTCGTATCGGGGTTCGATACACAGCGGTCCTTCGTAGGCTTCGAGGAACTTCCGATCCAGGTCGCCGTTCGACGGGGCGATGTCGGGAGTCGCCATCAGCGTATGGTAGACAGTGTCACCGAGTCCCGTGACGACGCGGACGTCGCTTTCGGCTGGATCGATCCTGGCGTTAACGTCCTCGATCCGGCCGACGGGATCGGGCCGTAACTCGACAACTTCCTCGAGCACGAGGTCGGCACTGTCGTATCCGAGGGCGAACTCGTGGGTCCGAAGCGCCCGGAATGGCTCTTCGCGCCCGACGAGTTGAATCGCGATGTCGTCGGCAACGTGGTCGGGGACGGCGGCGTCCGCTCCCGTTTCCGCGAGCGGAATCGTCACGCTGTCGAAGACGATCCGTCGAGGTTTGCCAGCCCGGTCGTCACGCAACAGCGTGTACTCGGGTTCGGTCGGATCGTCGACGGTGCTGTACTCGGTGAGACGGTGGTAGACGCTGTGATCTGGATGGTCGGGCTCGAGGGTCCCCTTCGTGAGTGCCTTCTCGTGTCGCAGCGTCGACGTCACGTCGTCTGCGAGCTCCGGGACGTCGAGCCGGCGTGCGAGGCGGTCAAGCACCGCCTCGAGTGGTCGCCCCTTTCGGGGGACAGCGATCGGAATCGTCTCACCCATCGGTATCGACCGCTTCTCAGCCGGCGACGGATAAACAGGTTGTGTTTCCGGAGACGTTCGCGCGGATCGACCGTCGTCCCGGACAGTGTCACGCGTCTCGTGGGCGAAGCGCCCTCCCTCCCTGTCCAAGCGTTAGTCGTCGGTGAACATCGATCCGAGCTGTTCGCGCCACTCGTGGAGGCCCGTCACGTCCTCGCGAACGTCTTCGAGATCGTCCTCGAGGGCGTCGACATCGTCGGCGACCGTTTCGACCTCGTCCTCGACTTCCTCGACATCGTCTTCGAGATCGTCGAGCCCCGTCTCGAGATCGGTGACGGAGTCGTCGACCCGCTCGACGTCCCCTTCGACCGACTCGAGATCGTCTTCGACGGTTGCAGTCCTGTCGCTGAGTTCGTCGACGTCGCCTTCGACGGAGTCGAGGCCCACCTCGAGGTCGTCGGTCCGGTCGGTGACGGTGTCGACCTCGTCGCTCGTCGCGGAGAGATCGTCTTCGATGTCCGCGGTCCAGTCGGTGAGCGTCTCGATTTCGGTTTCGGCCTCGTCGACTCGTTCGACGGTGCTATCGAGACGGTCGTCGACCGACGCGAGTTCGTCTTCGAGGTCGGTCACCTCGTCCCGGAACTCTTCGATGAGCTGTTGACCGGTTCCGTGCTCACCGAGGAACTCCTCGAGTGCGTCGGTGTAGGCCGCGACTTCCTCGACGCGGTTCTGGAGGTGGTCGACCCTCGCCAGGTCCGCAGCGGTCGGCTCGTCTTTCCCTTCCTCGAGCCCCAGCGCGGACTGGAGCGTCTCGAGGTCGTCGTCGTCGACGTTGCCGGCGCGGATTTCCTCGGCGAGCCCTGCGGTGATGTTGTCGGCATCCAGTGCCGGTTCCGGTGTTGGTTCCGTCTCGACGTCTTCCGCCTCGGCAACGGAAGCCGGCGCGTCTGCAGGCTCGTCGACAGCAGTCGGTTCGGTTTCAGGTTCCGGCTCCGGCTCGGGATCGGTTTCTTCGGCCTCGGTCTCGGATTCGGCTTCGGCTTCAGCTCCGGCCTCCCTTTCTGCTTCGGTCGCCGTGGGCGTCGCTTCGATCCCCGCCCCGGACTCTTCGTCACCGACATCGAAGCTTTCGTCCCCGGGTTCGCTTTCGCTTTCCTCGGTGACTTCGTCGTCCGCTTCCTCGAGTGTCGCGGCACCGCTCTCGAGGTCGATGTCGATCTCGTCGCCGACAGCTTCGTCCTCGCTTTCGCCTTCGTCTTCCGGCTCCGGAATCTCGTCTCCCTCGAAACCGAGATCGATGTCGGGGGCGTCGTCCTCGCCGTTGTCCACATCGCTTTCCGCGGGGTCGACGGGTTCGGCGTCTACGTCGTCGAGATCGAGGTCGAGGCCGTCGTCTTCGTCGTCCCCGGGTTCGTCGGTGTCGGCCGTCTCCTCGTGCTCACGCTCGGGTTCCGTCTCGGATTCCAGTTCCAACTCCGATTCCGGCTCCACGTCCGATTCCGGCTCCGCGTCCGACTCGAGCGGGTCGGCGTCGCCTTCCGCGTCGGCTTCGGTCGGTTCGGAGTCCGATTCCGTTATGCCATCGTCCTCGTCCTCGCCGGTAGAAACAGCCGCATCAGTTTCGAGCCCGGGAACCGCCGACGACTCCCCGGAGATCATCTCCTTGACGGCGCGGTCGCTGTCGTCGGAGACGATGCTGTCGATCACGGTGTCGTCGACTTTGTCACCGGTCGTGCGCTCTTCGTCGGCGCTTACCTCGACGATCGTAGGCTCCGTCAGGAACTCGTCGGCCGAGCTCTCCTCGTCCAGCCGGATTCCGTACACGGTAACGATCTCTTCGCCCGCCTCGAGCGTTCCGGTGAACTCGACGTGGTTGTCCTGGAACGCCGTCCAGGCGTCACTGTGATAGTCGGGATGGAACCCGATTTTGTCCATCGGAAACGAACTCGGAATGTCTTCGGAGAGTCGAAATTCGACCTGTTCGTCGCGTTCGGATTCGATCCCGAATCGGATCGCCGGGACGGGGAACTCGTCCGCCTCGAACGTCTTCCGGACGGTTAACCCGTCGGCGCTGACCTCGATTACGTCGTCCGCGTCGGCGGTGCTGCTCATGGAGCCAACGTTACCATACCATTTATATAAATGATTGGGGGGCGTCGCGGCGATCTACAGTTCGATTCTGTCGCCGATCTCGACGACCTCGAGCCGTCGCGGATAGTCGAAGCTCGCCGCGTGGTTGTGAAGCACCGTCGGGTCGGCCGTCAGGCCCTTCCACATGTCCCAGTGGGTGGGGACGAGCCGCTCGAGTTCGAGCGCCGCCGCGGTCTCGACGATCTGATTCTCGTCGTTGTACCAGCGGGTGCGCTTCGGTTCGCGGGTTTCCTTGTCCGGGATTCGTCCGACGGTGCCGAACGCGAGCGCGCCGACGTCGATGTCGTACTCCCGGCCGATCCGGTCGAACGTGTCGCCGGGCTTGGTGTCGCCCCCGTGGAAGAAAGTGCCGGCGTCGTGTTCGATCACGTAGCTCACGGGATGGGTCGCGTCGGCGTCGTGGGCCTCTTCGACGTGGACGGTGAACTCGCCGATCTCGACGCTGTCGCCCTCCGTGACCGCCGACAACTGCTCCTCGGCGACCTCCCACTCTTCGGTCCAGTTTTCGTCCTCCCGTGCGACGGCCAGGCTGTCGTCGGGCGCGTAGAACGTCGCCCCCGTCTCCTCGAGAATCGGTGCCTGGCTCGGGCCGTGGACGTGGTCGGTGTGTTCGTGGGTGGCGAGGACGGCGTCGGCCTCGTTTACGTCTTCGGGATCGAACGGGACCGGGATCATCCGAACCGTCCGGGGTGGATCGCCCAGTCCGAGGTAGGGATCGATGAACAGCGTCGTCCCCGCGGCTCCTTTCAGTACGAATCCGTTACAGCCGAGATACCAGATCGCGACGCCCTCCGGCGTCGCCGCTTCGATGTCGCGAACGAGCCAGTCGCCCCAGTCGCTTTCCATACTCGAGGGTGGGACTACCGATCGGGTAAGTGTTACCGTCTGGATTCTACGACTGCCGGCGATCCGCTACCGGTCTGGGTTCCGGCTCCGGGTATGGGTACGGGTACGGATACGCGGTCAGTCTTCGGTGAAAGGAGAACAACGGCTGCGTTCACAGTCCTCGGCGTCGTCCTCGTGTCTCTCCAGCGATCCGACACCGAGTGGGGAGAACAGTGGGTCGATCACGGACACGTTCATGGCTGTCGGATCGCGACGAGGGGCTCGCCACCCTCGAGTGTTCGGACGTCGACATCGTGGGCGAGCGTCTCCGACCCGTTCCCCGTTTCCGTCCCGGAACGGTCGCGCGAATCGTCGACGACCCAGGCAGCACCTACGATCTGTTCTCTCCTGGCAGCCACGTGACCTGCGTCGGCGTCGTACTCGACGAGCCCGTCGTCGCTCAGGGCAGGCAGGTGAACGTGGACGAGCGACGTACGGACCTGATCGACGCGTTCTTGGGCCACGTCGCGTTCGATCGTCTCGTTCTCGAGTGCGGCCACAGCACGTGCGAGCTCGGCCGTCGAAAGCCGGCGGCGGCGCGAGCCGACTACGGAGAGGATCGTCCGCCGTCGCTCGTGAGCGAGCGCCTCGAACAGTGCATCCAGGTCGTCGTCCGACGCGTCCGTTCGACCCGTGACGACCCGCTCGAGGTCCGGATCGTCGTAGGCCCAGTGATCCGTGGCGACGACTTTCCCATCACCGGTCTCCTCGAGAAGTCCCGCGTCCAACAGCGCCGGGAGCGATCGGTGATGACAGTCGACGCGAGCGCGTCGGCGGTCGTCGTCGTCGACCGCCTCGGCGGGTACGTCGTTCGTTACCGCAGCGAACTCGAGCGTAAGTTCGTCTTTCCCGATCCCTGCTGGCGAACGGTCGTAGACGAGACGGAGGAGACGACGGTGCGTCTCGTCGGCGAGCGCTCGAAAGAGGTCGTCTCCGGTGTGGCCCGGTCGGCGGTCGGACGTTGTGTTACTCATCGACTACTCGTCGGAGCCGTTTCTGCAAAAGGACTGCTCCAAACTGCTTTGGATTCATGCATGTATTACCAGTTCTGAGTCAAAATTCTCCAGATAATGTTCGTGCACAACTGACTTTTCACACTGTTTTCGACGGAGGTAAACGTATATTCAGATGAAACACTCCTCACAGCCGAACGTTTCGCTCCGCCGATCGAGCCGTCACTCGCTGGTCATATACTAACGTCGATATCCAGTGGAAACAGGAACCGCATGTCGGACGAACGTTCGGCGACTCGACGACGGCACGTGTTAGGAACGATCGGCGGCGGGCTCGGTCTCGCGTTGCTCGGCTCGAGCGGCGTTTCCGGCGCGGCCACGGATAGAGTGGTGGATGCGGCGGCGGACGACCGCCGCTACCGCCTGCCCGACCTCCCCTACGAGTACGGGGCGCTCGAGCCCCACATCGACGAACGGATCATGGAACTCCATCACGGCGAGCACCACCAGGCGTACGTCGATGGGGCAAACGAGGCGCTCGAGGAGTTCGATACGCGACGGGCAACCGACGACTTTGCGGAGATTCGTGCACCCAAGCGGGAGTTTTCGTTCAACTACTCCGGACACGTCAACCACACGATTTTCTGGGAGAATCTGGGTCCGGACGGTGGCGGGACGCCGGAGGGCGAGTTCGCCACCGCGATCGACGAACGCTTCGGCTCGTTCGAAACCTTTCAACTGGAGTTTTCGGCGACGGCAGACCAGGTCGAAGGCGACGGCTGGGCGATGCTGTTCTACGAGCCGCTTGCCGATACGCTCGTGATCGGCCAACTCGAGGACCAGCACGAACTGGCCCATCAGGCCGCCGTTCCGATCCTGACGCTCGACGTCTGGGAACACGCCTACTACCTCCAGTACGAGAACGACCGCGAGGCGTACGTCGAAGCCTGGTGGAACGTCGTCGACTGGGCCGACGTGGCTCGTCGGTACGACTTCGTGACCGATCATCTCGCGGGGATCGAGCCCGCGGGGGAGCGTCTGGACGATCACGCGCTCGAGCCCGAGCCCGACCGGCAGGCACACGAGTCGGCCGAAAAGCGAAAATCGGACGGACCGCCCTGACCGACTGGCTGCTGGCGATATCGATCACAGCAGTGAACTCGCGTGACGGAACCGAAGAACGTGAACGCGACGACCGTCGAAGACGAGCCCTACCAGGTCCCGTGGAAGGTGTCGAACGACAGGTCCTCGAGGGGCTTGTTCCCGACGGCGATCTCGTACTCACCAGGGGTGAGCATCGGCTTGTGGAACTGCGGCCCGTCGTCGGTCGTGATCCGCGGACAGCCGGTGTTGACGAACGCATCCATGTCGAAGTTCCGGAGGCGATCGGGGGTGACTTCGTCCATCGTAATGAGGTAGGCGTCGTCGTTGTCCGCGAGGATCTCCTGGGCTTCGTCCCAGCGGCCCTGGCCGATCTTGGTACAGAAGATGACGCCCCACTTCTCGGCGTCCATCGCCTTGTGGACTGAGGCGTATCGCTGTTTCATGAATTTCTCCGTGTCGGCGACGGTGACGACGTTGTTGACGGGGTCGGCGATGACGACGTGCTTGTCGGGGTGTTCCATCGCCAGCCCGAGCGGGTGGAACTTGCCGCCGCCGACGTACAGCACCTGGTCTGCAGGCACGTCCGCGCTCGCGTAGTTGCAACCCAGGACCTGCCCCTCGTGGGTCAGCCGCTCGTCGCCGCGACGGCTGTGGACCTCGTACCCCCGTTCCTCGAGGAACTCGGTCATCTCCTCGTAGCGGTTCATGTGCTGAGCCGTGGTGACGAGACCGACGCCTTCGGTCTCCTCGGGGTCCTCCAGGGTGTCGAGTGCCTCCTCCATGATCGGCGTCACCTCGACGTTCGAGAACAGCGGGACGTAGATGACCTTGTCCGTGTTCTTCATCGGAGAGTGACCGAAGTGGACGAAGACGTCGGTGCGTTTCATCAGGTACGTATCGAGGTCACAGGCCCCGTAACAGGGCTGACCCGACAGCATGAACGTGACGTCGTCGTCGGCGAGCGTTCGGAGATCGTCGGCCACCTTCGGGCCGCGGCGTTTCAGCCCTTCCGGGAACTGTAACCCGACCGTCTCGGCGTCCCGCTCCTCGATCGCCTCGATGATCCGCTCGAGTTCGTAGTCCCACTCGCGGTCGTGTTTGAGACGCATTCCGGTGTTCCGAAGGTCGCCTTCGGTATACTCCGATCCCGGCTCCGACTCCTGACTCATTGGCCGCAGTAACGCCCACGGACGTATAACGGCCGCGCTTTTCGGTTCGAACTCGGGAGACTGGCGACTGGGAGTCGGGGTCGAACGAGGTGTGCTCTGGAGTGGCGACCCAACAGTCATAGTACTGGAGTCTAAACCTGGGGTTAATGTCAGCGGAAGCGCCCGCGGATGGATATCTCTTCGACCTCTATCGCCGCTACATCGGCGAACCGGAGGGCCGGACCGACGTTTACGTCGGCTTCGGACTGTTCCTCGGCGGAATCGGCCTGGCCGTCGTGGCCTTGTTGCTCTTCCTGTGGAGCACCACGCTCGAGGCCCGCACGGCGACGTACTTCGCGTGGGTACAGCCCGCCTACGCCATCGCAATGCTGTCGGTCCCGGCGACGTTGCTCGGGGTCGTCGTGTTGCTTCCCTCGGAACGGCGCATGCTGTATACGTCGATCGCCGGCGTCGCGGTCACGATCGGCGCGGTCGTCGGCTTCGTGGTCGCCTACCCCGAGGACTGGTTGTACGGCGCGGACTACACGGTCGAAGTCGTCGCCACCTACGCCATCGGACTGGCAGCCGTCGCCGCCTCGACCGGCGCGGCGTTGATCGCCCACTATCTCGATATGGCCCAGACTGCGAGCCAACTCGAGGCTGCTGAGGCCGACGAGGACGGCGAGTCCTACACCGACGCGGAGATTCAGGACGACATCGACGAGGCGATGGACGGCGTCGAACTCTCCTGGGGTGGCGTCGAGAAGACCGAGAGCAAACGGCTTACGTTCTCGAGTGACGATTTCGACGATGTCGAAGTCAACACCGATGCCGGGACGAAGACGAAACGATCCACCGGCGTCGACGCCCAGGTCGCCGGTCTCAAGGGTCTGAAAGGTGGGGACACGAAGACGACTACCTCGAGTTCGACGGTCGACGACCAGACCCAGAAGCTCAAGGAACTACGCAAGCAAAAGCAGGCAGAAAAGACCGCGACGAACGACGAGAGCGGCCCGAAGCGCTTCCTCTCGAATCTGGTTGATAAATTCCGATCTGCTATCGCTCGGAAGTAACAATCTATTAACTTCGGTAAGGTTATATATTTACTTATTCTCGCAAATTGAAATTAAAGCACATAGATTTATAATCCGTCAACCGCCTTGCTCAACTATGGCCAAAGGCCTAGACGTCGGAACGATGAACATCCTGTCCGCACAACAGGATGGGAACGACACGGTATTCGTGCAACAGCGCAACTCCTTCGTAGAGATCGAGTACTCGGACATGGCCGAGCAGATGCTCTCGCGAAGCGAAGTCCTCCACATTCGCAAGGACGACAAGGTCTACGTCGTCGGTGACGACGCCCTGAACTTCGCGAATATCTTCAACAAGGAGACTCGCCGACCGATGAAACACGGGATCCTCTCGAACGACGAGCAGAGCGCGATCCCGATGATGAAACTCATCATCGAACAGGTCGTCGGTGAGCCCGCCTATCCCGACGAGAAGCTGTACTTCTCGACGCCGGCCGATCCGATCGACTCCGATCTCTCGACGCTGTACCACCAGAAGACGATCGAATCGTTCCTCGACGACATGGGATACGACGCCGAGCCCATCAACGAGGGGATGTCGGTTATCTACTCCGAGCTTGCGGACAACAACTTCACCGGCCTGGGTATCTCCTTCGGGGCTGGCATGACCAACGTCTGCCTGTCCTACTACGCGGTCCCGGTAATGAAGTTCTCCGTCGCCCGCGGTGGCGACTGGGTCGACGAACAGGCTGCCCGCGCGACGGGGACACCGGTCGACAAGGTCACCTCGATCAAGGAAGACGACTTCGAACTCGACTTCACCACCGACGTCGGTGGCGTCGAGGGGGCGCTGTCGATCTACTACGAGAACCTGCTCGACTACGTCATCGAGAACATCGTCGCCGAAGTCGACGAGGAAGACGTCGAAGAAGGTCTCGACGTGCCGGTCGTCGTCACTGGCGGCACTTCCAGCCCCGACGGCTTCGAGGAACTGTTCCGTGACCATCTCAACGAGGCGAACATCCCGTTCTCGATCAGCGGCGTCACCCACGCGGACGAACCGCTCTACAGCGTCGCTCGCGGTGGACTCGTCGCTGCCCGTTCTGACGAGGACGGCGACCGCGAGGAAGAAGACGCAGAAGCCGCCGCAGCCGAATAGCGACGGCTCGTCTCGACTTTCTTTTCACCGCTGGGCGACGTTTGCTGTAGCGGCTCGTTCGTACTGCTGTACCGACGGCCCGGCACAGTCACGACTCGGACCCTGATCGCGCCGGACATCTCCGACGGCGACCCGCCTCACTCCTCGTAGAAGCGGTTGAACGCTTCTCGCCAAGACTCCGGCTCTTCCCGCCGCATATCGTGCTCGACGGGGATGTCCGCGTACTCGCAGTGTGGACACGTGACCGTCGACGCCTCTCCCAGCGAGAGTTCCTCGAGCGAGCCCTGGCACCTGGGGCACTCGTTCATAGTTGATCGTCCAACGGAGCGTCCTTAACTCTATGCGTCGTTGGCTCGAAACTGGGAACCAGCAGCGAACCGGTCGGATGCCGTCGCCGTCTCCGATCTCACCTGCAGGAGATTACTCTTGTGCATGCAACAAAGCTTTTGTATGCGGCCTGTGTATGAGTTGGTATGAGCACGACCTCGTCCCCGGACCGACCGTCACCGATCGACTGCTGTAGTCAGACCGACGTTACGCCGGTCACCATCGACGCGGCCGACCTCGAGTCGACCGCACCCGAGTACCTCCGTGACCTCAAACGCGACCTGGCGGAGGCGAACCTCGCACCGACCGGACTGACGGTTCGGGCGTGTTTCGACGAAGATTGCTCGCTGGCGACCCAGGAAGAAGTCGACCGTATCCGTGGCTACGTTCGCGCTGGCGCGTTCCTCGGCGTCGCTTCGGTCACGGTCTCCGTCTCGGACGTCGAAGACCCCGAGAAGGTCCGGCCCGCCCTCGAGGCCTGTGCCGAACGCGCCGACCGGGAAGGGATCGTCCTCGATCTCGAGGGGCCTATCACGATCGAGCGGTAACTTCGGCTCGATGGCACCTTCCCGGCGGACGCTCGCTCGACGGCTCGAGTCGCTCGCGGACTTTTCCGATCCGTCACCCGACCTCGAACAGTACCTCACGCCGCCGGAGGTCGCCGCGCACGTCTGTCATCTCGCCGGACTGCAGGGCGACCTCGAGCGGCCAGTAGTCGACCTCGGTACGGGCACCGGCATGCTCGCGATCGCGGCGTCGCTCGCCGGAGCCGACCGCGCCGTCGGGATCGATGTCGACTCGGCCGCGCTCGAGACGGCCGCGGAGAACGCAGGTCGTGTCGGTGCCACAGTCGACTGGGTGCTGGGCGACGCCTCGCGGCCACCGGTCGCGACTGCAAACGACGATCGCGACCGCGGCGTTACCGTCGTCTCGAACCCTCCGTTCGGTGCCCAGCGTGGCAACCGCCACGCCGATCGGGATTTTCTCGAGACCGCTCGCTCGATCGCCGACGTCTCCTATACGATCCACAACGAGGGCAGCCAGGAGTTCGTCGAGTCCTACGCCGGCGACGAGGGCGGCGCGGTCACCCACGCTTTCCGTGCGCCGTTTCCCATCGACCGCCGGTTCGATTTCCACACCGCGGAGACGGCGACGCTCGAGGGCGAAGTGTTCCGGATCGAGTGGGCCTGATACGGTTTCGTGCAACGAGTTACCGGCGTAACCGGGACCGATAGTAGCCACTGCGAGTCAGTGTACACCTGCTCGCCAGACGGATCGACGATCAGTGTGCAAATCGTTGCAGTTGTTACTATTCTGGTACTCCGGCCACCCGATCGTCTACTTCTGGCTGCTTCCGGCGTACCTGCTGTGGTACATCCTGTTGCCGAAACTGGCCGGCGAACGGCTGTTCAGCGATCCGCTCGCTCGAGTCGTGTTCATCCTGTTCGTCCTGCTGTCGACGCCGGTTGGCATCCATCATCAGTACCTCGATCCGGGTATCTCGGAGGGGTTCAAGTTCATCGCGATGACGAACACGATGTTTCTGTTGCTGCCGAGCCTGCTGACGGCGTTCACCGTCGTCGCGAGCATGGAACACGGTGCACGCCAGCGCGGTGGGGAGGGGTATTTCAGCTGGTTGACCGCGTTACCGTGGCGTGATCCGGCGTTTACGGGGATGGCGCTGGCGGGACTCGTCTTCGCGTTCGGCGGTTTCACCGGGATCGTCAACGCCGGGATGAACATCAACTACCTCGTTCACAACTCCCTGTGGGTACCCGGCCACATCCACACGCAGGTCGGAACGGCAGTTGCACTGACGTTCATGGCCGGCTCCTACTGGCTCGTCCCGCAGCTGACCGGCAACCGGCTCGTCGGGCGACGGATCGCACTCGTCCAGGTCGTGCTCTGGTTCGTCGGGATCGTGTTTATGACTAACTCGATGTACCGCGGCGGCTTGATCGGCATGCCCCGTCGAACCGCCGAACCCGAATACCAGGGGTTCGACTACGAGATTGCGGCGGGATCGATCGGCGAGCTGAACGCCCAACTCGCGATTGGGGGCGTGCTGCTTTTCGTCTCGACTGTCGTCTTTCTCGCCATCGTCTTTCTCACGCTTTTTAACGCGGATAGCGAACCCGTCGACGACGGGACGATTCCACCGCCGCTGTCCGGCCCCGACGACTCCCCGCGAGTGCTCGACAACCTGAAACTGTGGGTCGCCATCGCGCTCGCGTTGATCGTCTTCGCGTACGCCTTCCCGCTCCGCGAACATCGTCTCGAGAGGCGGGCTCTTCGGTCCCGATATCGGTCCGTTCCCGGTGACCGTCGATCCGGCGCTCGTGGGTCGGCTGGCGATCGATGCCGTCAACGCTACGGTGCTGTAGCTCGAAGTCTAGAGTAGCTACTGCGAGTCAGTGTGTACTGATTGCCGGACGGGTCGGCGATCGGTGTACCAATCGCTGCAGTTGTTACGAGCGTCCACACTCCGAGGCTGACCTCACCGACTCACATCAACGATGCGTACGTCTCCTGCCAAACTGCTCGTCTTGGTCGCGCTCTGTCTCGTCGTACTCGTCGAGTTGCGCACGGCGCTTGCGTTCGTCGGCGTCGAGGTGAGCGTCCTCGAGACGGTTGGGGTCGGCGTCGTCGCGGTCGCGTTGCTGCTCGTCTGGGGGTTCGGCGTGGGCCGCGAGACCGGCAGCGAGAGCGAGAGCGCCGAGTAGGTCGTCGGCGGCTCACCCCTCGAGATGGTCGATCGTCGCGTATCGGCCCGCGCGCCAGCCGGCGACCAGCGCGACAAGCACGCCGACGACGAGTGCGATGGCGAGCCCGAGGACGTAGACGTCACTCGAGGGACGGACGAGGCGATCGAAACTCGCGACCGAGGCTGCGACGCGGTTCAGCCCCGACGCGAGCAGCGGGGTCGCGAGAACGCCGACGAGCCCGCCCAACAGCCCGATCACGACTCCCTGGGCGGCGACGGTCCCCGCGAGCAGTCCCCTCGAGAGTCCGACCGCCCGGAGTGCTGCCAGCTCCGCGCGTTGTTGGGCGGCCACGAGCGCGAAGAGGTTGACCGTCAGGACAACGCCGCCGACGACGGCGAGACCGACGAGCGTCGCGCCGCTGGCGACCACGAGCGGTCGATCGCCGATCATCGCACCCACCTGTTCGTCGCTGGGCCGGACGTCGTACTCCGGGTAGGACTCGTCGAGGTCGGCGGCGACCGCTTCCCGATCGGCGTCGTCGGCCACGTCGGCGGTCAGGAACGTCGCGCGGTCGGTTCCGGTCGTCCCCGCGACGGCCTGGAGGTCGACGAGCGGCAGGGTGACTGTCTCGGAGCCGAGAAACTGCGAGTAGTAGTCGGAGACCCCGACCACGGTGAACGCGTACTCCGGTGCGGTCTGACGGCTGGTGCCGACGTACAGCGTGTCGCCGACCTCCGCGTCGACGCTCTCGGCGACGCGGGGATCGAGGACGATTTCGTCGGTTACCGGCTCCTGGGACCGGGGCTGGCCGGGTTCGTACGCTTCGTCAGGCGTCTCGAATCCGCCGCCGGCCTCGAAGTCGAACCCGTCGTGGGTCTCCTGGACGCCGACTGCGGGTCGGCGTTCCAGCGTCTCCGGATCGGGGTCCGTTCCGACGTAGACATCGTACAACGCGATCGGGGTCGCGTACGTAACGTCTTCCCTGTCTGTCAGCTCGGCCGCCGTTCCGTGGGTTCCGACCAGCGGGTTCTCCGTCCCGCTGGCGTCCGGATCGACCGGATCGCTCGATATCCAGATGTCCTGGTCGGCGCTCTCGAGTCCTTCTTCTCCGGTCGCGACGACACCGGCACCGAGCCCGGCAAGCAGGGTCACGGCGAGGACGGCGAGTGCGACGGCCAGGACAGCGAGGGCGGTCCGGCCGGGCGAACGCCGGAGCTGTGCGACGGCGATACCTACGACTGCCCGCATTCGGACGAACGCGAACGGAAGCGCGCTCATCGTCCCACCTCCTCGAGGACCGAGGTCCTGTTCGCGATCACGAGTGGGTACGGGACGGCGAGCAGCCCCGACACGAGCCCCACGATGACGCCGTAGGGGACCAAAAGCGGGTGAGCCTGTGCCACTGCCCCGGAGACGACGCTCGAGGCCACGACAGCGTTGAGGGCCCCGATACCGACCAGTCCGAGCGCCGCTCCCAGGACGGCCCCACAGACCGTCGTCACCACCGTCGAGAGCGCGACGATCGCGAGGCGGCTGTGGGTCGAGAAGCCGACCGACTCGAGGACGGCGAGGGTGCGTCGATCCTCGTCGACGGTCATGCCGGCCGTCGTGGCGACGAACGACGCACAGATCGTCACACCGACCAGCAGCGCGAGCAGGCTCGTCGCGAACGCGAGCCCGTCGTCGAACAGCGTCGCGGGGTCTGTCCCTCGGTCGCTCTCGATCGCCGCGTGGGGATACGCCTCGCTCCCGGCGGCCGCGGCGTGCTCGTCGTTGCCCCACACCAGTACCCGATCGGCGAGTTCGCCGTCTGATGCCCCGGAGACGGTCTGTACCTCGCTCAGTGGTGCGAGCACGACCGGCGCGTCGCCGCTTCCCTCCGCCACTGCGGTCACGGTAACGGTCGGCGTCGGGACCGCGGCCTCGTCGGGAGCCTCCGTGCCAGCCAGGCCGTCGGCCTCGAGTCCGGCGACAGCGAGTCGTTCGCCTTCGGTAACGTCCAGTTCCTCGGCCGCCGCCGCCGAGAGGACGACTTCGCCTCGCCGTGGGCCGTCGTCCGTTTCGTCCGTGTAGTGGGGGTCGCCGGACTCGAGTGGGTCGGTCGGCAACCCGGCGACGGTTCGGTCGTTCTCGTCGGGCACGATGCCGACGACGAGTACCGTCCGGGGCTCCCCTTCCCCGTTTGCCGGCTCGAGTCGCAGCTTTTCGACGAGCGCCGGCGACGCGTGCTCGACGCCGTCGGCAGCCCGAAGCTGCTCCGCTCGCTCGTTCGTCTCGCCGAGCCGGGGACCTTCGACGCCGTCGACGGCCGTGAGAGAGCCGGTGTCTTCGGGGCCGATCCGGACGTCAGCGTCGGTTTCAGTCGCCACGCCGCCGTCGGCGAGTGCCAGTGCCATCCCCGTCACGATCACCAGCAAGGCGATAGTCACAGCGACGGCGGCGGTCGTCGCCGCGATCCGACCCGACCGGGTTCTGGTCGCGCGCTTCCAGAGTCGTCCGATCGAGACTCCCACGAGGCCACGCCAGCGCGATCGGCGGGTTCCCTCCCCGCTTTCCTGGCCGTCCTCAGTACCCATCCGACACCACCCGGCCGTCCCGGAGCGGCACCACCCGATCGGCGACTGCGAGCGTCGCGTCGTCGTGGGACGCGACCAGTACGGCCCGGTTCCCGTCCCGTCCGGCGTCGGTCAACAGTTCGAGGACGGATGCGCCGGTCGTGGTGTCGAGTTCACCCGTCGGCTCGTCCGCGACGATGACGTCGGGGTCCGTCGCGAGCGCCCGGGCGATCGCCACCCGCTGGCACTCCCCGCCGCTCAACTCGCTTGGAAGGTGTGTGATCCTGTCGTCCAGTCCGACCGCCTCGAGCAACTCGGTGGCGCGTTCACGTCGGGTCGAGCGGCCGACGCCGGTCTGGACCAGCGGCAAGGCGACGTTCGCCCGCGCCGATAGCGAGGGCAGGAGGTGAAACCGCTGGAAGACGATGCCCACGTGGTTCCGTCGCAGCCGCGTTCGCTCGCGCTCGGAGCGGTCGGTGAGGTCGGTCCCGAGCAGGTCGACGCGTCCCTCGGTCGGGGCCAACAGTCCCGCGACGGCGTGGAGGATCGTTGACTTCCCGCTCCCGCTCGGGCCTTTCAGGCCGACGACTTCGCCAGCCCCGACCGCGAGCGAAACGTCCTCGAGTGCGGTGACCGTTCGATCCCGGCCCGACCGCAACCGTCCGCCACCCGTGCCGTACTCGTGACTGACCGACTCGAGGCGGACGGCAGCCGTCCCGTCGTGGCGGTTCGTGTTCCCTTCCGTTTCAGTCCTCGCCTCCGTCCCCGCTCCCGTTTCGCTTTCAGCACGGGACGGTCCCGTCGACGCCGATGCGGATGTCGAGGCCGTACGCCGCAGTGAGAGATCGATCATTGGTCCGGTTCGGTTGCTCCGACGAACGGCGTCCCCGGCCATTGTTTCCCACCGGCTTCCCGACGCCACGTTGCAGTTAACCGCTTCCGTCGAGAGCACCCAGGCCGGTTCGACGGACGGCGGGCTCGAGCGGGGCACGAGCGATACCGTTCGGACCGTAAAACGGCGAGCGAAAGCGGCGAAACGTCCACGTACAGCCGACTGTCTCCCATCGAAACCATCTCGCCTCGCGTCCGCGAAACGGCTCGTGCCGTTCCAGGCAGGAATCAGTTGTACGTCTCTTCGGTCGCGACCGTAACGACCGTTCCGTCGCTGACAGCGTAAACCGCGTCGTCCTCGCGTTCGAACTCCAGGCTGGCGGCGTCGGTCGTCTCGTCGGGACCGGGGATGGGTGCGCGTTCGACGACATCGGACTCGTTCTCGCGCACCTCGAGGCCGAACTCGCCGCCCTCGGAGACGACGGTGACGATCCTGTCGTCGACCCGGACGTTCGCCTGCGAGGCGTCGGATTCGAAGACGACGTCTTCGGGATCGCTAGATTCCCCCATCCGGACCTGGTAGACGGGATCGTTCCCGACGGGCTCCCAGCCAGCACGTTCGACGTGGACGGTCTCGCGCCAGCCGGGACCTCCAACCGTGACCGTCTCCGTGCCGACGAACCCGAGATGCTGGGCGGTGACTGCTTCCATCCAGATGTTTCGGTCCTCGCTGGCGACGATGACGCCGCTGGCCTCGAGCCCGTCGCTTAGGTCTTCGATACCGAAGTCGGAAACGAGTTCGTTCTCGACATCCTCGGCGTACTCGATCGTGTAGTCCTCGATTTCGATCGCCGACTCGGGGGAGTGGGCCGTCCCGTCCAGCGCGAGGACGTTCACCGGGATCGCCATGCCGGCGAGGACCGCGAGCACGAGGAGAACGCCGACGAAGGCAGCCCCGCGCCTGCGGACGCCGGAGACGCGCGTGCTCCGGTCGTTCCGGTAGCGGCCGGCGAGGGCGGCGATTCGATCGACCCGTCCCTGCGGTGTCCGGTCGCTGGCGCTTGGTCCCGCCTCGGCGTCCGAACCGGACCACCGGTCGATCGCCCTCGTCGCGATCTCGAGGGGGCGGTCGACCGGCTCGGACCCGTTTCGCAACCGGGCGAGCCGCCGCGAGAGCCGTCGCGGGACGACCGGTCGATCCGACCCCGTCAGTGCGACGGTGATCACCAGCGCGAGGACGGCGACGATGGCGACGCCGGGTCCCTGGAAGAGATAAAAGGAGTTGCCCTCGCCGAACCAGTAGATCTGGTGGAGCCCCCGCGAGATCGCGTAGACGAGGATCGCGACCCAGACGGCAAGTGGGTCGGGTCGCTTGCCGCGACGCTCGAGGAGGGCGATGCCGAGCACCAGCCCGATGACGAACCCGAGGGCGTGGCCCTGGATGGCGATACCGGCCCAGGAGGGAGCCGTCGGCGGGCTCGGCTCGGCGACGTAGACGTGAATCGGTGTCCGGAGGGCGCTGTAGACGGTGGTGAGAACGCCCTGGACGCCGATCGTCGCGACGAGCGTCACGATCGGGTAGTGGACGATCGCGAAGGCGACGAACGCGAAGACGACACCGGAGAAGCCGATCACTGGGCCGAGCGAGAACAGGCTCGTGAGGAGGCCGATCCCGATGACGACCGCCGGGAAGACGACCAGCGCGCGAAGCCAGGGGTCCGTTCGGAGCCGCGTTCGCAGCCCCGAGCCCCTCGAGTCGTCGTTTCCGTCGTGCGGATAGTGTCCCCAGGCGTACTCGGCAAGCGGCGCGGCGACGACGGTTCCCGCCAGATTGCTGATCAGGTGTCCCGAACTCGCATGAGAGAACGAGCCCGTCAGCATGCCAAGCGGGTAGAAGTACGACCACGACCGGTAGGGGATCGTGACCGGATCGGAGAAATCGGAGATGCCGTCCTGGACGAAGAGATAGACACAGAGGACGAACGCGATCACGACCAGCGTACCCCAGGGAACACCCAGCACGAGCCGCTCGCCGGCGATTTCCCGCCAGCGGCGTTCGGGTTCGGAGAGGCGACGGACGACGACGATCGACGCCACGAGGGTGATCGCGACCCCGGCCGCGAGCGCCCCCGAGAGCGTCCCGGGAGAGAGCATATCCCTGTGGTTCGACCGAAGCCGTATAGGGGTTACCTTCGGCCTTCCCGACGGACGACTGTAAACGCCGCTGTGGCGCGAAGCCGGCTTCGAAAGGTACAAGCAGCCGACGACCGGATTCGATGACATGGAACTGCGGGTCACCGAGCGCACGGACGACGAACTCTCGATCGAGATCGCCGGCGAGGATCACACCTTTATGAACGTCCTCAAGGGTGCCCTGCTCGAGCACGAGGACGTGAGCGCGGCGACGTACGACGTGAACCCCGAACAGTCGGGTGGACAGACGGAACCGATTCTGACGGTCAAGACCGAGGGCGACGTCGATCCGATCGACGCCCTCGAGGAAGCAGCAAGCGACGTTCGCGATAAGGCGACCTCGTTCCGCGACGCCTTCGAGGCCGCGGCGTAGGACCGCTGGGCCCGTCGGTTTACTTCGTTCTCGTCGGCGGTCGGCTCGATCGATTCCGGGCCCGAACTCGAACTCGAACTCGAACTCGAAGTGCTCGTCGGACCGGACAGAGACACCGACCGTTAGCGACGCGACCGGGACACACCGATCGCTGACGGCCCCAGACCCAGGCCTCAAGTCCAGCCCCCTGCCTCAAGCCCCAGCCCGAACGGACGAACGACGGTTGCCGTCGCTTTCGCAGCCCGAGCCGTGTCGGCGCTCTCGCTCCGTTCCGCTCCGTTGCTTTCGCCCGCCGAAACCGCACTCGAGGCTCGAGCGTCCTCCGCTTCGCTCGAGACGATCGACACGCCGTTACGAACGCGAGGGGGGTGTCCGTCTCGCGTGCCAGCACCGACGGAATCAGGCAGACTCCGACTCCTCCGACCTGAAAAACAGCCGAGTAGGCACTTCTACAGCGGCTTCAGCGACCCGCTTCAGCACGTCGCGTAGGCGACGTAGACAGTTCCGTCCACGGCGTGCAGATCGACGCCCTCGCCCGCCGCGTCGCCGCCTGTGATCTCGACTGCGATGTCGGAGGCGAGCAACTGATCGACGACGGCGTCGGCCAACGCCCCTTCGCTGGCGAACTCCTCGCCCGCGTTGGCGATGGCGACTCGATCGCTGCGGTACTCGGCCGAACAGCCAACGCCGAAGTCGTCGAGGCCGACGGGCTCCGGATCGGCGTCGCCGTACTCGGCTGCGACGAACCCACGGTTCGTATACTCCGCTACCGACGCGAGCCCGTCGTCGTAGTTTCGCGGCGACTCACGTTCGGCCTCGAGCCGGTCGTGAATCTCCCCTTCGGTCGCCTCGAGGTCGAGGCCGGCGGCCTGACTGCCGTCGCCGGGGGCGTCGGGTGGAGACGGCGTGCCGACCCCCGGAACGATCGAGGCCGGAACGATTCCGGTCGCGAAAAGCAGAAAGACGACGCCGAGAACGGCAAAGACCGGGAGGTAGGGTTTGGCGACCTCGAGCCAGCCCGGCGTGTCGAGTTCGCGCTCGACGTCGTCGTAGGTCTGCTCGGTCTTCTCGAGTTCGGGGTTGCCACACCGCGAACACGGTGGGTTGTTCTTGACGTGCTCACGGCCGCAGTTGGGACACTCCCAGACGTAAGTCGTCCCGGTGTCGACGGTTTTCGTCGACGGTGACTGTGCGGCCGCTCTGTCTCTGTCTTCGCCCTCCTGGACGATGGCCTTCTCGAACTTGTTGTGCCCGCAGCTATCACAGGGCGGGTCGTTTTCCTCGTGTGGTTTGCCACACCACGTGCACCGCCACTTCACTGATAGAAGGGGTCGACTGCGAGGAAATAAGCGTGTTGGAACGCCGAACGAACGCGGTCGCCCTCGCGGGTCCGATCAGGTCGGACGGAGACGGTTTACAGCCGAACCGGGACCCCACGCTCGTCTAAGTGCTCTTTCGTCTCCGCGATCGAGTACTCGTCGAAGTGGAAGATCGAGGCCGCAAGCCCCGCGTCCGCGCCGGCTTCGGTGAATACGTCGTACATGTCCTCCGGCCCTCCACAGCCCGAGGAGGCGATGACGGGCGTATCGACGACGTCACAGACCGCCTCCGTCAGCGGAAGGTCGTAGCCGTCCTTGGTGCCGTCCTTGTCGATCGAGTTGACGAACAACTCGCCTGCGCCGCGGGATTCGGCTTCCGCGGCCCACTCGAGGACGTCGATGCCCGTCCCTTCCCGGCCGCCTTTCTTCGTACACTCGAACCAGCAGGACTCGCCGTCGACCTCGACGTAGTGTTCGCCTTCTTCGTCGAACCGACGCCGGGCGTCGACGCTGATGACGATACACTGGCTGCCGAAGGCCGACGCGCCCTCGTTGACCAGTTCCGGACGCTCGAGTGCGCCGGTGGTGATCGAGACCTTGTCCGCGCCGGCCCGCAAGGTTTCCTTGATGTCGTCGGTCGTACGGATGCCGCCACCGACGGTAAGGGGAATGAAGACCTCGTCGGCGACGTCGCGGACGACGTCGAGCATCGTCTCTCGTCCCTCCGCGGAGGCGGTGATGTCGAGGAAGACGAACTCGTCGGCTCCGGACTCGTTGTAGGCTTTGGCCATCTCGACCGGATCGCCGGTGTACTCGAGGTCCTCGAAGTTGACGCCGGTGTAGACCGCAGGATTGCCGTCCTCGTCGATGTCGACGTCGATACAGGGGATGATTCGCTTGGTCAGTGCCATATGGTGTAGTCGGTGCCGGTGGTTCGAACCGAGGGTAGTAAAGGGGTCTGGATCGGGCGATTCCGTCCGTTACTGACCGGCCCGACGAGGACGAACCGAGCCCCAGGCTCACTCGAGCAGCCGTCCGCGGAACGCCTCGAGTGCGTCCGGCAGCGCCTCGAGCTGGGCCCGGTAGCGTACGTAGTCGCGGTACTGGCTGCGCAGCGAGACGTTGGTATCCGGACTCCGGTCGGCTGCGCGGCGGACGCCGTCGTCGACCCACCCGACCGATCGCAGCCTCTCCGCGAGGGCGTACGCGCCGAGCGACGGTGCAGTGGCTCGTTCGCCTGCGATCTCGCTGTTTCTGACCGTCTCGGCGGCCTCGAGTGCGGCCGAGCGTTCCGCCAGCACGTCCTCGACCGTCGGCTCTGCGAGTTCGCCGTCGGCAACCCGGTCCCGAACCGTCTCGAGGGCCCGGTACGCGACTTCGAACTCGAGGGCCCGGTAGAGGCCCGTCGCCCAGTCCGCGTCGTCCCGCGCGTCGGCCATTCCGTCTCGTGCTCTGTCGATCGGCTGACCGGCACGCCAGACGAGAAACTCGAGGATCGAATCGTCGAGGTCGCCGAGGCCGATCTCCTCGAGCCAGCCGTCGTTCTGCCGTGGCACGTCGGCCGCATCCGCGGCTTCGATCGACTGTTCGAGAGCGCCTTCGAAGACCGGCGCGAGGTCGGCAGCGTCGTCGCCGCCGTACTGGGACCGATACCGCTCCTCGAGGTGGTCCCAGACGTCGACTGTCGCCGTAGTGTGCTCGAGCGTACTCGCGCTCTCACCGGTCTCGAGTACGTCGTCGCTCGCGGAGACGCCCCACCGCTCGAGCGTTCGGGTCCCACTCCGTAGGTCCGACTCGCGTCGAAAGGCGTACAGGACAGTCCGGAGGCGTCCCTCGCCCGTCTCCGGGCCACGATAGTCGATCGCCCGGTAGCGGTCCTGCGTTTCCGTTCGGGCGGCGCTGTACTCGTCCCGAAGCTCGGCGACCAGTTCTTCGCGGTCCGCGCCGATCGCGAGCCAGCTCGTCGCGGCGTGGCGGGCCGCTTCGCGGGCCTCGCGGCTCTGCCGGTAGGCACGGTATCGGTCCGTGCCAGTCGCGTCCGCGAGCTCGTCTCTCCTCGCCGTCGCCTCGTCGCGTTGCTCGCCGATCTCGGCACGGACGACGCCGTTTGGCACGTCGTCGGGGGTCAGGCTCTCGGGGACCTCGGCGACCAGCGACGCGACGCGCTCGAGGGCGTCGTCGACGGCCGCCGGGGCGGGTTCGACGGGGACAGGCCACCGGACCTCGGGAGGTGTCAACTCCGTTTCCACGAGGACATCGTCGACCTCGCTCGCCGCAAACTGGACCGACGTGTCCGAGTCGTCCATACCGGGAAGTTCGCTACAGCCGGCGAGGACTGCTCCGGTCGCGGTCCCGACGCCCGTGAGAAACGCCCGCCGGCTCGAGTTGGTGAGTCCGCTCGAGCTTCGGCCGGAATCGTGCGGCGTCATCCGTCGTTTCCTCCCTCGGAGACGGTCGCGTTCGGCTGGCGGTCCGTGATCGAACTCGAGGCGTTTGCCTCGACGGCGTCGGTGCCGTGGTCGTCGCTCTCCGTTCCGTCGGCGTCGAAGCCACGCTCGTCGACCGCCGACGGCGGACAGGAGGCACTTTCGGAGTACCCGCCCCCCAGTGGGCGCTCGGAGTAGGCACGGTCGAGACGAACGACGGTGACATCCATCACCTCCACGTCCGCCTCGCACGGTGTCGTGGGCGGTTTCAGCCGTCGACAGAACTGCCCGCGTGCCCTGTCTTCTTCCGTCTCGACCCCCAGCAGCCGTCGGTCGTAACAGTCCTCGATCGTCGACTGGTAGATGACGATCGACTGGGTTTCAAAGTCGGTGTCGGCCACGAACGCACGAACGTCGCTCTCGTCCTCGTCTGACAGTTTCGGGTCGATCCAGAGTGTCTCGGCGTCGTCCTCGTCGATGACGTACAGCGCCGGCGGCTCGTACAGTGTGTGGGACGGATCGTCCTCGTCGCTTTCCCGAACCTCCTGGGCTTCTTCTGTCGACCGGTAGACGACGCGCTCGCCGTCGCTCGAGCGGACGACCAGCGTCTCGTGATCGGTCGTAAACTCCGAGGGCGACTTCGGGACGTCGGTAGCCGACTCGGACCGGTCGGTCGCTTCGTCGTCGCGTTCGGATTCGTTTCTCTCTCCCGGCTCACCGGAGCAACCGGCGAGTGCGGCCGCGAGACCACCGCCTACCGTGGCGATGACTCGCCGACGGGACTGCAGTCGACATCCGAAGGTGGAGGGCATCAGCCCCACACTCGTCGCTGAAGTGGTAAATATTTCCGGGTGACACGACGTCGCAACCCCCCTGAGGACACGAGCCTCATACGGTTTCCTGTCGTCAACTGCCGCCGATCGCCGGCCCCGTTCTGGCGATCGGGGGTACGTATAGTCGCCACTGCACGTCAGTGCGCACCTGCTCGCCAGACGGATCGGCGATCAGTGTGCAAATCGTAATCGTTGCAGTCGGGACTATAGTTACAGCAATGCGTCTCCCCCACCGACCGTCACCGCTCTCTGCGTGTAGGTGTTTTTAAGACCTCGAGGCGACAACGTCCGTGCATGGCAGACGACACCGAGACCGGTACGGAGACCGATCACGACTCGGCCGCCGACGTCGGTCACGACCTCGCGGCCGAACGGACGACTGCACCGATGAGCGACTACTCCTCGCGGGCCGTCGGGATCGGCTTTCTCGTCTTGCTCGTCGGGGCGATGATCGCCTTTGGCGTTCCGCTCGGCGTGTTCGGACTGTAAGCGGAAAATAGGGGGCTAGAAGACGTACTCGTCGTCGTGGCCCATCATACCGTCGTCTTCGAGGCCGGTGCCGCCACCGGTGGTTCCTTCTTCTTCGTCCATCGGCCCGCTGGTCTTGTAGGCTTTGATGCCCGTCGACAGGAGGTCCTCGATCGCCTCCTCGCGGTTGACGAACTCACCGCGCTCGACCATCTGGGCGATCTGCATCTCGAGGTGTTCCGGGATGGTGATCTCTACTTTCGGCATCTGATTCCGCTTTCGGCGAGGGGGTATTTAGGTTTGACGGGGAACAAACACGGATCGAAAAACGGTGGTGGTGGACCATCCTCGGCCCCGTCGGACCCAACGATCCCGTCCGTCGGTTCGGGCGACTCCGCGATTCCCACGCGGTGACGATCGGCAGTGTCGACTTTCCGGCGATCCTTCGAGAACGACCACGCAGGCCCGCGTCCGTGTGGCCGAAACGGGACGGCCAAGGTCAAGCCCAGAGATCAGCGTTAGCGGTTGCCCATCATCGAGTCGATGGCGTTTCGCAGTGTCGTCCCCGGCTGGGTGATCGACTGGAGCTTGTTGAGTATCTTCCGCTGATTGAAGTAACTCGCGAACGCGAGGATCGTCGGCGGCCAGAGGCCGATGAACGCGCCGAGCTGGCGCTCCCCGCGGATAAAGAAGTAGTAAAGCGAGAGGCCGACGGATGCCGCCGACGCGATGGCCGCGGGCCCCATCGCTTCTTCGCTGACTTCTTCCGCTGCCTGTTCCGTGACGTCCCGTTCGGGTATCTGTTGTCTGCTCGCCATACAGATGTGCGTCGTCGAGACCGTACTAAGGGATGGCGAGGGTTTCGTGAGGTATCCCCCGACTTGTGACGAGGGACCGACCGTTTCGAACCGTTTCGAACCGTTTCGATTCCACCACGGGGACGGAAATACCGCGTTACACACCCCAACCGTCCCACTCGAGCGGAATCGTCGTCACTCGGAGCCGGACGCTGCTGGGGGAGGGTGGGGTCTTCGGTCGAGTCGGAAGGCGTCACATCTACAGTCGTCCCCACCAACCTACGGGTATGACTGACGACGTCACCGACGTCACGGATCTCTATCAGGAGTTCGGCGACGATCGGCTCCCGCCAGGACAGCGTGAAACGACCGAGTTTCCGGTTCTCTCCAAGAGCGGAACGCCCGACTGGGACCTCGACACCTGGGAGTTCACCGTCACCGGCGCGGTCGAGGAAGAACTGACGTTCTCCTGGGAGGAGTTTCGCGACCTGCCGAGCGACCGCCAGCGCCAGGACTTTCACTGTGTGACCGGCTGGAGCAAGTTCGACTGCGAGTTCGTCGGCGTCTCCTTCCCCGAACTCGCCGAGCGAGCCGGCGTCCACGACGAGGCCTGCCACGTCCTGTTTTCGGCGCTTGACGGGTACACGACCGATCTGCCACTCGAGGACTGTCTCCGCGAGGAGGTCCTGTTCGCGTGGGCGTTCGATGGCGAGGACCTGCCTGCCGACCACGGCGGCCCCCTCCGGGTCGTGACGCCACACAAGTACGCCTACAAGGGCGCGAAGTGGGTCGACGGCGTCGAGTTTCTCACCGAACCGGAACTCGGCTACTGGGAACGCCGTGGCTACTCGGAGACGGCCAACCCCTGGGAAGAGGAGCGATATAGTTAGGCTGAAGGCGCGCCGGTCCTGAACTGTGCTCGATGGACAGGACGTCGGGTGAGGGTCGGGCCACGAACCGCCGAGCGATGGCCGACGCCGAGCGAGAGACGGATGCCGAAGTCGAGTCCCGGACCGAGACCACGGCGGTTCCGGCGGGAACTCCCGAACTCGTCGCCCGGAGTCGGACACTCGAGGACGTCTCCTTCGGAGCGATCGTCGACGCCGACATCGGTATCGAGTGCCGTGATACCGACGGCATCACCGACTCCGAAGCCGAACTCGAAACCGACCGAGCACACACGCGCATCCAGTGGGCGACCCCCGACGGCCTCGAGGTCGTCGGACGGGGCGTCACGGCCCGCATCGCGGCGTCCGGACCGGACCGGTTCGACGCCGTTCGTCGACGCGCGAAGCGACTGTTCGCCGACCTCGACCACGACGGCCCCGAGGTCGCCCGCCCGCGTGCGTTCGGCGGGTTCGCGTTCCACGACGAACACGACCCAGACGCCGACCCCTGGACCGGGTTCGACGCCGCGTCGTTCGTGGTTCCGCAACTCCTCGTGGTCAGAAGCGACGAAGGCACCTGGCTGACCGCGATCGGCCAGACCGCCGCGGAGGCGGCCGACCGCCTCGAACGCTGGGACGACCGGCTGTCGGAGCTTCCTTCGATGCGCCCGAGCGGGTCCGGCCCCGGCGTCGTCGACACTCATCGTAGCACCACGCCCGAACAGTGGGCCGGCCAGGTCGAGACCGCACTCGAGCGGATCGACGCGGGGCGGCTCACCAAGGTCGTCCTCGCGCAGGCGCTATCGGTCGACCTCGCGGAAGAACTGGACGTCGCGGCGACCCTCGAGCGCCTGCGCCGTCGGTACCCGAACTGCTATCGATTCCTCGTCGGTGACGAGGTCAGCGGAACGTTCTTCGGGGCACCACCGGAGCGACTGGTAGCAAAGCGCGGCGATTCGGTCGAAACCGAAGCGCTGGCCGGCTCCGTCCCTCGCGGGGAAACCCCCGAGGAGGACGACGAACACGCCGAAGTGCTGTTCGACAGCGACAAGGTCCAGCGCGAACACGGGCTCGTCGCCGAGTCGATCCGCAACCAGCNCCGGCTCCGTCCCTCGCGGGGAAACCCCCGAGGAGGACGACGAACACGCCGAAGTGCTGTTCGACAGCGACAAGGTCCAGCGCGAACACGGGCTCGTCGCCGAGTCGATCCGCAACCAGCTCGAGCCGCTCGCCCGCGAACTGACGATCGCCGACCAGTCGGTCCGGAAGCTGGCGACGATCCAGCATCTCCGGACGCCGATCGAGGCCGAACTCGACGCGGACCACCACGTTCTCGAACTCGTCGAGGCGTTGCATCCGACGCCGGCCGTCGGCGGGGTTCCACCGTCGACCGCCTGGGAGACGATTCGGGAGACCGAGGACTTCGATCGTGGCTGGTACGCCGCGCCGATCGGCTGGTTCGACGGCGACGGCGACGGCGAGTTCGCCGTCGGCATCCGCTCGGGACTCGCTCGCGGGGACGAAATCTCCCTCTTTGCGGGCAACGGGATCGTCGCCGATAGCGACCCCGACGACGAGTGGGACGAAGTGCAGTTGAAGCTGCGATCCATTCTGGACGAACTCCGGTAACAGACTCGACGATGACCGACCCCAACTCGAGCGAGCGTGCGGCCCCGAACCCCGCCACCCTCTGGGGCCGCACCCTCGCCGACGAACTCGCCGCCGGCGGCCTCGAAGCCGTCTGTATCGCTCCCGGAAGTCGATCGACGCCGCTGACCGTCGCGTTCGCCGAGCACCCGGAAATCGAGGTCTACTCACACCTCGACGAACGCTCCGGCGGCTTCTTCGCGCTCGGCCGCGCACGCCGAACGGGCAAGCCGACGGCGCTGATCTGTACCTCGGGTACTGCCGCGGCGAACTACCACCCCGCGGTCATCGAAGCGAACCAGGCTCGCGTCCCGTTGCTCGTCCTCACCGCGGATCGGCCACCGGAACTGCGTGACAGNGATCTGTACCTCGGGTACTGCCGCGGCGAACTACCACCCCGCGGTCATCGAAGCGAACCAGGCTCGCGTCCCGTTGCTCGTCCTCACCGCGGATCGGCCACCGGAACTGCGTGACAGCGGCGCGAACCAGACGATCGATCAGACCAAGCTCTACGGCGACGCCGTCCGGTGGTTCGCCGAACTGCCGGAGCCGGAAGCCGACGAACGAAAGGTACGGAGCCTCCGGACCACCGCTGCGCGAGCGCTCGCCGAGACGGGCGGCCCCGAACCCGGACCGGTCCACCTGAACTGTCCGTTCCGCAAACCGCTCGAGCCGACCGACCTTCCGGGCTCCGTCCCCGAGCCGTTCGCCGAGACGACGGCTGCTCGAGGGCGAGACGGTCCCTTCGTCGCGACCGACAGCGGTGATCTCGAACTCGAAGCCGAGCAGGTGCGCCCGCTCGCGGCAGCGCTGGCGAACGCCGAGCGGCCACTAATCGTCGCCGGACCCGCCGACCCAGCGGACCTGCGTGCCCTCGAGCCCGAACCCGTCGTCGACCTCGCGGAACGGGTCGGCGCACCGATCCTCGCGGACCCCCTGTCTGATCTGCGGTTCGGCGCTCACGTCGACTCCGATGGACCGATCTACGGTGGGTACGACGCGTACGCGAGCGACATCGTCGACCCCGATGTCGTCCTCCGATTCGGCGCGTCGCCCACGTCGAAGCCGCTTCNCCGATGGACCGATCTACGGTGGGTACGACGCGTACGCGAGCGACATCGTCGACCCCGATGTCGTCCTCCGATTCGGCGCGTCGCCCACGTCGAAGCCGCTTCGCCACGCACTGCGTGACGCGGACGCCCGACAGTTCCTCATCGATCCCGCCGGCGCGTGGCGTGAGGCTACCTTCACCGCGACGGACCTGCTCACTGTGCGGCCCGGATCGGTCGTTGCGGCGACACTCGAGGCGCTCGATCACCTCGAGGACGAATCCGGCGGGAGCGATACCGACGGTGAGTGGCGTGCCCGGTTTGACGCAGCCGAGCGTCGCCACTGGGAGGTCTGTGACGACGCCCGAACCGCCGCGAGTCTCGAGGGGGACCCCTTCGAAGGGGCTATCCTCGTCTCGGTCTTCGAGCGGGCTCCCAACCGGGCGACGATCTTCGTTTCGAACAGCATGCCAGTCAGAGACGCTGATCGGTTCGGCCGGCCCCGTAGCGCCGATCTGACTGTCCTCTCGAATCGCGGCGCGAGCGGGATCGACGGCATCACGAGCACGGCGCTGGGAGCCGGCAGCGCCGCCGGCGATGAACCGCTCGTGCTCGTTACCGGCGATCTCTCCTTCTACCACGATTCCAACGGGTTGCTCGCGATCGACCGCTGTGGGGTCGACGCGACGATCGTCCTGCTGGACAACGACGGGGGCGGCATCTTCCACAAACTCCCGATCGAGGCGTTCGATCCTCCCTTCACGGACCAGTTCAAGACGCCACACGGCCTCGAGTTCGCTGCTCTCGCGGAACTGTACGGCCTCGAGTTCGAGTCGGTCACCCCGGCCGAATTCGATGCGGCCTACGAGCGGTCGCTCGAGCAAGAAGGAACACAGGTACTTTCGGTCGCGTTCGATGCCGAAGCGAGTCATCGCCGTCGCGAGTCGCTGAAAGCGACGGTGATCGACGCTCTCGAGGACGAGGGCGAGGACGAGGGCGATGGCGTCGAATAGCCACCCGTCCGCTCGTCACGGGCGCAGTGCCCACCAGACCGCGACCGCGTAGCCAAGCGGGACCCAGACGAGCCCGATCGCTATCATTCCACGTAACGAAGTCGGCGAGAGAAGCGGCGTCCAGTGAGCCACCGCCGGGAGGACGACCCCCCAGGTGCCAAACACCGCCGTCGCGACGCGCGGGAACGTCAGTGTGTAGGCGACGAGCGCGAGCGTACACGCTGCGACGATTCCGTTGATTCCGAGCGGGAATGCCGGTGTCACAGTCGAGTACACCAACAGCGGGTACAGCACCCAGATGCAGGCAAGCGTCACCGCCGCAGCCTGGGTAAACGGCCGTCCCTCCCACTCGAAGTGGATTTCACCGTTCCAGTCGTGGACGGTGTAGCCGTCGTCCGTGTCTTCGCCCGCTTCCGGTTCGTCACTCCGTGAGTTCTCGCCGGAAGCGGTCTCGGTTGCGGACCCGAATCCGGTGACCGTCTCCGTCGTTCCCGAAACCCCGGTGCTCGTTCCGGTGTGCGCTCCAGCGCTGAACCCGGCACTCGAGTCGCTGCGTTCCTGGCGGACTTCCTCTTTGACGCGTTCCCACCGGTGACGTGTGCTGGTTCCGCTACCGGCGCTGCCGGCAGTCGTCGTCGACCGTCGACTTCCCCCAGTTCCGCCGTCGGCCGAGTCCGTCCGAGTACGGTCCGTCGAGTCGGCTGCGGACGTTTCGGTTCGATCGGTCGAGTCGGCCGTTGTCCCGGTGTCCTCTAGTGTCGGTCCCCCCTCGAGTCGAACGTACGCATCGTGGCCGAGTCGGTCGTACCGGGCGCGCTCGCTTTCGTCCGAGAGGACCGACTCCGCCTCCGTGACCCGCTGAAACTCCGTGGCGGCGTCGGCATCGTCGCTCTGGTCGGGGTGGGTTTCGAGGACACGCTCTCGGTAGGCGGCTTCGATGTCCGCCTGGGTCGCGTCGGGGTCGACCTCGAGCACCTCGTAGTAGGTCTCGACCACACGGACCAGTAGGGCGTTCTGTTTGATAACGATATTGCCTTGCAACAATCAAATGAACAAGTGAAATGAATGTGGCACACTCGTACTCGAGCCAGCACAAAACAACTGATTCAGCGTCTTGGAAAGGTGGTATGTCGCCACTCGAGTCGACTGAAACTCGGCACATAAACTAATAGTTGCTATATTGAACGTGAGTCTGGCTAATGGAATACCTCTATGATAAGCACGGCTTTGTTCCAGCGATAGAGCAACCGAACCGGCTATTTAGACCATACTCTCCGATATCTGATACTGGTGACTACCAGATTCTAGAAAGAATCAAGGCTTCGTTGGTCGTCCGTGATGTCTTTCCGACCGCCGCCACGAATTGACCGTGGATCGACGATTTCCCCAGATTCGAGGCAGCATTCGATCCACTCGTCACGCTGACCGCCGTCCTCAAGATGATCGTACGGGTAGTGGGTGTCACCTTCAGTCAACCGATCAGTGACGACGCGAAGGGTTCGACGAAACATATCGTTCGTGTCCTGGTTGAGCAGCGAGGGATCGGCCAGCACCCAAACATCACCGTTCCACTCGAGATTGCGGCGATCGACATCGACTGACTTGGCGAGGTCGACTATGTCAACGTCGGTCGGTGGGTTCGCGTCTGTCTCTGGTTGCTCGAGACCGCCTGCAGCGAGCTTCCGCCAGTCATCAGCGAACTCGTGACGTTTGAGAAGTGACCAGGTCGTTAAGTTGATTTGGACGTCACAGTTGAGGAGTGCGAGCTCCCAGGCGTATCATGAGTCGCAGTCAGCCTGTACCAGTGGGCGATTGCGACACCGCTGCAACAACTCACTGAAAGATCTAACGTATTTCGGTTCAATCAGCCGAGAAACACCTCGACAGTGAGCACTTTCAGGGCATCACAGTTGACCCCCGACGAATCTGATCGAACATCATCCTACCGAACCCGCGCTTTCAGGGCATCACAGTTGACCCCCGACGTTTAGACTTAAAGGTCGACATCCTCAAGTAATCAATTCCCGGTTCAGAAACAAAGGAAACCAAGCAGAAAACATTTAGGACACTATGGACAATGGAAAAACATGAATCGGCGAACATTGCTTGCTCTAGCTAGCGCGTCTGCTGTCGTTGGTCTTTCAGGATGTACCGGTGGAGATGATGAGGAAACCAATACCGACGATGAAGAAACCGATACAGAAGAAGAGGGTGAATCAGAGGATATGTCTGGAGGATACGACTTTTCATCATGTGACTATGAACTCAACGATGAGAAGATCAATGCACCACTTGATGAGAGTCAATACAACGATCCATCAGGGGATAGCACTACCCGACCAGAATATGACGGAATCAATGTGGAAATCGGATATCAAGAGGATATCGAGGACGACGAGTTGAAAGAGTTAGAGAGTATCTTCGGACATGATGCGACTCATTCTGAGGACTCTCGAGGCTATTCGACTCCTAGAGATACTCCGATAGACAAGTGTGATGTTGCGAAACTTTCCAACAGAGATTACATTGAGTATATTGTCCCAATACCAATCGACGAGCCCTAAACAGTAATACCATACAAAATAACATATTGAAGTGGTTGAGATTATTCGCTCAACCTAACCCAGTGAAGGCGGGGATTGGCCAGTCAGTATGAATTTTTGAGGGGAAAATAGCGCGGTCGGATCCTACACTCTTTTCAAAATCACATGCTCCGTTGCGAGGTCATCTAATCCTCCTCTCAGGCGTTCACTCTACTGTTCTTCGTGAGACTTGTAGGGAATTGGACGCCGTCTTGCGATATGAAGTCAAAGCGACCGACCGTACGGCAGTGTAAGAATCTTG
>NZ_AOMA01000171.1 GCF_000337895.1 Halobiforma nitratireducens JCM 10879
AGACTAAACACTCCTCAAGACCGATAGCGAACAAGTAGCGTGAGCGAACGCTGAAAAGCACCCCAAGAAGGGAGGTGCAATAGGGCGTGAAATCAGTTGGCGATAGAGCGACGGGGCACGAAAGGTCCTGATCAAAATGACCGTAGCGCGAGCTACCAGTAAGAAGATCGGGAAGCCGGTGTTCCGTCGTACGTTTTGAAAAACGAACCAGGGAGTGTGTCTGATTGGCGAGTCTAACCCGTTCATCGGGGAAGGCGTAGGGAAACCGACATGGCCGCAGCATTGCGAGGGCCGCCGTGTTCAAGCGCGGGGAGTCAATCGGACACGACCCGAAACCGGATGATCTAGACATGGGCAAGGCGAAGCGTGCCGAAAGGCACGTGGAGGCCTGTTAGCGTTGGTGTCCTACAATACCCTCGCGTGACCTATGTCTAGGGGTGAAAGGCCCATCGAATCCGGAAACAGCTGGTTCCGACCGAAAGATGTCGAAGCATCACCTCTGCCGAGGTAGTTCGTGGGGTAGAGCGACGGATTGGGGGACCGCCCTCCGAGAGGAGTGCGCCCCCCTGTCCAACTCCGAACCTACGAACGCCGTTAGACGCAGGGAGTCCGGTGCACGGGGTAAGCCTGTGTACCGTGAGGGAGACAACCCAGAGCTGGGTTAAGGTCCCCAAGTGTGGACTAAGTGCGATCGAAGGTGGTCCCGAGCCCTAGACAGCCGGGAGGTGAGCTTAGAAGCAGCTACCCTCTAAGAAAAGCGTAACAGCTTACCGGCCGAGGTTCGGGGCGCCCAAAATGATCGGGGCTCAAGTCCACCACCGAGACCTAGCCGTGCCTGTTACAGGGCAATCGCGTAGGTCGGCGTTCTGTTCGGGTGGAAGCACGGCTGAGAAGTCGTGTGGACCGTTCAGTAACGAAAATCCTGGTCATAGTAGCAGCGTTAGTCGGGTTAGAACCCCGACGGCCGAACGAGTAAGGGTTCCTCAGCAATGCTGATCAGCTGAGGGTTAGCCGGTCCTAAGTCTCACCGTAAGTCGAGTGAGTCGAAAGGGAAACAGGTTAATATTCCTGTGCCAGTGTGCACTCAAAGCCGACGCTTTGGGGCCGCCTCTACCGGGCTTTCGCCCGGTCGAACAGTCGAAGTTCGTGGAAGCCGTAATGGCACGAAGCGACCGAATGGCTGGATAGCGCAAGAGAGGTCAACCTAGAGCCCGTGAAAAGGCAAGCACACTGTCCGTACCGAGATCCGACACAGGTACTCGTGGCGGCGAAAGCCAAGGTCTGTCGGGATCAACCGACGTTAGGGAATTCGGCAAGTTAGTCCCGTACGTTCGCAATAAGGGATGCCTGCCTCGCGAAGAGGCAGGTCGCAGTGACTCGGGCGCTCCGACTGTCTAGTAACAACATAGGTGACCGCAAATCCGCAAGGACTCGTACGGTCACTGAATCCTGCCCAGTGCGGGTATCTGAACACCCAGTACAATGGGACGAAGGACCCGTTAACGGCGGGGGTAACTATGACCCTCTTAAGGTAGCGTAGTACCTTGCCGCTTCAGTAGCGGCTTGCATGAATGGATCAACGAGAGCGCCACTGTCCCAACGTTGGGCCCGGTGAACTGTACGTTCCAGTGCGGAGTCTGGAGACCCCCAAGGGGAAGCGAAGACCCTATAGAGCTTTACTGCAGGCTGTCACTGAGACGTGGTCGCCATTGTGCAGCATAGGTAGGAGGCGCTACACAGGTACCCGCGCTAGCGGGCCACCGAGCCAGCATTGAAATACTACCCGATGGTGACTGCGACTCTCACTCCTGGCGGAGGACACTGGTAGCCGGGCAGTTTGACTGGGGCGGTACGCGCTTGAAAAGATATCGAGCGCGCCCCAAGATTTCCTCACCCGCGTCGGAGACGCGGGATAGAGCGCAAGAGCATACGGAAGTCTGACAGTGTCCGGCCCAACGACGGACGCTGACGCGAAAGCGTGGTCTAGCGAACCAATTAGGCTGCTTGATGCGGCCAATTGCTGACAGAAAAGCTACCTTAGGGATAACAGAGTCGTCACCCGCAAGAGCACATATCGACCGGGTGGCTTGCTACCTCGATGTCGGTTCCCTCCATCCTGCCCGTGCAGAAGCGGGCAAGGGTGAGGTTGTTCGCCTATTAAAGGAGGTCGTGAGCTGGGTTTAGACCGTCGTGAGACAGGTCGGCTGCTATCTATTGGGGGTGTAACGGTTCCTGACAGGAACGTGCGTATAGTACGAGAGGAACTACGCATGGGTGCCACTGGTGTACCGGTTGTTCGAGAGAGCACGTGCCGGGCAGCCACGCACCACGGGGTAAGAGCTGAACGCATCTAAGCTCGAAACCCACCTGGAAACGAGGAACCACTGAGGCCACTCGTAGAAGACGAGTTCGATAGACTCGGGGTGTACGCGCCAAGGCAACGAGGCGTTGAGCCCGCGAGCACTAATCGGCCAAGCCACACAGTCATATCGCATTGGATCTGGAACCCGGGAACGGGTCCAGACGCATACTGGACTACACGTAGACACGGTATCGCCTGACCGATCCTGGTGTTNCCCATCCCGAACACGGAAGATAAGCCCGCCTGCGTATCGGCAACTACTGGAGTGGGAGACCCTCTGGGAACGTCGATTCGCCGCCCCATTCATACTTCATCACTCACACTGACAGTGGCAACGGCGGTTCGATTCCGCCAGTCAGCATCTTAGCGGTTAGCGCGGATTGATCGTTTTGTACGCTAATTGTATTTTCACCGTTGAAAGCGACTAACCTGCATCCCGAGCCGACCGGACAGCAATCATCTCGAGTCCGATCTGCATCGGGTCGTTTTAGTGTAGACGGTCTGTACTGTCAACGTCGTCCGTCTCAGCTATCGGCCAGGTCATTGGATAACGAGTGTTGGTCCAAACCCTCCTGAACCGTCCTGCCAGTACCAACTGAAACAGGTCTCGAGCCAGTGAGCACCCTACCAGCTCTTCGAAGTGGCCGATTCTCCGGCGTCGACGTCACACGATGACCGGGGCTGGGTCTTCGATCGTAATCTCGGTCGGACCGTCGATTCGAACGGTGTACCCCTCGTACTCGAACTCGAGCGAGGGGGCCACGCCGTCAGCGTTCGCGTTTCGGGTTCGAAACAGGGCGTCGATAGCATCGGGGTCGATCGCGGAGTGGAGCGGGGGCTCGAGGTTCGTCGACGTTGTACCTTCGTGTTCGGCGAGTTTCTCGACGACGCGATAGCTGACCGAACGTGTGTCGTGTCGATTACGGGACATACCTTCCGCTGCCAGATTCTCAAATATAAATCCCCGTGGCGGTGTAATGACGCACGTCTGTCGTCCGTCAGACGTCAGTCCGCGGCGGTCGGAAGGCGGCCCCGTTCGTGGTGGTCGGTCGTGACTTCGGCAGCCGGAACTCTCCGATTTAGCCTGACTCCTCGTCCAGTTCACTGAACACGTGCCAGAGCCCGAGAAGGGCCGCGACGAAAACGACCCCGATCCCACCCCGGAGTGCGAGTTCTTCCAGTCCGGTCGCTTCGGCGTGGACGAGTCCGCCGGCCCAGCCGCCGACGACGACCGCGAGCCCGGTCGCGGCGACGACCATGATCAGGAGTTGGTCGGTGGAAACGTTCATCACTCCGATTCAGTCGCCATCGTGGGTAAGCGCCGAGCCTGAATGCGCTACGTCAGACCCGTCTCGTCTATTCGGTGATACGGTCGATGGATTCGAAACGTCCACGCGATCGTCGACTGGCACTGTTTCGAGTAGGGTTCCCAATCCGTCACGCTCCGGACACCGAGCGTTCGTACGGCCGTTATAGTACCAACTGCAACGATTTGACACTGATCGCCGATCCGTCTGGTGAGCAGGTTCGCACTGACCTGTAGTGGCTACTATGTAGTGGCTACTATAGACTCGGGGCGGCCAGGAGAGCATGTCGTCGGGGCTTGCCGGGCCGTGGCCGATCGGCGATAGCTACCGGCCGTCGTCCGGCCACGAGCAGATGTCGTGCTCGAGGCTGGTTTCGTCGGCTCTCACGTCCGCTTCGTCCGTCCCGAACTCGAGTTCGAGGACGGGGTTACTGTGCGGGTCTCGACGGCACTTCGATACCGCGAGCCTCTGTTCGACGCCGGTCTCGACGCCTGCATCGATCGTCCGGACGTCGAATACTGTATCGACGGACTGAAGCGTCGTCTCCCGTCGGTCCGATCGCGAGGACGAGTCGGAGAGGCAGTGTAGCAGAGCCACCCCACCGGTCTCTCGCATCCGTTCGCCGAGCACGCTGAGGAAGTTGACGTACGATTCGCTGCCCGTTCGCTCGAGCGGTCTCACGGAATCGATCACGAGGGTCGCTCCGTCGGGTAATACTTCGATCAATTCGGTAGCGTGTGCTAACGGTGCGTCTCGATCGAGACGACGAATCGTCGGGTTTCCGGTTCGAACCTTCGTCGACTCGAGTGCACGTCGGACATCGTCGGCCGAGCGGCCGGCTGTCAAGTAGAGGGTTCCTCGAGTTGCGGTCGCTTCGTACAACAGGAGTTCGGCCTGACTCGTCGGTGCACCGCGTATTGCCACGACGGTCCCCGGCTGTACGCCGCCGAGTTCTCGGTCGACGACCGGGTTGCCGGTTGCCAGGCGCGTCTCGTCGCTGTCGTGTCGAATCGGCTGGCGTGGGGTACCGTTCGTCTCGTGGATGGCCGCCGCGAGTTCGTCGAACGCGGCTCGCGTCGCGATCGCGGTCAACGGCGATTCGTGTTCGGGAACGGTCTCCAGAACTGGAACGCCGATTTTCGACGCGAACGCGTCGGTAACACCGTTGCTTTCGGTGACGACCGCACCCTCGACGGAAACGTCGAGGCGATGGGAGGCCTCGATCGTCGCCTGGCTTGCCTCGACGGCTCGATCACTGGTCGTGGTCACCACGACGACTCCATCGGCGTACTCGAGCGGGTCGACGGCGTCGGATTCGATTCCGGCCGGTCGGTCGATCAGAACTCGCGTATCGCTCGACTCGAGTCTCTCGAACGCGGCCTTGAGGTCGGCCTGCGCTGTGGATTTCGGGGTAGGGAGGATTCCGACCTCGGTGTTTTCCGCTGTCTCGCCATCACCCCCGCCTGTGCTGGCTGTCCGTCGCTGGAGGACTGTCTCGAGCGAGTCGTCGGAAGCGAGCGCAGCGAGGGTCGGCGTTCGATCGACCTTTGCGACGGCGTGTAAGTGAGGTGGCCGTCGATCGGTACTCGCGGCGATTACTGGCGTTCCCGCACGAGCCAACGCGTCGGCCAGGCCGACCGTAACTGTCGTCGTTCCACAATCGTCCGTCCCGCCGGCGATGACGAGCATGCCGTGATTGGCGTCGGCTTCCGTTTTGAACCCCTAGATAGACGTGGGGTAGTGCCGGTGACCCGAGAGCAACGTAGCTCACCGTACCGAGTTACAGCGGATCGTACGAACCGGATTCCAGCGGTTTTCGGTGGCCTCTCCCCCGGTAGCTACGTCGTGCGTTATCGTCGGCGTTTGTCGTGGCGGCGCTTTTCGCCGTTTCGGTGGCAGTAGCACCACTCCGGGGACCAGCCGGCGAGGTATCGTCGAGAGCACACTCGTCTCTCTTCCTCCCCTTTCCTGCGGCTCGGTCCGATCCGGACACGGCCGATGGCTGTCCGTTACACCTCTACGTACTGGCTCTCCCACTCACGTCGTTCTTCGATTGCCCGACGCCCATCGTCGGTCATCGCGTAGTAGTTGGTTCGGCGATCGAGTTGTCCCTTCTCGACCAGCTCTTTGTTGACGAGGGTATCGAGGTTCGGATAGAGTCGGCCGTGATTGATCTCCGAACTGTAGTAGCTCTCGATCTCGTCTTTCACGTCCTGGCCGGACGGCTGGTCGGCACCTGCGATGACGTACAGGAGGTCGCGCTGGAATCCGGTCAAATCGTCCATGTTTCACCCGTCTAATCACACCACACGACTGACTATTTGTTATCGATCCCGTATCACGGCCGTTGAGGCTGTTTTAGATGACTTACCGTGACTTGTGGCGGCTTGTTCAGTGTTTCACTGTTCGTAATGGTGATTTGGTGACACGTATCCGAAGCCGACAGTAATGGGTACGGATGCGGGCCCATGAGCGGATCTCGAACGGTTTAGGTAGTCCCGACCGATACGCGACGGGCATGGCTCGATCGCACTCCGATGACTCCCGCCGCGGTGGTCCGGTGCCGACCGTGCCCCAAGTGGCACTGATCGGCCTCTTCGTGACCGCGCTAGTGACGGCACAGTTGACCGCGTCGAAAGTGCTCGCGTTTTCCCTCCCGGTTTCGCTCCCACTGACTGGCACGGAACTGGTTCTCCCCGGGGCGGCGCTTGCTTACGCACTCACCTTCCTCGCGAGCGATTGTTACACCGAACTCTACGGGCGGCGTGGGGCCCAGATCGTCGTCAACGTGGCGTTCGCGTTGAACTTCGTCGTCCTCGCGCTCGTCTGGTCGACGATCGCAGCGCCGGCTGCTGACACCAGTATCGACCCCGACATGTTCGCCGACGTCCTCGGGGCCTCGACCAACATCGTTGCGGGGAGCCTGCTGGCGTACGTCGTCAGTCAGAACTGGGATGTGATCGCGTTCCACCGAATCCGAGAATACACTGGCGGCGATCGGCTCTGGCTCCGTAACATCGGATCGACGGCGACGAGCCAGGCGATCGACACCGTCATCTTCGTCGCCGTCGCCTTCGCCGTCGGCCCCGCCCTCCTCGATGTCGGGGTGGTGCTCTCGCTCGAGGAACTCGTGGCGTTGATGATCGGCCAGTATCTGCTGAAACTCGGCATCGCCGTCCTCGATACGCCGATCGTCTACGCGGTCGTCGCTCTCGTTCGCTCGAGGGCCGACCGCGTCGCCGATGTCCCCTCGTAAGGGTGCCATATAGCGGTCGTCTGCTGGCTGTTCGTGGAGTCCCGTCGATCGTGGCTTTCCGGCGGAGCGCAACGCTGGGGTTTTGTACGCTGCTCGTAATCACCGGATATGGACGAACGCGTCCGCGAACACGCCGAGGTACTGGTCGACTGGAGCGCCCGCGTCGAGGACGGAGACGATGTCGTGCTGTCGGTCGGGCCGGACGCTCACGAACTGGCCGTCGCCGTCGCCGAAGCGCTCGGCGAGCGCGGGGCCAACCTGGTCGCGACCTACAGCTCCGGTGAGATTACGCGCGCGTACCTTCGTGCTCACGACGGCGACTTCGACGAACCGACCCACGAGAAGGCGTTGCTCGAGGAGGCGGACGTTTACCTCTCGCTGGGAGGCAGCCGTAACGCGAGCGCGACGGCGGACGTTTCCGGCGAGACGCGACAGTCTTATCGCGACGCTCGGCGCGAGGTCCGCGAGCAGCGGTACGATACGCGCTGGGTGTCGACGTACCACCCGACCCGGTCGCTCGCCCAGCAAGCCGAAATGGCCTACGAGGAGTACACGGAGTTCGCCTACGACGCGATCCTGCGGGACTGGGAATCGTTCGCCGAGGAGATGTCCCGGATGAAAACACTGCTCGACGAGGGATCGGAGGTACGACTCGTTTCCCAGGACACCGACCTCACCATGCGGATCGACGACCGGACTGCGGTCAACAGCGCCGCGTCGGTCGCCTACGACTCACACAACCTGCCAAGCGGCGAAGTCTTCACCGCGCCGTACGCCACCGAGGGAGAGGTCACGTTCGACGTTCCGATGACTCTCCGGGGCGAGACGGTTCGGAACGTCTTCCTCGAGTTCGAGGACGGCGAGGTCGTCGACTACGAAGCCGAGCAGGGCGAGTCCGTCGTCGGGGACGTGCTCGACACCGACGAGGGGGCCCGCCGCCTGGGCGAACTCGGCATCGGGATGAACCGTGCGATCGACCGTTACACGGACAACATCATGTTCGACGAGAAGATGGGGGATACCGTCCACCTCGCGGTTGGTCGCGCCTACGACGCGTGTCTTCCGGCCGGGGAGTCGGGCAACGACTCCGCCGTCCACGTCGACATGATCACCGACGTCAGCGAGGACTCCCGTCTCGAGATCGATGGGGAAGTCGTCCAGCAGGACGGACAGTTCCGGTGGGAGTGACTCCTCGAAGTCGTTCTCCGATACCCTAATCGGCGAGTAGTCACCTATTACGCTCCGTCAGGCGGCCACAACTGCAGTAATCGGTCTCATACTAATGGGGGAGTCGCTCGTCCCTTCGAGTACCGCCTCGCCGGTGGCGGCCAGTAACCGGCCGGGACCGCTGCCTCCCGCTCCCCGTTTTTACAGTTGTCTGCCCGCCCGGCCGGAGGCGGAAGATATCCGGCGTCATCGCTTTCGTCGCGTCTCGCGTCTTCTCTTGAGCGACAGCCACAGGCCTCTCGAGCGCCAACGCGGAAGTATGCACGACCAGCTCCGTGCCGGAGCCGCCGTCTACAACGATGGCCACTACCACGCTGCCCACGACGCCTGGGAAGAGCACTGGCTCGACCTCGAGTCGGGTACCGATGACGAACAGCTGCTTCACGGCTTGATCCAGTTGAGCGGGGCCGTCTTCCACGCCCACCGTGGGAACTGGCAGGGAACCGTCGGGCTGGCCGACAGTGCGCGGGGCTATCTCGACGGGCTGCCAGCCACCTATCGTGGCGTCGCACTCGCGTCGCTCCGTGACTACCTCGCGTCGCTGTCGGCCGATCCGGAACTGATCGAACGCCGGTCGCCGGTCCGAATCGAACACGACGGGGTGACGCCGACGCTCGACTCGCTGGACGTCGCCGAGACTGGAATCGCCGCGGTCACTCTCGCCCAGGAGTTCGGGTACGACGAGGGACCGATCGAACGGGCCCGGACGTACGCCCGACGGGACCTCGAGGACGGGGACGACGACAGCCGGTTCATCTCGCTTCTGTTCGATTTCGTCCGCGAAGAAAAACATCGGGGCATCGTCTATCAGCGGTTATCCGAACACGCGGGCAAGCGGCAGGCTCGGGAGGAAGACGTAGAGGGGCTGTTCTCCGACCTCGAGTGAACGTCTTCGCTCGCCTTCCCGCCGGGCTCGAGCGGCAGCTACAACTGCCGGTGTCGTCGAGATCGCTCCAGACGATCAGTCGTGTCGCGCCGAGTTGTCCTGGGGTTCGTACCCGAGTACGTCTCGAGCGCGATCGATCGAGTAGTACTTGCGGTCGTTGTCGGAGATACCGTAGACGATTTCGTACCCGTACTCGGCCCGAATGCAGCGATCGAAGAGGTGCGCACAGTCCCGGTGAGAGAGCCACATCGCTTGCCCGCGCTCGTAGTCGATCGGCGGGTGGTCCTTCGTGAGGTTGCCGATCCGGACACAGACAACCGAGAGACCGTACTCGTCGTGGTAGTACCGTCCGAGGAGTTCGCCGGTCGCTTTCGAGACGCCGTAGAGATTGCCCGGCCGAGGGAGTTCGTCCCCCTCGAGCTGGAACTCGTCGTCCTCGCGGTACATCTCCGGTGTTCGCTCGTCGGTCTCGTAGGCCCCGACGGCGTGGTTCGAGGAGGCGAAGGCGACTTTCTCGACGCCGGCGTCGACCGCGGCCTCGTAGACCGTCTGGGTGCCGTCGATGTTGTTCGGCAAGACGCTCTCCCACGGGGCTGTCTTTCGGGGATCGCCCGCGAGATGGACGACTGCATCGATGCCCTCCATTGCCTCCCGGACGGCGTCTTCGTCGGTGATGTCCGCGACGACGAACTCGCCCGGATAGTCGCGGTCGCTGGTCGGCGGGTCCCGATCCAGCAAGCGCCACTCGTACTCGCGTTCGTCCGCGAGACCGTCGACGATGGCTTCCCCAACGCGCCCCGAAGCCCCCGTGAGCAGGACCGACTGTGCCATTCGTTCGGGTTGAGGAACAGCGTCGGTAAGTAACGTGCGGTTCCGGACTCGCCGTCGCGTCTGGGGAAGATCGGACCCGGACCGCAACCCCCTTCCTCTCTGCCACCGAGGGCTCGAGTACGAGAACGACTATGACCGACGATGCGCCCACCGACGCCGAAGCCGCCTGTTTCGAGGCCGGGATCAAGTTTGGCTCCCTGTACCACCAGTTCGCCGGGACGCCGGTTTCGCCGGACAGCGCCGACAGCGTCGCGACCGCGATGGAGGAAGCGATCGAGAACCAGCCACACTGTCGTGAGGTTTCCGTCGACGTACGTGAGGACGAACTCGAGGCGGCTCTGGCGGAGTCGGCCGCGGACTACACCGAACTCACGGGTCGATTCCTCGAGGTCGAGATCGTCGTCGCAGACGGAGGACTCGAAGTCGTCGCGCGCATGGCGATGGAGGACGGCTATCCGCTCATGCAACTCGCGTCGATCGAGGGCCGGTCGTCGGAGTAATACTGCCGGACAAACCACTGCAGACACCGATCGTACTCGAGACGCGATCGGGTGTGTACCGACTGTTGTCCAGTAGTATACCATTGCCTCCGGCTCCTCGTTGGGCGCTGGGTTCTTCCGCTCGCCGCCCTCAGTTCCGGTATGGTCGTGTCCCTCTCGATGGGGTGGCGACACCTCCTCTTTGCCAACTGGCCGGTCGACCCGGACCGGCTGGAGCCACACCTCCCGGATCGCCTGTCGGTCGATACCCACGACGGCCGTGCGTGGCTCTCGGTTGTCCCCTTTACGAACGTCGACGTTCGTCCACAGCGGTTGCCTGGCGGAACCGGACTCCCGCTGCCAGAACTCAACCTTCGGACGTACGTCACCTACGACGGAAACCCCGGGGTCTACTTCTTCAGTCTCGACGCCGACGGGCTCGCTGCCGTCCTCGGTGCACGGCTGTTCCACCACCTCCCGTACTATCACGCGGACATCGACATCGAAGTCGCCGAGGACGGGACTGTCGCGTTCTCGAGTCGGCGTCGCCACCGCGGCGCGCGATCGGTTCGGTTCGACGCGAGGTACGAACCGACCGGCAGCCGATACCACGCCGATCCCGGGAGCCTCGCACATTTTCTGACCGAACGCTACCGCTACTACACCGAAGCGCCGGACGGTTCGATCCGGTACGCCGACGTCTCTCACGAATCCTGGCCGTTGTACGATGCCGAGGTCTCGATCCGAGAGAACACGCTCTTTGCCGCCAACGGGTTCGATACGCCGAATTCGGAGCCGGTCCATCTCTACAGCCCTGGCGTCGACACGGTCGCCTCCGGGAGCAAACTGGCGAGACGGTTGCGTGGCTGAGACCGGTCGCTGTACCGATGTCTTGGTGGCATTTGGGTCCTGCCACCGGAACTGACGTACAGCATACCCTATGCGTCGTGGTTCGACGGCACGAGACGATGGGGTCGACCGAGGACACGACAGCGTCAACAGCCGTACGTTTGACGGCCGTTCGACCACTGGTCCCCGCTCGCGCCGATCGCACGGCCGCCCCGCGTTCCGTGACCACTGCGTCTCGGGCTCCTGTACTCCTTTTCGAAACTGTCCGGCTATTTCATCTCGAGCCGCCCGCTCGAGCGGTTTTTCACTTTCACTTTCGGGCGACCTTTTAACCTCGGCCCCCGTGAACGTGATGACATGAGCCAAGCGACGTTCGGTGACGACGACGAACTGTTCGGTGAAGCGGCATCCGAAATGCGCGAGGACGTCGAATCCTCGCTCGAGTCGGCCTGGGCGGCGCTGCCGGCGGCCGACGATATCTGGGAGACGGACGCGGACAACGTGCTGGGCGTCCTCAACGGCCTCAACTCCGCGCTGGACGCTGGTGACGCCGAAGACCATCTTCGCGACGCCAAAAAGTGGTACACCATGGGCCAGCGGGCCGACGCCTTCGACGACGCAGACGACCTCGAAGCGGAGATCACCGACCTCGAGGCTGCGATCGAAGACGTCACCGACGCCGGCGAGCAGGTCGGCGATCTCACGTCGACGATTCCGGCGCTTCGTGGGACGCTCGAGGAGGCGACGCCGGGCGAGGAAGCCGCAGACGAGACGGCAGAAGAAGACGAACCGAAGGGTGAAGCCGAAGAGCAAGAGCAAGAAGAAGAAGAAGAAGAAGAATAACCCCCGACGCACGGTCGTTCCCGCCGCTTCCTCTCCGCGTTGCTCCTTCGATTTCTACCCGGCGGCTCGATCAAAACCGCTATTCGCTGTCTCCACCCCGTCGCTCCGGTCTGGACGCGTCTCGCTCCGCGACAGCCTCTAACAGACGTGCCAGCGCCGCCGCCGCCAACTCGAGCAGTTCGTCGCCACGTTCTGTGGGTCCGTCCCGCGGATCGCCGACCACGCCGTTGTCGGTAAACTCCGCGCTATCGTAGGCCAGGTTCGCGTAACTCACCCACTCTCCCCAGCCGTCGGCACCCGACTCGGAGGCGGCGTCGAGACGATCCTCACGAACGAGGTCGGGCGCAACCCGCCGGAGCAGCGCCGTCTCGAGCGGACCGCCGTGGCCCATCTCGCTCGAGTGATCGCCGACGGCGTCGAACCAGGTGAAGGGAACGGCGTAGGTGTCCTCGTCGCCGTCGCGAGTGAGCCGAGCGCCGACTTCTCGGAGCGCGGCGACGTTACCGCCGTGGCCATTGACGAGGACGACGCGATCGATTCCGTGGTAGAACAGACTCTCGACTGATTCGCGAACGTAGTCCCGGAACGTTCCCTCGGACACCCACATCGTCCCGGGGAACTGGCGGTGTTCTTCGGCGACGCCGACGGGGATCGCCGGCGCACGCAGCACGTCTCGCTCGCTTCGCTCGCAGCCGGCGTCGGCGACGGCCTCGGCGGTTACCACGTCGGTTCCGAGCGGTGCATGGGGGCCGTGCTGTTCCGTACTGCCGACGGGGACGACCGCGATGTCGGCGTCGGCGTCCCGAACGTCGGTCCAGGTCGCATCACTGAGGTTCATGCGCGAGTAGATCGGCCGTTCACCCATGAAACCACCGACCGCCACAGGGGTCGTTTCGGTTCGCGATCCGAACTCGTGCTGGCGTCCCAGGGGTTGGTGTTGGTGCTGGTATCGGTGTTAGTGCTGATGGTGACGGTGACGGTGACTCCCGCCTCATGCCAACCGTGGCGAGCGCAGGCTCAACCCGTTTGACCCTGGTCGCGCACTACTTATCCATGACCGACGATAGCCGCGAACAGGGCGTCGAGCTCGGTGACCTCCATGACGACCTCGAGTCCGTCGACTACCCGATCAGCCAGGACGCACTGTTCGAGAAACACGGCGACCGCGAGGTCGACTTCGGCGAGGAGACGATGACCCTCGAGGAACTCGTCGGGCCGATGAACGAGGACGAGTACGAAGACTACGGCGCTGTCGAGCAGGCGATCATGAACATGGTCGGCGACGAGGCGATCGGACGGAAGAACTACAGCGACCGGACGCCGCCGGCGATCGGAGAGGATCGACAGGACGAGGGTGCACCCGAGCAGGAAGGCCAGCGGGAGCAGGAATCGTTTTGAGCGTTGGGGTCGTCGGTGTCCGTCTCGTCCGAGTCGGGAGCGATATCGATATCGATATCGATATCGATGTCGCCGTCGCCGTCAATCGTCGTCGCCGACTTCCGTTCGCGCCTGTCGCCGCTGGGCCCGCTCGATGAACTCCTGGGGTAACTCGTCGATCTCTCCAGCTTGCACGCCCCAGAGGTGGGAGTACAGCCCTTCGTTCTCGAGCAGTTCCTCGTGGGCCCCCCGCTCGACGATCCGCCCGTCCTCGAGGACGAGGATCGTATCGGCGTCTTTGATCGTCGACAGTCGGTGAGCGATCGCGAACGTCGTCCGATCCTCGGCGAGTTCGTCGATCGAGCGCTGGATGAGCATCTCCGTCTCCGTGTCGACATCGCTGGTCGCCTCGTCGAGCACGAGTATCTCGGGATCTTTGAGGATCGCACGGGCAATCGAGACCCGCTGGCGCTGTCCCCCCGAGAGTTTGACGCCGCGCTCGCCGACTTCGGTGTCGTAGCCGTCCGGGAGGTTCTGGATGAAATCGTGGGCCTCGGCCATCTTCGCGGCCTCGATCACGTCCTCGCGATCGGCGTCGAACGCACCGTAGGTGATGTTCTCCTCGACGGTGCCATAGAAGAGGAAGGTGTCCTGGCCGACGTAGCCCATCTTGCGTCGCAGGCTCGCGAGCGAAACGTCCCGGACGTCCTGGCGGTCGATTCGAATCTCACCCTCGTCGACGTCGTACAGTCTGAGCAGGAGTTTCAATACTGTGGACTTGCCGGCCCCGGTCGGCCCGACCAGCGCGACGGTTTCGCCACCGTCGACCTCGAACGAGACGTCGTCGATGATACGCTCGCTGTCGTCGTAGCCGAAGCCGACTCGATCGTACTCGACGCGGCCCTCGCGGACCTCGAGTTCGGTTGCCTCGTCGTCGCGTTCGATGCGGCCTTCTTCGTCCATCAATCCGAAGATGCGCTCGCTGGAGGCCTCCGCGCGCTGGTACATGTTGATCACCTGCCCGAACTGGGCCATGGGCCAGACGAGCTGTTGAGTGTACATGATGAACGCGACGAAGACCCCCGTCTCGAGCGTCCCCGTGAACGGGCCCGGCGCGGTTTCCGTGAACACCCAGTAGCCGCCGACGAGGAACGTGAGGACGAACCCGATTCCCGAGATCACCTGCAGTCCGGGGAAGAACTTGATTCGGAGCCAGATAGCCCCCCAGTTCTTGTCGTAGTAGTTCCGCGAGACGTCTTCGACGCGGTCGGATTCGTACTCCTCGGTGTTCGAAGACTTGATCACGTTGATGCCGCCGAGGTTGTTCTCGAGTCGGGAGTTGACTTTCCCGACCGAGGAGCGGACGGCGGCGTATTTCGGCTGGATCTTCTTGACAAAGACGTACGTGAAGACGGCGATCAGCGGCACTGGCGCGAGAGAGACAAGCGCAAGCTGGGGATTGAGCCAGAACAGAAGGCACGTGATCCCAACGACCATCACGATCAGTCGCGTCGCGGAGTTCATCCCCTCGTTTAGAAAGCGCTCGAGCTGATTGACGTCGTTACTGAGCACCGACATCATCTCGCCAGTCTGCTTGTTCGCGAAAAACTCCATATCGAGTCGCTGCATCTTGTCGTAGGTCGCGGTGCGGACATCGTGCTGGACGCTCTGGGAGAAGGAGTTAAAGCCCCAGTTGCGCAGCCAGTGAAAGATCGCGCCGAACGCGAACGAGCCGGCGATCACGGCAACGACGAACTGGAACTGGCCCGTCTCCGTGGTCGGGAGCCACGCTTCCGGGAGGACCACGAGCGGCACCTGCTCGGCGAACGCCGCGTCGTAGACGATCGCGTCGATTGCAACGGCGAGCATCAGCGCCGGTAACAGGTCGAGTGCTCGCGCAAAGACACTCGAGATCAGGCCGACGACCATCGAAAACCAGTACGGACGACCGTACTCGAACAGCAGCCGTTGCATCGGACTCTCGATCTCCTCCCGCTGCTCCTCGAAGGGGTCGTCTTTGTCCCAGTCGACGCCGCTGCTCATCGAATACGCTTCCGGCTCCACGAACAATAAGCGTTTGCTACGAATCGAAATAGTCCGGTACCGGTTTCGTGGTTGCCTATTCGTGGGAGTCGGAATCGGGTTCGGGGTCGAAGTCGAAGTCGGAGCCAGAATCAGCGTCCGAATCAGTAGCCGGCTCGTATTCGATTTCGACCTCGTCACCGACCGCCATCCCCGTCTCGTTCGCGTACCCACGGGGCACCTCGAGTACCCACTGAGCCAGGCCAGTGTACTCGAGGTCTCCCCCGTCTTCGTCCGGTTCGGGTGCGCGTGCGTGTTCGATCTCCGTGATCTCTCGGTCGGCATCGACGAAGATGATATCGATATCGAAGTCCATCTCACGCATCACGTAGGTGCGCTCGGCTTCTCCGTCGTGGACGAACAGCATTCCCTCGCCGTCCTCGAGTGACTCGTGCTCGCTCAGCCCGGTGTAGCGCTCGCTCCAGGTGTCGGCAACCTCTACCTCGACGGTCGCTCTGGGCTCGCCGTCCTCGTCGAGAACCCGGACTTCCGCTCGGTCTTCTCCCCAGGGGACGGAGACGGCCCCGGTCTGGAGGAGTACCAGTGCGACTACGCCCAGCAACGCGACGACGAGCAACGCCTTCCACGTGCGCTCGAGGACCATCGTGTCTAGTCGTGGCTGCGACTCGAGAAAGTAAAGGTTATTCGGGCGGACGGCTTTGGTCCGGGTACGGGCTCGTGGTCTAGCTGGTTATGACGCGGCCCTTACAAGGCCGAGGCCGGTGGTTCGAACCCGCCCGAGCCCACTGTTGCTGTCGCGAACAACACGTGAGCGACGGCACCGTAACGGTGACGCGAGGGCGGTTCGAACCAGACCAGTCCCAGCGGCCGAACGAAGTGACCGACCGTCCGGGTGAGGTTCGAACACGTCGAGCAGTCCGAACCCTTCCTTCCAGATGCGATCCGAGAGCGCCGAGTTCAGTCGAAACATCGTCGACGAGCGTTAGAACGGAAACGGAGGTCCCGCCGTCGCGGCGGACCAATAGCGATCAGAACGGAGACGTCGAACCCTCGAGTTCGTCGGCTGTTGCGTTCCGTCGTCCGTCGGAGCCGTAATACGACACTATCCTCGTCACCTGCCCACTGGCCCGGAGTAGTCAGTGCTTGAGCCGAGCGACGTTTTCCCGAATCTGGCTGAAGAAGCCATCGCCGGACTCGGCCTGGAGCGCCGAGTGTAGCGTCGAGTTCTCGGGCTCGTCTTTGATGACGATCCGGAGATACGGCTCGAGCTGGTCGAAATTGTCCGAGAGGACGACGGTGTGGTTGTCCTCGTCGTGGTCGACGACGCCCGCGTCGGCCAGTTTCGGGACGTGACATTGGACCGACGAGACGTAGACGCTTTTGTACTCGTTCTTTTCGACCTCGTCCGGCGGAACGTCGTGTTCCCAGCCTGCGACTTGCTCGGCGAGTTTCGAGAGCTCGATCGGCTCCTCACGGCCTCGCAGCGCGTACAGGAGGTACCGTCGCCGCCGGTTGGCGAGTAACTCCAGGATGGTGTCGGCGGAGAGTTCTTGTTCCGCCTGACTCGAGGTAAGAGCCTCCATAACACAAGGTTACCCGCCGGAGCGGAAAAGGGTGTCTTGAATATCCGAATATCCAACAAACGACCGTTAAGACCGATCAAACTGTTCGTATTTGGTGCATACTGCTGCCGGGGTTCGAACGGTCGGGATCGTCGATCGTGGTCGGGGTGTGTCACCGAACCGACGTAGCCGTCGCGATTCGAAATCCTTTTTTATACCATGGACGGAGAAAGAGGTAAGCCGCCTTAGCTCAGACTGGGAGAGCACTCGACTGAAGATCGAGCTGTCCCCGGTTCAAATCCGGGAGGCGGCACTTCTGGCGCGAACAAAACGACGAGCGTAGCGAGGCGTCCGCGAGCGCCAGAAGTGAGACCCGAGCGGATTTGAACTAGACTGAGGTTCTGCGAGCGAAGCGAGCAGGTTCTCAGGCGTAGTTCACAATCCGGGAGGCAGCATAGTTTTTCTACTCGGAGAACGTTCGACGGACAGCACCCCTTACGGCGATAGTCGCGCGCAAATCCCGATTAGAGTTGACCACGGTTCCACTCACGTTCCGATGCTTTCGGCGCTTTATCCTATGTAACTCGGCCTCCCGTGGGGTCCACTCGTGACCGTCCGTCCGGTCTTCCGACTATCGTATTGAGCGAAGTAAGCGTCGGTGCGGCTTGCGCCGCCCCCCGGTTTCGCAAACCCTTGCGGGCTCTTACTGGTCCCCTCCCCGAGCCACTTGACCCCGCGGAAGAGCGGGGGAAGATTGTGGGACGCATGGAGGGTGTATGCAAACTCAAGCGAATCACCTCCGGAACCAGCATCGTTGATTGAAGCCGGAGCAGTAAAAAGCCTAACCTCGATGTAATCGATTTGTTGACGCTCTCGGCTCGTTCTCGGCTTCTCATCGGAGAAGATGGGTAAGTACGAGACTCGACAGGTATGCCAGAACCATCACTCGAGAATGAACCGATATCACGACTTTCCTCTTGCCGTCGAGACTACTGCGACAAATGCAGTACCGGAACCATCGTAGCGTATCAAGAGTGCGGCGAGGAGAGTGTGGGAGACCGTTTGGATAGCAGTGATCTTATACTCTGGGCCAACTGTCGGCCCGACGAACACAGACAGATGTTGTTATATCGTCCCGTTTCCAAGGGCCTGCATACATCGAATGCTTGATGCGCTCATCGACGCAGTGCTCGCGCTTCTCCTGTACGTCGGTTTGCCAGCCTTGTTCGTCCTCTTCGTGTTGAAAGGCGCGTTCGTCGGGAAACCGATCCCTACGACGGTGCTCCTGCCCGGCTACGTGCTGGCGATTTCCGCCGACCGTGGCGAAATTGCGCTGGTCCTTCTCGTCTCGAGTGTCGGCTACGTGGTCGGCCAACTCGTCATCTACTATCTGGCACGTCGCGGCGATCCTTCCGTGATCCAGTCGTCACCGCGGGTCAACATCCCGCCCGGACGGATCGATCAGGCCGAACAGTGGCTCGAGCGGTACGGTGGCATCGGTGTGTTCGTCACTAATTTCGTGCCGTATCTCCGGGGGCTGATCTTTATTCCGGCAGGTATCGTGAGCTATCCGGTTCCGTGGCTCGTGTTTTTCGCATTCACCTCGACGCTGATCTATCACACGCTCATCGTCGCCGTCGCGGTCGGTGCGGTGCGGATGATCTTCTAATCCGTGGGGGGCGTCCACGGTTTCGAAAAGACGAAGACGAGAACGGTTGCCTTCCACTGACGCGCTCTCCGGACTAACTGGTCGACCGGTTCGTCCGACAGCTGGCGATTCCGATCGGGGAAAGAGACTACTCGATGGCTTACGAGCGCCACGTATGGGTAAGACGAACGTCTCGGATCTCGAGTGGGCAACCCTCGAGCGCGGCGAGACGCAGTTCCGACGCAAGCAACTGGGCGCGGCAGCCGGGGGCGGCGAACTCGGCTGCAGTCTGTACGAACTGCCCGCGGAGGCACGGTCGTGGCCGTACCACTACCACACGGGGAACGAAGAGGCGCTGTTCGTGCTCGAGGGAAGCGCCACGCTCCGACTGGGTCGAGAGACGCTGTCGCTGGAGGTCGGCGATTACGTCACCCTGCCAACCGGAGAAGACGGCGCACATCGGGTCGTCAACGACTCAACAGAGCAGGTGCGGTACCTGATGCTGTCGACGATGCGCGAGCCCGACATCACCGTCTATCCCGAGTCGGAGAAGATCGGCGTGTTCGCCGGGTCACCACCGGGCGGCGACGACGAGCGGACGGTCGAGGGATACTTTCGTCGGGCGGACGAGGTGGAGTACTGGCTGGACGAGGAAACGGAACCGGAGACGAAACCGGACGGAGAATCGGAGTAGACCAGTTTTCTACAGATCTTCGAGTTCCCAGCCGACGAACGCCGACTCGAGGTCGACGTCGAACGCTTGCAGGACGCGTGCGAGTCCGAAGTAACAGCCAGGCGATCGCGACCGCCGTCTCCTCGTCGTAGTGTCCCGTCAGCGTCGCGTGATCGTCGTCGTCGACCGTTCCGTCCACGAACTCCCCGACGTACTCGACGATGGCGGCCAGTTCTGGCTCGAGGCGGTCGAGTTCCTGGCGCGAGATTGCGACGATCTGTTCGGGGGTGACGCCTTCGTCCAGGGCGACGCGGGCGTGCTGGTGCCACTCGTAGGCCGAGTCGGGTGGTAGGCCGTCGCCAGGATGACGAACTCCCGCTGGTGAGGCGAGAGCCCGCCCTCACGCCAGACGGTCGAGCCGTACTCCCGGAACGCCTCGAGGAGGGCGACGTTGCACCCCATCGTCCGGTAGACGTTCAGGGTTCCGCCCTCGAGTCGGTGGTCGACCGCGGCGTCTTCGTCGTCTTTCTCCGAGAGGGTATCGAGCAACGAACGCTTCTCTGGGGGCAGGTCCTCGGGATCGGCGTACTCGGTCCGTGCCATACTCGCCGGTCACACTCGAGGGAGAAATACGGTCGGGACCGGCTCTCGGTATTCCCCGCCCGAACCCTCAGTAACTCCGGGCGGTCGGCTCGTAGGTCTGCATCTCACCCTCGAGGATGACGGGGCGATACCACAGCTCTGGCTCTCCGTCGTTCCACGAGAGCATGGTGTGTTTGAGCCACTCCTCGTCCTTGCGCTCCTGGTGGCTGGCCCGCCAGTGGGCCCCGCGGAACTCGGTCCGAGCGAGTGCGCTCACTGCGATTGCTTCCGCCACGTCCAGCAGGTTCCGCAGCTCCAGCGTGTGGACCAGATCGGTGTTGAAGGTCCGGGACGGATCGTCCACGGCGACTGCCTGATATCGTTCCCGTGCTGTCCGAATCTCCCGTAACGCCTCCTCGATCCCATCTTCTTCTCGGAAGACGTTGACGTACAGCCCCATCGCGTCCTGCACTGCCGCCCGGATCGCTGCCGGATCTTCGCCGTCGTCGCTGTCGCGCTCGAGCAGCCGTTCGATACGGTCACGCTCGCGCTCGACTGCCTGCTCGATCGTTTCTGCAGGCCCGAGTGTCGTTCCCGTCTCCGATCCGCCGTCGGCGACTGCGGTCTCGCTCTCTGCCGCACCCAGTTCAACAGGCACGTCGACGTCGCTTTCCTCGTAGACCTCCGGCTTTCCCGTCTCGATCTCGGCCGGCTCGAGTGCGTCGCCTGCGGCGTGGCGACCGGCGCGTTTCCCGAAGACGAGCAACTCGGCCAGGGAGTTCCCGCCGAGTCGGTTGGCTCCGTGCATCGAGACGCAGCCACACTCGCCGGCCGCGTACAGCCCGCCGATACAGGTCTGGCCGTTCTCGTCGACCTCGATCCCACCCATCGTGTAGTGGGCACCGGGCTTGACCGGCATCGGTTCTTCGAGTGCGTCGACGCCCTCGAAGTCCTCTGCGAGGTGGACGATGTTCTCGAGGCGGTCGTTGATCCGCTCCGCACCGAGGTGGCGCATGTCGAGAAACACGTGGTCGTCTTTGATCCCGCGGCCCTCGTCGACCTCCGTCAACTCGGCACGGGAGACGACATCGCGCGAGGCGAGTTCGCCGGCGTTGTTCGCGTAGCCGCGCTCGAACATGAACCGCTCGCCCTCGCTGTTGTAGAGGATACCACCCTCGCCTCGGACCCCTTCGGTGATCAACACGCCGGTCGAAGGCAGCGTCGTCGGATGGAACTGGATGAACTCCATGTCCTCGAGCGGCACCCCGGCGCGGTAGGCCATTCCCATCCCATCACCGGTGTTGGCGATCGCGTTGGTGGTGTGCTCGAAGACCTGCCCTGCCCCACCGGTCGCGAGCACGACGCCACCATCCGCGCGGAAGCCGGACACCTCCCCCGAGCGGATGTCGAACGCGACCAGTCCGTGACAGGTGCGGTCGGACGGGTCCGGCTCGTCGGAGACGACCAGCCGAGTCACGTACCACTCGTCGTAGACCTCGATTCCACGTTTGACCGCCTGTTCGTACATCGTATGGAGCATGTGATGCCCCGTCTCCGCGCCCGCGTAGGCGGTCCGTGGGAACTCCATCCCGCCGAACGGCCGCTGGGCGATCCGACCGTCCTCGGTGCGGGAAAACCCCATCCCCCAGTGCTCGAGGCGGGTGACCTCTTCCGGGATCGTCTCCGCGAAGGTCTCGACGGCAGGGGCATCTGCCAGATAATCGGCCCCCTTCATCGTCTCGTAGGCATGGTCTTCGACGTCGTCGTCGGGATGGAGCGCGGCGTTGACGCCGCCTTCGGCAGCGCCGGTGTGTGACCGAACCGGGTGGAGTTTCGAGACGATCGCGACGTCTGCACCCGCTTCGTCCGCGGCGACTGCTGCTCGGAGCCCGGCTCCGCCGCCGCCGACGACGATGACGTCGTGCTCGTACATGGCCGATACTCGAGTCCAGCGACGCAACCGGGTTTACCTTCATTTTGAAGGTTACTACCCTTATCGTCCCGTTCGATCGGTGTTCCCGGTGTCTTTCGATGGTCGAGGAGACAGGGGCGATTCGGTCCCGTCCTGACAGGTAGCGTGCGAAGACCCACCCCTACAGGACTGGGAGGATGTCAAGTGGGGGCGAACCGGCGCGTTTGCTCGTCTCGCGTGATTCGACCTCCCAGGAGTTTCCGCTGTTCACGTCCGTTTACCGGAGCAGCAGTTATCGGGGCCGTCGCTCACTTCGTTTACGACGCGGTCGCGAAACAGTCCGGGTGCGAGAATCGACCCGTCGCCAGACGGTCGGGCTCACTCCGTTCGGCCACTGCGACTGGCAGGGTTCGATCTTGCCTTCCGCCGTTTCCACTCCTCTCGATGGTCGTCGTGAAAAAGTCCGGGTGCGAGAATCGAACCCGCGTCTCAGCCTCCACAAGGCTGAAGGATAACCACTACCCCAACCCGGACGCGCTTGCAACTCAGTTTACGAGTGGTGTGACTGAAATACGTTACGACTCGAGCACGGCTGTGTGGGACTCCGTACCGCACGATTACGACACTCTCTCTGGGCCCGAACGGAGAGTCTCGCCGCTCGACCGAGACGTTTTTCGCTCGAGAGCCGATACTGCCGACAACGCGTGGCCATCACCGACAAGATCTACGTCAAGAACCACCGCCAGCTCAGCTCCCAGCTCGAGACGAACATCCCCAAGGGCGCGTTCAAGGGCGCGACGCTCGATCTGCTCTTCCAGGGCGAGGGCCTCGAGAAGCTCGACGACGCGACCCGCGAGCGAGTGCTCGATTTCTCGAGTGACTTCCTCGATTGTGATTGCGACAACAACCCCTACTGCGGCTGTCCGGAACGGAAGTTCGTCCGTTACCTGCTGGAACTACGCGCGCAGGGGCTGGGCCCCGATGCGATCGTCGACGTGATGACCGACGACTACATGGTTTATGCCTACCCGGGCGACGTTCTCTCCTTCCTGGACGACGCCGTCCGCACCCTCGAGGCCGCGGAGGGGCTAGCACGCGTTGACGGCGAGGGGGACAAACAGGAACAGATACGGCAAGCAAAGCGGAATCTCGAGCGATAAAACCACCTACTGTAGCTGGACTGGAGGACCGACCGGCGGCTTTTGTCCTGGCCCAACAGACCGGAAACTGCTACGGAATCGGTGAGATGCCGGCCCCCCAACAGACAAGGGTCGGTGACGAACGCGGTCTGTTCGTCACACAGCAATGACATCGATCCCGATGGGGCTGCGTGACCGGGACACGCCCTATAGCGAGGGAGAAAACGAGAGTTTCACCGGTATCAAGCGAGAGCAACGCTCTCGTGGCATCATCGGAAGACTGTGTCTTCCGGGATGCTGCCGGTTCCCTCTGAGTGCGGAGTGGGACCGAAACGTCCTGGCTCGGCAGGCCAGCCATCCGGTGGCCGGATGCCACGGCCTGAGGGCCGTGGAGGGGGTCACTCCCGGACCGACCCCCTACCCCCTATCGTAACTGGTAGGACTCGTCGTCCTCGTCCAAGTCGTCGAGCAGGAGCACCTCGTCCTGTTCGTCCTCGAGTCGACCCTGCAACTCGTTGACGTAGGATTTGTACTCGTCGAGCTGTTCCCGCAGGTGGTCGGCCTCCAGTTCCAGCCGCTCGTGTTCGCGAATGAAACTCTTCGGCACCTCGACGGTCGGCGGGAACGAGAGACCCTCATCGTCGCCCTCCCCGGTTGCGGCAGGTCCCGACTCGAGTTCCGACTCGGGGACGACTGCGACCTGTCCGTCGTGTTCGACGAGCTGGTCGACGTAGTCCCGGAAGACGGCAGACAACGAGATGTCCCGCTCCTCGGCGATATCCTGGAGCGACTCGAAGGCGTCCTCGTTTACTCGAAACGAGATCGTCTTGTTCTTGTTGCCCATTCGTCCCCTAGTGTCGGTCCGGTTCACTTAACGGTTCGTCAGACGACGCTACCGGCGGTTCCTCTCGACCGCCTCCGGAGACACGACTGCAAGAGCCGAGGAACCGCGTCGCGCCCGGGGCCCACGAACGTGAGCGCGCCGGTCAGGAACGATCGTCCGACTCCGGTGCCAGCCCTTTCTCCCCCAGTTCTTCGAGGGCGTCGTCGGATTTCTCCAGTGCATCGAGTCCCATGCCTGCGAGGACGTGGTCGGCCTTCGTGAACTGGATCTCTTCGTAGCCGACGATCTGGACGCGGTTACCCCACGGATCGCGGAACTCGAGACCAGGCACGGCCAGCCGGTCGATCCCCTCGCTCTCGAGTCGCCGCTCGACGGCTTCGGTGTCGTCGACGGCGAGCCCGAAGTGCCGGGCGTCGTCCCGTTCGTCCGCCGCGTCGTCGGTCTCGGCCATCGCGATGAACTGGTCACCCATGTCGACGAACGCCTTCGTCTCGCTACGGCTTCGGAGGTCAAATTCGAACAGCGAGCCATAGAACGCCAGCGCGTCGTCGATATCGCCGACCTCGAGGGCGACGTGATTGATGCCGACGAGGCATGCGCGATCCGGATCGCCGTTTGATTCGGCCCGGTCGTCGCGGTCGCTGGAGTCACTGCTGTCGGTTCCGGGAGTGGAGTCGGCGTCAGTAGTGGAATCAGTCACACCCGAGCGTCTCACGTGCCGACAAGTAACGGTTGTGCTGGGCGGTGTGGACGGCGAACGTCGGTCGGCGCAAACAGAAAATATCGGTCGCCGTTCGCTCAGGCCGTCGCTTCGGCGTCGTCGACGTCCTCGAGTTGTTCGAGCGCCTGGATCACGTCGCGGCGGTAGTTCTCGACGGGCGAGTCGTATCGGTCGCGAGCCATCTCGGCGTACTCGTTGGTCGGGGCGGTGGAGCCGCTCTCGGGGGCCTCCTGTTGGGCCTCCCACTCCTGGAACGCCTCGATTCGTTCCAGCGTTCGTTCGGCGGTCTCGACTACCCAGCGGTCGCGGGTCCCCTCGTCGACGACCGCGATGGACTCGGGCCGGACGGAGACGTTGACCGTGCCGTCTTCGGTCTCGTAGGTGCGTGGTTTCCCGACGACCGAGACGTAGGCCGGCGGCTCCGCGTCTCGAAGCGTCGCGGCCGCCTCGGGCTGGTACTGGCCGGCGTAGACGAAGAACGTCCCCGTCGGGTCGACGACACGGCCGCGCCAGTACTCGCTGTCTTCGCCGACGTCTTCGGTTTCGGTCAGCGTCCCGACGACGAACACGCGGTTCGCGCGGTCGCCTGTAGGCAAGAGCGCGTAGTTCGGTGCACGTTCGTCGTCGCTTTCCTTGAACGAGTACGTCGAATCGTTGAATTCCGAGGCGAAGACGCGGCGTGCGACTTCGCGGGTGAGTTCTGCCTGGCTCATATCACATCGACCTCGCTTTGATCAGCAGTTCTTCCGCATCGATCCGCCCGTCCAGTTCCTCGACGTCGTCGGCCAGCACGTAGCGACCGAACGTCGGTCCTTCGATCCGATAGTAGGTGCCGACGATGTCCTCGTGAATCTCGTCGGCGACGATCGTCGTATCCAGCGCGTCCATCGCCATCTCCTTTGCCTCCTCGAGGCTCAGTCCCGTGAGTTCCTCGGTGGCTTCCTTGTCGAAGATGACTTCGTGGGCGTCGATCCCGTCGTCGACGACGGCCTTGATCCGGAGGTCGAACTCGCCTTCGACCTCGCCGTGTTCGTTACAGCGGCCGTTCTGCAGGACGCGAGTGCAGTCCTCCTTCGGACAGCGCTTGATCAGGCCGCTGCCACTTTGCATGTCGACGAGCGCGCCTTCGATCTCGCTGGTGTCGTTGCCGACCTCGAGGTCCTCCTCGCGTTCTTCGATCACCGTCGTCGAGTTGAGTTTGACCGAGTACTGGCCCTGGTACTCGTCGGTGACGACGTTGCGAAGCTCGTAGACGCTGCCCTCCTCGAGTGCGGGGAGGTCGGATTTGGCCCACTTGGTGAACTTGATCGTTCCGGTGGGGTCGCCCAGCAAGCCGACCTGTGCGACGGCGTCGCTCCGTGGGTCCCACAGTTCGATGACTTTGGCGGTGAGATCGATCCACTGTTCGGGCTCGTCGACGTCCTCGATTTGGACGTCCTCGCTGGAACCGCCGGCCAGTTCGTCACGCTCGAGGTCTGCCTCCTCGAGGTAGTGGTTGGTGACGCTGCGGCGGGCTTCGTCGATCGGTACTTTGTACTCGTCGACGAGGGTGGTCAGGCGGTCCTCGATCTCGTCGACGCTGACGTCTATGTGGTCTGAAAACTGCTCGTGGATGTCGTCGGCATGCTCTCGTACGTCGCTCATTGTGTCACGCCTCCTCTTTGGTTTCACTGGGAGGCATACCGCTGTTCGTGCCCAATCCTATTTAAAGTACGGTGACCGGAGCGAAAGTGAATCCCGCGGTTGTGGCCGCGAGTTCCGCTTCGAGAAGTGAACCTCGGTCTTCGCGTACTACGGACCACGGGGGTGACTCGGTGTCTCCGACTACCCCAGTACGGTGTAGTTCACTCTTCGCCGTACTCCGCTAACGACCCGTCGGTTACGTCCGCGCGGTGGCTCGTCGCCAGCCCCGCGAGATGCGGTGCCTCGGGCACGATCAGTTCCTCACAGGCGGTCTGACACGCACCCGTGCTCCCGGGAATACAGAACACCGGCGTGTCGACGGCGATGCCGGCCGTCGCACGCGAGGCGATGGCTCGAGTGCCGATCTCTTCCCACGAGAGCGCGCGGAATCGCTCGCCGAAGCCCGGCAGTTCGCGCTCGAACAGTGACGAGGTGGCCTCGGGGGAGACGTCGTCAGCAGTTACGCCGGTTCCGCCGGTCGTCACGACGACGTCGATGTCACGGCGGGCGACGAGTCCCCGCACCGCGGTCCGGATCGAAGAGTAGTCGTCCCGGACGAGCAGCCGTTCGCGGACCTCGTGGCCCTCGGCCTCGAAGCACTCCTGGATGGTGTCGCCCCCGGGATCGTCGGGGGCTTCCTCGTCGGCCTGGGCGCGCGAACTCGAGACCGTCACGAGCCCGACGTAGAGGGGATCGATGATATCGTGGCCGTGGTCGTCCGTGCTGCGTCGATCGCTGCGGTCGGATACCATGTGTTCCTATCCACAGTCGACTCCCATAAACTACCGCGTCAGTACTCCTTTCGGAACGTTTTACTGGGATTCGGGCCACGTCAATCGCAGATGCGCGTCCGTAGGGTCTCCGACGACGTTCCGCCGGCTGTGCGGTTCCTGCCGATCCTCCTTGCTAACCTGATACCGCTCGTCGGCGTTCTCGTGTACGGCTGGGAGCCATCGACGCTGGTTGTCATCTACGCCCTCGAGGTGATCCTCGCGTTCCCGCTGGCGGCGGTGAAGGCGCTGTTCGCCGGACAGCCGCCACAGGCCGAGGAGCTAGAGACCGACGAAGACGAGGGCGACTCGAGCGTGATCGATGTCGGAAACACCGACCTCGCCAGAAAGCACGGGAGCGTCAGTGTCGTTTCGTGGCTCCCGCCGGTGTATCCGCGAAACTTGCCGTTCATCGGCGCTATCCTCTTCGTGACCGTCTGGGTCGTTCTCTTCGTCGTGGGCGCGCTGTCCGAAGTCGCGGCCGAGGACGCACTCGCACAGCCGGTGGTCTGGCTGAGCGTCGCAGGATTGTTGCTCGGTCAGGGACTCGAGACCTGGCACGAGTACCTCCGTGGCGGCCGGTACGAGACGACGTCGCCGTACGCCGTCATCGAAACGCCGGCACGGCAGGGTTTTTTCCTGATGATCGCCTTGCTGTTCGTCGCGGAAGCCGGTGGGATCGCCGTGCTCGCGACGTTCGTCGCCGTCAAACTGCTCGTCGACTGGTCGGCGTTTCGTGCGACCCACGGCGGCGGCGGCCGGCTCACAGGGTGGCTCGCCGGACCGGAAAACGAGGAGGAACGCGAGGGCCCAGAGCAGCCACGGATTCCCGACGCCGACCCGGATGCCCGGTTCGAGACGCATACCCGGACAGTGGCCCTCACCGCCGTTTTTCACACGCTCGTGAAGCCTGCCCCCTTCTACGCCGGCATGGTCGTTCTCGCGTGGTTCGTCACCCTCGCAGTGCTCGGTGGGAGTGGCGGGTTCGCTCTCTTGCTGTCGGTCGGCATCAGTCTCGCTGCCTTCGTGGCACTCGTCGCGTTTCTGGTGGCAAAGACCGCCGAACGAGTCTTCGAGTACGCCGCGCTCGAGTATCGTCGGTACGACGACCGTCTCGTCGCCTACGACGCCTGGGTCGAAGAGCCCCAGTGGAGTGTTCCGTGCAACGAGATCCGCGACGTAACGGTCGTCGGCGACCGGCTCCCGGACCGGGTGTTCGGTACCCGGACGCTCGAGGCGAAACTGGGGTGGGGCGACGAGGAGACCATGCGCGAACTCGGTCCCGTCGAGGACGCCCCGGCGTTCGTCGAGGCGTTCGATCTGGCGGTGCGGGCGACCGAGTTGGACCTGCCGGCGGTCGATCGACGAGTCGCTGCGATCGCGGTCACACCGATCGCCGGGGTTCCCGTCGCTGTCGCCGCGTTCGTCGTCGGACTGTTGCCCGTGATCAGTGCAATCCAGTTCGTCGTCTTCGGACTGCCGGCTGTCGTGTTCGGGCTGTACGGAATCTGGCAGCAAGCGTACCCAGACACAGGGTAGTTGAGAGGACCACCTACCTCGCTTTGCCGGTCAGAGCGAGTCCGTGTCGATCACGGTCGTCTCGCCCATCGCCGTCGGCGCACGGTTGTCGTAGTCGTGCCAGTCCTCGTCCATCTCGGCGTCGGTCAGCAGGCAGTCGTCGAGTCGCGCCTCGAGGGCCGAACACTCGAGGTCGCGCCCGATCACTGCCAGCCTCGTTTCGCGGTCGCCCCACTCCTCGTCCCACTCGAGGTCGGGCTGACCCTGACGGTAGGTCTCCTGCCGTTTTTCGGCGAAGCTGGCGATCCAGCGACCGGTGACCTCGAGGCTGGTCTCCGTCCCGGCGTAGCTCATCGTGATAGCCTGGTCTTCGCGGCCGGCGATCCAGCACAGGCCTTTCGCGCGAACGAGCCCGTCCGGGAGGTCCGTGAGGAGGGCCGCGAAGCGTTCGGGGTGGAACGGGCGGCGGCGGTGGTAGGCGTCGACGGCGATGCCGTAGCGTTCGGGGGGATGTGTGTGGTCGTGAGTGTGGTCGTGGCCGTGGCCGTGCCCGTGCCCGTCCTCGTGATCGTCGTCGTGTTCGAGGTGATCGTCGATGCCGTCCTCCTGGTCGTGTCCGTGATCGTCGCCCGCCGTCGCTCCGTCCCCATACTCGTCGGCTTCGATCGCTCGCTTCCATCCCGCGGCCTCGCTCGCCGCCTCGAGATCGAATCGTTCGACGCCGAGCAACGCCGCCGGATCGATCGCGCCGTACTCGGTCGTCAACACGTCGGCACGAGGCTGGAGCGCCTCGAGCAGGGCGACGACCCGCTCCCGTTCGGCGTCGTCGACGAGGTCGCACTTGTTGACGACCAGCAGGTCGCAGAACTCGACTTGCTCGAGGACGAGATCGGCCAGTGGCCGTGTCCCGTCACCACCACTGTCTTCGCCTTCGCCTTGGATGGCCGGCACCTCGTCGGCCGCGAGGTCGACATCCGCGAACCGATCGTGGAACCGCCGGGCATCGACGACCGTCACGACCGCCTCGAGGTCGTAGGGGCCGCCGGCGGGTCCGCGGACGAACTGGCGGGCGATCGGCTCGGGTTCGCCGACGCCGGAGGCTTCGACGACGAGGTGGTCGAACTCGTGTTCCTTCCAGAGTTGGATCACCGCCCGCGACAGTTCGCCGCCGAGGCTACAGCAGATGCAGCCGTTCTCGAGGGCGACGACTTCTTCGCCGGTCGCCAGATCGGTCCGGGCTTCCACCAGGTCGGCGTCGACGTTGACCGCGCCGACGTCGTTAACCAGCACGGCGATATCGCGCTCGGTATCGGCGTCGGGCGACTCGAGCAGGCCCGATAACAGCGTCGTCTTTCCCGCGCCGAGCTCTCCACAGAGGACGGTGACCGGAACGGACATTTACTGGTTCGAGAGCGCGAGTTCACGTCGGTCTTCCGGTTCGAACGGGTCCACGTAAGCGTCCCAGTTCTCGGCCATCTCGGCGTCGGTCAACAGACAGTCGTCGAGCCGGTCGATCAACCCGTCTTCGTCGAACTCGCGGGCGATGAAGACGAGCCGGGTCATCCGGTCGCCGTACTCCTCGTGCCAGTCGTCTTTCAGCCCGGGCCGAGCGGCGAAGTACTGTTCACGCTCCCGTTCGGGCAGCGTCGCGAGCCACTGTCCGGACGGGCCCGCGCGAACCGACGTGCCCGCCTTGTCCATTCCCATCGCGACGTCTTCGCGACCCGCGCTCCAGAAGAAGCCTTTCGCACGCACGACCTCGTCGGGCAGCTCCGACAGCAACGAGGCGATTCGTTTGGGGCGGAACGGTCGCCGACGCTGGTAGACGAAGGAGGTAACGCCGTGTTCCTCCTGTGGATCGTGGTGGTGGTCGTGCTGGAGTTCGTGTTTCCAGCCCGCCGCGTTCTGGGCACGCTGGAAGTCGAACTCGTCGGTGCCGAGAATCTCTTCGGGATCGACGTCGCCGAACTCCGTCCGAACGATCTCCGCACGGGGCTGGAGTCGTTCGAGGACGGCCTCGATCTCCTCGAGGTCGTCGTCGGGGACGAGATCGCACTTGTTCACCAGGAGCACGTCGCAGAACTCGATCTGGTCGAGGAGGACTTCCTCGGGGACCCGTCCAGCGTGATCGTCGAGGTCGTCCTCGGCCAGCGCCGTCCCGGAGTCGAACGACTCCCAGAAGCTGTGGGCGTTGACGACGGTCACCATCGTGTCGAGTCGGTAGGTGTCGGTTGGATCGAAGTCGGCGTCCTCGAATCCAAGCGCGAACGTCTGGGCGACGGGGATCGGCTCCGAGATGCCGGAGGATTCGACCAGGAGGTAGTCGAACTCCCGACGGTCGGCGAGTCGGCCCACCTCCTCTAGCATATCGCCCCGGAGGCGACAGCAGATACAGCCGTTGGACATCTCGATGATCTCTTCCTCGCCACCCAGGTCCGACTGCTGGGCGACGTACTCGGCGTCGACGTTTACCTCGCCCATGTCGTTGACCACGACGGCGACCTCGAGGCCGTGGTCCGCTGTCAAAACGTGGTTCAGGACGGTCGTTTTGCCGGCACCGAGACTGCCGCTCAGGACGGAGACGGGAATGCGTTCGTCGGTCATCGTTCGGTTGTGAATACCTACTCCACTCTTGTTAATGTTAGTCATTATGGCTGGATGGCGAATTAGATAATAAAAGTTATTATTTGGATTGGGTGTATTCATATGTACCCGTAGTCAGCGTTTCGATGCCCGAGGAACTGGCCGACCGGCTGGACGCGTTCGCCGACGAACACGACCACACCGGCCGCAGCGAGGTCGTTCGCGAGAGTGCTCGCCTACTTCTGACCGAGTTCGTTGCCGACGTTGTCTCGGTCGACTACTCGATCGGTCCGCTGGACACACCGGAGACGCTTCGAAACGGGTGACGGAACCGACGCTTCAGACCGTCGAGTTGGGTGTCCGCTCGATATCGAGTTCGTCGCCGAGCGCACGCTCGTACAGCGAGAGCAGTCGGTCGATCACTCGTTGCTGGCTCACCTCTCGTGCCACATCGCGGCCGTTCGAGCGCTCCCCTCGTGCGAGCACCTCCTTGAGCCCGCGGACGAGTTCGGCATCGCTCGTCGCGACTGTGGACGGCTCGACGCGTGAGAGTCGTTCGCGAACGTCGCCGACATCGGTGGCGACGACCGGGAGATTACAGGCGAGCGCTTCCTTGACCGATGTCGGCGACCCTTCGCGGTCGGAGGTGAGCAACAGCGCGTCGGCAGCGTTCATGTACGCCGGCACCGTCTCGTGGTCGACGCCGTGGACCACCTGGAAGTTGACGGGCCGGCCAAGCCGGTCGTCGACCGTCCCGACGATCCGCTTCGCTCGCGAGTGGTTCTTGACCTCGCGTTCGGGCGGGTACGGGAAGAGGACGTGATGCTCGTCTCGGGCCCAGCCGACCCGTTCTCTCGCCTCGGCCGTCGGCTGTGGCTCGAACAGGTCCAGATCGATACCGAACGGCAGGACCGTACAGTCGCTGCCCAGCGACTGGCGCATGTCTTCGGTCATAACGATCACCTCCTCGCACCGGGGCGCACAGAGTTTACTGACCGGGCCGCCGGGCCCCTCGAGGTCGGTGCCCCACAGTGTGAGCACGACTGGCACCTCCCGCTGGGCCAGCGCCATGGGCGCGGTCAGCCCGTAGTGGGCGTGGACGAGGTCGTAGTCCCCGCGGCGAACCTCGCGTCGCACCTGCGGGAAGAATCGGAGGTAGTCCGTCGCGCTTCGGGACTCGCCCGCCGAGACGTGGCCCGAAACCGTCAGGGTCCGAACCGACATTCCGCGGGCCTCGAGTGCGGCTAACTGCTGGTTCATAAACGGCGACTCGTCGTAGGTCGTCAGCGCGAGGACGGTCACGGTCATCGATCGGAGTGGCGAATCTGGACCGCTGAACCACATTGTTAATTCGTTCGCTTCCGGTGACGGTCACTGCGGGAGACGCGTTAACGTGGGCAAACAGCGGCGTTCGCGGACCTCGAGCGGGCACACCTCGAGTGGAACGGCTACTCGAGTGCGCTGGCAGCGAGCCGACCTCCGAACGCCGAACGACCGTGCCCCGGTGTGGTCTCGCGGACGAATTGCCAGCCGGCGGACTCGGGAATCGCTGTAAGGTCGGCCAACGAGTCAGGCGTTCGTGTAGCGTTCGAATTACAAAGGTCGGCCGACCGGAGGATGCCTGTATGTCGCCTACGCTCGCGGGGAAGAACGTGCTCGTTACCGGCGGTTGCGGTTCGATCGGCGCGGAAATCGTCTCGGAGCTTTTGACCCGCGATCCGAACGTCGTCCGAATCGTAGACAACAGCGAACAACGGCTCGCCGCCTTCAGCGGCTCGTTCGGTGACGCGGCGTCGGCGATCGACTGTGTCCTCGCTAACGTCCGCGACAAAGACCAGCTCGCGATCGCGATGCGTGACGTCGACGTCGTCTTTCACGTCGCGGCGATGAAACACGTCCCGATGGTCGAGGACAACCCCTACGGTGCCGTCCGGACGAACGTTACCGGGACGAGAAACGTCGTCGAGGCCGCCGCCGACGCTGGCGTCGACCGTCTGCTCGGCGTCAGCACGGACAAGGCCGCAAACCCCACCTCGACGATGGGGTCGACGAAGCTCATCGCCGAACGGCTCGTCTCCTCGTTCGACAAACATCGGCCGCCCGAACAGCTCACGCTCGGCTCGGTCCGCTTCGGGAACGTCGTCGGCACCACGGGGTCCGTCGTTCCGCTGTTCCACGACCAGATCCGGTCGGGCGGTCCGCTGACCGTCACCGACCCGAGCATGACCCGGTTCGTCATGCGCCCCGAAGAGGCCGCCCGGTTCGCCATCGACGCCTGCCTCGAGTTAGACGGCGGCGAGGTGGTCGTGAAGAAGATGCCCGCGATGACGGTCGGCGATCTCGCGGAAGCGATGCGTGCCCACTACGCGCCCCGGTTCGGCCACGATCCCGACGAGATCGAGATCGACTACGTCGGCCCGAAACCCGGAGAACGGTACCACGAGAAGCTGGTCGCCGAGGACGAGGTCCGCTACGCCGACGAGCGCGAAGATCGGTACGTCCTCTACCCGCAGGCCGAGACTCCGGATGTCTCGAACGACCTCGAGGGCGAGTATACGTCGGCGAACACTCGACACATGTCCCAGGACGAGATCATCGAGATGGTTCGTGGGACGATCGGCGACGGCAAACCGGGGACCGATACCGACCGGGATGAGGCCGCTGGACCGGATGCCGACCCAGCGACGGCTGCGACCTCGAGTGAGGTAGCCGGGCGTAGCGGCGGAACCGACAGCGAGCCCGGACCTTCCGATCTCGAGACGGCTCCGGCCGATCCCCCGTCGTCGACGGGACCGGGCGTAGAGTCGGGTGGCGGCGATGAGTGAGGACGACCGCGACACTGTCGGCGTCCTCGGCGCGACCGGCTACGTCGGACACGCGGCCGTCACGGAACTCCGGGAGCGGGGCTACGCGGTGACGCCGGCCGCCGGCTCCGAGCACGACGAGTTCCCCTCGATCGATGTCCGGGATCGCACTGCAGTTCGATCGTTCGTCGACGACGTGGATGCGCTAGTCAACGCCGCCGGGCTGGTCGGGATCGATGCCTGCGATGAGAACCCGGACGCCGCCCTCGAGATCAACGGGTTCGGCGCGGCGACCGTCGCGTGGGCGTGTGCCCGCGCCGACGTTCCGCTCGTCTCGCTCTCGACTGTCGCAACGATCGGCGCTTCCGACCCTGAGACGGGGCCGATCACCGCCGCGACGGACCGCGAGCCGGCGACGACGTACGGGCGGACGAAACTCCTCGGCGAGCGGGCGGTTCGAACCGTCACGGACGGGCGGGTTCCGTCGATCACCTACAGCGTGACGAACGTCTACGGACGGCACGAGCCGGGGGCCACCAGCGGTAACTCCGTGCTCGATTTCTTCCTCGAGCGGGCGGCGGACGGCGAACCGCTGCCCGTCCACCGACCTGGGACACAGGAGTTCGATTTCGTCCACGTTCGCGACGTGGCGGCGGCCATCGCTCGAGCGGTCGAGTCGATCACTACCGAACGGCACGAGCCGACCGCCTGGTCCTACGTCCTCGGGCGTGGTCGCACCTACAGCGTGCTCGAAGTCGCCGGACTGGTCGCCGACGGCTATCGGCGTGTGACCGGCTCGCCGCTTGGCATCGAACTTCGGGACCCTCCCTCGAGCGACGACCCGATCACCGACCGGTTCGAGGTCGACCCCGAACCGCTGCGTGCTGCGCTCGGCGTCGATCCCACTCGAGACGTCGAGGACTGGATCGAAACGGAGCTCCGGCGACGGCTCGAGGAGGGGTCGACGATCGAAGAAGGGGGGAGGACGGACCGACACGGAGAGTCGACCAGCGACGAGATGGTCTGATTCGTCTCGTCGTGTCTCTGCACCCCAACTCGTTTCGGTGTCGGTTTTCCCGTCGAACACGCTCGAGGCTACGCTTCCGGCGAGTGGGTGCTCGAAAAACGACGCCGAAGCCAGGACTCGAACCTGGGACAACCTCGTTAACAGCGAGGTGCTCTACCATCTGAGCTACTTCGGCTCACCTTCGAGTAGTCGAGTGCATTTGATAGGGCTTTCGTTTTCGCTTCCGGCGGTTCGGCGTTCGACACCCCGTCACGCGCTCGCAACAGACGTACACCCCAGCTCGTTTCGACGGTTCGATACCCTTTCACTCGCCGCGCGAGTAGTGTCGATCGATGAGCGAGGAGACCGCCGAACGAGGTGCGGACGATCGGTCCGATGCGAGCGGGAGCGGAAGCGACGACCCGGACGGAAGCGCAAACGCAGACGGCGACGACAACGCCGACGCCCCCTCCGGGTCGGCCGCCCTCGAGCACGTCCTCGAGACCGTTCGTGACCGCGTCGATCCCGATCCGGACGAGCGAGACCGGCTGCGTAAAGTCGCAGACCGACTCGCCGAGCGCGCGGCAGACGCCGCGACCGACCGCGCTCCCGACGCGGACGTCGTCCAGGTCGGCTCGACCGCCAGGAACACCTGGATCAGTGGCGACCGTGACATCGATCTCTTCGTGCGGTTCCCGCCGGAGCTCGACCGTGACACACTCGAGGAGTACGGCCTCGCGGTCGGACACGCCACACTCCCCGACGGCCACGAGGAGTACGCCGAACACCCCTACGTGAAAGGCACCGTCGAGGGATTCGATATCGACGTCGTTCCCTGTTTCCGCCTCGAGTCCGCGACGGACATCCGATCGGCGGTCGATCGAACGCCGTTTCACAACAGCTACCTGCTCGAGCGACTCGACGACGACCTCGCCGCCGACGTGCGCCTCACAAAACAGTTCCTGAAGGGAATCGGTGTCTACGGCAGCGACCTCCGGACGCGGGGCTTTAGTGGCTTTCTCACGGAACTGCTCGTCTGCGAGTACGGCGGTTTCCGCCCGCTGCTGGAGGCTGCCCGCGACTGGCATCCGCAGGTCGAACTCGACCCGGAAGATCACGGCGAAGCGTCGTTCGACGACCCGCTCGTCGTCATCGATCCGACCGATCCCGAACGCAACGTCGCCGCCGTCTGTTCGTCGGCCAACGTCGCGCGACTCCAACACTACGCCCGCGAATTCCTCGAGGAGCCTGCCATCGAGTACTTCGAGCCCGACGATCCCGCTTCGCTCTCGGAGAGCCAACTTCAGGAGCATCTAAAACGCCGCGGGACGACCCCGGTCGCGATCCGGTTCGACGCGCCGGACCTCGTCGAGGATCAGCTCTATCCTCAGCTCCGGAAATCCCTCGACGGCGTCACGACCGGGCTGGACGACCGCGGGTTCGACGTATTCCGCGCGACGGCGATGGCAAACGACGACGGCAGTAACGGACACGGCCTCCTGTTCGTCGAACTCGCCGTCGACGAACGGCCGACCGTCGAGCGCCACGATGGGCCGCCGGTCCACGTGAAAGGCCACGCGGAAGGGTTTTACGACGCCTACACGGCCGATTCAGACGTGTACGGCCCGTTCATCGAAGGAGGGCGCTACGTCACCGAGCGTCGCCGCGAGTTCACTACCGCGCGGGCATTCCTCGAGAGCGACCGGCTCTTCGACGTCGGTCTCGGTGCACACGTCGAGACGGCCCTCGAAGACGACTACGAGGTCCTCGTCGGCGACGACGTGACTGCACTGCTTGCGGAGTTCGGAGCCGAGTTGCGACGGTACTTCGAGCCGGTCCCCTGATCGTTCGGACTGCTCGGACTCCTCGAACGGCTCTCCGTCCTCCTTTTGTCCCCTCCTGTCAGAATCCTCGAGCCGACTATCGGTCTAAAACAGTCGCCTACCCCTCGAGATCGTCGTCCCCGTGGCTGTCGTCACCAGCCTCACCAACGGCTCCAACGTCGACCTCGAGACCGTGTTCGTCCGCCACGTCGGCGATCACCGACGCGGCGTCGTCGCTTACTTCCTCGTCGTCGTCCGGCTCGATCGGCTCCCGGCCGTCGAAGGTCTCGTGGACGATCGAGACGCTGTCGGCGAGGACATCCAGTCCGTAGCCGCCCTCGAGGACGAACGCCAGCGCGGCATCGGTTCGATCCGCTAGCCCGCGGAGGCGGTCGGTCAGCAGGGCATATGCCTCCGTCGAGAGTCGGATCCGCGAGATCGGATCGTGACGATGGGCGTCGAAGCCGGCACTGACGATCAGCAGGTCGGGATCGTACGCCTCGAGTGCGGTCGCGATCGGCCCTTCGACGGCTGCCAGGTAGTCGACATCGTCGGTACCGGCCGGCATCGGAAGGTTCATTGTCGTCCGCTCACCGTCGCCTTCGCCGCTCTCGTCGATCTGTCCGGTGCCGGGATACAGCCCCTTCTCGTGAATCGAGACGAAGAAGACGTCCTCGCGATCGTAAAAAATGTCCTGCGTGCCGTTCCCGTGGTGGACGTCCCAGTCGACGATCGCGACCCGATCGACGTCGTACGCGTCGTCCTCGAGCGCCTGCTGGGCGGCCACGGCGACGTTGTTTACGAAGCAAAACCCCATCGCGTCGTCGACAACAGCGTGGTGACCCGGCGGGCGGCCGATCGAAAACGGCGTCTCGCGGCCCGTGTTCCCCTCGAGCGCTTGCTCGATCGCCCAGGTTGCCTGCCCGGCGCTGTACCGGATCGCGTCCCACGTCTCTTCGACGGCGGTCGTGTCCGGGTCCCAGTTGCCGCCGCCCTCGGCGCAGAATTCCTCGACGTCTTCGACGTACGACCGGTCGTGAACCGACGCGATATCGTCGAATCCGACGGGATCGGCTTCGACGTACTCGACACCGTGCTTTCGTTTCAGTCGCTCCCTGATCGCCCGCAAGCGATCCGGCGTTTCCGGGTGACGCGGCCCGGGATCGTGTGCGAGACAGACCTCGCTGTAGCCGAACTGCATCTCACTCGAACAGCGAGAAGTACGTCTCGATGTCGTCGTCGGTGATGGTGCGTCGGTCGGCGTGACGGGCGAGGATCGCCGCCGCTCCCGCGACGTTGTCGGCGTAATCCTCGAGAATGTCCGCGAGGGCGACGCGTGCGTCCATCGAGACGCGGTATCGGTCATCGATTTCGAGCCTGGCAATACGATCGACCGGCGCGACCGGCAACTCGAGGTCGTCCTTGTCGACGACCTGCTCGACGCCGAAGTCCTCGGCCATCAGCGTCTTGCGGCCGTCGGCAGTCGCCTCTTCGGCGGCGTCGATCGCGAGGTCGCTCCCGTGTTCCTGGATCCGCTTTGCGAGTTCCTTCGACGCGTCGGCGCTCACCCGAAGATCGCCCGCGTTCCGCCGGATGATCGTATCAACCGGGGCGAACGGGAGTTCGACGTTCATATAATGATACGCGGAACTGACCCCCTTAACGCTTTTCCTAGCCGCTCGAGGCTGTCTCGTCGGCTCAGAACACGTCGTTTGCCTCGAGGCGGCCGTCGCGGACGACCCCGCGTGCGGTGATCTCCTCGCCGAGACCGACGTCGACCTCGGTATCGACGCTCATCGTCGTCTCGCCGTCGTCTAACACGACCGGATTGCCGGCCTGCACCACGACGCCGGTGAACTCGACTTCGTCGCCATCGGCGGGTTCGTCCCCGCGTTCGCGTTCGGGTCCGCTTGTCTCCGAACGTCCGGCATTCGACTCGGCGGCTGCGGTCGTACCCGACTCCGAGTCGCTTCCGCCACTCGCGAAGTCGGACAACCCGGCGTTGTCGTCGTCCGACTCGCTCGCTTGTGAGTCGCTCGCAGCTCCGCTCGAATCGGACTCGAGGACGGTGATCGTCGACTGCCAGCCCGCCGACGCCTCGAGGTCGTCCTGCCAGCCGTCCTGGATTTCGACGTCGCCCAGCGCGATCTCGTCGCCGGGGCCGACGTCGAGATCCGCTTTTTCGCCCCAGAGCGCGACGCGGATGTCGCCGGTCGCATCCTGAATGCGGACGTTTCGAACCTGGCCCTCGGACCCATCGTCCCGGTCGAAGGTTCGTTTCGGGTCCGCCGAACGGACGACCCCGGCGAGATCGACCGTCTGCCCGATCTCGATTTCCTCGATGGGCGTGCTGTCGGGGACGTACTCGACCTCCGCGTCGACCTCTTCGATCGCGCCGCGGTTCCCCACGTGGAGTTCGAGGCTGCCGTCGCGCTCACGGACGTAGCCGTCGACGACCTCTACTGTCGTCCCGGGCTCGAGTTCCGTCGCCGTCTCGGCCTGCTCGTCCCACAGCGTGACCCGGACACGTCCCGTCGAATCGCCGAGCGTGACGTTCGATACTTTCCCTTCGGACCCGTCGTCCCGATCGAAGGTCCGGATGCTATCGGTATCGAGCACGAGCCCGACGAGATTGACGTTCGAGAGTCCCAGCGACAGGTCTTCGATGTCGTAGGTGTCCGACACCTGGACGTCGACTTCGGTGTCCTCGTCGGGTTCGGCCTCGTCGACGCTCACTTCGACCCCCGAGAAGCCGTCCTTGGGTCGACCCTTGATCCGCAGTACGTCGCCTTCCTCGAGTTCGTCGGTCGCCGCCTCGGCGTGCTCGTCCCAGAAGGCCGCGCGCACGGAGCCGGTCTCGTCGGCCACCTCGACGTTGACGACGCGGCCGTCCTCGTCTTCGCCGTCGCGTTCGAACGTGCGTACCTCGCCGATCGAGATCACCTTGGCGACGAACTTCGCTTCCTCCATCCCGGGCTCGATGTCGGCGATTCCGCCGACCTCGCTCTCGCCGACCTCGTGAGCGACGAGCATCGCCGCCGTCTCCTCGTCCGCGAGTCCCCCCATCTGCTCGACTTTCGCCTCGACGGCCTCGCGAAACTCCTCGAGAGAGACGTCGGCCTCGAGATCCTCGTAAACGGCCTCAATGTCGCTCATTCTATAGTCGTGCATGCATAGGCCGCGCATAAGCGTTGTCCATTCGGCGTGTTCGGCTCCCCGTCTGGCGATCGGTCGTCGCCCGACTGTCGCCTCGGAGTCGTCTTTCCCGGAATCGGGAGGCACATACGATTGGTGGGGGTCTCCCCGAGTCGTCGAACCCGACGCCGTCCCGGCCGTCTCGCGATCATGCCTCCGCTGGCCGCCCGTTCGTATATAAATCGCTGGCTCGTGCTCGAATTCCTCGCTCGAGCAGCGACGGGATACCAACCGGAGACGAGTGCCACGTGGACCCACGCCGGTGGGCGATCGTTTCGAAAGGGCTTTATTAGTTCCACCGCTACGTAGAGATGAGTCCTGATAGGGTAGTGGACTATCCTCTTGGCTTGCGGAGCCAGGGACCGGAGTTCAAATCTCCGTCAGGACGCTCACTTATCGCGAGTGCTTTACGTTGTTCAGCACCCGCTCTCGTGTTCGGACCTGACGTGCCCACCGCTCGCTTCGTTCGCGTTGGACTCCGTCAGGACGGGTTTCCGTACACAACGATGGCGAGCGAACAGGGATTGACCCCCTTCCGCGTCTAAAGACGCGGGTATACGCTCGTACTCTGTATCACACCAAACATCTGTCCGAGAGTCCCGAGACCTCGAGACCGGTGAGATCGACTGGTCACTCGAACTCGACTACGTCATCAGCGATAGCTCGCTTGCCGCCACGCTCTCGTCGGACCGGAAGCTGCCTGCCCGGAACCTACTCGGCTCGAGTCCGCACTCGTACTGTGAGCGGACCGTACGCACGAACGGACGGCGATGGCGACGAGTCGGGCCGGTCTCGAGTGAGCCGACGGCACTTGCTCGGATCGGTGGCGGGAGCGAGCGTCGGCGTTGCGGGGCTCGGCGCTGCAACCGACACGACCTCGGCGACGGGTTTCACCGGCTGTGACGACTGGCTGGACGCACCCGCGGCGTATCCCGAAATCGATCTGACGAGGGCTAACCCGACCGCATCGAACGTCGATCCTCTCGAGGACGAGGACGAATACGTCGTCTACGTCCACGGCTGGCGTGGCCTCGAGACGAGCACGGACCAGACCCACACGCTCGAGCAGGCGTTCGAGGACGAGGGGTACGACTCGCCGGTGGTTGCGGCCGCCTGGGAGGCGGATACGGTCAACTACTGGCGGGCAGAGAGCAGAACGGAGACGGCAGGGCGACGACTCGCGTCGTGGCTCTCGACCGTGGCGGATGCCGAGGTCGAGACGATCCGTCTCGTCGGCCACTCGCTCGGCGGCCGGGTCTGTCTCGAGACGCTGCGTTCGCTCTCGGACGGGGCCGTCGAGTCCGTCTCCCTCCTCGGAACCGCTGTTGACGACGATTCGGTCTGTACCGACGGGCGGTACGCCTACGGCATCGAGACCGCTGCGAACGAAGTCTACAACTACCACTCCGAAAACGACGATAGCGTCTGCTACGGCTACGACATCCAGTCGCTCTCGAGCGGCCTCGGCTGTGGCGGAGCCGACTGTGGCGACGGGTGGATCGGTGACGATCCCGGCACGACCCCGAACGGCTATGCCGACGTGGACGTGACCGACGCAGTCGAGGATCACTGCGGGTACGGAAAGCCGGACGTGGGGTGTGTGTCGCGTCTCGTCGCGGATTTCGAGTAGCGCGGACTCACGACTCGTCCCTCGTCCTCGTGGTCCGGGGGCGACTCGAGACGATTCAGGACGATTCGAGACGACTCGAGCATCGCCACTCACGGACGAAAAACGGGTGAGAGGAGTAAGCCCCCTTCTGTTCGTCCCGGCATTCGGCTGAGCGTCCGCGCCGTCCACGATCGTCGCGCCGTTCGCGACGACCGTGGGGCGTTCGGGCTACCACGGCGCGGACTTGCACCGGTGAGGGTTCGCCGTTCCATCGATCCTCGGCCGTCTGCGTGGTCGATCGCTCCGTGCGTGTTCGACGACTCGCGCCGTCTCACCGTTTACGGTTCTCGCGTCGGAGACGCGTCGAACCGTGCTCGCGATCCACGGGTTCGAACCGTGAGGGCGACCACGCCGGTGGCGGCGACGCCGCCGTTCGAGACGTGGTCACGACGTGACCACGCTCCCTCTGCGGGTCAACTTCCCTTCCTTACGGTCGGGTTCGCACGCATCATCGGTCGGGCCGAGACGTGTCGTTTCTGTTCCAGAGCCAGCGGTCTCCCGCTCCGGACTTGCGTCCGGTCACCTGCCCGAACAGGTGGGGGGACTTTCCTCGCGTTTGTGATTCATCCGGGAGGGATGGATCACGGTAACGTGTTGCCCGACTCGAGGAGTCGGGTAACCTTGAACGATCGCGCCGTTGCCGACGCGACCGCCGCGGCAGCCAGGCTCTCTCTCCCAGTTCGGGTAGGAGCCGGCATCGAATAAGTTCCTCGGTCGTTCAGTCCGGTTCGATTCGTCCATCCTGTTGGCTCTGGTCCACCCCTCGAACGGAATGGAAGCGTTTTAGGACGATCCTTCCCATGTACATCTATATGTCCCAGCGACAGGGCGTCGACCTTTCCTACGAAGACGGGGCGCGCGCCGTCGAACTCGCGCGCGAAGCCGTCGAATCCTACGTACAACACGGGCAACGAGAACAACCGGGCAGCATGCGAGAGACCTTCTACGAGCGTACGGGCGCGTTCGTCCGCCTCGAGTCTACGCGCGGTCGGGGGAGCCTGCGAGGCTGTGCCGGCGGCTATCGGTCCGACGACCAGCTCGGCCACGTCATCGTCGACGCGGCGATCGAGGCCGCAAGCGACGACTCCTGTGGCTCGGAGGTCACTCCCTCGGAGCTGCCGAACCTCACGGTTTCGGTGTGTGCGGTCACGAACGTCGTGCTCACCGACGACCCGCTGTCGGACCTCGAGCTCGGCACACACGGCGTCGCGATCGACGGCGGTGAGGGCGGCTGGCTCTATCCGACGGTGCCGGTCGAGAACGGCTGGAGCGCCAGGGAGTACCTCGATCGAACCTGTCGGAAGGCCAAACTCGCGCCGGGTGCCTGGCAGAACGACGACGTCGTCGTCACGCTGTTCGAGGGGCAGGTGTTCCGCGAGCGCGAAGCGGACGGCAGCATCGAAGAGCTGTAGTTCCTCCCGGTGGATCGTCGAACGCAGTTGGGGACAGTCCCAGTCCCAGTCCCAGTCTCGAGTCGCACATCTCTTCGACCACGTCTCGAGTCGCAACCGTCGGTGCCCCCGACCAGGACGAGTCGTTGTTCCCGGAACTCCGGGACTGCAGGGACATCTCGCGGCAATCCACGGTTACTCGAGTCGGGCACACGTCGAACGAGCAGTCGTCACGTCGTTGGCTCTTCGGACTGGTCGTCCGTTCCGTGTTCCGTCGATTCGACTAGCACTCTCGTCGCTTCGAATCTGCTCCGTTGCGAGGTCATCTAATCCTCCTCTCAGGCGTTCACTCCACTGTTCTTCGTGAGACTTGTAGGGAATTGGACGCCGTCTTG
>NZ_AOMA01000172.1 GCF_000337895.1 Halobiforma nitratireducens JCM 10879
TTTCAAAACAGGACTCTCAGGCCATATAGCGGCATTAAGACGAATATCATAAATTCAATACTGTCGCCTTCTTGCGTTCAACAGAGCATTCGAATCACAGTTGCAACGCGATCCTTGACATCCTCCTCCGCGTAAACGCGGAGGAATCCCGAGCAGATGGAAATAAACGTGCACCCGGGACGAGCAGACACCCTTTTCAGCGCCGATACCATACCCGCTGTCGATGGACTCCGCCGCGTTGCTGGACTTGTTGGGAAACGAGAACCGGCGACGGATTCTCCGACTGCTCGCACGCAAGCCCTGCTACGTTACCGAGATTTCCGAGTATCTCGGCGTGAGTCCCAAGGCGGTCATCGAGCACCTGCGAAAGCTCGAGGAGGCCGGGCTGATCGAGAGCCGGATGGACGACCAGCGACGGAAGTACTTTCACATCGCTCGAAACGTCCGCCTCGAGGTCAGCGTCTCGCCGTACGGCTTCGCGAGCAAGAGCGCGTATCCCGCAAACAGCAGCTTCGACATTACGACCTGTCGGCACCTCTCGCTCGACGTCCCCCTCGACGAGACCGACGAGTTAGACGACTTACTCGAGGTGCTCGAGGGCCTGGAGCAGCTCGAAAACGAGCTTTCGCTGGCCCAGCGGTGGGTCCAGGGACGGCTCTGTGACGTCCTCGACCGGATCTCCGAGAGCGTCGACGCCGGCCCCGAGAGCCGAATCTACGCGGATCTGCTGGCGAGCGTTCGCTCGGACCCGAAATCGGTCGGCGAGTTGAGCGAGGACCTCGAGGCCCCACGAGAGGTCGTCGCGGAGCTCCTCGAGGTGATGGCCGACGAAGGCGTCGTTCGGCGGACCGAACGCGGCTGGGAACTCACCCGAGGCGGGTCCAAACGGACCTGAGCCGATCGGACGGTCGCCTCCTCTGGGTGGTATCGACAGGACCGTTCCAGTTCTGGGCGAGCGAACGCGGACGGCGGTTGCACCGAGAAAGCAGGACAGCGATCCGTATCAGTCGACGTCTCTCGCCAGACCCGCTCGCAGGTCCCGACCGAAGTAGTAGCCGATGACCGTCGCCGCCAGCCCGGTCGTCGCACCGACCGCGAGGAGGAGTTGCATGTTCCCCGCGACCGCGAGCAGTGGGTCCGCCACCAGCGTCACCGCTCCGCTCGAGAGGACGCCCGCTGTGGCCATCTCGAAGTAGCGCCGTTTCGAGGTCAGCAGGCCGACGAGGAAGGCGACGGCGAACATGCCGACGATGCGACCGGCGACGGGGAGGATCGTGCCGCCGGCGAGAAGTCCGGCACCGATCAACAGCACGAACACGAGAAACGCCTTCGGTGAAAAGAGGTCTTCCCGAGGAACCGAGACCGACCCGGGAAGCGAGAGGGTCGGCAGGAAACGACGCGGCGAGAGCCGGGAGCGAAGCGAGGAGTCCGGCTCGGACGGTTCCGACGACGTCGGTCGCGAACCGGTCTCGGTGTTCGGATCTACGTCCGGCCCGACGTGTGTTCCCGATTCCGCGATCGAATCGAAATCGGAATCGAGATCGGGACCCGGCTCGGAACCAGGATCGGATACCGGAGACGACGCCGAACCGGGAGTGTCGTCCGTACCCGGCCCGGTCTCCTCGAGCAACCGCTCTGTCTCCTCGAGGAGGTCGTCGGTCGACCCGGGATCACGCTCTCGGTCCGACTCGCGATCCCGGCTCTCGGTCAGTTCGTCCGAGCGATCGCTCATGGTCCAACGGAGGCTCGCCGGGACCATGGACCTTTCCCCACCGTCGCGTTCGCCTCACGGACGAGAGCTATCCTGACACCCCTGTCTCGGGTCGGCCTTCGTACCGCTGTCCCCGTGCGGAACGGTATCCTCGCGGATTGAGGACGCCACCGGAAATTTATGCCTGGCGGGCTGAAACCCCCGGTAGTGGGTACTGAACTGATCGTGCTGGGGACCGCAGTGGTCGCCGTCGGAATCGCGCTCCTCGTCGGCGCACGACACGTCTACCCCCGGCTCGATCTGCCGGACGACGCTCTCGGATCGATTCGTTTGCTGACGGCGCTGATCGCCGGACTCCTTCTGGCGACCGGACTCGGGCTCGTCGCGGTCGGGTTCGCGACGTAGTCCGGCACTACGACCGGCGAGCGGAACGGACCAGCACGGAAAGCGTGCCTTCAAGTCCGATGGCGCGCAACGCTGTCCTATGCAACCAGGCGATCGCGTTCGCGTCGATCGGGACGATCGCACGTTCGAAGGCGTTTTGCTCCCCTCGAGTACGGACGACCACCTCGTGGTCAAACTCGAGGGCGGGTACAACGTCGGCGTCGATCGCGACGCGGCAGCAGCAACGGTACTCGAAGAGGACGTCTACGAGATCGACGGCGAAAGCGACGGCGGCGACTCCGCAATCGAGTTCGACGAGGAGTTACCGACGATCTCGCTGATCTCGACCGGTGGGACGATCGCCTCGACGGTCGACTACCGAACCGGTGCGGTGACCGCACAGTTCGACGCCGAAGACGTACTGCGGGCGGTCCCCGATCTCGCGGGCCGCGCGAACTATCGCGGGCGCGTCGTCGCGAACATCCTCTCGGAGAACATGGAGCCGCCGATCTGGCAGGAGCTGGCCGAGGCGGTCCACGAGGAGATCGAGGCCGGTGCGGACGGCGTCGTCGTCATGCACGGCACCGACACGATGCAGTACTCCGCCTCGGCGCTTGCGTTCATGCTCGAGACGCCGGTACCGATCGTCTTCACCGGCTCCCAGCGCTCCGCGGACCGTCCGTCCTCGGACAACGTAATGAACGCGGTCTGTGCCGTCGAAGCGGCGAAAAGCGACTGTGCAGAGGTGCTGGTCTGTATGCACGCCTCCGAGAGCGACGACCGCTGTGCCCTTCACCGAGGTACCCGGGTCCGGAAGAACCACACGTCCCGGCGAGATGCTTTCGATACCGTCGGCGCGGAGCCATTGGGCGAAGTCGATTACGAAGACGAAGACGAAGACGAGCATGTCGAGTTTCACCGTGAGTACGAGAAACGTGACGAGCAGGACCTCACACTCGCCGACGACCTCGCCGCCGATGTCGAACTCTGTAAGTTCACGCCCGGCATGGACCCAGCCTTCCTCGACGTCGTCGAAGGGGCCGACGGCCTCGTCATCGAGGGGACCGGGCTCGGCCACGTCCATACCGATCTCGTCCCCCGAATCGAGGACCTCGTCGACGACGGGACGACGGTCGTCATGACCAGCCAGTGTCTCGAGGGCCGCGTCTGTGATCGGGTCTACGATACGGGCCGAGACCTGCTCGAGGCGGGCGTGATCGAGGCCGGCGACACCCTCCCCGGGACCGCGAAGGTCAAACTCATGTGGGCCCTCGAGAACGCCGACGACGTCGAGGAAACGATGCGTACGTCGCTCGCGGGCGAGTTACAGGAGCGATCCGTTCCCTGGGAGTAACGGCGACGAGCGGAGCCGATCAGCGACGGAGCGATCGACACTCACATCGACAGCGAGACCGTACCCGAAACCGAGACCGATACGATATCGATGAGTCCGAAGCATTCGATACAGCAGACGGCCGAAAACGAGCACACCGACGACAGTGACGGCGACGACGCCATCGACATCCGACGAGCGACCCACGACGACTACGAGGGCGTCCGTGCGTTCACCGAAGACATCTGGGACGACCGCGGCGGCGACTACATCCCCGAAATCTACCACGACTGGCTCGAGGACGAGGACGAGCGCGACGAGAAAAAGACCTTCCTCGCGACGGTCGACGAGACGCCGGTCGGAATCGTTCAGGCCGTCCTGATCTCGCCCGACGAGGCCTGGTTCCAGGGAATCCGCGTTGCAGCGGACTACCGCGGGAAGGGGATCAGTTACCGGCTCAACGAGGCCTGCTTCGAGTGGGCCCGCGAGCGCGGCGCGACCGTCGGCCGCGTCCTGATCCACTCCTGGAACACGACCTCGTTCGCGGCGGCGCGCTCGAGCGGGTTCGAGCCGGTTACCGAGTTCCGGTTCGCCGAGCCCGCTCCCGATGCGGAGGCCGACGTGACATCCAGTGCAGGGCCGGCACGAGTCACGAGCGATCCCCACGCCGCGTGGCGCTACTGGACTCACAGCGACGCCCGCGATCGACTCAACGGCGTCGGAATGGCTCCCGAAGAGACGTGGGCCCTGCGAGAGCTAACGCGAGCCGATTTCGAGCGATTCGCCGACGAGACGGCGGTTTTCGCCGTCGAGCGGGAGAACGGCCTCGCGGGGACGGCCTACCGAAACCGGACGTACGACCGGGAAGACGACGACGGCGTCGAGACGACGTGGGCAGAGTACGGCGTCGCCGGCTGGGAGGACGCCGACGCGGCTCGGACGCTGCTCGCCGCTATCGCCCGCGACGCCGCTGACGTCGGCGCTGACGAAACGCGGGTACTGATCCCCGAGACGACCCGGTTCGTCACCGACGCCGCCTACGCTGGTGCAGACCTCGCCGAGGAAGCGGACTTCGTCCTTGGCGTCGACCTGACTGCTCGGTAACGTCTTTGGCGGCTCAACCGCGGCTTCGACGGGTTGAACGCGGACGACAGCAGCACCGAGAGAGAGAGAAAGAGAAAGAGAAGACGCCGCGAACGCGACGGACGTAACTCGTCGTGACCGCCAGTTATCGTCCGAAAGAACGGCACCAAACCGATAGCGAGCTGATTACCCGCCGCTGACCGGGGGGAACAGCGCCAGCTCGTCGTCCCCCTCGAGCTCAGTCTCGAGGCCCTCCTCCTCGACGGTGACGTTTGCGCCGTTGCGGAGGACGTTGATCTGTGAACGTAACCCGCCCTCGTCGTCGAGGACGCGCTCCTCTAACTCCGAGCGGTCCGCGAGCAGCTCCTCGAGCGCATCGCCGACGGTATCACCGGCACTGGCTTCGACGGCGACGCGTTTGTCCCCTGCGCGTTCGGCGAGGTCGGCGAACAGTTTCCACTCAGTAGCCATACGTGGCGGTATCCGTGCCGGGGGCAAGTAGCTACCGCTCCCGAAGACGGCCGCGGAGTCACGGAGTGCGGTCGGATGGTGATAGGCCGCCCGAGGTGAAACGTATCGCCCTACGGTGGTTCGACCGTCGATGATAAAGAGGACGTTTATTGGCTGGCGACGCAACCAATTTCGTATGGTCGACTGGTCGCTTCGCGAGGTGACGTCAAACCGGCCGCGGTTGCTCACGTCGCGGCTCACCGTTGCACTCGCACTCGCCGTCGCACTGCTCTCGGTGGCGACGGCTATCGTCAACATCGGGACCAATACCGTCTCCGGGCCGCTCGCGCCGTATCTCCCCGACGCTGTCCAGAACGCCGCGGGCTTTACCGGCGCGTTGACCGGCTTTCTGATGGTCGGCAGCGCGCTCGCGTTGCGGCGTGGACTGCGTGCTGGGTGGTGGGCGACACTGCTTCTCCTCCCGCTGACGGCGGCGCAGGGCCTGCTCCAGGCCAGCCACTACTCGCTGCCGCTGGTCGTCCTGTCGCTGGTTACGATCCCCGTCTTACTCGCGACTCGCAACCGGTTTACCGCCTCGCTGTCGCTGTCGACGACCCAGATCGCCGCCGGCTCCGCGTTGGTCGGCGTCCAGCTGTACGGCACTATTGGTGGCTACGCCCTCCGAGACCACTTCGACGCCATCGACACCGTTCTCGATGCGTTCTACTTCACGCTGATCACCTCGAGTACGGTCGGCTACGGTGACATGACACCGAACCTGGACTCGACGGAAGGGATGCTGTTTACGATGTCGGTGCTGGTACTGGGCGTGGCGAGTTTCGGTATCGCGATCGGGGCACTCGTCGGCCCCGCGATTCAGGCGAGAATCACCAAGACACTCGGAATAATGACTGACTCGGAACTCGAACTGCTCGAGGACCACCTCCTCGTGCTCGGCTATGGCAAACTGACTGAACCGATCGTCGACGAACTCGCGGCGGGTGACCGTTCGTTCGTCGTCGTGACCGACGACGCCGCAGTGGCGGACGAACTCGCGGCGAACGATGTCGCTGTCGTCGCGGGCGATCCCAGCGACGAAGGCCCCCTCGAACGGGCGAAGATCGACCGTGCGACGGGGATTGTCGTCGCGACGGAAGCTGACGCACAGGACGCGCTGGCGATTCTCACGGCCCGACAACTCGCGCCGGAGACCCGAATCGTCGCCGCTGCGACCGACCGTGAGAACACGAAGAAACTCGAGCGAGCCGGTGCCGACACGGTAATCAGTCCCTCGGTGCTCGGCGGGCACCTGCTGGTACGGTCGGCGCTGGGCGGCGACGACTCGGACCTGATCGACCGGATTCTCGACGAGGAGTGACTACTCGGGGTCGATAGTCGCCGAGAGGTCCGACGAGAGGAATCGGCCACCGATCACTGCGTCGACTCGGGTGCCCCCTCGAGGATCGTGACGCCACTGGAGGCCCCGATGCGCTCCGCGCCGGCGTCGAGCATCGCCATCGCATCCTCGTAGCTACCGACGCCGCCGCTTGCCTTGACGGGGAGGTAGTCGCTCATCAGTTCGACGTCCGCGACGGTCGCGCCCCCATCCGCAAAGCCGGTCGAGGTCTTGACCATCGTGGCGTCGGCCGACTCGGCCGCCTCGCAGGCGCGGTGTTTCTCCTCGTCGGTGAGCAACGCGGTCTCGACGATGACCTTGACCGGGATCGGGACCGCCGCGACGAGTTCGGCGATCTCGGCTTCGACGGTGTCGTCGTCGCCGGCTTTGAGTCGACCGACGTTTATCACCACGTCGAGTTCGTCGGCTCCCGCTTTCCAGGCGTCGACGCCCTCTCGACGTTTGATCTCGGGTCCGTGCTGTCCGTGGGGGAAACCGACGACGGTGGCGAGAGTGACCTCGGGCGCGTAGTCGGCGGCTTCAGCAACCGCGTATGGCGGGATACAGGCGTTCATACCGTGTTCGTTGGCCTCGTCGAGCAGCGACCGGACGTCGTCGATCGTCGTTTCGGGGCCGAGTACCGTATGATCGATCAGGGGTGCGAGTTCGGTGCGGTCCATAGCGGATCGATTCGGCGAACCGTCAAAAAGCCGCCCGATCCCTTTTGGTCCACGGGGGCCAAGCGCTCGCCATGACTCGAGACCAGTCCGATGCGGACGCTGCCGTCAGTGCCGACGGGAACGCGGACGTCGACGCGGACGCGGACGTGGACGTGGATGTCGATAGAGACATCTCCCCGGCGGTCGTCGAAACCGCCGACGACATCGCGGCGATGCGGACCCGCGGCGCGGCGACGATCGCCGACGCGGCCGCGGACGCGCTCGCGATCCAGGCCGACCAGTCGGAGGCCGACTCGGCAAGCGAGTTCCGACGCCAGCTTCGCGCCGCCGCGAAGACCCTCTACGAGACGCGTCCGACCGCGGTCAGCTTGCCGAACGCCCTGCGGTACGTCCTCCGCGGAATGGAGGGTGAAACGGTCACCGAACTGCGGACGACGACGATCACCCGCGCCGACGAGTTCCGGGCCGACCTCGAGCAGGCCCAGACGAAACTGGGGGAGATCGGCGCAAACCGGCTCCGGGACGGCGACGTGGTGATGACCCACTGTCACTCGACCGACGCCCTCTCGTGCATCGAGGCCGCCCTCGAAGACGGCAAAGAGATCGAAGCGATCGTCAAGGAAACCCGGCCGCGAAAGCAGGGCCACATCACGGCTCGGCAACTCCGGGAGTGGGACGTGCCCGTAACCCTCGTCGTCGACAACGCGGCGCGGCGGTACCTCGACGACGCCGACCACGTGCTTGTCGGCGCGGACAGCATCGCGGCGGACGGCAGCGTCGTCAACAAGATCGGGACCAGCGGGCTGGCGGTCAACGCCCGCGAACGGGGCGTCCCGGTGATGGTCGCGGCCCAGACGATCAAACTCCACCCGGATACGATGACGGGGCATACGGTCGAGATCGAGATGCGCGACGAGACGGAGGTGCTGTCGTCGGGTGACCGCACAGCAATCCTCGCCGAGGCCGGAGCCGACGACTCACCCGATGCGAGCGACGACGGACTCACCGTCGAGAATCCGGCGTTCGATGTCACGCCACCGCGACACGTCGACGCGATCGTCACCGAACGCGGCCAGTTCCCGCCCGAAAGCATCGTCACGCTGATGCGGGAGCTGTTCGGCGAGACGACGGGTGAGCCCTGGGAGGCATAACGGGCAGCGCCCGGCGCATGTCAAATACTCCACTACTCACCGCCCGTTCGGACGGTTTTCGGCGGTACCGACCGGAAAGTGTTTGTGACTGGTACGTACCAGTACGAATATGGTGTTACCAGAGGGGTTCGTACTGCCGCCGTGGTACCTGCTCGGCCCGATCCTGGTGGTGCTCGGTGGGGTGCTGGCGTTGCTGTGGGCGCTCGAGCCGCCGGTGAAAGACCGGACGGTCGTCGCGTTCGTCCCCTGGATGATGTTTGGTTCGACCTTGCACGTGCTCCACCGGCTCGAGGCGTACCCGGAGAGCATCGCGGTCCTGTTTTCGTCGCCGGGGGTTTACCTCGTGACCGCGATCGTGGCGGGGGCCGCCTGGATCGTCGGCATCTTCCTCCACGCTGGTGGGCTCCAGCCGACGGCCGAACGGTTCGTCGGGACGACGGGGACGGGGTTTTTCGTCGTCTTCACGATCTTCGCGATCCAGCTCAGTTGGGGTATCGGCACCTTCGACCCGTTCTGGCCAGTGATCGCGGTCGTCGTCTCGGGGATCGTCACGGCCGTCGTCTGGCTCGGGCTCGGGCTCTGGGTCACCGACGTCGCCGCGACCACGGGGATGACCGGCGTCGTCGTCGTCTTCGGCCACACGCTCGATGGCGTCTCGACGGCGATCGGCTACGACGTCCTCGGTGCCACGGAGGAGGTACCCGTTTCACGGCTGATCCTCGAGGCCGGCCACTCCCTGCCGACCGCCGAGTACGTCGGTGGCGGCTGGCTGTTCGTGCTGGTCAAGCTCGCGCTCGCGGCGGTCATCCTTGGCCTGTTCAAGGAGTACGTCGAGGAGGCACCGCGGCAGGCCCGAACGATCCTCGCGCTCGTCGCCGCCGTCGGCCTCGGCCCCGGCGTCCACAACGTCTTGCTGTTCCTGGTCGGCTAGACTTTTCCCCGCGGACACCGATTTGCAACCGTCTACTATGGTCAGGGTCCTTACGGCGGGACACGTCAACTGGGACGTGACCCTTCGGATCGACGACTTTCCGGAACCCGACGGCGAGGCCGCGATCCGCTCACAGCGCCAGTCCGGCGGCGGCAGCGCGGCCAACGTCGCCGCCGCGCTCGCCGGCCTCGAGATCGAGGCCGGTCTCATCGGCAGCGTCGGCGACGACGAGAACGGCGTCCTCGCGAGGCGGAACCTCGAGGATGTCGGAGTCTCGCTGGAAGGGGTACGGGTCGTCGAAAACGCCGAGACGGCGGTGAAGTACCTGCTCGTCGACGACGGCGGCGAGGTGGCGATTCTGGGCAACGACGGCGTCAACGAGGCCGTCACGCCCGCGGATCTCGATCGCGAGCGGGTTCGGGCCGCCGAGCACGTCCACCTGACGAGCCAGCGGGCCGACACCGCTGCGGCGATCGCAAACGAGGCCCGAGAGGGCGGTGCGACGGTCAGTTTCGACCCCGGCCGCCGACTCGCGGAGCGGAGACGTGAGTACGGCGATGCGCTTGCGGCCGCCGACGTCGTCTTCGCGAACGACCGCGAGGTCGCGGCACTGCTCGAAGACGAGTACGAGTACGTCGGTTCGGGGTTCGACGACCGGATCATCGTCGTCAAACACGGCGGCGACGGGGCGAAGGTCCACACCCCCGAGGCGACCTACGAACATCCCGGATTCGACGTCGAACCCGTCGACACGGCCGGCGCGGGCGACGCCTTCGCCGCCGGTTTCCTCGCGGTGGTACTCGAGGACGGCGACGTGGAACGGGCTCTCGAGCACGCCAACGCCTGTGGTGCGATCACGGCGAGTCGTGAAGGGGCCCGGAGCGCACCGACCGCGAAGCGAGTGGCCGAGTTCCTCGAGGAACGGTACTGACCGCCAGGATTCTCGTCTACGGGTTCCGGCTGCTCGTCCCTTCGGTCGGAGCTGCCGATTTTTTGGCATCGACCGGTCGGAATCGACGACGGTCACGTTCTCACGACATGTCGTCTGACGATAACTATATACCCGACGGCGTTGGGCTCTCACCTAGAAGTCACGGCGACGTGACGGAGAGACATGACGGAAGGAAGGATACGGGAGTCAAACGGCCGACAGTACGGTCGGTGTGTTCGCTACGAGCGATCCGAAGGGGAACCGCCGAGCGTCGCTGCAGCGACCGCGTTGGCTCAGTTCCACGACGAGAACGTGATCGAAACCAGCACGCGGCTGTACGACTACGTCGATCCCGAGGCCCTCGACGCACTCCTCGCGACGGCGGGCGACGCCCGTCGCGATCGGACCGCATCGCTCGTCCAGTTCGATGTCGACGGGACGACGGTCAGGGTCCGACCCGACCGGGTCGAAGTAGCCCCGCCCGTGTACGAGTGACGGCGTCGACCCTCGAGCGCACGGTATCGAGACGAGACCGAGCGCAGTGATGACGGGGTCGGCGGGCAGACAGCGACGGTATCGATCGTCCAACCACCACCGTGGGACGTCTTGCCGGACAGGAACCACGCGTCTTGCCCCCTGGATCGCCGGTCTCGAACCTTTTTTCTCGCCACCGGGGGAAAACGACGGTATGGCAACGCAGCCGCACCTGTTAGTCGAGGAGGGAGACCTGAACGATATTGCGCTGATCCCCGGCGATCCGGGCCGCGTCGATCGGATCGCAGAGCACTGCGACGAGAGCGAGACGATCGCCCGGAACCGCGAGTACAAGGTCGTCAACGCCACCTACGAGGGACGAGAGCTGACGATCTGCTCGACCGGGATCGGCTGTCCGTCCGCGGCGATCGCCGTGGAGGAACTGGCAAACGTCGGCGTCGAGACGTTCATCCGCGTCGGGACGACCGGTGCGCTCCAGTCGGGTATCGAGATCGGCGACATGATCGTCGCGACGGGAGCCGCCAAGAACGAGGGGACCTCGAAGCGGTACGAGGACGTCTCTTACCCCGCAGTACCGGACTACGACGTTCTCTCCGCGCTCGTCGACTCGGCGGAGGCCAACGACGAGGAAGTCCACGTCGGCCCGATCGCCTCCGACGACGCCTACTACGCCGAGACCGACGAACACGTCGAGGACTGGGAGGCCGCCAACCTGTTGTCGGTCGAGATGGAAGCCGCCGCCGTCTTCTCGCTGACCCGCCGCAAGGGGCTACACGCCGGCGCGATCTGTACTGTCGACGGCAACCTCGTCGAGGGAACCCAGAAGGGAACCGACACCGAAGAGGACGAACTGCCCGAGAAGGCCAAGAACAACGTCGGCCGCGCGATCGACATCGCGCTCGAGGCGACGACAGAACTGTAAGGTCAGGGAGTGCCTGCGGTTCTCGAGTTTCGGCTCTCGAGTTTCGGATCGACTGAAGACGCCTACCGCCCGGTCCAGTCGCCCGGATCGGCCACCAGCGAATACCCGATCACGCCGCCGAAAACGACGATGTAGTAGGACGTCACCGGCCACTCGAACAGCCAAAACGCGACCGTGGCCGCGACGATCCAGGCGACGATGACCGCCACGTCGACGAGCAAAGTGGTGGTTCGTTCGCGGTCGGGGAGTCGAGACGCCTTCGCGGACATAGCGAATAGACGATGCCAACGTGGGTAAATACCCGCGTCGGCAGAATCCGGTTCTACCCGCGTCGACAGAATCCGGTTCTACCCGCGTCGGCAGAATCCGGTTCGAGGCCCGAGCGAACGAACGCTGGACGGCCCCGAGCCGTCAGAAGTGCATCCCGTACTCCTCGAGCAAGTGATGCGCCGCCGTCCCCCAGGTGAAGTCGCCGCCGGGCCACCACGTCCGGGCGTTGTTGATCCCACCGACGAGCACGTACTCCTCGGGGTTTTCGGGGTCCTCATGGAAGTTGAGCGAGCCGCTATCGCCGTCGGTCAACGCGTCCTCGTCGCCCCAGACCAGTTGTCCGGGTTTGCAGACCTCCCCGGCGTAACAGGTGACGGCGTTGACCCCCTCGATCTCGCCGACGGTGTGATCCGAGAAGGCACCGAGTTTCTCGAGCGTCGCGTCCCTGGCCATCAGATCGGCCAGTCCGTCGCGGGTGAACTGACCGATCACCTGGGAGGGTTCGGCTCGTTCGATTTCCGTCGTCGGGCGAAACCCGTCGACGGGCTCGACCCTGACGAGATCCGCCGCCGGATACCCGCGAACCACCTCGCCGATCTGCTCTCGCTGGTCGTCGTACCGGACGTCGAGTGGCTCCCCCCGGTGCTCGTCCTCAAGCGTCCCGTCGTCGCCGTACACGTGATTCGACGTCGCGAAGTAGCGTGAGCCGTCCTCGGCGTCGAACAGCGCTGACGTCAGCGTGCCGGCTGACCCGTCACTGTGACAGACGACCCCGCCGGGGACGGCGTCGGGCTCGAGGGCCGCCACCTCGTAAGCGGTGTCCACGTCGGTTTCCTGCTCGGGTAGCGGCGGAACGTCGTCGACGACGGTCAGATCGATCGGGACGCTCGAGACAACGCCATCGATCCGCTCGAGAACGTCCTCGTCGGTTGCGTTGACCGAGAGCGACGCCTCCGGCCGGTCGTGACTGCCGGGAACGACGAACGAAGAGATAAGCGGCGAGAGCCCGAGGTCGTGGATGGCCTCCTGTGCGTCGAAAGCCAGCCTGAGACTCTCGTGCCAGGCGATCGGCACGTCTTTGGTCCGGGGTTCGAGGGCTGTCGGATCGGCATCGGGGCTTGGCCGCGCGAGAGCGTAGGTAATCGAGCCGAGGTCGTCGCTCGAGACGTAGTTTGCGGTGCCAGCCCCCCAGACGAGCGTCGCGGCGACGCCCGTGTTGAGGCCGGTACGGAGAAGCGTTCGACGATCGATTCCTGACTGGGACCGAGACCCGTCGTCGCTCGAGCCGCCGGTGTCGGCCGACGCGTCGCTCGCGTCCGTTCGGTCTTCGTTCGACACGTCGCCCGTAGTACGACCGGGAGCCGTATATGCGTTCGAGTTGCGTATTCCGAAGGATCAGACCAGCGAGACCGTATCGAAACCATGAACGGCGACGTTCGTGCCAGCGGGTGGCTCGGGTGACGCTCCTGTGAGAACGCACCGTCGCCGCCGAATGCGCGTCGTGGACTGCACTGCTGTCTCATAGTGTTTAGGTCGAATCTTTACCGGTAAGAGACGGCCAAATGTTTGGTTCGTTGATCGTGTTCACTCCTCGTGAGATGTAGTCTTTCAGCGCCGAGAGATCAGGGAC
>NZ_AOMA01000173.1 GCF_000337895.1 Halobiforma nitratireducens JCM 10879
CCGCCCCTGCCACTCGGAGTCCGTATAGCCCGTGATATCCTCGAACGCCTCGTTGGCGTAGACGATCGGGTTGTCCGGTCGATCCGGGTCGGTAATGGTTACCCCAACGGGAGCCGCTTCGAGCGCGCGATCCTTGAGCCGGAGCCGGCGTTCGTACTCCCGGCGCTCGAAGACGTGACTCACCCACCGAGTCACGAGATCGACGAACGTCCGTTCCGGCCCCGAGAACGACGACCGGGGTACGGGATCGGCGAAACAGACCGTCCCGTAGAGTTCGCCGTCGACCTCGATCCGTCCACCCACGTAACAGTCGACATCCCAGTCCTCGTAGCCTGGATGGTCCGCGTACCCCTGTTCGGGGACATCGGACAGCGTCAGAATGTCCCCGGAATCGACGACGTCGCGACAGAGCGTCCGCTCGAGGACGGTCTCGTCGCCCGCCTCGGCGAGTCCGCCGACGGCGTGTTCGATCTCGTAACAGCCGGTTTCCTCGTCGATGTGAGCGACGATGCCGTTCTCGAGGTCGAGCCGATCGCAGCCGAGCTCGAGCAGTCGCCGAATCTTCTCCTCGCTGCTTGCGTCCTCGTCGGACGTGATCTCGTGTACCGCTCGCCGGTAGCGTTCACTCTCGGCGAGCTGCTGGGTCCGGTCGGCCGCCGCGGTCGCCAGTTCGTCGACTGCCTCGGCCAGGTCGCCGACCGCGTCTGAGCGTTCCGCGTCGAAGTCCGAGCTCCTGATCTGCGCTCCCTCGCAGTCCCAGTCCCAGTCACGGTCCCAGTCCCAGTCCCAGTCCTCGAGTCGGTCCAGGTTCGTGACGTCGAGATCGGCGAACTGGTCGACGACGGTCTCGACGTCGTCGGCGAGCTGCTCGAGTGCGTTCCGGTCGTCGTCGCCGCTGACTGCGAGCCCGACGACGGGGACGAGCGGGAGACTCTCGCCGGGTATCCCCACCCGAATCGCGACCAGCACCGCCAGCACGGCGACGACGGTGAGGAACCACTCGCGGCCGAGACGTGCGAGCGTCGTCCGAGCTGCTCCCGAACGGCCACGGGACGGTCGGGAACTGCAGGACGGGGAACGACCGCGACGTGACGACCGGGACGGAACCGGACAGTATCGCATATCCCGCGTACGAACTCCGGCGGAATAGTTCGTTCGGAGGTCAGAGAAAGAAACAGTCACATTCAGCGGCTG
>NZ_AOMA01000174.1 GCF_000337895.1 Halobiforma nitratireducens JCM 10879
GGGGGTGTGCTGGCCACGGACCAGCGCCGGTCACAGACGGACATCCTCACGTGGACGTTCGCCGGTCCGATGTCGGCGTTCTGAAGTCAGTGTGGCTCCCGGGCGGGACACGCTGGGCTTGCCCGAGTTTGGAGGCCATCCTGCGGGCGGCCTGGCACTCGAGCGTACGCGCGTTATCCTAGAAACGATCGATGCTCGCGATCGGGCCGCCGTGAGCACCCGCCAACGGCCCGTCTGGGTGGGGGGGATATACACATAGCGTTCGATTCGGATCGAGTAAACGCATATAGTAGACAGGGGGATACCCGTCGTCCCCGTTCGTTTGCTCGATGTCAGGAACCACGCTGGACTACCACCATGATTCGCCAAGTCTCCGCGTCGTCGACGCGATCGCCGACACGACCGATACCGACCCGCTCGAACTCGAGCCGCTGTACAACATCGTCGACCCGGAGGCGCTGGACCGGCTCTTCAAGAACGACGCGGACGTCCGCGCGAGCGTTCGGTTCGAGTACGCCGGCCACACAGTCGAAGTTCGGAGCGATGGTACCGTCCTCGTCGATGGAACCATCCATGACGACGCGTAGGCGGGCGACGACAGCAGGAGTTGCTACGCGTCGCCGCTCGAGCGTCCGGTCTCACCCCCCTACTCACCGATGATCGTCCCCTCGATCGACGGCTCCGATCCGACCCCCCCGCTGGACCGCTCGACGCCCTCCGTTCTCGTGGTCGCCGACGCCGACCGCGACCGTCTCGAGTCGGTACTCGCCAACACCGACTCCCTGTCGGTCCGTTCGAGCGACGGCCTTCCCCCGGAGGGCGTCGAGATTCCGGACGTCGACTGTCTCGTCTGTCGCGTTCCGTTCGCCGATCACGAGCCGACCGATATCGTCGACCGGGTCCGCACTCGGCACGAGCAGCTTCCGATCGTCCTCGTCTCGTCGACCGACGAGGCCGCCGACATCAGGGAGGCGGTCGCGTCGATCCAGTGGATCGACGTCGTCCCCGAAGCCGAGGCCGGACAACTGCAACACCGTCTCACCAGGCTGCTCGAGCGCCGTCGACTCTCGGCCCTCTCGAAGCGATCGCTGGCTGGGGTCGAACTCGCCGGCGACGCCATCGGGATCGTCGATCCCGACGGTCACATCGAACTCGTCAACCGGTCGTTCGCGGTGCTGTTCGGTGCCGATCGCGAGACGTTGGTGGGACGGCCGTGGGAAGCACTGTTCGACGCCGAGACCGTCGATCACCTCGAGACGAAGGCGATTCCGACCGTCGCGGACGGCTGGCGGTGGTCGGGCACCTGTACCGCCCATCGCGACGACGGTGACACCGTCACCGCGCGGGTCGCGCTCGACGGCCTCGAGGACGGGAGCCTGGTCTTCGTCGTCGACGAATCCTAAGCCAGCGCGCTCGATCACTGCAGGACTCCCTCGAGCCCGTCGGTTCGGCCACGCCGTCGGCGGTACCGAGTACCAATGGCTGCCAGCGTTCCGGTGGACCGGAGACCGATCTCCGACTCCGCTCTGTTTGTTCCAGCACGTCCTCCGCTCGGCAGGTACGGACCACTCAGCGGGCCGGTTCCGGCTGGTGTGTCCGGCGAGTGGTGGCCTCCGCCGTCGACGGGATTGTGATCGTCTCACTCGAGCAACCAGCATGGGCGACGGGCACCTCGTCGACCAACTCCGGAGGACGCGTTCGGGCTTCTCTCGGACAGGACGGGCATCGACAATCGACAATCGACAATCGACATCCCGCGGGCGCTCCGGGCAACCGACGGACAGACAGGCGACGTGTTGCTCGTCGACGACCTGCGAACACTGCCGGCACCGGCAAAAACGACACTCGAAATGGAGTAGGCCTACGTCCCGTGGTCCCAGGAGTCCATGTACTCGCGCTGGGTCTCCGTCAGCGAGTCGTACTCGACGCCCTCGGCCTCGAGTTTGATCTCGGCGATCTCCTGATCGAGTTCGTCGGGCACGTCGTGGACGCCCGCGTCGTACGCCTCGGGGTTCTCGAGGATTTCACGCACACAGACGGCCTGAATGCCGAAGCTCTGGTCCATCACCTCGACGGGGTGGCCCAGCGAGACGGGTGCGGCGAGGTTGACGAGGCGGCCCTCGGCGATGACGTTCAGCCGGCGGCCGTCCTCGAGTTCGTAGGCCTCGACGCCCTCGCGGGCTTCGTAGCGGTCGACCGCGAGGTCGTCCAGTGCCTCGAGGTCGATCTCGATGTCGAAGTGGCCCGCGTTCGCGAGCAAAACCCCGTCTTTCATCTGCTCGAAGTGTTCTTCGACGATGACGTCGCGGTTGCCCGTCGTCGTCAGGA
>NZ_AOMA01000175.1 GCF_000337895.1 Halobiforma nitratireducens JCM 10879
GTCACACTATCCACCGGATTTCTCTGACTGGTAGTCACAACGATATCTAGTCAGACGGCGCTACACTCTGCTAAACTAGAACGGATGCATTTACCATAGCCAGTAATTATTACTATAACCATATATATTTCCTGTAGTATCAAGGAGTGTGAAGGTTAGAGCGTGGCATTGTAGAGAGCGGCGAAGGCTGCAAGCCATGATCTGGTTGAGTTGGCGGTGTTATTGCTCTGTTGAAGAGCGATCTAATCAGCTGATATCACGGGTTAGAAGGGTGAAGTCGAGGAAATCGAGGTTGGTATGGAAATCGAC
>NZ_AOMA01000176.1 GCF_000337895.1 Halobiforma nitratireducens JCM 10879
GTGCCGACCATATCGGCCATCTCCGCGGCCGTCGCTCCCCGTGCGTTCTGCTGGAGAAGATGGAGGATTCCCCGGTCGATATCGTCGAGATTGTGAACCATGGTAGGATATACGGCCTCCCCCTCGAAAGAGGTTGGTCCAGTCACACCGTCCGATAATACACCCGACAGGCGGGGAATCGACGGGATCGGAAGAGCGAACGCGCCTCTGCCCTGTGTGACGTCGTCGAGGACGAACGACCCCCTCTCGTCTCGGTCGCCGGGCTCGCCTCCCGCCACTGTTCAGACCCAGTTGCGAGAGGACGACGGACCCACAGTCCTCAGTGAGCTCCCGAGCCGCCGTACCCGTGTGTCGAACAGTAGTTCGGACCGTTCTGGTCGTATCCCCCGTTTCGGGCCGGCTGACGGAACGGTCCTCTAGGCGGGAAAGAGGAGGTGGTTCGAGAGAGGACCTCGTCCGCGAACGCGACTCGAGGTCGTGTCGACAGTTACGATTCGGGCGACTCGACCGAACTGCCGGTGCGTCTGATCGATCCGTAGGCTTTCATGCGGGCGTACGCGACGCCAGCACCGAAACCGACGACTCCGGTCAGGCCGGCGATTCCGGCGGCGATACCTTCGCTAACGCCGTGGTGGAGGATGGTTGGGTCCATGCGTCCATCGAAGACTTTCTCTTTGTCCTACATAAATTATACTATCTTATTTTTTATAATGCAATCTCATTTGTTCTGGTCGGGTGATGGGGCGAGTTTCAGCCACCACCGTTCGCGTACTCGTCCGTGTCGCTTGTTGTCGGAAGTAATATTCGTCTGACCCCATCGCAGTATTTATCAGTCTCGTGTCGTTATAGAGATACATGAATCGACGAACGGTGCTGCAGTTCGCCGGTATCTCTGGAACGGCGGCAATGGCTGGCTGTCTCGCCGATGGGCTGGGCAGTGACCCCGACGGCAACGGCGACGGCGAGTCAGCCGAAGACGACGACACGCCGACAGACGAGAGCGGCGACTCCGCGGACGGGACGACCGACGGCGACCCGGACCGTTCTCCGGCGGAAACGGTCGTCGCCTTCTACGAGGCGATCGCCGACGACGATCTCGACCGGGTCGACGAACTCCGACACGGCGACGCCGAACCGTTCGCGGAAGACGACCTCGAGGGCGAGCCCACCGTCGAAGCGACGGAGACGATCGCGATAGACGACGACACCGCGACGGTGGAAATGCTCGTGATGCTCAGCGGTGCAAGCGTCGCCACCGGCTGGTTCGTCGACCTCGAGCGGGAGGACGGTACGTGGCGCGTCCGTGAGCTCCACTACGCCATGCCCGACGACGAGACGGTACTCAGACCGAACGCCAGGTTCGAGATCGACCGCGGGGACGAGAGCCAACAGGTCACCCACGTTTCGGGAGACGAGGTCCAGGCGTCGACCCTCTACGTCCGTGGCGATGGCCTCGAGCAGACCGGATCGTGGACGGATATCGGCGGCGACGCGAGCGGGGGGACCGACGACGAGCCGACAGTCACTGCCGGTGACAGCGTCACCGTCGGTGTCGAGGACGAGTACTCCCTCGCGGTCGTCTGGGACGACGGCGAGGTCGCCGTCGGCCTCGCGCAAGTGGCCGGTGCGACCGACACCGCAACGGCTAGCTCGGATTCCGGCAGGTGACTCGTCGTTCGGTTTCGGTCGCGATCCCGGTCCCCGCCCGGCGAGACCGACGATGTCGAAACCGTTCCGGCTATCCGGGTCGTCTACGGCCTGGTGAGTGGTCGGGCCACCTGTTAGGGGACACTGCTTGCCACTGGTTCGCTACCGCAGGTGTTCGAGGATCTGCAGAAACCGAAACGCGGGCTCACCGTACGACTTCGTCTCCGTAGCTGCGAGTGTTCGAAGCTCCTCGATACGCTCGGTGTAGGTCTCGTTGATCACGAGATCGATCCCCGTTCCGATGCCGGACTCGTCGTTCGCTTCGAGGTCCGCGGACAGCGCTTCGAGGCCGTCGGTTAGGTAGCCGTCCGCGAGGGACGGAGCCCACAACTGGAGGACGTACTCGTCTGCGTCGTCGAAGACGCGTGTCACGTACTCGTAGTCGGAGCGAAACTTGCTCTCGAGTTTCTCGAGCGAGTACTGGTAGCTATCGTTGCCGTAGTCGGCCCACTTGTCCGTCTCGGGCGTTCCCGAGTACGCAGCGCCACCGAGATGAGTGACAACTTCGCAGGCGTAGACGGTCTGTATGCCGTCGCTCGAGTCGATCGCGACGACGTCGATCTCCATCTGTTCGCCGTCCGCTTTGGACCTCGAGTTGTAGCTGACCACTTCGGCGTCAGTGACGAGGGCGTGGTACCCGCCGACGAGGAGTTCGCCGACCTGGGCGTTCGACACCATTCCCATCGCTGTTTACATCATGCTCCGTTGCGAGGTCATCTAATCCTCCTCTCAGGCGTTCACTCCACTGTTCTTCGTGAGACTTGTAGGGAATTGGACGCCGTC
>NZ_AOMA01000177.1 GCF_000337895.1 Halobiforma nitratireducens JCM 10879
TTCAAAACAGGACTCTCAGGCCATATAGCGGCATTAAGACGAATATCATAAATTCAATACTGTCGCCTTCTTGCGTTCAACAGAGCATTACATCACCAACAGATATTCGTTGTCATCCACCAGTCAGCTGCTCTGATCTGGGGGGCGGTTCCGTATTCCCACCATCGTCCGTGTCGAGGCCGTCACAGTTAGGAGACGGACTCCCTCGGCCCCGTCCGACAAGAGTAACCCTTTTGCAAGACCCCTACACACGTTCGGGTATGAGCAACGAGTGGCCAGTCGACCCCGACGGCGAGGAAGGTAGCGAGGGAATGCGCAAGTACGATATGCGGATCATCGCGGACAAGGTCGACGAGGCAGAGGACTTCCCGCTCGAGGTCGCGGAGTTCGTCGACGAGTACGGCGACTACCCGATCCGGGTCAACCACGAGAAGGTCGTCGCGATGCACGAGATTTTCGAGTACGTCGACGACGACGAGTTCGACGAGATGGTCGAGATGCACAAGGCCGTCGGCGCGGCCATGCGTGAGGGCGGCTTCTGGAAGTACCATCCACAGGGAGAGGACCCCGAGAAGGTCCCCGCCTGAAACCGGTCTCCGACACGCGAAAACGCTTTCCTCCCTTTCTGTCGGTCGTCCCCTATCACGAATCTGGATTACGTATCACTTATATGACGCCGTTCGAAAGGTTCGATCACCGTGACTAACACGCAGGTGACGCTGGTCCAGATCGATAACTACGGACCGTGGACGGTGACGCCGGAACCGCGTCGGGAAGCCGACCTTCAGACGCTGCAATCGCGCCTCTACGCCGACGTCTCCCAGTTCGTCGGCAACCGCGGCGGCTACGTTTTCTTCACGCGGTTCGACAACATGATCGCCGTCACGAACGGGCTCGACCTCGAGGACCACCGGCTTCTCCAGGAGTCGGCCGGCAACCGCTACCCCGTCACGCTGAGTCTCGGGGTCGCGACCGGGACCGACCCCGTACAGGCGCTGTCCGACGCGACGACCCGCCTCCAGGAGGCCGGTAGCGCCCAGGACGAGGATCGTCGTGAGTGTCTCGAAGGCCGAGTCATCGAGGATGCGCATCGAACCGCCGACGATGTCCAGATCGCTCACTTCGACGTCATCAACGCCACCGGCAACTATACGGACGAACTCAACGCCTTCGATACGTTCATCGAGATCGAGCAGGGCTACGCGGAACTGATGCGGCACATGCGACGGGCCCACGACAGCCTCTCGTTTTTCGTCGGCGGGGACAACGTGATCGTCGTCTGTCCCGACCTCGAGCAAGCGGACTACGAGGAGGCAATCACTCACGTCGAGGAGGCCGTCGATGTCAGCCTCCAGGTCGGCGTCGGCCGCGGTGAGAACGCCCACGACGCCGGATTCGGGGCGAAGCACGCGCTCGAGACCTGTCGGGCCGATGGGACGCGCGTCGAACTCGAATTCGAGCAGTAGCGATCGACGACCCAGTCCGGCGAGAACAGTTCGAGCCGAACGCAGAAACTTCGCTCTCGAGTGGGTTAAGCGTAGTGGAGGTAGTTTTTAGCCCGTCTGCGATCATGGTTACAGTATGGAACGAGAACTGTCGGTCAAAGAGGTCCTGACGACCGAATACGTCGGTGTCAGCGAATCGGACTCGGTCCAGGGTGCGGTCGAGTTGATGCGCGAAGAGCGGGCGGGTTCGGTCCTCGTCGTTCGGGGCACCGATCCCGTCGGCATCATGACCGAGTGGGACGTACTCGGGCTGGTGGCCGACGAACGGGCCCCCGCGGAAACGACGGTCGAGGAGGTGATGACGACGCCCGTAATCACCATCCCGTCCGATCGATCGCTGACCGACGCGGCCAATCTCATGGCTCGGGAGAACATCCGCAACGTCGTCGTCGAGGACGCGGACGCGGACGAAGTCCTCGGTCTCGTTACCCAGCGGGACATCATCGCGGCGGCCGGCTCGTTCCGGGGAACGGTGTCCCCGGCGCGGTCCGTAGAGCCCGGGGCCGGCACCGGTGCCGGGACGGGGAGTGGAACGGAACCGGGAGCCGCCCAGGGGACCGGCGCTGGGACGGAGCCCGCCGACGGCGATCCGCTTCTCGAGGAGCCCGCGGGGGAACCCCCGATCGGGAACGAGGACGGCGAAGCGCCGGTCGTCCCGAACGGCGGCGACGAGTACTCGACTCAGGGCGTCTGCGAGGCCTGCGGATCGCTCGCGGACTCGCTGTGGGAGGCAAACGGACAACTGGTCTGTTCGGACTGTCGGACGGTCTGAATTTGCGGAGTATCGACCGTCCGACCATCGCTCTCGTGACCCTGGATTCTGTCGTCCTTTCAGTTTTCTTCTCCGACCAGCATCCCCAAGCGAAAACTGGATTGCAGACCCGCTAAACCCGTTCGATGATCGTCGCGATCCCCTGTCCGAACCCGATACACATCGTCGCGAGGCCGATCTCGCCGCCGGTCCGCTCGAGTTCGTGGGCTAGCTTCCCGAGCAGCGTCGCACCCGTCGCGCCAAGCGGGTGACCGTGGGCGATCGCGCCGCCGTTGACGTTGGTTCGCTCCCAGGATGCGCCGGTCTCCTCGAGCCAGGCGGCGACGACCGAGGCAAACGCTTCGTTGACCTCGAAGAGGTCGACGTCAGCGACGTCGAGACCGCGTTTCTCGAGGACCTGCTCGGTCGCCGGAATCGGACCAGTGAGCATGGTGACGGGGTCGACGCCGACGACCGCAGTGTCGACGATCCGGGCCATCGGTTCCCAGCCGCGTTCCGCGGCGGTCTCCGCACTCGCGATCAACACGGCGGCGGCACCGTCTACGATCCCCGAGGAGTTACCCGGGTGATGAACGCCCTCGCCCGCCTCGCGAAAGGAAAGCGGGAGGTCGGCGAGCGCCTCGAGGTCGGTACCCGGTCGCGGATGTTCGTCTCTCTCGATCCGGGTCGAGTGGCCGTCTACCTCGACTTCGACGGGAACGACCTGGTCGTCGTACCGCCCGTCGTCCCAGGCCTCGGCCCACCGCTTTTGCGAGTCGACCGCGAGTTCGTCGACGTCGCGCCGGGAGAGACCGTACTCCTCGGCGATCCGCTCGGCCCCTTCCCCCTGCGTCGTCAACTCGTCGACGTGGTCGAAGTAGGTGTCGGTGACGGTATCGGCTCCACCGATGCCATCGACCCCGTCCGAGCCAAGCGGAACGCGAGTCATGTGTTCGACGCCGCCGGCGACCAGAACGTCGTGTTGTCCCGCCATGACGTTCGTCGCGGCGAAGTTGACCGCCTGCTGTCCCGAACCACACATCCGGTTGAGCTGGACGCCCGGCACGCTGTCCCCCCAGCCAGCGACCAGCGGGGCGAGCCGGCCGACGTTCAGGCCCTGTTCGTCGGTGGGCGTCACACAGCCGTAGAGTACGTCCTCGACGATCCCGGGGTCGAAGCCGTTTCGCTCCTCGAGCGCCTCGAGGGGTTTCGCTGCGAGGTCCTGCGGGTGGGTGTCCCGGAACGAACCGCCCCGTTTGCCGAAGGGGGTCCGGACCGCGTCCACGATGACCGCGTCGTGCATGCGAGAGCCCTCACTCCGCACCGATATAGACGTTCCGTACGGTCCTGTCGGACGGCCCGTGTCGGTCTCACCCAACTATTATCCAGCCACCCTTCGAACGCCCACTATGACCGAGGCCGATCCCGAGGAGCTCCGAGAGCAACTGGTCGACGCGTTCGGCGACGCCGACTACCCGATCTCGAGTGCGATGGCACTGTTACCGACGCTTCCCGACGGTCCCGCGACGACCTTCGAGTCGGGCGAGTTCTCGATGACAATGATGGAAATCCAGGAAGCGTCGGACGTGAATCCGCTAAATCACTTCCCCTACGAGAGCCCCGAAGAACTGGCAGACGACATCGTGAGAGGGCTTCGGAGCGCTGGTGAGTTGCCGGAAGACGAGTGACGGTCATTGTTCGAGTCCGTGACAGTCCCATCGACGCGAAAAATGATTGATTAGTCCGGTCAGCCAACGCGACGGTATGGTAGACGCGGTCAGCGTCGACTTTCTGGACTGCGAGACGGTTCGGATCACAGGGACGGCCGAGGACGTGATCCTCTCGGCGTTCTGGTGGGACGAGTCACGGTCCGTGGGCACGATCGCGGAACCGATCGGCGGCGTCGACGGCCGACGAGTCGTCTCCGTCTCCGAGGAATTCGGTGCGTTCGCTTACGGCCCGATCGTAAGCGAAATCGAAGGGTTCGAGCCCGGAACACCCAGAATCCCGGGCAACGGCGATTGGTCGGTCTCGAACCCCGATCTCGAGGACTGCGTGGCAGAGGTCCGCGATCGGTACGAGCTCCCGCAGCCGTTCCCCGAGTGAGGGGCTCGGAGCGATCGAGTGGGGCGACACGGCTCGCGTCGCGACTCCCCCGAGCCGGCGGGGTCAGTAGTGCCAGGGATAGTCGTCGAAGTCCGGCTCTCGGCCCTCGACGAAGGCGTCGCGTCCTTCCTTGGCCTCGTCGGTCATGTAGCCAAGCCGGGTCGCCTCCCCGGCGAACACCTGCTGGCCGACCATCCCGTCGTCGGTCATGTTGAACGCGTACTTGAGCATTCGCATCGCCGTCGGGCTCTTGGCGTTGATGCGTTCGCCCCACTCGAGAGCGGTTGCCTCGAGTTCCTCGTGGGGGACGGCCTCGTTGACCATGCCCATCTCGGCCGCTTCCTCGGCGTCGTACGTTTTCCCGAGGAAGAACACTTCCCGGGCTTTCTTCTGTCCGATCTGTTTGGCGAGATAGGCGGAGCCGAAGCCGGCATCGTAGCTGGCCACGTCGGGATCGGTCTGGAGGAACTTGGCGTGTTCTTCGCTCGCGATCGTCAGGTCACAGACGACGTGCAGCGAGTGGCCGCCGCCGACGGCCCAGCCGGGAACCACGCAGACGACGACTTTCGGGATGTGACGGATGAGTCGCTGCACCTCGAGAATGTGTAGTCGGCCCTGCTCGGACGCCCGTTTTTCGTCCCCGTCGTACTGGTAGCCGTCCTCACCGCGGATGGTCTGGTCGCCGCCCGAACAGAACGCCCAGCCGCCGTCTTTCGGGGACGGACCGTTGCCCGTGAGCAGAACACAGCCGACGTCCGTCTGCCGTTTGGCGTGCTCGAGTGCGTCGTAGAGTTCGTCGACCGTTCCCGGACGGAAGGCGTTGCGGACTTCGGGTCGGTCGAAGGCGATCCGGACCGTCCCGGAGTCGACCGCGCGGTGGTAGGTGATATCCCGAAACTCCGCGTTCAGGTCTGCGATCGGCTCCCAGCGGTCGGGGTCGAAGAGTTCCGAAACCATCTGTCTCGTCTCGAGTTTGACGGCGGTGCTGTGAAATAGGTTCGCGTGTCGGTTCGTCACGGAGCCGACGGGAGCCCCATTCGAGAAGCTGGGTAACGACTGCACCGATTCGCACACTGATCGTCAGAGTGGTCGGCGATCAGTGTACACTGACTTGCAGTGGCTACTGTAATTCAAAGCGAGGAGTGGCTTGCGACGAAGAGAGATCGCTATCCAATGAGATACGAAATACAAGAGTGTAGTAGTACCGCCCGCATGCAAGAGATATGGCCGTAACAGCGGAGTTCAGACTGTTTTCGGAGCAACACCCGTTGATCTCTATCGCTCGAGCAGTGCCGGAGTGTACGATGACCATCGAAGAAGAAGATCAAGCTGATGCTGGACCGATCGTATTCGTCCTCCGGGTCGTCTGCGGTTCGTTCGAGGCGTTCGAGTTAGCCCTTGAAAGCGAAGACTCGGTCACCGAGTATGCCCTTATCAGCGACGAAGAGTCAGTGCGTATCTACCACACGGTCGTCGAGAACCTCTACCCCGAGGAGATAGACGAACTCGTATTCAACAAGACGCTCGTCGAACGGTGGTGGATTACCAGCGACGGGGAACACCTCAAACAGCAGTTCGCAAACCGTGAGGAACTCGTCGCCTACCGCGATAGCTGTCGAAAGATGGATATCGATTTCCAACTCCGTCGCCTGTACGAGTCGAACACGGACGATTACCGTATTCCCGGTGTCTCGGAGAAACAACACGAGGCACTGCGAGTGGCCTACGAGGAGGGCTATTTCGATGTCCCGAGACGAGCATCGCTCAGAGAAGTCGCCGATGTGCTCGATATTTCCCGCTCGGCACTCGCCGAACGGTTACACCGCGGCCAGTCTCACGTCTTCGAGCACTACTTCTCCGATAGACCATATTAAACCCAGGACAGTGTGGGGCTTTAGTGATCCACACGCGGCCTCTCACGTTAGTATACGATGGATGATGCGACGACGAACGATGGAATCTCTCGGGGTCGAACGTCCAAGGAATCTTCCTCACAGGGTCAGTCGGTCGATGTCGTCGACGGTCGGCTGTTCAAGCCGCTGGTTGTTCTTTCAGCGCCAATTGTTCTCGCGGAAGGGCTCGACATGGTCTATTTTCTGGTCGACCTCTACTGGATCGGCCATCTCGGAACGGACGCGATTGCAGCGATGTCCTACGCGTGGCCAGTCATCTACCTCGGCACGAGCGTCGGATTCGGTATCGTAACTGCAGGAACCGTTCTCGTCGCCCAGTATAAGGGGACGGGACGAATCAGTGCGATACCCTCAGTTGCCGGCGAGACGATTTCGTTCGTGACGATCCTCTCTGTCGTGCTCGCGATCACTGGATACGCTCTCGCACCGTGGGCGCTGACGCTCGTCGGTGCAATCCCCGGAACAGGCCCACACGAGCTCGCCGTCCAGTACACGCGAATCACGTTCCTCGGCATGGTGCCGGCGTTCTGGTTTTTCGTGTTCAACGCGCTCTCTCGAGGATGGGGTGATACGAGAACGCCGCTCAAACTGATGGGCGTGAGTACGACCGTCAACGTACTCATCGATCCGTTCCTCATCCATGGGTTCTCGGCCAACCCGCTCTTCGAGTGGGTCGGGCTCCACTCGGTAGAGACGGCGCTGTATACCCAGACAGGGTTCGCCGGTTACGGCATCGAGGGTGCTGCGATCGCGACAATCCTCTCACGGTCCGTTGCCGCCGTGCTTGGTCTGTACATCCTCTTTTCCGGCCGGATCGGGTTCGAGATCACGCTCAGTACGTTCCGATTACATCGCTCGAGGGTGGCTCAAATCGTCACGATCGGTTCGCCAACGGTCGTCGAGATGACCGTCCGGGCAGGTGGCGTCGCAGTCTTGACTGCGATAATCTCGATCGAGGGAGCCGCTGCCGTCGCAGCGTATGGAATCTCCGAATACCTCGTTGGAATCCTGTTCGTCATCTCCCTTGGACTCGCTCGCGGAGTGGAGACAGTCGTGGGGCAGAACCTCGGTGCCGGCCAGCTGGCCCGTGCCAAGCGAGCAGTGTATCTCTCTGCGGGGATGGCAGTTGTCCTATTTACCTGTATCGTTGCCGTTGCCTATCCGTCTGCCGAGTCGATTGTTAGCGTGTTCTTGGCCGTTGAAGGCGGGGGCGTCGCTGCCGATGCTATTGTTCAGGGTGGTGCTACCTTTATTTGGATCGTCGGACCGGCACTGATCTTCTTCGCCGTCTTTCAGGTGATTCTCGGTGCATTTCGCGGAAGCGGGAACACGAAACTCGCAATGGGAATGGCTACTCTGGAGTTGCTCGTGTTCCGCATTCCGTTGAGTTACGGCGCGCTCGTCTGGTTCGAAGCCGGGATCACTGGGGTCTGGTACGCGATCAGCTTTTCCTACGTCGTCTCGTCTGTGATCGCCGCTGTGTGGTTCTTCCGGGGTGCGTGGGCAACATCGTCCTTGGTCTCGAGGGAGAACCGCTGATGTTCTGTTTTGTATCTCCGCTATGAGTGTCTGATTGTGAACCACCTCGAGGTCAAATGGTTCGAGACGCCGGATGTCTCGTTATCGACCGCAGTCACGGATTTCGCGGATGTCGCGAATTCTGGCGGGACTCCGTCACTTAGCTCCGGTTCGCTCAGTTACGGAAGTCTTTGATCCCCGTACGACACCGAGGCACTCGCCTGCTCGGGATTCATAGACGAACTGACTCACAGCTGATCGAGAAACGGATTCTACTAAGCACAGCTAACAGTGAAGAAAAGTAAGACCACACCGACTTTCGAGTGAAAACACCCTCTATCAGAAAACTAGAATCGGCTATCTAGTCGAACGTGATAGGAAAACGGCGAAAATTGAGTCACAGAATAGTGTCGCCACTCTCGAGATTCAAACCCGGAACGGCGGCCAGCTTAGTCGATAGGCCGCATGAAGTTCGCAACGGCGGCGACGAACACCTCGAACGAGATCAACGGCTCACCAGCGAACTCCATCCCGAGACGCTTCTTCGCGAGCCGATCAACGAGCATCCAGGTGTTGAACAGCAAGATCGCGAAGAGGAAGTAGAACAGCCGGGGCCGATGGTCTGAACTCCGGGTCTCGGCGAGGAACTTCTTGGTCTCTTTGAACTGCTCTGTTGAAGAGCGATCTAATCAGCTGATATCACGGGTTAGAAGGGTGAAGTCGAGGAAATCGAGGTTGGTATGGAAATCGACA
>NZ_AOMA01000178.1 GCF_000337895.1 Halobiforma nitratireducens JCM 10879
ATTCGCCGCCAGGAATCGGGGGTCAGCGACGAGTACGCGAAAAAACTCGTCTCGAGAACCATCGACGCCCTGCTCGAGCTCTCGGGGAATCGCCTCGCGATCGAGCGAAAACGACAGCGCAAGAACGGCCTCGAGTACACAGAGCGGTACGTCCGCCTGATGGAAGAGGCGGAGATTCCCGGTGATGGAACAGGAGCGACTGCCCGGACGAATCCGACGACAGGTGACGTCGACGGCTAATGCTGTCCCCGGCTCGGTCACACCACCCTGAGAGGGACGCCACGCTCTAGTAGCCCGTTGCACGCTTTCGAAATTAGCTCCGACCTATCGCGGTGTAGTCACTAGCGTCTAAAATAGTCACTTTAACTAGACTAGAAG
>NZ_AOMA01000179.1 GCF_000337895.1 Halobiforma nitratireducens JCM 10879
GCGACATAGGATTCGAGAGAGTTCTACTCGGATTTTATTTGATTCCTCCGAAGCTCGTTTGTAGACGCTCTACATCCCAGAAACGTGAGGCAGTCGACCGCGCAGTCCGTCGGGTCCTCCGTGACCTGGTCGTCGTCGGCCAGAACTACGTCAAGTCCGCGTACATCCGCGAGGAACTCGACCTGCCCCACCAGGCGATCCAACCGACGCTCGAGAAACTCCGCGATCGTGGCGACCTCGGGCGCTGGCAGGACTCGCAGCCGACGTCCGGCTCGTCAGTCTATCAAATCATACTCGAGAACGACTGCGGTCGCTGCGGGGCCCGGCATGACTCGATGGCCGGCGCGATCGCGTGCTGCGACGACCAGTTCGATGATCCGACGATCCCGGCGACGCGATCCCAAACCGGGCCCGCGCCGGGGATGGTCCAGGCTCACGAGCGAGGTGAGCGGTCATGACGATCTGTCCCGTCTGCGACACTGAGAGTGAGCAGAGCTACCGCTGCTCGGGGTGTGGGAAAGACCTCGTCGGTACCGAAGAGACCGAGGGTCGCGAGCCGATCGCCGACGGCGCATACGACTACCTTGTCCGCATCTCAGCGCCACACAACCCCGAACACTTTGCGCAGTTGATCGATTCCCTCGAGGTCGGCGACAAAGTCGTCTGGAACGGTCGCACGGAACCGTTCACGGTCACCGGGGTCCCACTCGAGGAGTCGAGTCCCGATGGCATCGGCCGGTTCGAGAAACGACTGATCGTCGAAAACAAAGAACGGGAGAACGGCGCGGAGTTCCGCCTCTGGTTCAAGGAGGGGCAGGACGGCGACCTCTCACCGTTCGCGACTGAACTCGACACGCGCTGCACCGTCCAACGCCAGATCGGCGACCGCGGCAACGACAACGGCTGGGGGCGCAGTACCGACATCGAGAGTCTGGGACACGTCAACCCAGTCGAGTCTGCCGAACGCGACCAACCGCGGGAAGTCGCGACCGACGGTGGCCAGGACGTCGCCTCGATCTGGCAGGAACGGCTCACAGAGGCCCGCTTCGAGACCGCGGCCGACTTGGCCCCCGAACGGCTGGCCGACCGCTACGACGCCACCACTCGTGACGAGATCGAGCAGCTGACCAACGAGGCGACCCGCGTCGCGATCGGCAAGGGCTACTCGACGCTAACGCTCGAGGACCTCGACGACGCAGTCGGCCGCCTCGAGGAGAGCGATCCCGAGGTCATGACCGACGGCGGTCAGTCTGTGGGCAGTACTGAGCACGAACAGCGGTTCGCCTTCTGGTTAGAACCTGATGACTACCATCGGGCAAATTCCTACGATGACGGGGATATCAACCTCGAGCTGACCGAGGAGCAGGCAGTCTCACTAATCGATAAGCTTGAGGATGGTCTCGAGACGATCAGGGAGCAGAAGGCACAGAACACAGGCTCTGACCCCAACGGGGGTGCGTCGCGGTGAGGCGCGGCGAACGCGAGGTCGCGACCGACGGCGGCACGGAACTTGGGCCGACCACCCACGACGTCGTCCTCGAGGTGGTCGACGACCTGCAGGGCGATGACCGTCCCGGAGCACCGATCGGGGACGTCATCGAGCAGACGCTCGAGGAGACCGAAGTTAGGGCGCAGGCTGTCCTCGAGACGGTCAACTGGCAGCTTAACGAGGGTCGGGTCTACCAGACCACCCGCGGCCGCCTCCGGCGGACAGACCAGGTGATGGATCTGGACTTCGGCGAGGGAGATGATGTCCAAGAGGTGAACGACCGTGACTGAAGCGTTCGTCCTTGAGGTGATGCACTTGGACGACGTCTCGGTCGGGAAAGAAGACGACGCGGTCGTCGTCACCCATCGTGTTTAGTTAAGCGAATTCCACCAGACTGCGAAGGCTTGCAGCCATGTTTCAGCGGTGGCTGGATCGACGTGACTAAAGCTATG
>NZ_AOMA01000180.1 GCF_000337895.1 Halobiforma nitratireducens JCM 10879
GACCCCGACGCCCGCTTCCAGCCCGAGGCCGGCCGATATCACCTCTACGTCTCCTACGCGTGCCCGTGGGCTCACCGGACGCTCGTGACGCGGGCGCTGAAGGGTCTCGAGGACGTGATCTCGGTCTCCGTCGTCGATCCCTACCGCGGTGAGGACGGTTGGCAGTTCACGCCCGAGAAGGAAGGGTGTACGCCCGATCACGTCCACGGTGTGGACTACCTGCGAGAGCTGTACGTGAAAGCCGACCCGGACGCAACCTGTCGCGTGACGGTGCCCGTCCTCTGGGACACGAAAGAGGACACCATCGTGAACAACGAGTCCAAGGAGATCATGCGGATACTCGATACCGAATTCGACTCGTCGCTCGAGGAACGCGAGTCCGACGACGGAACGGCTCGAGACGTCGATCTCTATCCCGAGGGGTACCGGTCGGAGGTCGATCGGATCATCGACGAAATCTACGAGCCGATCAACAACGGGGTCTATCGGGCCGGGTTCGCGACCGATCAGGGACCGTACGACGACGCCGTCGACGATCTCTTTTCGGCACTGGACCACTGGGACGACGTCCTCGCGGACCAGCGGTACCTGGCCGGCGACCGGCTGACGGAGGCAGATATCGCGATGTTCACCACCCTGATTCGGTTCGATCCCGTCTATCACACTCACTTCATGTGTAACGTACAGTACGTCCGCGAGTACGACACCCTGTGGCCGTACCTGCGGGACCTCTATCAGACGCCAGGGGTAGCGAAAACGGTGGACATGGACCACATCAAGGAACACTACTACCGGACCCACCCGGACGTGAACCCACACCGGATCGTCGCCCGCGGCCCGGAACTCGCCCTCGAGGCGTCCCACGACCGCGACGACCTTCCCGGCGGTCCGCCGGCGGACCTCGCTGCGCTCGCCGACGATTGACGGGCTCACTACCCAGGTTCCGTCCGGTCAGAGCATAGCATTATCGCGGCCGAAGAGTGCAGTCGTCCGTCCGAAAGAGATCCATCTCGACCCGTATCGGGACACCGATCCAGCGAACACACGGCCCCGAGATCGGCGATACACGAGACCTCGAGCGAGGGGTCGATCCGAGGATGGCGAACGGCTGTGACGAAGACGAAATCGACGAACGTGAACGGCCGATCGCCGAAATCCGAGCCGAATTACGCCGTGGCTTCCGCCTCGTCTTCCGCGTTCTCCTCTGTCTCTGCCTCGTCGTCGAGACCGGCGGCCGACCGGCCCCACTCGTTGTCCGCCTCGTTGCGCCACGACTCGTAACTGGATTCGTCCTGGTCCTCGGCGACGAACACCCGCCAGACGATCCAGGCCAGCGCGATGATCGGGAGCGCGGGCAGCATGATGACGACGAGAATCGCCGCGATGGCGTACCCGAACGCCGACATCTGGACGTTCGGGACGTAGCCCGTCGACTCGGAGACTTTAGTGGACATGTGTAGCGCTACGAACGTCCCGATATTCGGTCTTTCGATACTGGGACCCGCGTCCGGTGACCGACCGGTGGTCGATACTGGTCTCGTTCTCGCTGGTGAACGTTCATTCCATCTCGAGGTGGTCGGGTCTGGTCGCGCTCTCTCTGTCTCCGTTTTCGTCTCCGTCCTCGTCGCCCTCGAGAACGTCCTCCGCGTCGTCACGAGGACGGTAGCCGAGTTCGAGCATCGTCTCGGAAAGCGAGAGGAACCGCCGGGAGTTGTTCGAGATGCCGTGTGCGGTCAGCGGCGTCGACGAAAGCGGCTGGGTAGCGGCCGCCTCGACGACCCGCTGGCAGTCATTGGGGCTGAGCCACATCGCCCGCGCGAATCGTTCGCCGGCACCATCCCGCTTTGTCACCTCCGAGCGGAGCTCCTCGCGGGTGAGCAGCCAGCCGATCCGGAGGTTGACCACGTCGATCCCGTGCCGTTTCGCGTAGTACGACCCCATCGCTTCTCCACAGACCTTCGTGACGCCGTAGTAGGTGTCGGGATCGGCAGGCCCCGCTGGACGGACCGGGTCGGGGTTGCCGACCGTCGATTCGGGTCGGATCGGCGAGACGCAGTTGTCCATGTTGACCGCGTGATTCGAACTCGCGAAGACGACCCGCTCGAGGTCGTTCCGAACGGCGGCTTCGTACGCGTTGTAGACCCCCTCGACGTTCGGTCCAGAGAGGGCATCCCACTCCGCGCGGGGATCGGGATTTGCTGCGAGATGGATCAATACGTCCATTCCCTCCAGGGCGTCGACGAACGGCTCACGCTCGGCTACGTCGATCGGCGTGGTCTCGAGGTCCTCGGTCTCACTGTGGGAAAACAACGTCAGCGACACGTCCCGGTCGTCGAAGGCGTCGATGGCCTCCCTACCGACGGAGCCGGACGCGCCGGTGATCGCGATCTGCATGTCGGTCATGGCGTCCTCGACACCGACGGCGCGGAAATAGGTCGGGCCGGCGCGTTCCGGTGAGATCGGCATCGATCACCGTCTTTCGTGTGGGGCGTGTGCGAACACCGGCCGAGCCCGGAATCCCAGAGCCCCAGTCACGTCTGTCCTGAGACCCAAGCGAAACCAGCTGTCCCTCGGAGCCCGTCAGACGATCCGATCGAGAGCGGTCAGCGACTCGATCTC
>NZ_AOMA01000181.1 GCF_000337895.1 Halobiforma nitratireducens JCM 10879
AGTAAAGACCGCACCGCCGCCGCACCGCCACCGCACAAGATAGCCCCCTCCCGCCGGTCGGGGGCGTGCGGATCGGGCGGCCCTCGAGCCGGGTACGCCGGCTCTCGGGCAAATCAAGATCGCCCGATCCTTGCGGTGGATCGGCGCTTAGTCGTCCAGACCGAGCGTTTCCGTGAACCGTCGAAACACTTACTGACTCGGCTGAGAGAGGACAGAGCGAGGACGAACCCTCCGGCCAAGAGGTTTCCACCGGGCGATTCTGCCACAAATCGCGTCCGGTGGAATCGTCCGTCGCCCGGGCCTTCTCCGGGCATTCACTCACGTTGCGTAGCTTTGACTGCGACGAGAACGACTAGCCCCTTAAAGAATACTGACCTTTCACCCCGGCAGAACATCTACCTATCCCGATACTACCAACACGCCCACATATTGTTATTAGCAGTTCTAACCATAGCCAGACAGAACCCGAAACCGCATGACAGCGCAGGGGTCGCCGATCGCCCCGGAGTATCACCCATCACAACTTACCGCCGTCTTGCGATTCTTCCCCCTGTCGAATCCCGGCCCTATCCGTACAATCGCAGGACGGCGTAAGGATACCCCTGTCTGAACCGCCACAACTTACCGCCGTCTTGCGATTCTCCCACCACAATCACTCGCCCCTCCGCTCCCTAATCGCAGGACGGCGCAAGGGTCGCCGAAAATCGAACCGACCCCACCACCCACCACAGGGACCTATAACGGTGTCTAGGGGGACCCCACCCGGCACCTCTCACCTCGCGGTGGGACCGACCGATCTAGTCTGGTGGCGGTCCTCTATCCTCGTCGCGCCGGAAGTCTCCCGACGCAGCCGACACCCAGTCCTCGACGATCGGATCCCACGCCATCAGTGACCAGTCCTCCTCGAGCGCACTGCCGTCACGATCGTCGCCGCCCGGATCGCGTGGATCGAGATCGACGTCGGCGCTAGATCCGTACCGCCGCGACCCCGACGGCAGGAACGACAGCGAGCCACGACCGAGGTACGCACTGATGTAGTGCGCCGCGTTCCGTGCGTCCACCCGCCGGATGTCCACCACCCGGCCGAGGCCGACGCGCTCGGCCAACTGCGACAGTTCCCGCTGCGGCAGGAACCGATCCACGAGCAGGTGCAGGTGCGGCCGGTCCCGCTCGTCTCCCTCGTGCCGCACCCACAGATACGACAGGTTTGGATAGCGGTCCCTCAGTTCCGTCCTCAGCGCGTTCCACCGATCGGTGATGTACTCGTGCTTCTCCTCCTTCGACGCGGGCGCTCTGCGGTCCACTGTGAGCGTCAGGAACCGACGCATCTCCGGGCGCTCCTCCGTGATCCGTTCTATCTCCTCGATCAGTCCCATCCTCAGCCGGTGGCCGCAACACTCGCAGTCCCACGAACCGCAACGGTACGACGCCTGTTCCCCCGATTCTGTCTGGTACTTCAGGTGCGCCAAGTCCTTCCGGCAGTCCGGCCGCTCCCGATCCGGCCCGCAATCCCAGTCC
>NZ_AOMA01000182.1 GCF_000337895.1 Halobiforma nitratireducens JCM 10879
CTGACGTTGTGCGGGTGACAGCGACTCGAACTCGTCGAATACACGCGTGCACGACAAGAAGTCCGTAATCGGCATCATCCGTGTTCGCTACCGCCTACGTCACGATCCTACTTCAACGTTCAAAGCTGAGTGACTAGTCAGCGTCGTCTCTTACCCCGCGGGCTCGCGTAGAGCCAGTCGATGAGCGACAACCTAACGCAGTCCGATTCCGATTCCGATAGCAGCACACTCTGGCCGTCTGAACCCGGGGACGACGCAGGAATGGAAATCGCCCACGCGCAGTTCGAGCCGACAGCCGACGCGGTCGTCGTTTCCATCGTCGAAACTGTCGCCGCGGTCACCGACCGAGACAGCCTCGAGATGCCGCCACTGTTCGAGAGCGTCGACACGGAAGCCCTGGAAGTCATCGTCGCCTCCGCACGTGACCGGGAACGTCTCCTCGAGGTAACGTTCGTCTACCAGGAGTGTCTGGTGACTGTCTCGAGCGGTGGCGATGTCGTAGTCGAAGTACCGGAACAGTAACCTGTCTCTCCCGGCCGATCGCGCTCGACCAACTCCAGCAGTCGGCTCGGAAGCGCGGGGGCTGTGGATCGGATCGGATCGGAAACGCTGGGGACCGACCCGGCAGAAACTCAGGGGGGCTCGTCCAGATACCGACGACGACACACGTCTCCGGGGAGTCGGGCGACGACCTCAACCCTTTTATTACCGCTGTTCGTTGACCCGAACATGAGCGAAGACGAGGGCACGAACCCTTCGGCCCAGGGTGTCCCGTCCGAGGAGGAGTCCGACGACGGCGAGACGAGCGCCGACGAGCGGGAGTCGGAACCGGAACGTACCCAGAAGCGAGCACCGAAGACAGAACGACAGTCGTCGGCAGACGGCGACGGTGACGACGACCCGACGAACGGCGACCACGGCGCGGAAGCGGCCGACGCGGACAGTCGCGACGACAGTGACGCTGACGACACTGTGTCGACCACGGAGACGGACTCCGCACACGAATCGGCCGCCGACCGCGAGGACGCCGATGACGGCGACGAGCACACGCCCGAGACGAGTGCCGACGTACAGCGCATGCTCGACCGCGTCACCGAATACGACGACGAACTCGCCCGCAAGGTCAACTCGATCGTCGAACAGGCTCGCGACCTCTCGGGTACCGTTTCCCACCAGCGCGAGGAACTCGAGGACCTCTCCGAACGGGTCGAATCACAGGCCGAGACGATCGAGGAGCTCCAGACCGAACTCGAGGCCCGCGAAGAAGCCATCGAGGAACGCGACGAGCGACTCGAGGAGTACGACGAGCAACTCGAAGACCTCAAGGGCCGCCTCAAGCGCAAGCAGGCGGACTTCCAGAACTACAAGAAACGGGCCAAGAAGCGCCAACAACAGATCAAAGACCGCGCGACCGAGGACCTGGTAGAGCGACTCGTCGACGTTCGGGACAACCTCAAACGTGCCCTGGAGGAGGACAGCGGCGACGCCGAGGGCCTGCGTGATGGTGTCGAGATGACCCTCCGGGAGTTCGATCGCATCCTCGAGGACGAGAACGTCACCGAGGTCGATCCCGAGCCGGGCGACGAGGTCGATCCGCAGCGCCACGAAGTGATGATGAACGTCGACAGCGAGGAACCGGAGGGAACGATCGCCGACGTCTACACGCCGGGTTACGAGATGGGCGACAAGGTCATCCAGAACGCGCAGGTGACCGTATCGAACGGCGAACTCGCGAGCTCGACAGAGGACGAGAGTGAGGGCGGGAGCGGGGGCGAGAGCAAACCCGAATCTGAACCCGAGTCGGAGGCCGACGACGCCAGCGACGACTCGTCGGGAGAAACGGGCGGCGACGGGAACGAGGCCGGTTCAGAGATCGAAGCCGAATCCGGCACGAACGACGCCGGCGACGAGGCCGACGCCGACGAGAGCGAAACGGAGGGCGAAGCGATCGAACTCGGCGGCGAAGTCGCCGACGAGGCCGACGAAGCCGACGAAGCCGACGAAGCCGACGAAGCGTAGCTTCGTTCACTGCTCGCCGATCGGCCGGCGCTCGTGTTCGCTTGGTCGTTTTCGCTATTCGTTCGCCGGACTCGATTCGATCACTCGAAACGCTCACAGCGTATACACTGTCGGCTTTGTTCCGTTTTGATCCCCTGTACTCTCTGTTCCCCACTCGCCCTCGAGTCCGGAGACCGGCCCGGGAGAGACGACGGACGTTCGTCCCCGGTCGCTTCTCTCCGGGGACGAATTTTATTCGGGACCTGACTCGAGCTAGTAACGTTTAAACCAAAGTGCGCACAATCCACTCCATAATGGCGAGCAACAAGATTCTCGGTATCGACCTCGGGACGACGAACAGCGCGTTCGCGGTGATGGAAGGCGGCGATCCGGAGATCATCGCAAACGCCGAAGGCGAACGGACGACGCCCTCCGTCGTTGCCTTCACCGAAGACGGCGAGCGACTCGTCGGGAAACCGGCGAAAAACCAGGCCGTCCAGAACCCCGAGCGCACCATTCAGTCGATCAAGCGCCACATGGGTGAAGACGACTACACCGTCGAGATCGACGACGAGGAGTATACGCCCCAGGAAATCTCGGCGATGATCCTCCAGAAGATCAAACGGGACGCCGAGGAGTACCTCGGTGACGAGGTCGAGAAGGCCGTCATCACGGTTCCGGCGTACTTCTCGGACCGCCAGCGCCAGGCCACCAAAGACGCCGGGGAGATCGCCGGCTTCGAGGTCGAGCGCATCGTCAACGAACCGACGGCCGCGTCGATGGCCTACGGTCTCGACGACGAGTCCGACCAGACCGTCCTCGTCTACGACCTCGGGGGTGGCACGTTCGACGTCTCCATCCTCGATCTGGGCGGCGGCGTCTACGAGGTCGTTGCCACCAACGGTGACAACGACCTCGGTGGCGACGACTGGGACGAGGCGATCATCGACTGGCTCGCCGACGAGTTCGAGTCCGAGCACGGGATCGACCTCCGCGAGGATCGGCAGGCACTGCAGCGCCTGAAAGACGCGGCCGAAGAGGCCAAGATCGAACTCTCCTCGCGCAAGGAGACCGAGATCAACCTCCCGTTCATTACGGCGACGGACGACGGCCCCATCCACTTAGAAGAGAGCCTCACCCGCGCGAAGTTCGAGTCCCTGACCGAGGACCTCATCGAGCGAACCGTCGAGCCGACCGAGCAGGCACTCGAGGACGCCGGCTACGACAAAGACGGCATCGACGAAGTACTGCTGGTCGGTGGCTCGACTCGAATGCCACAGGTCGAGGAGAAGGTTCAGGAACTCACCGGCAAGGAACCGCAAAAGAACGTCAACCCCGACGAGGCCGTCGGGCTGGGCGCGGCGATCCAGGGTGGCGTTCTCGGTGGCGAGGTCGACGACATCGTTCTGCTCGACGTGACGCCCCTGTCGCTGGGTATCGAAGTCAAAGGCGGCCTCTTCGAGCGCCTGATCGAGAAGAACACGACCATCCCGACCGAGGAGTCGAAAATCTTCACCACCGCGGCGGACAACCAGACGACCGTCCAGGTACGGGTCTTCCAGGGTGAACGTGAGATTGCCGAGGAGAACGAACTGCTCGGCGAGTTCCACCTGACCGGTATCCCGCCGGCACCCGCCGGAACGCCCCAGATCGAGGTCACGTTCTCGATCGACGAGAACGGAATCGTCAACGTCTCCGCCGAGGACAAAGGCTCCGGCGAGAGCGAGGAGATCACGATCGAGGGTGGCGCTGGCCTCTCCGACGACGAGATCGAGCGCATGCAGCAAGAGGCCGAAGAACACGCCGAAGAAGACCAGAAGCGCCGCGAACGAATCGAGGCGCGTAACACGGCCGAGGCGACGATCCAGCGCGCCGAGAAACTTCTGGAGGAGAACGACGAACAGGTCGACGACGAGCTGCGCGAGTCGATCGAGGCGGCCGTCGACGACGTAGAGGAGACGATCGACGACGACGAGGCCGACGCCGAAGACATCGAAGCCGCGACCGAAGACCTGAGCCAGGAACTACAGGAGATCGGTAAACAGGTCTACCAGCAGGCCGAGGGCGCAGCGGGTGCCGGCGGCGCAGCAGGTGCCGGCCCCGGCGGTATGGGTGGTATGGGCGGCGGCCCGAACCCCGGTCCAGGAGCCGGTGCTGGTGCTGCAGGCACCGACGACGACGAGGAGTTCGTCGACGCCGACTTCGAGGACGTCGACTTCGAGGAAGACGACGAGGAGTAACCCGCCGATCCCGTCGTAGTTCGGCGTCGTACTCGACGACCTCGTCGAGTTAGTCGGACAGTCACTCGGGCTCCACGCTTTTGCAGTCACCTCGTGGATATCGTCTCTCGCTCTCGAGGGCGATTACACGACGTCCGTCTCTACCGGATTTACGACGAGTCGTTGCTCAGGGGGCGCACGATCGGTTCGCTCCGCCGGTCTCGTTCCGGCTGACCGAGCGGCTGTTCCCGTGTGTCAGGTGCGTCCCGCAGGTCTTGACCGGGCACGTCGCTTCTCGTATTTTCGTCGCTGGTGGCTGAGCCCGTTGTCCGCCAGATCGTGTCCGTACTGGTAACCGTCCGAGTTCCCTGGGGAGTGCAGCCGGTTTCCCATCCACTGTCGGTATCCGACTCTTTCACCCTATATGACAAGAGTGTGGACACAGACAAGAAGTATAAAAATGATGCCATTTGTGCGAACTTTCGATCATCCACTGGTAGATTCAAGCCGATATTATTGTATCTGTATATGAGGGGGTATTATTCGCCGTTGAGTCATCTCCCGTTGACACAGTTCAGTTATTCCAATTTTGTTCCCGTGTTACTAACCCACCAATCTATAAATTAAAAAGATATATACGTATCAAGTATAAATTCCGTACCGGGATGGAAAACACATCGAGTATGCTCAATCGTCGACGATTCGTGGCGGGAACAGGTGCGGTAGCTGCTGGTAGTGCACTTGCCGGATGTACGGAGTCGGAGGAAAACTCCGACGATCCGACCGACGACGACACGACAGACGACGGTGGTACCGAAGAACCGACCGACGACTCCGACGAAGAATCGGAGTACGAAAGTCGGGCCACAATTATGGCACACCGTGGGTTCGCCGGTATCTACCCCGAAAACACGATCGGTGCCTTCGAAGAGGCTCTCAAGGGCAAGCCCGACGACAGTGCGGACCGGCGCAGCGCGGATTGGATCGAACTGGACGTGCACCCGACCGCCGACGGCGACATCGCAGTGTTCCACGACCGTGACCTGGGTGAAACGACCGATACCGACGGCCAGGTCTACGATCTACCCTCGGAAGAGGTCTTCTCGGCGGAAGTCCTCGGGAGCGGTGAGACGGTCCCCTCCCTCGAAGAGTCGATGGAAGCGATTCCGGCCGATGTTGGTGTGAATATCGACATCAAGGTCGGTGCCGAGGAACTCAACTGGGCGTGGGGTGCGACGGACCCGCAACACTACGACCGCGACGACCCACACGATTACGATCACCCGGAAGAAGAACTCGAGCACTGGGAGTGGCTGCAGACGGTAGTCGATATCGCCGACGACTACGACAACGAGATCCTGCTGTCGACGTTCTGGGAGGGGACGCTTTGGGCCCTCGAAAACGAGATCGACCACGACTACCCCGTCGCCTTTCTCATGTGGTACTCCATTCAGGAGGGTCTCGACATGGCCGAGAAGTACGATCTAGCTGCCCTCAACCCGCCGATGGGGATGATCAAGGACACGACGATGTTCGATGAGGAGATGTACGACGGCGAAACTGACATCGATATCGTCGCCGAAGCACACGACCGCGATCTCCCGGTCAACGTCTATACGGTCGACACCTGGCACGAGGCCGAACAACTCATCGACGCTGGCGTCGACGGGCTCTTCCCCGACTACAGTGGAATCTTCCGCTGGGGTGCCCGCTAATCCAGTCTCGGAGTTCCACTCGATGATCGACTGCTTGGAGGCTGTTCCGGACGGCGTTCCGTGACGTTTGCCGGCTCGACCGTTCGCTTTCGACGGGTCGATCATCGAACGTTCGTTTCAAGTGGCTCAACGGACTACCGATGGACAACGAATGAGCGAGGATTTCTACGACGTGCTCGGTGTGAGTTCCGACGCCTCCACCGACGAGATCAAACAGGCCTACCGGGAGAAGGCCACCGAATACCACCCGGACGTCAGCGACGACCCCGACGCCGAGGAGAAGTTCAAGAAGATACAGAAGGCCAAGAAGGTCCTGACCGACGAGGAGAAACGCCAGGCCTACGACCGGATGGGTCACGATCGCTACGAGCAGGCGGAAAAACACGGCTTCGACGCCAGCCAGGGCGGTGCTGGTGCCGGCGGGATGGGCGGCGACCCGTTCGGCGGCATGGGCGGTGGCGGGATGGGCGGCGGTCTCGGCGACATCTTCGAGCAGGTCTTCGGCGGCGGTGCCGGTCGCGGTCGTCGCCGCCAGCGCAAGGGACAGGACCTCCGGACCGAACTCGAGATCGACCTCGAGGAGGCCTTCGAGGGCGTCGAAAAGCAGTTCACGATCGAACGACCCGAGGCTTGCGACGCGTGCAACGGCGAGGGACATCCGCCGGACGCCGACTCGCGGACCTGTCCCGAGTGCCAGGGTCGCGGACAGAAGCGGCAGGTCCAGCAGACGCCGCTGGGCCGCGTCCAGCAGACTACTACCTGTCGACGCTGCGAGGGTGAGGGGACGATTTACTCCGAAACCTGTGGCGACTGTCGCGGCGAGGGGTACGTCCGCAACGAGGCGACCCTGACCGTCGAAGTGCCGGCCGGCATCCAGGACGGCCAGACCTTGCGGATGGAGCGTGAGGGTGCGCCCAGTCCCGACGGCGGACCGAGCGGCGATCTGCTGATCGACGTCTCGATCCGCGAACACGCGGAGTTCGAACGCGAGGGCGACGATCTCCGTTACCGGCTCCCGATCTCGTTCCCGCAGGCGACGTTCGGCGACACCGTCGAAGTGCCGACGCTCGACGGCGCTGCCGAGTTCGAGATTCCCGCCGGAACCCAAAGCGGCGAGACGTTCCGTCTCGAGAGGAAGGGAATGCCCCGCCTGCGGGGCCGTGGCCAGGGTGATCTCTACGTGCAGGTCCAGGTCGTCACTCCCGAGAGCCTCAACGAAGAACAGCGCGAGGCGCTGGAGGCCTTCGCCGAGGCCGGCGGCGACGAGATCGACGTCAACGAAGGGTTCTTCGAGAAGATCAAGCGGGCGTTTTGAGCGCGTTCGGAGGCCACCTCGAGTCGGGCTGGTCCCAGTCTACGTCGTCTCCTCGCATCGTCGATCGGCTCAGTTCGGTTCGGCTCAGTTCCGTTTCGACCGCGTGTCTCGATCTCCCGTCTCCGCTCGTGAGCGGTGACTGTCACTGTTGTCCGGAATATCGTTTAAGATTCGCGTCGTGGAACACAGCGCGTGACGATGACACACAAAAAGATTCTGCTCCTCGTCGGCGATTTCGTCGAGGACTACGAAGTGATGGTCCCGTTCCAGGCACTCCAGATGGTCGGACACCACGTGGACGCGGTCTGTCCCGAGAAAGAGACCGGCGACATCTGTCCGACCGCGATCCACGACTTCGAGGGGGATCAGACCTACACTGAGAAGCCGGGACACGGTTTCGAACTGACCCACGACTTCGACGCGGTCGAACCGAGCGAGTACGACGCACTCGTCGTTCCCGGCGGGCGCGCGCCGGAGTATCTCCGGACGTACGACGAGGTACTCGAGACCGTTCGTCACTTCTTCGAGGAAGACAAACCAGTGGCAGCGCTGTGTCACGGGCTCCAGATCCTCACGGCCGCGGACGTGCTCGAGGGCCGGACCTGTACCGGGTATCCAGCACTCGAGGCCGACGTTCGATCCGCGGGAGCCGACTGGGAAGACGGCGTGACTCGCGACGGCACGTTGGTGACGGCCCAGGCCTGGCCCGACCATCCCGAGTGGCTCGCCGAGCTCCTCGACTGTCTCGGGACGGACGTCGATCACGCCGAGCCAGCAGCGGCGGACGACTAGGGGAACCCACGCTACGACGGGCATTGACGATGGCCGTGCTGAACCGATCGGCGGGCTTTTTTCGACGCGGCACCCAGTGCGGGGTATGACCGCCGCGACCGTCGACGAGTTACTGACGCGTGAACTTCGCGACGACCGCACGGCGCTGGTAGACGCGACGGGGAAACCGTTCGACTACCACTGGCTCTGTACCTCTTCCTGGAAAGCGGGGAACTTCCTTCGTCACGCCGGCGTTCGAAAGGGGGTCACCGTCGGCGTCGTCGGCGACGGCCCGCTGGCCCTGCTCGCGTTTTTCGGGACGACGCTGCTCGAGGGCCGTACGCGATTCGAGCCGCCGACGGAGCTGGCCGACGACGACCGCTTTCGGGCCCTCGTCGCGCCCGTCGACGACCTCGAGAGCGGCCGGTACGACCTCCCGGCGGGAGCCCAGCGCGTCGGCTACGGCGACAAGCCCGAGGAGCCCGACGTTCACAACTTCGAGGCCGGCATCTGGAGCGAGAACCCGGCCTTTCCGCCCCTCTCGATCGAGCCGGACACCGACCTCCTCACCGACGGCGATCGCACTCTCACCCACGACGAGGCCCTCGCGGCCGCACGTGACGTGATCGACGAATACGGACTCGAGACCGAGGATCGAGTCGTCGTTCACGAGCCCCTCTCCGATCCCTGGGCCGTCGTCGCTGGCGTGCTCGCACCACTGCTCGCCGAGGGTGTGATCGTCCTTGGAAGCGGGGCTGAGCCGGCCACCGGAGAAGCCGACGACGGGGACGACAGGGACGACAGACTCGACGGACACGACGGCCGTGGCGCGTACGCCGTCTCGAACGCGCCCGACGTTCCGGAGCCGAACCGTATCGCCCCCGATGGCCTCTCGTCGAGACGGTAGCTACAGTTCCCGGTATAGCAGTCCCTCGAGCGCCGGTCCCGATAGCACGTCTCCCTCGTGAGTGAACCGCGAGCCGTGACACGGACAGTCCCAGGTCCGTTCGGCGTCGTTCCAGCGGACGAGACAGTCCATGTGCGGACAGATCGCCGAGACGGCGTGTACCGTTCCACCGCCGTCGCGATAGATGCCCATCGGCCGTCCGGCACGGCGGACGACTTCGGCCTCGTCTCGGCCGAGGTCGGGGATGTCCGTCTCGAGCGAGGCGAGCAGCGACTTGATCCGATCGCCGACGAAGTTCCCGCCGACGGTCGCGTTCTCCTCGACGAACGTCTTCGCGGCGTCCGCCGTTGGAAGCCGCTGTGGGTCGAAGACGTCGGCCCACGGGCTCGAGCCCTCGATGATCAGGTCCGCGAGGATCATTCCGGCAGCGGTGCCGCCAGTCATTCCCCACCCCTTGAACCCAGTGCCGACGTAGACGCGGTCGCTGACGGGATCGATGGGACCGACGAATGGCACCGAATCCACCGGCGTGTAATCCATCGTCGACCAGCGGTACTCGACTGACTCGACGTCGAACCGCTCGCGAGCGAACGCCTCGCAGCGGCGGTATCGTTCGGACGTTGGAGGGCCGTCGAGTCCCGGCTTGTGGCTCTGGCCCCCAACGACGAGGAGTACCTCCGTTCCGCCGTCTTCGTTCTCACCTGCGCTTTCTCTTTTCCAGCCGTTTCCAACCGGTTGCGTCCGAATCGTCGCCGAGGGCGATGCGGTACTGTAGTGCATTCCGTCTGGTGGGTCCCCGTCGATCCGGACCGCGAGTAGGTAGGCACGCTTGGGGTGCATTCGCGAGAAGTAGCCGGCCCGGTCGAAAAACGGGAAATGTGTGGCGACGACGACATCGTCGGCGACGACCTCACCACGGTTCGTCTCGACGCGACAGGGTGCCCCCGGATCGATGTCGAGCGCGCGGGTCTTCTCGAAGACGTGGCTGCCGTCACCGTCGACCTGTTCGGCGATCGAAAGCAAGTACTTTCGCGGATGGAACGCCGCCTGTTCGTCGAACCGGACCGCGCCCGGAACGTCGTACGGCAACGGCGTTTCCTCGACGTACGAGGCCGGCAGCCCGAGCCCGCGGGCCGCATCGACCTCGTCGCGAACGTCCTCGAGGTCGTCGCTCGCGGCCGCGTACGTGTACGCAGCCGTTCGCCGGAAATCACAGTCGATCCCGTGCTCGTCGATCCGCCGCTCGACCTCGTCGATCGCGGCCTCGTTGGCGTCTGCGTACTGCTGTGCCCGCTGGTCGTCGAACCGCGAGCAAAGCGAGTCGTAGAACAAGCCGTGCTGGGACGTGAGATTCGCCGTCGTGTGGCCGGTCGTGCTCTCGACGATGCGGTCCGACTCGAGCAGCGCCACGTCGCGACCGGCCTCTTTCAGTTCGATCGCTGTGGTGAGGCCAGTGATGCCACCGCCGACGACGGCCACATCGACCTCGAGACCGCCCTCGAACGGCTCGTACTCGGTCGTCGGCGTCGTCGCCAGCCAGAGGGATTCGGGCTGGGGGGTGTCACGACCGGGACCGGGGTCGTGATCGGGGTCGGGATCGGGATCGAAATCGGAACCGGAACCGGAACCGGAACCGGATTCGGGAGCGTCTGACATGAACGAACGGCTGGTGACTACTACGCTCGGCGGCAAAAGACGGGGACCTGCAGGCTCGGCTCCGGGCCAGCGACCGGAAGAGCCTGCATCTTCGAGCCGGCCGACGCTCGTCTTCGGCGGGGAGCGCGATCCGTACTTCACCGCGGAAATCGCCCGTGAGACGGCGGCACGGCTCACCGAAAGCGAACTCGAGTCGCCCACGGAACCGGCGTCCGGCCCGTTCCTCGAGGGCGATGGGGGTCGATAACGATAGCGGCGAAAGCGGCCGTCTGCTGGGCACTCGAGGGCGTCGAGAGCTGGACCGACGCTCTCGAACCGTCGGCTACAAGACCGTTCGTGTCGAACCGTCGGCCGACCGTGCAACTCGAGTGTCTCTTCTTCGGACCGTTCCGGGACGCCGTCGGCGACAAAACCGTCTCCTACGAAATCGACGCCGACTCGGTTACGGCCGGCGACCTCCTCGCAGAGCTCGAGGCGACGTACCCCGCTCTCGAGGGCGAACTCCTCGACGAAAGCGGTGACGGGCTGGCGGGCGATACGGTCGTCACCGTCGACGAACGGAACGTCGGTCACCTCGAGGGGCTCGAAACGGAACTCGACGAGGAGTCCGTGGTGCGGATGATTCCGTCGGTGTACGGCGGCTGAAACGGTCCGCGGGATCAGTCGTCCGCCGGAGTCGCCTCGAGTCTCGGTTCCTCGGGGACGGTCCCGTCGTCGTTCCAGCCACGCGCCTCGTAGTACTCCGTGAGTGCCTCGTCGAGATCGGGAATCTCGTACGGAAGCCGATCGTCGGCCTCGTCGAAGCCACGCTGGTTGTTGAAGTGTCGCTCGAGTTCGACCGTCTTCGCGCCGACCGCGAGCAGGTCGTCGTAGTCGGCTGAAAAGAGCGTCTCGAGGCGCTCCTCGGTGACGTAGTCGCCACCGAACGAACAGACTACGCCGGTGTCACGGAACGCGTTGTGGTTTTCCTGTTCGACGAGCGTCTCAGCCTTGCCAAGCGTCCCCTGTGGGTCGAGTTCGCCGCTGTACTCCAGAGAGAGCATCCCGCCGTACATGTGGTCAGCACCGCGGTTCGCGACGGCATAGGAGAGGCCCTGGCCGTGGAGGGCCCGCCCGTCGTGGGCGGCGAACTCCATGCCCTTGACCGTCAAATTGTCGACGCCGAGCTCGTCGTGACAGCGGTCGACGCCCTCGGCGAGGAGGTCGCCGATCCCCTCGCGGTAAGCGATCTTTTCGGTGATTTCGTGGGCGAGGTCGGCGTTCCCGAACTCCTCTTCGCTGTCGAGATAGGCCGCCACCGTGACCCCTGCGGAGATGGTGTCCATGCCGAGAGTGTCACAGAGTTCGTTGCTTTTCATCACGTCGACGATGTCGTCGACCCCCTGCATCGAACCAAACGAGTAGACGGTCTCGAACTCGGGGCCTTCCGTCTCGATGCCCGTCTCTTCGTCTCTGGTCGGCAGTTTGCAGGCGTAGGCACAGGCCGAACAGGCCCCCTTCTTGTACTTCTTCGCTTCGACGGCGTCGCCGCCGATGTTCTCGGCGTGCTCGAACTCGTCGTCCCGGAAGTACCGCGTCGGCAGGGAGAAGTTGTCGTTGATAAACTCCGTGCCGCCGGTGGTCCCCTGCCGTCGCATCCGGTCGTCCGAGGTGGCCGCCTCCCGGTGGATGTCGGACTCCGGTGGGTCCGGAATCTCGACCTCGAGTTCGGGCGCGGCATCGCCCTCGAACGTGACACACTTGACGTTTTTCGCCCCCAGGATCGCACCGAGTCCGCCGCGACCGAACGCCCGCGAGTCGAAAGTCATCACGGACGCGAACCGAACCAGGTTCTCGCCTGCCGGGCCGATCGCGATGCAGTTCTCGGGACCGAGGTCGTGCTCGTCTTCCACGTAGTCGGACACTTCCGGTACCGTCGCCTCCTCGAGTTCGGGGACCGCCTCGAACTCGACGCCCGAGTCGGTGACGTGGACGGCGAGCAGTTCGTCGCTCTCGCCGACGACCTCGAGGACGCTGATACCTGTCTCGACGAAGTTCCGCGAGAGGTAGCCACCGGCGTTGGTCGAGGCCAAGCCGTCGGTTAGCGGCGAGAGGCCGGTCATGTTCATCCGACCGGTAAACGACATCTGGGACTGCTGGAGCGGTCCCGTCGAGAGGTAGGCCCGGTTTTCGGGACCGAAGGGATCGGCGTCGAACGGGATCCGCTCGTGGGCGAGCGCCGTCGCGAGGGCTCGCCCTCCGACGTAGCGCTCGAGCAGCTCGTCGATCTCGGTTTCGGTCGCCGTCCGCTCACCGACGTCGACGGTGAGCAACGGCCCAGTGGCGTGGAGCATACTGGTTCGATGGAACGTGGGGTCCCTTAACAGTAGTTGGTACAGCACGCTCGGTCTCCGGTTCCCACGTCGAGCTGTCATCGAACGGTTCGCACAGTCTCCTTTTGACTGCCGGACGGACGATAACTGCAAGACGAGCAGGTGGTGCAGAGACGATCAGTATCTCCGATCGCTATCACAAACTACCTGCTAAACGTAACGCATCGGGCGCGACAGATACGAAGCGGACACCTCACGTCCGGAGCGACTCGAGCGTCTCGAGAACGCGCGGCCAGTGGTTGCTGTCCGCCCTGGCGTCGCCGTCCGCCGTACCGCCCACGACGAACTGTCGCGACTGCTCGCGGTTGGACGTCGACAGAGACGGTGTACTGATAGCATGCCCTGCGTCCGGATATACCAGGTGCTCGTAGTCACAGTCGTGGTGATCGAGTCGCTCGGCAGCGATCTCGTGGAGTTTCGCGGAGTCCTATATCCGATCCGCGCCGCCCGAGAGCAGGAACACCGGACCTGCAATCGACTCGACGGGAGTCGTCGCTGCGGCGGTCGTCTCGTTGTCAGCGTGCTGATTCGATTCGTGATCGACGACGCTCAACTATCAGCGAATAAAACCGCAACGGAGTACGAGGCGCGAATCTATGATTCGAAAAATGAACTGTCTTCCCAATGCGTGAGTCCAGCAGAATCTGGCGGTTCCCCTCCGTGAGGAACGCGAAGCAGCCGAGCATATATCTCTGAGTCGTCAGTATCTCCCGAGCGAGCAATACACGAATATACATGAAAGGTCTCATCACTGCGGCCTTCTCCTTGTTCTATTCGATACTCTCGCTCCACGCCGTGAATTAACGGCTCACTGGATTCACGCGATGAAATAACCTGTAGTGCAAGAACAACACTTTCCGAGAAATCGGTCTCTTCGATCCACTGTCTATCTTCGCTGTTCAACACATCATCGTCTGTATAGGTGTCAATATCGTCAGTTTCAGTAATCAAATATATTCCGCGAGACTCATTATGGAATTTGTCGAGATTGTATTCTACATAGGATAATTCATCCTCTAAGTCTATCTCTACGGCTTCGTTATCGGGACAGCCACCTTCATCATTGTTCGAGAGATAACCTACCCCAACGAGACAAAAGCCAGTGACAGTAGACGAAAGAACGGTTCGGCGCTTCATGACAATACATTAGGCGACAATTCGGGAATAACTTATGGACAGAATATCCTTCTGAATTTACTTCCGCATTTAGTGATTTGTCATATAGATGAAGTTCAGCTCCAATAACTATTGAGGCTAAAATTAGTAGCCCAAACGTGCTTTGAGTGGGATAATCTACTGATATTTTGGACCATTGATCATATTCAAGTTAGACATTCTTCGCACCCCATAACATAACGCTCTCATCCATAGCAGAACCCCCGGCTTCAGATTGGCCCCACTGATGACGCCTTGTGAGATAGTGGAGGGTTGGCTAACGTGCCGTGTTGAATACCGCCCTCTGAGCCGAGGCGAAGTACGCCGATTTGAGACCGCTGCCGTGAGCAGCGCATATGTCGGCTCATATGACGACGATCCACGACAACACCGCTATTCAACAGAGCACGGTAACTGAAGCCCCCACCCATGCACCCGACACTCGTCACGGCACTCGATCGAATCGCGGCGCATGAAGGCTACGACCCGACAGCTCTCCCACCGCTGTACGAGGCCGTCGATACAGAGGCACTGATCCCCCTCCTCGAGTCACCAGCCCCCGTCACCGTTCGGTTCGAGTACGCAGGCTCCGAGGTCGTGATCGGACCCGCTTCACGGGAAGTGACTGTTACCGTCCTCGATGAAAAGCGAGAGTCCAAACGAGATCAGTAACGGGACCAGTAAGCGGTCACAGGCCGGCCTCACCGGGTTCTCCGACCGGCCGCTGGGACGACCCACGATCTACAGCCGGGGCAGGTCAGTGTCTCGGTTGTCGGAACGAGACGTGCGCTACGACAGCCCCTCCCCTGGCTGCTACCGAACCAACTATCAGGCGCGTATAAGTACAATGCATCTGAACGGATAGCTGATGCCCTCGATCAACAGCCCTCGCGTGGCACCGTCGGTGCTGGTCGCCAACGTCGCCATCCCCACCTCCCTAATCGTTCTCGTGTTGCTTCTCGGTGGGTTGCTTACCGGTGGCATCGTCTTCCTCATCCTCATCCTCTTCCGGAGACGCTCCAGCCGATCCGGCGAGCGAACGGACCAGTAATGGAAAGACGGACTCACGATTCACAGGAGAGCAGAGCGTGGTACAACGCGCTCAGTCGGTACTACGACTCCTTCGTCGATCCCTTCCACAGTCGTCTCCGACGGCAGGGTATCGACCTCCTCGAGGTCGCCGCGGACGATCGCGTGCTCGATATCGGCTGTGGAACCGGCCGTGGACTGGCCACGCTGGGCAACGCCGTCGGCTCCGACGGCGGCGTCGTCGGTATCGACGTTGCAGAACGGATGTGCCGTCTCGCTCGAGAGCGCGGTGGCGTAGACGGGACAACCGCGGTCGTCTGTGGCGACGCGGTAGCGTTACCGTTCGATTCCGATAGTTTCGACGCCGTGCTCGTCAGTTTCACCCTCGAGCTGTTCGACGACGAGCACCGGGTGGCCGTCCTCGAGGAAGTCCGTCGGGTGCTTGCCCCAGCGGGGAGACTCTGTGTTATCGCGCCATCGGCAGCAGCGAACAGTCCCAGTTCGTTCCTCTACGGGCGGCTCAGCGAGGTCTTTCCGACGCTGGTCGATAGCCGGCCGCTCGAGGTGAGCACGACTCTCACTCGTGGCGGTTTCGAGGTTCTCCGGACTCGACTCGAGCGAGTGGTGGTCGTGCCGGTCGAACTCGTCTGTGCTCGTCACTGCCCGTCTCCGATCGATCGATCCTGAACCGCTGTTCGTCGCCACCCCAGACGACTGCGCTCCGGTCGCTGCGCGAGACTGGAAACCCGAGCCCGAAAACGGCGAAAAGCGCGACGATCAGTCGTCAGCGTCGGCCGCCGCGCTCTCCGTGCCGACTCTGCGCTCGAGGAAGTCGGACAGGAGCCGGAAGGTTCGGAGCTTCTGGTCCTGGTCGGTGGAGGCGTGGCCTTCCTCGCCGAGTTCCTCGTACTCGAAGTCGTTCCCTTCGCCGCCCTCGTAGCCCAGTTCCTCGAGTCGATCCCGGAACAGCCGTGCCTGGGAGACGGGGACGCGGCTGTCGTTGACGCCGTGGACCATCAGCAGCGGTACCGAGAGGTTCTCGGCGTAGGTGATCGGCGACCGCTCCTCGTAGAGGTCGGGGTTCTCCTCGGGCGTCCCGAGATACTTCTCCATGAGTTCGACGCGGTAGTGGGGCATCGTCGTCTCGTACATCTCCTCGAGGTCGGTCAGCCCGATCCAGGCGATGCCGGCGTCGTAGAGGTCGGGATACTGGACGAGTTGCCAGTACGCGGAGTAGCCGCCGTACGAGCCACCGAAGACGACGACGCGGTCCTCGTCGATCCAGTCGCGCGTCTCGAGGACGTGTTCGACTGCTGTGGCGACATCGCCCTGTTCGGCACCGCCCCAGTCCTCGATCAGCCGTTCGACGAACTCGCGACCGCGGCCGGTCGAGCCCCGGTAGTTGACCTTCAGCACCGAGAACCCCTGTGAGGCGAGTACCTGCGTATAGAGGTTAAACGCCTTGTCGTCGCGGGCTCGCGGTCCTCCGTGGGGGACGACGACGAGCGGCGACGGCCGCTCGCCAGAGTCGTACAGCAGACAGCCGATCTCGAGTTCGTCGGCGGGGTCGTGATCGACGGCCTCCGCGGACGTCTCGGGGACGCCGTCGGAGTCGACGGTGAAGTACTCGGCGTCGGCGAAGTCGTTCCGGTCGAAGGGACCGTACTCGGCCTCGAGCAGCGTCTCGTGGTCGTCGCTCTCGCGGGTCGCTTCGCTCCCCGCTCGACTATTCGAGGCGCGTGGCCCCTCGCTCTCGAGGTCGTACACCAGCAGTTCGGGTCGCTTCGTCGGCGCGGTGTGCTGGAGCAGCAGTCGATTCCCGTCGAGACAGACCTCGTTCGGGCCGATTCGACCGAACGTCGTCACGCCCTCGGGGAGGTCGAGCTCTCGGCTCTCGCCGCTCTCTATGTCGTACAGGATCGGAACGGAGACAGCGTCCCGGATTCGAAGCGCGAGGACGCGTTCGCCGTCCGGTAGAACCGTCACGGGCGACTCCTCGTACTCGCCGTCGCCGAGCCAGGTGACTGCGTCGTCCGAGAGGTCGTAGACCCCAACACGCCCGAGGTCCGGTGTGTTGTCGCTTACGAGTAATCGATCACCATCCGGTCCCCAGTCGACCGGCTCCGCTTCGGCACCGACCTCGCCGATCTCGAGGTTTTGGGGGTCGGAGCCGTCGGCGTTCGCGACGTAGACGTCGCGGTTGTCGAAGTCGTCGGTCTCGTTGGTCGCGTACGCGATCCGGTCACCCGACGGCGAGAGTGTAGAGGTCCACACCGCACGCTCGTAGTCGGTCACTTTCGTCGTCTCACCGCCCTCGAGGTCGTGCCGGAAGACGTTCATCTGGCCGTCCCGGTTCGAGCCCACGAGCAGAACGTCCTCGCCCACGTCTTGGACCGCGACCTGCCCCTCCATCTCGACGACGGACTCGACCTCGCCGTCTCGAGTGAGCGCGTAGACGTCGTTCTGTTCGTCGCCGCCCTCGTCGCGGTGGAAGTAGACGCGGTCGCCGTCCGCCCCCCAGTGGAGATGCCAGCGGGCGTTTCGGGGGACTTCGCCGTCGGACCACTGCTCGAGATCGCCCGTCTCGGCGTCCAGTACGTGGAGTTCGTTCCGGCCAGTGATATCGTAGTAGAGGGCGACCTCGTCCCCGTCCGGGGAGACGACGGGGTGGGCGACGGTCGGGAGGTTCGCGAGCTCCTCGAGTGGATCGTCGACTGTATCGACCATATCGTCGGCACTCACCCCATACTTGTAAACGTTCGAGAGCCGGCGAAGGGAGCCACCGTCGGTGAACTACCGACCCACTCGATAGCGGGGGTCCAGACGGCCCGACGATCGCCCGCTCGGGCGAGACACGCGAGGCGACGGTTCGACGGCCGATTCGGGACGGGAACCGTCGATACGGCGGCGAGAACCCACAAATCCTTTTGACCGCACGGCTCCTACGTCGACCCATGTACGTCCGGGACGCGAAAAACAGGGACGAGGTCTGGCTGCTCGATCACATCGAGTCGATGGGGCTCGACGATACGGCCTTCCGGTCCCGGGACTACGTCCTCGCGGTCGACGAGGAGTCGGGCGAAAAGGCCGGGTTCGGTCGGATCCGCATCCACAAGGCCGAGGACGACGACCGGGACGAGGTCTGTGAACTCACCAGCATCGGCGTTCTCGAGGGGTGGCGTGGCCAGGGCGTCGGCGCTCACGTCGTCGAACGACTGATCGAGTACGCGAGCGACGAAGGATTCGACACCGTCTACGCGCTCACGGGGGAGGGGAGCTACCTCGCACAGTTTGGCTTCCGCCGAATTGAGGAGTCCGCCCTGCCGGTCACGCTGGAAACCCGACTGTCGGCCAAGCGTGACGGCGTCGATTCCGAGGCGGTGCCGTATGCCCTCGAGGTGGATCGGTTCCGGATGCCCGACCGGCTCCGGGCGGCGTTCAAGCGCGCGCCGGAAGGGCGAGACGAGGTATCGAACGAGGAGTCGGCCGAGGATTTCGGGATCGATTCCGATTCGGCGACGTACAAGTACGATACGGGACGGTAGTCACCGCTCGGATGGGCGTGTCACTATCCGTATTTTATCTGGGCTATCGCGCTCGAGCGATTCGACTGAGTCGCTGACTCGCGGTTACGGCACCTCCGCTATAGTAACAACTGCAACGATTTGTACACTGATCGCCGATCCGTCTGGCGAGCAGGTGCCCACTGGCTTGCAGTGGCTACTACAGGAGGCGGGCAAGCCTGATGCGTTCATCAAGCTTCAAGCCGCCTCCCGTCCACGGTAATCATAATGTTCGATTCCGACGAACTCGAGGAGATCCGTGCCAGTAAGGAGGAGTGGCACGAGGAGGAGGTCGAGCCCGTCCTCGAGCGTTTCGGCGAACGGAACGAAACGTTCACGACGGATACGGGCGGCCAGGAAGTCGATCGGCTCTACACGCCTGACGACGTCGGGGCCCTCGACTACGAGGAGGACCTGGGGAATCCGGGCGAGCCACCGTATACGCGTGGGGTGTACTCCACGGGGTACCGGGGCCGGCTGTGGACGATGCGCCAGTACGCCGGGTTCTCGACGCCTGAAGACACCAACGAACGGTACCACTACCTGCTCGATCAGGGACAGACCGGGCTCTCGATGGCGTTCGACCTGCCGACTCAGATGGGGTACGATTCGGACGACGAGATGGCCGCCGGCGAGGTCGGGAAAGCAGGCGTCGCCATCGATTCACTGGACGACATGGAGACCGTCTTCGACGGCATTCCGCTGGACCAGGTCTCGACCTCGATGACGATCAACGCACCCGCGTCCGTCCTGCTGGCGATGTACATCGCCGTCGGTGACAAGCAGGGCGTCGACCGCGAGGAACTCCGTGGGACGATCCAGAACGACCTCCTGAAGGAGTACATCGCCCGGAACACCTATATCTACCCACCGGAGCCGTCCATGCGGATCATCACGGACATCTTCGAGTTCTGCGCGGCTGAGACTCCGAAGTTCAACACGATCTCCATCTCGGGCTATCACATCCGCGAGGCCGGCTCGACGGCCGCCCAGGAGCTGGCTTTCACGCTGGGCAACGGCATCGAGTACGTCGAGGCCGCGATCGACGCCGGGCTCGATGTCGACGAGTTCGCGCCCCAGCTCTCGTTCTTTTTCAACGGCCACAACAACATCTTCGAGGAAGTCGCGAAGTTCCGCGCAGCCCGTCGAATGTGGCACGACATCATGGAAGAGCGGTTCGACGCCGACGATCCCAAGTCGAAACAGCTCAAGTTCCACACCCAGACAGCCGGCTCGATGCTGACCGCCCAGCAGATCGAGAACAACGTCGTCCGGGTCGCCTACCAGGCTCTGGCCGCGGTACTCGGTGGCACCCAGTCGCTCCACACGAACGGGAAAGACGAGGCCCTCTCGCTGCCGACCGAGGAATCCGTCCGGACCGCGCTCCGAACCCAGCAGATCCTCGCCCACGAATCGGGCGCAGCCGACACCATCGACCCGCTGGCAGGTAGCTACTACGTCGAATCCCTGACCGACGAGGTCGAGGAGGAAGCCTACGAAATCTTAGACGAAGTCGAGTCCCGCGGCGGCATGCTCGCGGCCGTCGAACAGCAGTGGGTCCAGCGACAGATCCAGGACACCGCCTTCGACCGCCAGAAGGAGATCGAAGAGAAAGAGCGCATCATCGTCGGCGTCAACGAGTTCGAGATGGAAGACGAAGAACCCGAGATGGACGTCCAGGAAGTCACCGAAGAGGACGAACGACGCCAGATCGATCACCTCGAGTCCGTCCGCGAAGAGCGCGACGACGAGGCCGTCGACGCCACGCTCGAGGCACTGCGGGACGCGGCCCGCGGCGACGACAACCTGATGCCGTACATCGTCGACGCCGTGAAAGCGTACGCGACGGTCGGGGAGATCTGTGGCGTCCTTCGCGAGGAGTTCGGCGAGTACCAGCCCGGGAGCGCGATGTAGGAACAGCCCAGCACGCCGTCTTCTCCTCGAGTTCGGTTCTCCAGTCCGATCGGATCGATTCCCGAAGGCCGAAGAGGCCACGGAACCCGCCCTGTCTCCGCGAACGGATCACTGTCGGTCGTTTCAAACGCAACCGCGGTGGCGGGCGATGGCGGTTGCGCCGGGAAAGCTACCGCAACCGGCTCACTCCGTGTCGGACCCGGTCGTCTCGAGGTCGTCGAACCGTTCCGAGAGTTCGGACGCCTGCGTGGCGAGTTGCCTGGTCCGGTCGGAGACGCTCGCCATCGAACTCGTCTGCTCTTCGGCGGCAGCAGCGACGTTCTCCGCCTCGGCCGTCGTTTCCTCGCTGATGGTCGCGGTCTCGTCGACCATCGAGGAGACCTCTTCGAGCGAGGCGGCCTGATCGTCCGTCGCGTCGGAAATCTCTTGAATGCCGACGTTCGTCTCGTCGGCGTACTGTGTGATCCGGTCGAGTTCTTCGACTGCGTCGTCGACCTGGTCGATCGCGTCGTCGATCCGTTCGCTCGTCATCTCGACGGTCTCGACCGACGTCTCGGTCTGAGCCCTGATCCGCTCCAGTCGCTGTTCGATCTCGTCGGCAGCTTCCTTCGCGTCGCCCGAGAGCTCTTTGACTTCCTGTGCGACGACGCTGAAGCCGCGACCGGCGTTGCTGTTCCCTTCGGCGCGGGCGGCCTGGACGTTCGCATTGAGCGCGAGGAGACTCGTATCGTCCGCGATAGTCGATATCTGACTGATCAACTCGTCGATGTGGGCGACCTCGGTCTCCAGGTCGCGAATCTCCGAGACGGCTAACTCGGAACTCTCGTCGATCTCGTCCATCGCCGAGGCAGCCTTCGAGGCCGCTTCCTGGCCGGATTCGGCCGCATCGGACGTCTGCTTTCCGAGGTCCGCAACCTCGTCGGAGGAGGCGGCGATCTCCTCGGTCGTCGCCGACAGATCGCTCAGTTCGTTGGCGGCGCTTTGGAGTGCGTCGTGTTGCTGTGATGCCCCCTCTGAGATTTCCTGAACCGACTCGGCGACTCGCTCGCTCGCGTCACGGACTTCCTGGCTTCCGGCCGTCACGTCCTGGCTCTCTGCGGCGACCGCCTCGGCGAACTCGCTTACCTCGTCGATCATGCGATCGATTTCGGCGATCATCTCGTTGTACGCGGTGCCGATCTCTTCCATCGCTTCGTTCTGACTCTTCGGATCGACACGTCTGGTCAGGTCACCGTTTGCAGCCGCCTCCATCGCATCGCGGTACGCGTTGGCTTTCGTCTGGAGGTGTTCGAGGAGTTCCTCGGCCGACTGACGAGCCGCTTCGGCCTCTTCCTGGGCCGCTTCTGCGGTCTCTTTTGCTTGCTCGGCCTCCTCGGTCTTGCGCTCGGCCCGCTTTCGTGCCTCTTCGGACTCCTCGATCTGCTCGACCATCGATGCTCGCATGTCGTCGATCGAGTGATAGAGCGTGCCGAGTTCGTCCCGTCGATCGGACTCGAGGACGACGTCGTACTCGCCGGCTCTGATCCGCTCGGCTTGCTCCGACAGCGTGGTGATCGATTTCGCCGTGTTCCGGCCGATAGTCCCGCCGACGAAGACGACGCCGACGAGTGCGAGACCGATGAACAGCAAGATTCCACGCTGGATGTCGCTGCTTAGCTGGTAGGCGTTCTCGCTTGGCGCGTGCGTGATGACGACCCAGTCGCTTCCCTCGACTGGAGCGTACGCCGCGACGTGTTCGTCCTCGAGTTCGGACTGTTTCGTCGCCTCCTCGAGGAAGCCACTGTTTCCATCGAGGCCGTCTCTGAGCTCCGGGATGTCCCGCTGGGTCGCGTTGGGGACGTACGACCCGAGTTCGCCGTCGCCAGCGTCGGCGTGATTCGAGAACAGGACCTGCGTGGAGCCGCCGGTTGCCCGAATTACCTCGGTAAACGTCTCCTCGACCGAACTGTCGAAGTTCTCGTCGACCGCCGATGCGTCGACGGTCATCACGAGGACCCAGCCCGGCTCCTGCGGGACGGGACTCATGAACGTGATGACGGTCGAGCCGTCATCGTCGGTGTACGGCTCAGAGGTGACGACGTCGTCGTAGCCGCTGAACGCCGTCTGTGTGATCCACGGTTCGTCGCTGACGCTCTCGCCGATCTGGGAGTCGTCGGTGCTTGCGAGGGTGACCTCGTCGATAGTGTTGACGAGACGAACCGTCTCGACGCGGTCGGGGAGATGTGATTCTTGCTCTCCGACGAGATACTCCTGGACTGCGTCTGGGTCTTCAGCGAACGAGGGATGGTCGGAGATCAGCCGCGTCGGCAACTCGTTGCTCTCGATCCACTCGCCCAACTGCGCGGCATCGGCCTCCGCCTCGACGGTCAGCCCCTCCTCGACGTCTCTGTCGAGCGTGTTTGCCGCGTCGCCGTGGACGTAGACGCCCGCGATGCTGATGACGACGATGATCACCAACAGCGCGAGTGCGAACTTTGCGAGGTACGACGCCCGGATACGATCGACGACGCCATCGGAGCCGGTTCCGCCATCGGCGGAGTCGTTCTCGTCGCTCATCGCTCAGATCAGCCCCTGTTCGGTGAGAAACGAGGTCGCGACGTCTTGGGGGTCTTCGCCGTCGACGTCGACTCGTGCGTTCAGTTCCTGCATCGTTCCGGGACCGCCGATGGCCGGGCCGATTCGGTTTAGCTCGTCCCGAACGTCCGGCGAACTCTTCTCCTCGGAAATCACCGGAATCGGGTTATACGCCGGCCAGAAGTATTCGTCGTCCTCGAGTAGTTCGAGGTCGTAGGTCGCGAGTTGTGCGTTCGTACTGTAGGCGACACCGATGTCGGCGGTACCGAGTTCGACTTCGTCGTAGGTCAGGCCGACGTTGACGACGACGACGCCGTCTGCTTGCTCCCACTCCGCGAGCGCTTCGTCGTCGAAGTCGTAGTGATCGACCAACCCGGGCCAGCCGTCGTTTCGCCCGTAGAAGTCGTCTTCCACGGCGACCGACAGATCGTAGTTACCGTCGTCGACGTACGCCGCGAGATCGCTGAGCGTCTCGATCCCGGTCTCGTCGATCGTCTCCTGATGGGTGACGAGCGCCCAGGTGTTTTCGAACGGAGCCATATCGAGCACCTCGAGGTCGTGTTCGGCCTCTGCCTCCTCTTTGACGGCTTCGTACTGTTCTTCCTGACCGATAACTGGCTCGTCGTTCTGTGGTGGGTTCGTGAGCCACAGCGTCCCGGTGTAGTCCCAGTAGAAGTCGATGGTGCCGTCCTCGAACGCGCCCCACGTCTCCGCGTTGTTGCCGTAGTTCGTCTCGTCGACCACGCTGGCGTCGGTGTTCGCGTCGAGTAGCTCGTACGCCATGTAGCTCAGGAGGATCGATTCGGTGAAGTTCTTCGACCCGACTACGACCTCGAGCGAGTCACCCCCGTCCGCGCTCGAGTTCTCGACAGAGGAACAGCCCGCAAGCAGCCCCGCACCGGCAACTGCTCCCCCAGCCGAAAGCAGCGATCGGCGCGAAAACACATCAGTTTCAGATTTAGTCATGCTTCCTACGACAGTTTGCCGAGAAAGACGTAAATCAGTAGTGGCCGATATCGGCCGATAGATTTCTCCAAATGTCGACTCAGAATATTCTATGCAGATATTGGTAAGTGGCAGCACCGGTGCTATAAGTATAGGCAATAGTATAATCGAGCGCAATTATAAAATGATTGCTACTACTGATGACGACGGGACGGGGTTGCCCGCAGTTCGAACGACGGCGTGAACTTCCGGGGGTGGTGGGACTGAAATGGTCCCGACTCGAGGAACACTCTACCTCCCAAACGAAACAAATGTTCCTCGCCGTCCAAGGTCCACCCGAACGGGCGGCCGTGCTCGGTCGCGTGGCGATTACCCGTGAGTTCAAGCCGACGGAGGTCCAGTCACCCGGCATGGTACTGGGACCGGACGAGCCGGCGGTAACCGTCCCCACTGATGGCCCCGAAATCCCGAAGCTCGGCTTCGGAACGGCACGAATAACCGGTAACGACTGTAAACGTGCCGTCGAAACCGCCCTCGAGGTCGGCTACCGCCATATCGACACCGCCCAGATGTACGACAACGAGACGGCCGTCGGGGAGGCGATCGCCGAAAGCGATGTCGACCGTGATGACGTGTTCGTCGTCACGAAGGTTCACCCCGATAACGCGGCCCGCGAGGACGTGCTCTCCTCGACTCGGGCCAGCCTCGACCGCCTCGGGGTCGCGACCGTCGATCTGCTCCTGTTGCACGCGCCGAGTGATCGTGCGCCGCTCGAGGAGACTCTCGGTGCGATGAACGACCTCCAGTCGGAGGGCGTCGTCGATCACATCGGCGTCAGTAACTTCGAGGTCGGCGGTCTCGAACGAGCACGCGACATCTCCGAGACCCCGATCGTAGCGAACCAGGTGAAGTACCACCCATACCACCAGCAAGGCGAGCTGCTCGAGTACTGTGCCGGCCGCGACGTGTGCCTGACTGCGTACAGTCCGCTGGCGGAGGGGGCCGTCCCCGGCGACGACAGGCTCGCGGAGATCGGCGACCGCTACGACAAGTCGGCCGCGCAGGTCGCGTTGCGCTGGCTGGTCCAGCAGCCGGCCGTCGCGGCGATTCCGAAGACCGCGACCCTGGCACACATCGAAGCCAACGCGGCGGTGTTCGACTTCGAACTCACCGCGGAGGAGATGGCAGCTGTCGCCGACCTCGGGGACGGTGTCTGGGACCGACTGGCGGCGACGCTTGGGCTTCGCTGAGCGGTGAGGACGCCGCGTCGCTATCGGAGCCGCCGCCAGTCTTCTGCCATCACTTCGGCGCTGCCGTCGGTGATCGGAGCGGCCCGGGTCGAGCCTGCTGTCGACGAACGACCCCACGGTATTTAGGACCCATCTCCGAATGAACGACCATGCACTTCGACCACGCCGGCATCGCGACCGAGGATGCCACGGAACTCGCCGAGCTGTACGGTGACCTGTTCGGCCTCGAGACCGTCCACGAAGAGGTGTTCGACGGGATGCGTGTCGTCTTTCTCGATTGCGGCGACGGCTACTTCGAACTGCTCGAGCCGATCACGGAGGGGACGATTTCGCGGTATCTCGAGGACAACGGTGCGGGGATTCACCACCTTGCACTGGCGACTGACGACATCGAGAGCGCACTCGAGACGGCCCGCGAGCACGACGTGGCGCTCATCGACGAGACGCCGCGGTCGGGTGCGTGGGGACATACAGTGGCGTTTCTCCATCCCAAAGACACGGGCGGAATTCTGCTGGAACTGGTCGAGCACTGAGACGGTACCCCGTTCGGATGGCGTGTCCTCACCGTTCACGTTCAAGCCCCTGAGTTGAGGGCCAGTTGACTGGTGGCCCATCCACCGCGACTTCTGCCCGCGATGGATATACTCCAGTAATGCTGACGTTCCTTACCAGTTCGAGGTATCGTTTCCTCTCCGCCCTACTGCGTCCTCGGAACGCGAAGCGGTCTGCTGTGCGAACGAGAGCTCCGCTCTCGTTGACGCTACTCACTCGCTTTGCTCGTTGCTCCTCGAGGACGGGGACTCCACTCGACAAAGTTGAACCTTGGGTTGATGGAGGTCGCCACGACGCTCTTCGGGACCATCGAGTTTGATGTTGACAGTGCGTCGTGGTGGGTCGTCCATCCGTGATTGGCAATCACGGATATGACCTACTAGACATTTTCGTGCGATATGGGCGTCAGTATTGCCATCGAGCGTGATCAGTTTCGTCAAGTGTCGGCTTGCTCTCCAACCTCGAGGGTCGGGCATCCGCCTCGTACCGCCAGTGAAGAAAACGACTCGAAACGAACTACTCGATCCGAGCTACAGTCGGGTGACGTTGGTCGCCCGGGGACCCTTGGGGGCCTGTTCGATGCTAAACTCGACGTCCTGTCCTTCTTCGAGGTCCGGGCCACCGACGTCCTCCATGTGGAAGAAAACGTCGTCGTCCGCGTCGTCCGTCGAAATGAAACCGTAACCGCCTGTGTCGTTGAAGAAATCAACGTTACCTTTCGCCATTGCTTCTAAAGGGAGGTGACACCCACGCATAAGGGTTCCGTGGGCCAGGTGCCCACGGATCGTGACGCCATGTTCTCACGGCTCTCGGCCCACTCGGTGAAAGCGGTGGCAAGCCTTATCACGGCTCTCACCCAGGAGCGACGTATGAGCCTGTTCGAACGCCTCGGTGAGAAAGTCGAGCGAGTAAAGCAGGAGGCCGAGGCTGCACGCGAGGAGACGGTCGATGCCGAAGACAGAGCCGAGGCCGAACCCGACAACAAAACCGATGGCGAAAGCGACGGGGAAACGGCCCCTGACGCCGACCTCGAGTATCGCTGTCTCGAGTGTGATGCCGGGTTCCCCGACGAGCGAGAGACGTGTCCCGACTGCGGCGCGGCGGCCGTCGTTTTCGACGGCTGATACTACTGGACAACAGTCAGTACACATCCAATCGCGTCTCGACGACCGTCGTATTTCGCAACGGCGTCTCGAGTGCGATCGGTGTGGGGCATTGTTTTGTCCGGCAGTATGAGCAGGGAACCGGGCTATCCGAAGTTCTCGATCGACGCCTCGTCCGGATCGCCGCCGGCGTCTTCGATCGCCGCAGTGACGAACGTGACGAAGTCCTCGAACCCGAACGCGTAGAGCTGTCCGTCCTCGAGATGGCGGTCGATCGCGTCGGCCAGGTCGTCCTCTGTGTCACCGTCGAGGACGTAGACTGTGGCTCCGGCCTCCTCGAGCGCCTCGAGTCGCTCCCCGTGGGCGGGCTCGTCGTCCTGGTAGACGACGGTCGCGTCGTAACCGGCGTCCTGTGCCGCTTCGGCGATCGAGACCGCGGGGCCGACGCCCGGACCGCCCGCGACGGCGACGACGTCCCGGTCACGCTCGTACGTGATCGCTCCGTAGGGGCCGTCGACGTGGACCGTCTCGCCGCCCTCGAGGGCCGCGAGCCAGGGTGAGAGGTCACCGTCTGGATCGACGCCGACCGTGAGTTCGAACGTCTCGTCGACCGACGGCGACGAGAGCGTGTAGTGGCGCTCGACGACATCGGTGTCGTCGTCGGCTTCGTTTTCGTCTTCGTCACCACCAGGCACGGCCCGCAACAGAACGAACTGCCCAGGAAGGGCGTCGAACTCCGCGGGCGTCTCGAGTTCGAGGGCGACCGTGTCCGGTCCGACCTCGCGTACGGATTCGACGGTAACTGGCGTTCCGGCTATCTCCATGTCGTTCGGTTGGCTAGGGAACTGAAAAGGCGTTCCGTTCTGGCTTCGATCCGCGCCGAGACGTGAACTTTGACTCGACCGCGAGTACCGGGGAGGAGGGGGATAGGCTTTCAGAAGCCTTTTTAGCGGGTGGAGGCAAGCCTCTCGATAACATGGCTGAGGACCTCAACTGGGCGATCGGAGGCGAGGCCGGGGACGGTATCGACTCCACTGGCAAGATTTTCGCCCAGGCGCTTTCCCGCGCCGGACGGCACGTGTTCACCTCGAAAGACTTCGCGTCTCGAATCCGTGGCGGGTACACGGCCTACAAGATTCGAACGTCGGTCGACCAGGTCCAGAGCGTCGTGGACCGACTCGACATCCTGGTCGCGCTTACCCAGCGAACCATCGACGAAAACGTCGACGAACTCCACGAGGGAAGTGCCGTCATCTACGACGGCGAACGCTCCTGGGAGGCCGATATTCCCGACGGCGTGACGGGTGTCGACGTCCCGCTGAAGTCCATCGCGGAGGAGGCCGGCGGCGCGATCATGCGCAACACCGTCGCGCTCGGCGCGGCGTGTGAGATCACCGGCTTCGATGTCGAGTATCTCGACGAGTCCCTCGAGAAGCGCTTCGGCGGCAAGGGCTCGAAGATCGTCGAGAACAACAAGGAAGCCGCCCGCATGGGACAGGAGTACGTCCGCGAGAACTACGATGTCGATCTCGGCTACGACCTCGAGACGACCGACGAGGACTACGTTCTCCTGAACGGGAACGAGGCGATCGGGATGGGAGCACTCGCCGCTGGCTGTCGGTTCTACGCCGGCTACCCGATCACGCCCGCAACCTCCATCATGGAGTATCTGACCGGCCGGATCGAGGACTACGGCGGTCACGTCGTCCAGGCCGAGGACGAACTCTCCGCGATCAACATGGCGCTTGGCGCTGCCCGGGGCGGTGCCCGCGCGATGACTGCGACCTCGGGTGCCGGGGTCGACCTGATGACCGAGACGTTCGGGCTCGTCGCCCAGAGCGAGACGCCGCTTGTCATCACCGACGTGCAGCGTTCCGGTCCCTCCACGGGGATGCCGACCAAACAGGAGCAAGGCGACCTCAACATGGCGCTGTACGGTGGCCACGGCGAAGTGCCACGGTTCGTCGTCGCCCCCACCTCGATCACCGAGTGCTTCTGGAAGACCGTCGAGGCGTTCAACCTCGCCGAGAAGTATCAGACGCCGGTCTTCCTCGTCTCCGACCTCGCGATGTCGGTCACCGAGCAGACGTTCCCGCCGGAAGCGTTCGACATGGACGAAGTCGAGATCGACCGCGGCAAGCTCGTCGACGACGACGACGAAGTCGACGAGTGGCTCGACGCCCAGGGTCGGTTCCGCGCTCACGCCGTCACCGACGACGGCATCAGCCCGCGTGCCATCCCGGGAACGGAAGAAGGTGCACACATGAGCACCGGCCTCGAGCACGACGAACTGGGTCGGCGAACCGAAGACCAGGACGAGCGCGTCCAGCAGGTCGACAAACGGTTCCGAAAGGTCGAGACGGCGGAAAAACGGGAGGACTGGGACTACCGCGAGTTCGGCGACGAAGACGCCGACAACCTCGTCATCTCCTGGGGGTCCAACGAAGGCGCACTCGTCGAGGCACTGGACTACCTCGAAGAAGACGTCCGCGTCATCTCGGTGCCGTACATCTTCCCGCGTCCCGACCTAAGCGACGAGATCGAGGCGGCAAACGAGGTCATCGTGGTCGAGGCGAACGCGACCGGACAGTTCGCCGATCTCCTCGAACACGATGCACTTACCCGTGTGAAACGCATTAACAAGTACACGGGCGTCCGCTTCAAAGCGGACGAACTCGCCGAAGAGATTTCCGAACAACTCTCCGTGGAGGTGTCTGCACAATGAGCTCCGACGTTCGATTCACCGACTTCAAATCCGACAAGCAGCCGACCTGGTGTCCCGGATGCGGCGACTTCGGGACGATGAACGGCATGATGAAAGCGCTGGCCGAAACCGGCAACGATCCCGACAACACGTTCGTGGTCGCTGGGATCGGCTGTTCGGGCAAGATTGGGACCTACATGCACAGCTACGCGCTGCATGGCGTCCACGGTCGCGCTCTGCCGGTCGGCACCGGCGTCAAGATGGCTCGTCCCGACATCGAGGTCATGGTCGCCGGCGGCGACGGTGACGGCTACTCGATCGGTGCCGGCCACTTCGTCCACGCCGTCCGGCGAAACGTCGACATGTCCTACGTCGTCATGGACAACCGCATCTACGGGTTGACCAAGGGTCAGGCCTCGCCGACCTCGCGCTCGGACTTCGAGACCTCGACGACGCCCGAAGGGCCTAAGCAGCCGCCGGTCAACCCGCTGGCCCTGGCGCTTGCTTCCGGTGCGTCCTTCATCGCCCAGTCGTTTGCCTCCGACGCACTGCGCCATCAGGAGATCGTCCAGGAAGCCATCGAACACGACGGGTTCGGCTTCGTCAACGTCTTCAGCCCCTGTGTCACGTTCAACGATGTCGACACCTACGACTACTTCCGCGACAACCTCGTCGACCTCGAGGAAGAGGGCCACGACCCGACCGACTACGAGGCTGCCAAGGAAGTCATCCTCGACAGCGACAAGGAGTATCAGGGCGTGATGTACCAGGACGAGAACTCCGTCCCGTACCACGAGAAACACGGCGTCACCGAGGATATGTCCGAAATCCCCGAAGGTGCACCCGACGACGCGATGGATCTCGTCCGGGAGTTCTACTAACCGCCGTCGGACGACAGCCGTTGTCGCTTCGTCGCGATTCGGGTCGTTTCGCTCGTCGCCGTTTGTCCCTTCGAACTGTACCCTCGAGAGCTGAAGGTTCGTCCGCCCTCTCGCCGAAGAGTTTGTGGAAACGAAGGTTTACGGATAGTTCGGTTCTTGGATCGGCGGTTCAGAGAGCAAGAGATTAATCGCGATTCGTAGGTGAAAGCGAGGAGCAAAGTAGACAGCGGAGAAAATCTGACCAGTTATCGAATCGGAGCGAAGGAGGAAAGAAATGAACGTGCATGTTGGAAATCCGCCGATCCCACAACAAGCGCCAGTGGCGAGACGGAGCGAAACGCAAAGTCGAAGGGACCATCCGAGAATCAGGGCGAGGCAGGACGGATCACAGTCGAACCGGCGAGTTTCTGGCTGGCACACTCGAGCCAGGTTCGGACCGTGTGTCGTGGAGGGAGACTCGTCGGCGGCAGGCGGGGCTGACGATGTCGACGCGGTCCAGAACCACAAGAACAGTCTTTCTCACGACTGTGGCTCGGTATCGTCCGTCGTCTCGCCCGTCGATTCACGGAGGCGAGACCTCGGTCTCGACGAACCGGCCGAACGTTTCGCGAACGAGGTTCCGTTCTGCGGCGTTTAGCCGCTCGGAGACGCCCGACTTCGAGAGCCCCGTTTCGGCGGCTAACTCCGTGAGATTCGTTCGACGAGGGCGCTCGTAGTATCCGGTCTCGAGGGCCAAGACCATCATCTCGCGTTGCTTCTCGGTCAGGGCTCCGAGGTCGACCGGCACGACGGCGTTACCGGGGCCGTCGGTCTCGATGATCGACTCTACCCGAGCGTCCGTGTCGTTCCGACCCAACAGCCGGAGGAAGTCCGCCGCGGACTCGTCGTCCGGCAGGCACAACTGGAGGCAAACAGACCCACAGAGTTCGCTTGCGTCGTCGGCACTTTTCTTCGCCATAGACTACCCCTTGTTCGAACGTCGGTGCGTACATCTGAATAGTTACTGGTATGCCTGTCGAAAGCCGGCCAGTCAGATCGTCCGAGGTCGGACCGGTGCGTTGAGACCTGTTCGAGCCTCTCGTCGCAATCGAGCGACTCGATCGAACGGTCGTGACTGGGTGATCCTGTAACGTCGGGAGTGTACGGAACTTTGGTGTCGAACGGTTCGGTACGATCGAACGTGACCGTCCCGCGGTCTACGAACGGTATCCACCCGTCCGCCAGAACCGTGGGTGAGTGGTTGTCCGCTGGGCCGGGAAACCTCACGTACTTGTCGTCGGCCCACGAACGTCACGCTCGAATGGCCGTTTCGGAGTACCTCTTGGTCCGGACGTTGCACGTTCTCGCCGCGTCGATGGCGCTCGGTGGGTCCGTCGTGCTGTGGCTGGCGTTTCGCGTCGCCGACGACGTCTCGGTGACGCTGTTGTCGTGGTTCGAGGGGTTGTTCTGGGGAACGGCAGGCCTGCTCGTGTTCACCGGACTGGGTAACCTCGTCGCGTTCGGCGTTCCCGACGCGACGACGACTCGAGGGACGGCGCTGACGCTCAAACTCGGCGTCCTCCTCGTTCTCGTCCTCGGCTCGATTGTCCGAACGTTCGCCGTCGTTCGCTACGAGCGGTTGGAGGTGTGTGCCGTCGATGCCGACGACGACCGGCTCCGGTGGCTGTACGCCGGTACGGGATGGTGTCTCGCCGCCGTCGTCGTCCTCGCGGGGGTGATCGCACGTGGCCTCTAGCTGGCGTACACTCGAGGTCACGGCGACCGCTACGTCGGCACTCGTGCTTGTCGTCGTCTCGGCTGTCCTCGTCGGGCACGTCTACGGCGGACTCGCCGAGGCGTTGCTCGGGACCGACACGCCGACGGCGGGGCTCCTGTTTGGCTACCTGTGGCTGCTGGCGCTGGTCGCGGCGGCGGACCTCGAGGTCGTCGCTTCTCCTGGCGGCGACTCCGCCGACGCGCGGGCACGACGCTCGGTGGGGACCATCGGCTGGACCGCCGGCGCGGGCGCTGGAATCGCGCTGGTGTATCTGACCGTGGTACTGGTGCTCGGGTTCGTCGCGTCGGGCCCCGGATCGACCGACACTGGGACGGTCGCAGTCGGACGAATCGTCGTCGGAGGCACCGTCGTCGGTGCAGGTATCGGAATCGTCGTCGGTGGGCTGCTCGTCGCCTGCGACCGCATGGCAGCGGCCGTCGCGAGCGACGCGGTGCCGTCGGACGAGGCGTGACCTCCGTTCGAGTGGGAGTGACGGTCGATTACCGTAACGGTGGAAGAACCACGAACGTTTTTTCCGTGACGCCCGAACGCCGGGACGATGACTTCGGATAGCGACCTCGACGGAGTGGCTGGTGTCGACCTCGACTCCGACCCCAGCTCCGGCAGCACCAACCGCCGTCGCTTCCTCGCGCTAAGCGGCGTCGGTGCTGCGGGACTCGCGGGCTGTATGGATTTGGGCAGTGACGCCGACGACGGTGACGGCCCGTCGGCCGACGAACCGTCCGCGACCGCCTCGAGCGGCGAAACCCGCACGGTGACGCTGATCGTGCAACCGGACCCCGACGGGCTCTGGGAGGCCCAGCAGGAGGTTTCGAGCGCACTCGAGGAGGGAGAACTGGATCGAGAAGAGGCCGAGCGGCAACTCGCGGAGCGCGAACGGGAGTTGATCGAGGCGGCGGTCGACGACGCGAGTACCCGGATCGACGAAGTCGGTGCGACGGTGCTCGATACGGTCGAGCGCGAGGGGACCATGCTCGTCGAGGGTGAACCGCTCGCGATGGTGGACCTGCTAGACGCGCCGTCTATCTCCGCGATGCTCTCCGAAGATCGGTTCGACCAGGCCCAGCAGCGAGAAGAGGCTGGTGAACTCCCGGAGGACGGGCTCGGATCGGACGAGCCGGCGACAAACGAGTCGGCGACCGATTCCGACGGGTAACGCACTCGGACAGCCCGCGGTCCCGGATCAGTCAGCGCCGTCCCCGGCCGCCCCGTCGGTCTCGGCAGTTACTTCCTCGGGGATCGATACCTCGACCTCGTCGTGGTCGGTAAACGTCGTCTCGACGGTCACGATTGCCGGCTCGCCGCCCTGGCTTACCTCCATCCGCATGTCGGTTCCGTAGAGAGTGTCCGTCTCCGTGTCGATCAGGACGTAGTAGACGAATTCTTCGAGGGAGGTCCCTACGTGTCCCGACTCATCGATTCCCGCGAGGTCGGTCTCGCGGTCCTCGGGGACATCGAGTTCGTACATCGTCGTTTCGACCCCGTCGACGGTTTCGGACCGGATCGGTTCGAGCGTCGCGTTTTCGAACGCGTCGGTCGCCGATCCGAGCCGATGTGTGTCCTCCCAGGTGCCGTCCGCCGTTCGCTCCCAGCCGTCGCCGTCGCTCGTGTACCGTACGTCTTCGAGGACGTACTGCTCGGTTTCGGTCGTTCGCGGATCGGCCCCGACGTGGGTTTCGGTCGCCATCGTCAGGTGGGCCTGCCGGTCCGTGACGTCGACGGCACCGTCGATCGTCGTCGTCTCGTTGACCATCGCTGCCTGTAGCGTCCGTTCTACTTCGACGTGGTAGCTCTCGACGGCCTCGACGTTTGCCTCGAGCGCGTCGACGTCGACGCCGGTTCCTTCGCTATCGTCCCCGAGGAAACCGATGCCGCCGGCACAGCCGGCGAGCAAGACGAGACCGCAGACGACGAGCACGGCTCCGACGGTCCGGTTGACTGGTGCCACGATGTCCGACGTTTCGGGCGACCGGTTCCTAAAGCTTTCTCTGGGTCGTTCGCGCCCCGAATCTCGAGGGCCGAGACACTCGCGCGGTTTTCCCTGGCGTAGTATTTAAACACCCGTCATATGACCGAAAACATCGAAATCTCCTTCACTGTCCAATCAGCTGGGGTTCTACGCCGATGGGAACCCCCCGAATATTTATACTGTGGCCGGCAAAAATCGAACCCGCATGGGGTATAGTCGACAGCTGCTACTAGTCGTAGCCGTCAGTCTCTTGGCGATCGTTGGTGCAGGGGCTGTGGCTGCGGCGGATGCCACGGAAGAGCAAAGCGCTGAACCGGTGATCGAGGGCGATGTCGCCCCGCAGGTTCAGGAAGACGACGAAGAGGACGACGAGGCGGAGGACCTCCCGGTAGAGCCTCCGACCGAGGAATCACACCCGGGCTACGAGTACATCGAACGTGAAGACGACACTGAAGAGAAAATCGAGCTCGGCGAACAACTCTACTTCGATCCCCGTATTTCCGAGACGGGGACCATCTCGTGTAACACCTGTCACAACGTGATGGAAGGCGGTGACGACAGCCGCCCCGTCGCGATGGGTGTCCACGGTGAGACCGGCCCGGTCGCGTCGCCGACCGTCTGGAACTCCGGGTTCCACCACACCCAGTTCTGGGACGGCCGTGCCGACACACTCGCAGAGCAGGCCGAAGGGCCGATCGTCGCCGACGTCGAGATGGGCATGCCCGACCACGAGGCAGCCCTCGACCGCGTCCGAGCGGTCGACGGCTACGTCGAGCAGTACGAAGACGTCTACGGTGACGAAGTCGACGGTGACGATCCCGAGGATCTCGTGACCCTCGAGAACACCGTCGATGCGATCGCGGCCTACGAGCGCACGCTCGTGACGCCGAACAGTTCCTACGACCAGTACGTCGAGGGCGACGCTGACGCGATGACTGATCAGCAACTCGACGGCATGGAGTCGTTCCAGGAACTCGGCTGTCAGAGCTGTCACTCCGGACCGATGTTCAGCGGTCAGTGGGACGAACCCGAGTCCGGTGAGGGCGTCTACCAGCCTCACCCGACCTTCGATGACAACCCACAGTGTGAGGAGTACATCGAGGAGTACGACCTGATGGAGAACCCGGGTCGTGCGGGCGTCACTGACGACGAGGCCGACGAGTTCATGTACAAGGTGCCGACGTTGCGCAACGTCGAACACACCGCGCCGTACATGCACACCGGCCAGGTGCCGACCCTCGAGGAGTCCATCCGCGTGATGGCGGCCTGTAACCTCGACGAAGATCCATCCGACGAGGAAGTCGAGGACATCGCCGCCTTCCTCACGAGCCTGACCGGGGAGTACCCCGACCAGGAGATGCCGCGACTGCCGAACCCGAGCGGTGAATCGATGATCCCGATGGACGCTGACGCCGAATTCGAGGACATCGAGGAAGAACGCGACGAGGACGCCGACGAAGTCGGAGATGACGACGCAGACGACGGCATCCCCGGTATGACGATCGGCGCGGCAGTCATCGCGCTTGCGATCGCGACCGCTGCGGCGCTCGTTGGCTACACGCGACGACTCAACGAATAGGCGCTCGTCGTCCCTTTTTTGGGAAGTAGCGATAACTCTTTCAGCGATCGATCCGAACGACGATACGTCCGACGAATGACCCCCCGGAAACTCCTCACGATAGCCGTGCTCATCGCCGTACTGGGGTTTGGCTACTACTCGATGAACGCAGCCCCGGTTCTCAGCGATCACGACTACACCTACCAGGGCGGGATCGAGTGGCACGAGGACCCCGACGAGGCGATCGCGGTCGCCGAGGAGCAGGACAAACCCGTGCTCGTCTACTACTGGACGACCTGGTGTACCTACTGTCAGGAGTACGACGACAACCACTACCAGAACGACGAGATACGTGACGAACTCGACGAGTACGTGCTCCTCGCGATCAACCTCGACGAGCCAGGACCAGGCGCATCGCTCGCTGCCGAACACGAGGCCGCCTACCCGCCACAGCACGTCATCATGACCGCCGACGGCGACGAACTGTCACGGCTCGGCGGCTACGTCGAGGAGGACCGGTTCCTGGAGGAGCTCCGGGCCGGGGTTGATTCGGCATAGGAAGTCGGGACCGATTGACTGTCAGAACCAATGATTCCGAACACACTCACACCTGGAACGCTGCTGATCGCGATTGCAGCGTTCGCAAGTAGTCTCGCGGCCATCCTCCTGTTGTACGGCTACGTCTATCGAACCGACGACCTCCGCCCCGTGACGCTTGTCGCGGCCGGAACGTCGACGCTTTCGCTGGTCGTCGCTCACACGTACCTCACCTACCAGTTCGTCGTCGGCGACTACACCAACGCGTACGTCTGGCAAAACTCGGCGGACTACCTCTCGCTGCTGTACCGCCTGACGGGCCCGTACGCGAACCACGAGGGATCGATTCTCCTCTGGGCGACCCTGACTGCCGTCGTCGCCACGTGGACCGTGTACTCGAGTCGGTTCCGGGGTCGTGGAGCGAACCTCGCCCAGTCGATCTCGCTGGGGATCGTCGCCGTCTTCGCGACGATGCTGGTCGCCCAGAGCCCCTTCACCCCAATCGAGGTCGCGTTCCCGGACACACCTGCCGGGTTCGTGCCGCCGGACGGTGACGGCCTGAACCCGCTGCTGGTCGATCCCTGGATGGCGATCCACCCGCCGATCACCTTCGCCGCGTACGCGCTGTTGATCGTCCCGTTCGCACTGGGGATCACACACTTCGTCTCGCTGTTCCGTGGTGAGGGAAGCGTCTTCGACGAGTGGCTCGGGAGCATGCGCCAGTGGCTGCGTGTCTCGTGGCTGTTGTTGACCGCGGCGATCGTCTTCGGTGGCATCTGGGCCTACGGCGTCCTCGGCTGGGGCGGTTTCTGGTCGTGGGACCCCGTCGAAACCGCCGTCTTGATCCCGTGGCTCGCCCTGACTGCCTCCCTACACTCGATCAACCGCTACGCCAAGACCGGCGAGTACCCGATCTTCGCGCCGGCGTCGGCGGCGATCATCTTTCCGCTGGTCATCTTCGCGACGACGGTCGTCCGCAGCGGGGTCTTCCGGAGCGTCCACTCGTTTGCGGCGGGTGGGATCGGGACCGGCATCCTGTTCCTGCTCGGGGTCACCGGGACGGCGGCGATCCTCTTGCCCTTTGGCTACTGGTTCCTCGAGGCCGAGGAGAGGTCACGCGCTGCCGACGAGCCGTGGCTGAGCCGACGGACGGTCTACCACGGCGCTGTGCTCGCCTTTGCCGTCCTCGCGTTCATCTCGGTCTGGGGGCTGTCTTTCCCCGTGTTGCGAAACGCTGCGACCGGCGTCGAGGTCAGCGTCGGCCAGGACCACTACAACCTCTGGAGCTACCCCGTCGTGGTACTGGGGCTGCTCGCGGGCGGGCTGTACGCCCTGCTCGATCTCCGGCGGCGTAAGCTCGCGATCGGCGCGACCGCGGCCGTCGCCGTCGCGACCCTCGTCGCGGCGTTTGTCGCCCCGTCGGCGAACTGGTATCTGAGCGACCCTGCCGCCCACGATCCGCTCGTCTACCGGATCGTCGGCTCGGCCAGCGTCCTCTCGATCGTCCCACCGACCGCGTTCTTCGCGGGGAGCTGGATTTGGCGGTACGTCGACCGGATTCGTGGCGTCCCCTCGCGGGCGTTCAAGATCCGCGAGACGGGGATCGTCCTTATCCACGTCGGCGGGGCGGTGTTGATCGTCGCCATCTCCTTCGTCTACCTCTTTGCGACGTCGGCGTCGGTCGCAGTCGTCGGGATCGACGACGCCGGGAACAACCCCGAGCCGATCGTCGAAGAGACTCCCGACGGCGAGTACGAAGTCCACGTGACTAACTACGAGACGGCCGAGGTACCGACCATCGAGGAGGCCGCTCGCAGCCCCGAGGAGGTACTGACCGTCGACGAGGACGCCTCGCTCGTCAGGGGGGAGATAACTGCCATCGATTCGGTCGAGGGCACGACGATTGCCCGGCTCGAGGACTCGAGCGTCTGGCTGGCAGGTGCCGACGAGTCGCTGTTCGAGGAAGGCACGGAAGTAATCGCTCGGGGGACGGTCTTCGAGGGTGAGACGGCGGCCGCCGACGCCGAGGCGTTCGTCTACACCGATGCGGACAACATGGGTTCGGTGTCGGAGCCGCCACGAGACGTGCACACGCCACGGATGACCTCCCACGAACTCGACGTGGCAGTCTACGAGGCTGGCGAGCGCGTCGCCGAGGGGACGATCGCCGAACAGGAGTATCTCCGTTCGGAGATGAACACCAACGACGCCGTCATCGAGCGCGGGATTACCGGCGACACGTACGTCGTCGGGTCGATCGACGAACGCGGCGCGTCGATCACTATCGACACGTATCCGCTTGCCAATCAGATCTGGCTGGGTGTCGCGTTGATGCTCGTCGGGATGACGGCGCTGACGCTGGCGGATAGTCGACGCGACCGGTAACGAGAGCCGGTTTCCTCTTCCCTCACTCCTCGACGACGTACTCGAAGGTCATCCAGCCCGCGACGAGGACGAGCAGGTCGTAGGTGAGCAGGATTCGGAACCATGCCGACGTCATCCCCTCCGAGAGTCCCGGTTCGGTCAGGGCCGTCCCCGAGAGGATGATCGGGATCACCAGCGGCACGAGCAAGACCGGCAACAACGACTCTTGCAACTGGGAGTGGAGCATGAGGATCGACAGCAACACGCCGACCGCACTGAACCCGAGCGCGGCCAGCGGGACGACCAGCAACACCGTCGCCAACGTCGCCATATCGAACGCGTAATCGAGAAAGACGACGACGAACCCGAGGCTCAACAGGCCGATCCCGGTGATAAACACCGTCGAGCTGGCAACTTTCCCGAGATAGATCGCCGATCGATCGACCGGCGCGAGCAGGAGGCCGGCGATGGCCTCGTTTTTCCCCTCGAGTGCGACGGCGTGGCTCATCCCGACCGCGCCGCCGAAGACGACGGCGAGCCACAGCGCACCACGCGCGAGGACGTCACGGGAGCCGACCTCCTCACCGAAGACGAACGAGAAGACGACGATGATGAGCAAGGCGAAGACGAACGCGGCGTTCGTGGTCTGCTTGCTACGGGATTCGACGAGCAGGTCCTTGCGAGCGATCGTGTAGACGACCCGGAGGTAGTCCCCGATCCCGGTCATCCGTCGTTCGATCCTCCTGGATCGTCAGTGTTGGTTCCGCTCGCGCGTTCGGTTCCCGTCCCCGCAACCGTCGACCGCGTCGGGACCGCCCTCCCACTCGTCACCGCTCGTGGCTCTCCGCCCGTACAGCGCCGTTCGTACTCCTCGAGTACCTCTGCCGCGTCGTCGAACGCCGTCGTCTCGAGGTCGCCGACGAGCCGACCGTCGTTCACGAAAAGCACCCGATCCGCCAGTCGGTATCCCCGCTCGAGGTCGTGGGTCGCGGCCAGTACGGTCCGGTCCTCGAGGTCCTCGAGGACCGCGGCGACACGTTTCAGTGACGTCTGGTCGAGCCCGGTGTAGGGCTCGTCGAAAAGCAGGAGATCGGGATCGTGAACGAGCGCACGCGCAAGCGAGACGCGTTTGCTCATGCCATGCGAGAAGCCGGCGACCCGTTCGCCCCCGCGGGAAGCGAGCCCGACGGTCTCGAGGAGCTCGTCACAGACGGCGGCGTCGACGCCGTGCAGTCGGGCGTGCAGCCGGAGGTTCTCACGTGCCGTCAGTTCCTCGTAGAGCATCGTCTCGTGGGCGACGACGCCGAGCCGGGAGCGAACCGCCGCGTTGCCGCTGCCAAGCGGCTCGGAGCCGATCTCGATGTCTCCTTCCGTCGGACGGGACAGCGACGCGAGCATCCGGATGAGCGTCGTCTTCCCCGCGCCGTTGGCCCCGAAGAGGACGGCCGTCTCGCCGGCCTCGAGATCGAAAGAGACGTCATCGACGCCGACGTGGGTGCCGAACCGTTTTGTCACGCCGGAGACGGAGACGAAAGCCATTGCCCGACGCTTGGCGGACGCATGACTTAAGCATTGTAATTCCGTACTGTCGCCCGATGGAGCTTCCGACGCTGTCAGTCGTTCTCCTCGCGGGTGCGGCCACGATTCTGACGCCGTGTTGTCTCCCTTTGCTCCCGCCGCTGCTGTCGGGCAGCGTGGGCCATCGGCTCCGGCCCGTTGCGATCGTCTCGGGAAGCCTGCTTTCCTTTACCGCGCTGGGCGTTCTCGTCGGCGCGCTCGGGTCCTTCTCGCCCGACACGCTGCGCGCACCGGCGTTTCTGGCCATCGTCGCTTTCGGTGCGGTGATGGTCGACGACGATCTGCATCGCGCCTACTCACGCTACGCCTCGCGGCTCTCGAGTACCGCCACCGAACGCGTCGGCGCGCTCGACGAGCAGCGCCATCCCCTGGCGTCGGCGTTCTCGCTTGGCCTCTTGCTGGGCGTGATCTGGCTTCCCTGCGTCGGTCCCGTACTGGGGGCCGTCCTCGCGTACGCCGCGACGACCGGAGCTGCCGTCGAGAGCGGCGCGTTCCTGTTCGTCTACGGCGTCGGGTTCGCGATCCCGCTGCTGGGCGTCGCTTACGGCGGCAAACTCGCGGGTCGATCTGTCGCTGATCACCTCGGCGTGCTCGGGCGACGGGACGTCGTTCGACGTGCGGTCGGCGTCGTCCTGCTCGTGACGGGGGTCGCCCTGCTGTTCGAGCTCGATCGAGTCTTCCTCTCGGCGCTGTACTGAGAAACGGGCTACCGACGCCGCGACGATCACACGGTCGTATACTCCTCGCCGCCGTCCTCGTCGAACGCGTAGATCTGTAGCGGCTCGTCCCCCCGGGGCCCCATCCCTGGGGAGTGTCTCGGCATTCCGGGTGCTGCGATCCCTCGCACGTCCGGGTCGTCTTCCAGGAGCGTTTCGACCGCCTCGAGCGGGACGTGACCTTCGACGAGGTAGTCGGCGTCGTCTTCCTCGCCGAGCACGAGCGTGTGACAGCTCCGAACGTCGGTCGGAACGCCCAGTTCCGTCTTGGTCGCGGCGAGGTCGTCGGGGTACTCGACGCGAACGTCTATCCCGTGGCTCTCGAGGTAGCTTACGTACTCGCCACAACAACCACAGTTCGGGTCGTGGTACTGGACGGCCGACTCGAGCGGGAGCGAACCCGACCACTCCCAGTGGGTCTGGTTCTGGCGCTGGTCCTGGGCCGTCCCCGAAGCCGATCCTTCGGGATCGGTCGGCGTCGAGTCGGTTTCAGTCGGCTCGTCCCCGTCGAGACAGCCGGCGAGGCCGACCGACGCCAGTATCGTCCCCGTCCCGGCCGCGACGAATCGTCGTCGAGACACTGGCACGCGCATACCGGTCGTTCGGACGACAGAGTAATATACCGACCGGTCGATCCGACCGCGTCGGAACGCCGTCGCCACCGACGTTCCTACCGCGTCGTGACTGGCGAAGGTTTGATGTAACAACGACCGGAAGAGACATGTAATGGATCGGAATGTAAAGGTAGTGGTCGGTGGCGTCGGCATCGTCGTCCTCCTGGCGATCCTAGCGACTACGACGATGGGGTCGGCTGCCCAGTTCGTCACCCCGACCGACCTCGCGGAATCCGACGAGCACGACGACACCGTCGTCAAACTCGAGGGGCAGGCGGTCGGCGTCGACGACAGCGGCCCGATTACGTTCGACGTCGCGGACGGTAACTACACCAAGTCGGTAACCTACGACGGCGAGATGCCCGAGACCATGTCCGACGGCCGGGTCGTCGTCGCCGAAGGACACTTCGACGGCGACGAACTCGAGGCCGACGACCTGACGGTCCGGGCCCACGAGGGCGAACATCCCGAGGATCACCCCGAGACCGAGAAAAACGAGACGCCCGACCTCCACGGGGCACACGCCGAGACCGACCTGAACGAGACCGACGGTGAAGACGACACCGGAGAAGACGACGAGGACGGGTACGACCAGTACGACGAGAACTAACGACCCGAACGCCGTCCCCACCGATTTTTGAAACCGAACTATCGGTTTCCGGGAGCAAATATTTTCTTTCCGATTCGATACCATCGATTCCCGATCTGGGATAACGAGGCGGGTTTTTAATTACGCGGGTCCCCGAGTACTGGCCATGACAGACGGGATCGACGTACCGACGACCGCTCGAGGAGCCATCCCCGGCGTCGACCGATCGGTTCGGACAGCTCGAACGGGACCGTCGGTTCGGGTGGTCCGCCGATGACCGATCGCCGGCTCGTCGCGGTCGTAACGCTGCTTGCTGCAGGTATCTCGGCGGTCGCGACGTCGTTCGGTATCTACGCGACCTCCGAGCGGTTCCTCGTTTCCGCGTTCAACCGGCTCGTCCTCGAGGTGTTGCCGGGCTGGTTCGTCTCCGCGATAATCCAACGGTTCGGTGACCTCGCACTCGAGTTGAGTCTCCTCTTTTCCGGGGGGCTGTTGTCCGTGATCGTCGGTGCGGTGGCGCTTGCTGGCTATCGACTGGGCACGAGAGCGGGCCCCTCCTCACGGGAGCCGGTCGGCGTTGCGGTCTCGGCCGTGCTCGTCTTCCTGGTGGCCTATCCGGTCGTCGGCGTCGCACGCGCCGTCGTGCTCCCGGCGATCGTCGGCGCTGCCGTTGTTGCGGGGTTCGATCTGCTGTCGGCCTCGGGTCGTGACACCACCGACGTGAGCCCCGACCGTCGGTCGGTCGTTCAGGCGGTCGCGGTGGTCGCCGGGTACAACGTCGTCGCGCACGGACTCGGGCTCGTCCGCCGGGAGCAGACCCAGCGGACCGAACGGGAACTACAGGAGCGTGCGACCCGACTCGAGGCGGAGCATCTGGTCTCGGAGGCCCACGACGCCGGGCTGGACGCGGACGGCATCAAGCCCATGATCTCCGCGATCGGCGAGTTCTACCAGGTCGATATCAACCCGAGCCCACCGTCGATCGACGCCGACGCCTGGACACTCTCGGTATCGGGGCTCGTCGAGGAGGAACTCGAACTCGACTACGACGATGTCCGGGGGTACGAGACCGTCAACCGATACAAGGCGATCCGGTGTCTGAGCGACGATATCGACGGTGAAGAGCTCGACACCGCCGTCTGGACCGGCGTTCGGATGACGGATATCCTCGAGGACGCCGGCATCGAAGACGAGGGAGCGTACGCGATGCTGGAGGGGGCCGACGACTACTTCTACTCGGTCCCACTCGCTGACCTGGAGGAGTCCGTGCTCGCGTTCGGGATGAACGGGATGGAGCTTCCCGCCGGTCACGGCTACCCCGTGCGGTTGCTCGTCCCCGACCGGTGGGGCAAACTCCACGTCAAGTGGCTCACGGACATCGAGATCATCGACGACGAAGAAGGCGGCTACTGGGAAGAACGCGGCTGGCACGGCATGGGAGCGGTGAACGCGGTCACCAAGGTCGACCGGATCAACCGCCTCGAGGACGGTCGCATTCAGCTGGTCGGGCACGCCTACGCTGGGGCTCGCGGCGTCGAGTCGGTCGAAGTGTCGATCGACGGCGGCGACAGCTGGGAGGACGCGACGATGAGCGACCCACTTCCGGAGCCGGACACGACGCGCCAGTGGCTATACGAGATCGAGCCGGAAGACGGCGATCCGGACAGCTACGACGTGTACGCACGAACGGTCGACGGCGAAGGAACTGTCCAGCCGGAGGAACGATCGGACCCGTTCCCGGACGGTGCGACCGGGTGGGCACAGCGAACCCTCAGACGCGAGTGACAGCTCGTCGCCGTCCCGCCGTCTCCGCCGTCTCCGCCGTCTCGAGGCCTCCGATCGACGACCGTCCCGTCGACTGGGGTACGGTTCACCGACGTAATCGGAAGAGACGTCGCCGTTGCAGAACCGACGAATCGTCGTCGGTCTCGTGTCCTGTACGTTAGTTCCGGTGGGTCCACTCCAGGTCGCGGTTGCACCGAGAAATCGCTAGCAACCGGTCTCAGTCCTGTCGACTCGAGTCGTGATCGGTCGTCACGTCCTCGAGTCGCTGTTCGAGCTCCGAGAGCCGGTTTCGCAGGTAGAACACGTAGATGACGAGGGCTCCGAACACCGTGCCGTACGCGAACAGTAGCAGGTAGTCCATGGCTGATCACTGACCCTCCGTCGGTTTGTAGGTTTCCGTCCGCGTGCGGTTTTTCAGCGAGTCGACGCGAGTCGCCAGCTCGTGCAGGCGAACCCTGGCACCCAGGAGGTACAGATAGAGAAACAGGACGCCGATCATCGACACGAACAGGACCGAGGCCGTGATGGCGGCCTCCGCGTCCGGGTTGCCGATCGACGGCGCGTGGAGGCGAGCGGTCCACAGCCGCGTCGACGCGTAGGAGATCGGGACGGTGATGAACCCGACGACGCCGTAGACGGACGCGAGCCGGGAGACCCGGCCCGCTCCACCGCCACTCGAGTAGATGATCAGGTAGCCGGCGTAGATGAACCAGACGAACAGGAACGTGACGAGCCGGATGTCCGACCAGTCCCACCAGGTGTTCCAGATGACCCGTCCCCACGCGCTGCCGGTGACGAGCGTTAGCGTCGCGAACACGAAGCCGAGTTCGGCGGAGCCGTGGGCGAGCTGTTCCCAGAAGCGCGTGCCGGTGAGGAGATAGAGGACACAGCCGAGGAACGTCACCGTCAACGCGAGTCCACCGACCAGCGCGAGCGGGACGTGCCAGTATGCGATGAGGTTGATCCCGTGGCTGACGCCGTACATCGAATCGGACGCGTAGCCAAACACCAGTCCGATCGACGCGAGGCCGAAAACCAGCGCGAGATAGCCGTGGATCGAACTGCAGAGTATCCGCCGTAGCAGTCCGACCGTCCGCGTTTCGTACGAGCCCATACGCCTGGGTACGCGGCCACTCTCAAAAAACATCCGTCCCGTTCCCGCGGGTCGGTGATTCCGTCACCGGTCACAGTGGCGATATCGTCTCCACCACGAACGTGTCCGGCCCCACCTATATAATCTGGCTGTATTTTACAGCCGTACCAGCGTAACCAGATAGTAATAAGTAGGGGCTACATATGCACCCACCGACGGCTGTCCGAGGCTCGTCGCCCCACCGCAGGGCCACCGCGGTGGGTTTCACAACTATTAGGCCACCCCCTCGCTTACGGGCGGGCATGAACGACCTGTTCCGCAAGGCTGCACGGGGCGAACCCACCGAACGCCCCCCGGTGTGGATGATGCGCCAGGCCGGGCGATACCTGCCCGAATACCGGGAGCTGCGGGAGGATTACTCCTTCCTCGAGGCGATCTCCACGCCGGAGGTCGCCGCAGAGATCACGCTCCAGCCGTGGGAGCGGTTCCGACCCGATG
>NZ_AOMA01000183.1 GCF_000337895.1 Halobiforma nitratireducens JCM 10879
CCCTGCCGCTCGCAACCCTTGCACTCGTGCGGCTCGTCGAACCCGTTCGCGGCCGGGACGCGGTTGATCGTCCCGCACAGCTGGCACTCGTAGGCGATCTCGGTCGGGATCGGGGCGACCTTCGTCTTCTTCGCGATCTGGCCCTGAAGGGCGATCAGGTTGCCATCTTTCCGGGACGGGGAGAGCTCCCCGATGTTGTAGCTCTCCGCGTCGGGGAGGTTCGTGAACCGGACGTGTGCGTTCTCGAGGCTGATGTCGATCGGGAGATAGTACTGCCGGAGCGCTTCCTCGAAGTACCGCTGCATCTGCTCGGGATTCTCGAGGATGTCTTCGGCGAGCGTGTTGATGTCGCGCTCGCGGTCGTTGTACTGGTAGATGTCGTCCCAGTCGACATACAACGACCGTTGCTCGTTTGGATACTTCTGGGCAAGCTGCTTGATCTCCTTGTCGTAGTACCGACGAAGGAACTTGCCGATCGAGTCGACGAGTTCGGCGGTACTGGCGCTCATCAGGACCACCCCGACCGAGCGGCTGTTTCCGTGACCGGTGTAAGATTCTTACAACACCAATCTTGCAGTGTTTCGGCAGCGACAGCCGAGCGAGACGAGCGATTGACGAACGCACTCCACGCTAATCGTACAATTGCTTTCATTATCTTCTGTTTCGTTATTTTGTTGAGTCCGTGTGTGGTTGGAGTCAGTACAACCGAGCTTTCACACACGGCCGTCGTGGAGGGGGCTTCCCCGCAACCCGGTGTTGTAAGAATCTTACACCCGATCGGCCGGTGTTCATCGTGACCCCTTCTGTTCGTAGGTTGGACAGCGGATGTCGTAGCCAGCGATCGTCGACGGGAGGTCGCCTACCTCGAGGTCGAGGATCAGCCGCGACTTCTTCGGCGACGAGCGGTCCTCCTTGCGGTACTCGAGGACATCGTCGTCGCCAACAAGCTCGACTGCGCGGTCGAACGTGGGGTAGATCGTCGGCCGGCTGACATCACCGCCGAGGCACTTCATCGCCTCACGGGCGGTCATCGTTGCGTGCTCCTCCTGGCCAGCCTGGCCGTTCGTGACCGCTTCGTTGTTGAGTGTCTGGATCAACCGAACGGCACGCTTGGTCGGCGTGTCGGCGGCGTTCCGGTGAACCTCCTGCATGAGGCGATCGCGGTCCTCGAGCGACTCGACGGTCTGCTTGAGTTCGCGGATGCGCTGGTCCTTCTCGGTGAGTTCCTCCTCGAGCTCGTCGACGCGATCGCCGAGGTGATCGATCAGGAACCGGGCATCGTCAATGGACGCCTCGAGGTCTTTCACCTTCCCCTCGAGGTCTTCAGACATGGTTGACCACCACGTAGCCGCCGGTGCAGCCGTCGCAGACGACGAGATACCCGTGTTTAGGATGGCGGACCACGAGATCGGCATCCTCGGTGCACCCGGGCGCTCCGCATGTCGGTCCGGACTTGGTTGTCACGGAGCTCACGCTGAACACCCCTGTTGACCGCTGGTAGAATAAGCTTTGAACGTGAGGTTCGGTGAACTACCACCGTCTGAATTGATGGCTATTCGGATACCTGCTGGTAGAGGCTTTGAACCTAAGGATTTAAGCCAGGGGTGGGATTTGAACCCACGAAGTCTCGATTACAAGTCGAGTGCATGAACCGCCCATGCTCCCCTGGCACGCGAACCAGGCAGGCGGTAGTTAGCCGTCCTCCTTTGAATGTGTGTCGTTTTCCGACCGGTCCTCGAGCGGCCGGCGCATCGTCACGCGGAACGGATTGTAGCCACGTTCCCGGTAGAACCTGCGTGCAGCGTCGTTTGCGGCCATCACTTCGAGCATCAGCACGTCGATGCCCCGCTCGGCGAGCGTTCGCTCCGCGGCCTCGAGCAACGCCGTGCCGACCCCCCGATCGCGACGTGCGGGGTCGACGTAGAGGTTCGACAGCGTTCCGCGAGTGGTATCGAGCTCGAGGGCACCGCGTTCGATCGAAAACGAGGCGAACCCGACCAGATCACCGTCGACGCGGGCGACGAGCAGCCCGCCACCGGCACAGTGGGCCGCGAGCGTCTCCCGCATCGCGTCGCGGTTTGGCTCGGGCAACACCGCGGAGTCGTGGCTGCGCTGGTCGCGTGCGAGCCGCACCCACAGCTCCGTGATCGCGTCGATTTCGTCGGTCGTCGCAGGCTCGATGTCGATCGTCGGTGTCTCGGTCATCGTAGTCGAACGGCAAGGAGGGCGGACCCAGGAGCGGGCCTCGATTCACTCGCTGGCAGCGGTGCTGTCGTCCTCAAGGAGGAGTACCGACGACGCCCGTCGTGGGGACCCGACCACCCGGGCTCGCCTCGAGGGCGCTCTGTGTCGGGGCGACCGAGACGAGGCCGGCTCGAGCGCGTCGCCGGACCGGCAGCGAGGTCGCCGCTCTCGTTCGAGCCGGTGACGGTGGGCCGGACGCCAGTATCGATCCCGTCGATGTCCAGTGCCTCGAGAGCGTCGGGCATTGTGATCTGAATCCACCGTCGCACCGATAGCTCTTTTCATCGGATCGGGCGTGTTCGGTGGCCTCGGCGCTTTCGGATCGGGAGTACGTGTTCCGCGAGGGAACGTCCGTGCACAGCAGTAGAAACGACCGAAAGAGGGAGAGCGCGTCGGTGAAGTGGTCAGTCCTCGTTCGAGATATTTTGGATGACACAGACGCACACTGCTCCCGCTATCGTCGAAAAAGAGCCACGACCACAAAACATGTCTTCGGTGGCGGTTTTGGAACGCTGCGAGGGTGGTCCTCGGTCTCGAACACCGGAGACGAACGACATCGATCGTGTGAGTGTTACCTGTTCTCTCGCTGTTTGATCTTGTTCAGTAGACGATATCCAATATGCGGACAGATGAAAAGTGATGTCTTACCATCAATTCCTTACTGGTGGTAAGATTCTCTGTCTATGGTACCGTAGCCGTATCTGTGTCAGCAGAAACGGACGGGCAGGGGCGGTTGTACATTCCCAAAGACGTACGAGAAAAATACGGCGAGAAGTATCACATCGTCACGTACGAGGACAGAATCGAACTCGTTCCGGTTGCGGACGACCACTTCGCTGCAGTCCGTGAAGCGGCAGGCGAGTTACGTGATGCGTCTGTCGACGATATTGGGGCGGACATCGAAGCAGAAGCGAAAGCTGCGGCCCGTGAGAACGGAGACGATAGATGACGGTCTACGTCGAAACCGACTTTTTACTCGCGCTCGCCAGAGATTCGGACTGGTTGCAACAATCAGCAGAAAAAGCACTCGACGAATACGACGTAGAAACGTCGGTCTTCTCCTATCTCGAACTCCTTCTCGCCCGAGAACGGTACGAGCTTGAGTATGTCCCACTCGTGGCAAATCTGCTCGAACTCGTCCCTGTCCGAGACGAGGAAGAACGACAAATCGTTCTGAAGGCGGTGAACTACTACGACGAGGGAATGACGGTGTTCGATGCGTTCCACGCCGCGACTGCAGAAACACGGACACTAAACGTGCTCTCATCGGAGAAAGATACGAGGACATCGAGGTGAAACGAGTTCCGCTAGAACCGGCCGATGAATGACGTAGCAATACCGCTGCCGCGTGCTACCGGTTCTCGCGCTGCTCTACCTTGTTCAGTTCGATCAGCAGCCGAAAGATCGCCTTCACGAGGTTCGCGTCCACGTCGAACCGCTGTGCGTTTTCCCCTGCCCGGTCCATCACCTGCTGTTCTTGTTCCTCGTCGGTCGTCGGCAACCCCTTCTCGTCTTTGACCTGTGCGATCGTGTCTGCGACGTAGGTCCGTTGGGCGATCAGCTCGACGATCTCGCGGTCGATGGTCTCGATCTCCTCGCGGAGTTCGTCGAGACTCATCTCTTCGGGCGTTCGCCGTGCTGTTTCGTCGTTCTCGTCCGCAGTAGCATCTCGAGTCATGGGTGATCGTTCGTCGGTCGCGTACGCGTTCCGTCCGTCCGCGTCGCCAGTAACCGTGTCGTTCCGTCGCGCTCGTTCCACCTGTCCCGGACCGCCTCGAGCGTCGGTCGCTCGCCGAGGGCGACGTAACTCGGTCCCGTGCCGGACAGCGAGACGCCAGCGACGTCCGGCAGGGCATCGACCAGCGGTCCGGTCGGGAACTCGAGTGCACCACAGAACGCGAAGCCGTTGGCGGTCATCGCCTCGCCGTAGCGGCCCTCGAGTGCGAGTTCCGCGACGAGTTCGGCCATCGGCGCGATTCGTTCGCAGGCGTCGGTGTCGGCGTCCGCGCTGAACGACTGCTCCGGTGGCGTGTACACCAGCGCGTCCCAGTCGGGGTCGAGCTCGTCTCGAGCGAGCAGTTCGTCGGTCGCGTTGTCCGTGACGGTGACGCCTCCGAGCATACTGGCGCTGGCGTCGTCGAACGCGCCTGTCACGGTAACTCCCGCGTCGCGGGCGGCCCGGACACCGAGTCGACAGGCGTCGATCCGTTCGACGGAGTCGGCGACGCCGAGCGCATCGAGCGTCGCGAGCACCGTCGCGTTGGCCGCGGCGCTCGAACTCTTGAGCCCGGACGCCATCGGGACCTCGCTTTCCGTGCGGACGCGAGCGCCGACGTCGGCGTCGGAAAGGCCTGCCTGGGTCCCGAACTCGTCGACCGTCAGCGCAACGCAACGTTCGATGAGCGTGGCGTCTGCCTCGGGCCGGCCGTCGATCTCGCCGACGATATCACCGTCGTCGATGAGTTCGACCGTCGCTGTCGTCTCGAGGTCGATCGCGAACGCGGAACCGACTCCGGTCGCGAGCGCGTTGAGTACCGTCCCAGCTGCAGGCGCAACGGCGCGGCCGTCCATATCCGTACACTGGTGGACGGATACTTACGGCTGACGATCCGAGTGAGCACTGCACACGGTGGTTCGACCGCACGTTCCGAGAACCACGACAGCGAGGCGGGCGAGAACGTACCCCTTTTCCCCGCTGCAGCCGAATCCTCGTGCAATGACCACGCCCACGCGCAGCAACGTCGCTCCGAGCACGATCGGCGTCGACTTCGTCGACGGCGGCGTCGTCGTCCAGTATCTCGACGATCGCGAGGTGTTCTACCACGGGCCGCCGAAACCCGTCGAGAGTGCGATCACTACGCCGCCGGGGAAAGACGTGCACGTCCTCGTGACCGACCCCGACGGCATCGAGGGCGTTATGACCTACGTCAACGATCGTGACACCCACGACGAAATCCTCGAGACGACCGGCGTCGGCCGGGTCATGCTCGAGAGCGACGACGAGGAGGTCCTGTTTCCGGGAGTGACGGTGTCGACCGAAGCGTACTCGATCCGCGTCGAGGCGGATCTCTCGGCGGTCGACGGCCGGGTCTTCGTCTTCGCGGAGGACGAGTTGAGCGAGCACGCCTACGAGATCGTCGGCGAAGAGTACGATGGCGCAAGCGGAGACCGAACGGACGAGGAGGCCGCCGAGCGGACGGAAGACACCGACGACGGAGACGACGCTTCGGAGGAGTGAACGTGCCCCTGCAAAAACCCTGGAACGACCTCGACCGCGAGACCGTCTCGAGTGCACCCGATCGGCCCGGCGTCTACGAGCTCGGGGACGCCGACGGGACCGTCCACTCGGTCGATCACGGCGTGTTGCGGGACGAGCTCAAGACCGCGCTGGCCTACGGCGACGCCGAACGGGTCCGCTGGAGCGAAGCCCACACGCTCGAGCGCGCCCGCGAACTCGCCGAAGAGCACCGTGACCGTCTCGAGTGAGTTGGTTTCGGGCTCTCGAGGGGTGTCTTCGCCGGCCGCTACCGACTGTCCTGGTCACTGGATGTAGGACGGGTCCGTATCGTCACAGTGTCTCTCGTGTTCCGACGCGTCGGACTGCTCGTCGAAGAGCAGCCCGCAGTTTTCGCATTCGTACCACGTCGCGTCGTCCCGCTCGGTCTGGACGACCATACCTGGGCCACCACACGGATACGCAAAGGCGTTTCTCCGGATCGAGATCGATCCGGACTCGACCCTGAACGCGAGCGCGAACGGCAGGGCAATCCTCAAGGCAGCCCGGACGGAACGTACGCCCCATGAGTGGGTCGGACCCGGACCCGGAGCCGAGTGCGAACGCGAGCGACGATGGTGTGCAGCTGACGGTACGGGCCGCCGAGAAACGGGACGCCGGCCGCGGCGTTGCGCGGATTCCCGAGTTCGCGCGGCGACAACTGGGCGTCTTGAGCGGTGACACGGTCGTTATCGGCGGCAAGTCCCGAACCGTCGCGAAGATGTGGCCGGCCGATCCGTCGGTTCCCGAAAACGTCGTCCAGATCGACGGCGATACCCGTGCGAACGCGGGCGTCCACGTCGGCGATACGGTCACCGTCCGTGCGAAAGACAAGTCGGCGATCCGCGAGGCCGACCGCGTGACACTCGTCGCGCCGCCGTCGGTGTCCGACGGCCAACGGCAGGTCGCCGAGCGCAAGGCGACCAAGAAGCTTCGAAATCGGCCGGTCCGGGCCGGCGAACAGATCCGCGTCGAGGGGTTCGGCCAGGAGCCGTTCACCGTCGCCGACACGGACCCGGACGGCGACGTGCGTATCTCGAGTACGACGACGATCCGGATCGTCGACGCGGACGGGAGTTCGTCACAATCGAAACGGAAACCGGGGACTTCGGCGTCGGAAACCGGGTCCGGGGGCCGATCCCCGACCTCCTCGGAAGCAGGCACCGACGACGCCGGCCTCGAGACCGAACTCGAGGGCACCGAGAGCGGCGACACCGCCGGCGGATCGGGACCGAGCTCCGGCGTCACCTACGAGGACATCGGCGGTTTAGACGAGGAACTCGAGTTGGTTCGGGAGATGATCGAGCTTCCCTTGTCGGAGCCGGAGCTGTTCCAGCGACTCGGCGTCGAGCCGCCGTCGGGGGTTTTGCTGTACGGACCGCCGGGCACTGGGAAGACGTTGATCGCCCGTGCGGTCGCCAACGAGGTCGACGCTCACTTCGAGACGATCTCCGGCCCGGAGATCATGTCGAAGTACAAGGGCGAAAGCGAGGAGCAACTGCGCCGGACGTTCGAACGGGCCCGTGAGGAAGCGCCGACGATCGTCTTCTTCGACGAAATCGACTCCATTGCGGGTGCACGAGACGACGAAGGCGACGCCGAGAACCGGATCGTCGGCCAGTTGCTGACGCTGATGGACGGCCTCGACGCCCGTGGCGAAGTGATCGTCATCGGTGCGACAAACCGGGTCGACACGATCGATCCCGCGCTCCGGCGGGGCGGTCGTTTCGACCGCGAGATTCAGATCGGCGTCCCCGACGAGAAAGGGCGCAAGGAAATCCTCGAGGTCCACACCCGCGGGATGCCCCTGGCCGACGACGTCAGCGTCGACGCGATCGCCCGCCGCACGCACGGGTTCGTCGGCGCGGACCTCGATGCGGTCGCCAGCGAAGCCGCGATGGCGGCGATCCGCGGTCGGCCGACCGACGCCGACGGTCGCACCGAGTGGAACCGCGACCCGGTCGTCGAGAAGCACCACTTCGATCAGGCGCTCGCGTCGGTCGAACCCTCCGCGATGCGGGAGTACGTCGCCGAGTCGCCCGACACCGACTTCACGGACGTGGGCGGCCTCGAGGATGCGAAAGGAACTCTGCGGGAGTCCGTCGAGTGGCCCCTGACGTACGACCGACTCTTCGAGGAGACGAACACCGATCCTCCGTCGGGAGTTCTGCTGTACGGGCCGCCGGGAACGGGGAAAACGCTTCTCGCACGCGCGCTTGCAGGGGAGACCGACGTCAACTTCGTCCGCGTCGACGGGCCGGAGATCGTCGACCGCTACGTCGGCGAGAGCGAGAAAGCGATCCGCGAGGTGTTCGAGCGGGCTCGCCAGGCCGCGCCGTCGATCGTCTTCTTCGACGAGATCGACGCCATCACGGCCGCCCGAGGCGAGGGCCACGAGGTCACCGAGCGGGTGGTCTCACAACTGCTGACGGAACTGGACGGAATGCGGGAGAATCCAAACCTCGTCGTGTTGGCCGCGACGAACCGCAAGGACCAGATCGATCCCGCACTCCTCCGGCCAGGGCGGCTCGATACACACGTTCTCGTCGGCGAACCCGGTCGCGAGGCCCGCGAGAAAATCCTCGAGGTCCACACGCGCGGGAAGCCACTGGGAGAAGACGTCGACCTTCGGGACCTCGCCGCCGAACTCGAGGGATATACGGGTGCTGATCTCGAGGCGCTGGTCCGGGACGCATCGATGAAGGCGATCCGGGAGGTCGCAACGGCGTACGATCCCGACGAGGCCAACGACCGGGCCGACGAGGTCGTCATCGAGCGCCGGCATCTCGAGGAGGCGCGAGAGGCTGTCGACCTCTAAGCTACGTTCGAGCGCCGACACGTTTGCGTTCCCGGTCGTGCTCGTGCTACCCCGGACACCCAGGACAGATATTTTATATTGACCTGTCGGGCTGTCTGGCCGGGGAACACCGACGGGTTGGCTGTCGACCGGACCGACTGCTCTGTCGCAACCGCTTCACTCGCATCGGAGCGGTCACTCACGCACCGGGTGTGAGTCGAAAACTACCGTCTCGCCGGCGGTCACCGAATCGCCGGGTTCGACCGCGATATCGTCGGGATCGACCGACGGCGGAAAGACCAGATCGACCCGGCTCCCGAAGGCGATGTGACCGAGTCGATCGCCTCGCTCGAGGTCGTCGCCGGGTTCGACGTAGGGGAAGATACGCCGGGCGAAGGCACCGGCCACGAGGGTGACGGTGGCGTCGGAGTCCCGTTCGGGCTGTGGGTCCTGCGTCTCGTCTCTCTCGGCAGCCTGGAGTGGATCGATCGACGACACCGCCGACGAGTCGGTCTCGAGACGGAGGTGAACGCGTTCGTTCCGATCGGACTCCTTGGAGAACGCGGGACGGTTCGCGCCGGAGACGTGCTCGAGGCCGTCGACTGTGGCCGAAAACGGCGAGCGAACGACGTGGACGTGCCAGACGTTCATGAAGACGCCGAGACGAACGCGGTCACCTTCGGTCCGGAGCACCGAGACCGTCCCGTCGGCCGGCGAGACGACGCCGGTCGGCGGTGGCGTACGGTCGGGATCGCGGAAAAAAGCGAGCGTTCCGACGCCGACGGCCAGCGCGAGTAGGCTGGCAGCGACGCTGTACAGGAGTGCAAACGGGGCGGCGAGCAGCGGGATGATCGCGTACTTCCAGCCGCCCGGCGCGACGTTCATGTGGGAGACGACGAGGGCGATTCGTATGGTCGTTACGGACCCGTTCCCCCGACCACCGTCGTCACCGGTTTCTGTCCGTGACTGTCACTGTGCGGCCTTGATCGCCAGCCGAATCCGGTTCGCGAAGACGTTCATGTCCCCCGTCGCGTGATTGCTCTTGCTGACGAACGCGGAGACGCCCGCCTCGAGAGCTTCCTCGACCAGTGGCTCGAGCGGGTTCCCGGTAAAGAGAATAAACGGGACGTTGGCCTCGTCGGCCGCCTCTTCGAGGGACGCGGCGAGTTCGATTCCGCTCTCGTTGAGCAGCTCGTAACTCGAGATAACACAGTCGAACGTCGACGCGTCGAAGACGGCGCGGGCCTCGTCGGCCGTCGCGACGGCCTCGACCTCGAACCCGTGTTCCGACTCCAGCGTGTGGCTGACGTGCTGGGTCATGAAGTGACTGTCTTCGACGAAGAGGACGGAGTACGATGGCATTGCAAAGATAACTCTGCCGATATCTCATAAATCGTATGGCGGATCGGTTTTCGGTCCGACGGCACGCCAGCGGACGACGTACCAGTCGTTCCGTGTGTGATGACGAAGCCGGCGGCCGACTTCGACTGATCACTCCGCCCGTTGACATCCTGACTCGAGTTGCTCCGACTCGGTCGCTGGCAGCGTCACGGTAAACGCCGTCCACTCGCCGGGGTCCGAGTCGACGGCGATATCGCCGCCGTGACGACGAGCGATGCGCCGACAGATCGCGAGCCCGATTCCGACCCCGTCCGGGTCGACGTCGTGGCCGCGTTGAAACATCTGGAACAGTCGCTCCTGGGTATCCAGGTCGATCCCGAGCCCGTCGTCGCGGACGGTGATCGCCCAGCGGTCGGCCTCACGGTCGGCCGTCACCTCGATCGAGGGAGGGTCGTCACCACTGTACTTGATCGCGTTGCTCACTAGATTCTGGAACAGTTGCCGGAGTTGTCCGGCGTCGCCCTCGACGACCGGCAGGTCCCCGACGACGACCCTGGCGTTGCTGTCCTCGATCGAGACCTGGAGATCGGTCGTCACGTCTTCGAGGACGGCCCCGAGATCGACTGGTTCGAACGGCTGGCCCTGCGTGTCGATTCGCGAGTACGCGAGCAACCCGTCGATCATCTGTCGCAGACGCCGGGCTCCGTCGACGGCGTACTCGATGAACTCCCGGCCGTCCTCGTCGAGATCGTCACCGTACCGGTTCTCGACGAGTTGCAGGTAACTCGAGATCATCCGCAGCGGTTCCTGCAGGTCGTGAGACACCGCGTACGCGAACTGTTCGAGGCGTTCGTTCGACGCCTCGAGTTCGTCGACGGTCTCGCTGAGTCGCCGCTCGTACTCCTGGCGTTGGATGCCGGTCGCCAGGATAGACGAGACGCTCTCGAGAAAGTCCAGGTCGTGATCCTGGAACTTGCGGGGCTCGGTAGCGTAGGTTTCGAGGACGCCCCACGGGTCGGACGAGGGACCGATCGCGACGGCGACGGCCTCGTGAATCGACACACCGTCCGCTGTCGCGACCCCCTCCTCGAAGTCGTCGACCACGGCGTCGGTTGCCTCGAGTGCATCCGACACGAGCGAGGATCGGATGTCGCCCGCGTCAGTGTCGTCGCCCGTCCGGCCGTCCGACCCGTCGACCGATGCGGTACCGAACACCGTCTCGCAACCGATGCTCGCTCGCGTGTCGATCCGCCGGCCTCCGCCCGCGTCCCTTTCGGAGACGCGTTCCGAGACCGCACAACAGTCTACGTCCAGCCCCGCCGCGACGAGCGCCGTCGTCTTCTCGAGGAGGTCGTCGGCGTCGGTGGAATCTAGCGCGTGCTCGCCGAGATAGGCTACCGACTGGAGTTGAGCGACGTTCTCCGTGAGCGTCCGTTCGGCTTCCTTACGTGGCGTGATATCCCGGAAGAGGCCGACGAAGTACCGGTCGCCGTCGTGGACGAAGTCGTTGAGCGACACGCCCAGCGGAACCTCGTGACCGTCGCTGTGTTGGCCCGGTAACTCGACGTAGGTCCAGTTGAGGTTCCGGTCGCCCGTCTCGAGGTACCGCTGCAGGGCGTCGAGGTGGGCCTGTCGCAGCCGCGGCGGAATGATCCGAACTTTGCTCGAGCCGACGAGCTCTTCGGGTTGGTGACCGAGGATACGCTCGACGGCGGGATTGGCGTACCGAACGTCGCTGTCCGTATCGAGCACGATGATCCCGTCGGGCAACGCGTCGGCCAGCGCGCGGAACGTCCGTCCGTACGAGAGGTCGGCGTCGGCCGCCGCGTTCGCTTCGGCGTCCGACTTGTGATCGAGGAGGCCACCGACCCATGGATCGCCGTCGCCGCGACGGAACACCTCGAGGTGGACGTCGCAGGCGACCGTCGTCCCCGCCACCGTGTGCACCGAGAGCGGTCGCGACGTGGGCGGGTTACAGTCGTCGTGCTCGAGCAGCGCCGACAGCGCGAGGTCACCCTCCGCGACGATCGAATCGATCGGCTCCCCGACGAGAGTGGATCGGTCGTCTCCAATCAGGGACGCGAAGGCGTCGTTGACACCCAGAATCGTCCCGTCCGGGTCGACGCGGAACCCGGCGATGTCAGCCGCCGAGAGCAAGCCCCCGAGTCGGGAGAGGCGATCCAGCTCGGCTCGGTCGCTCGCCGAATCCGTTCGTCTCGAGGGAGGTCCGGAACCCATTCGGGCGCTGTTGGGAGTCGACGGGGGAAAAGAACAGGTGTGATATAGCGGGGTATGTGATCCGTCTCCCGTGTCTTCGAGAGGACCGATCCGAAGCGGGTCGATCGTGGCCAAAGAAAGGTGGTCCTCGCGTTCGAAGCCGGGGGCCAGCGGTTTCAGTCCCAGAACGACTGGGTCCGCGCGTACTCCCGTTCTTTCGAGAGGATGTCCCGGTAGAACGCCGACTCGTCCTCGCGGAGTTTGTTGATGATCCGCGCGGCGTTGTGCGGCCCGACGCCGCGGGCGGCCATCGCGATCACTGCCTGCTTGCCGTGGCTCTGGACCAGACTCGCGGCCCGGTAGGCACGTTCGGTCATCTCCTCCTGTTCCTCGTCTTTTTCCGCCGCCCGAACCGCCTGGACGACCTCGTCGGCCCACGGGTTCAGGGATGCGATGCGAGTCGACCCACACTCGGGACACTCCGGCTGGTCACGGACGCGTTTGACCTTCGTCTTCACCTTCCAGTCTTTGCAGTGGGTACACAGGAGGATGACCCGGTCGCTTCGAATCCGTTCCCGGACCGTTTCGATGACGCTCGCGTCGGCGTTTTCGGGCGCGAGCAGCTCTTTGCCGCCCGAAGAGCGGCCGCCCTGACCGACCGGGGTCCGACCGCGATGGGTCACGAGATCGATCTCGCCGGACTGAATCCCCGACAGCACCGCGCTCGCACGCTCGGCGTCCAGGTCCTCGTGGAACACCTCGCGGATCGCCTCGTCGTACATCGGGGTGTCCTCGAGCGCCGCCAGTAGCCGTTCGTTGGAGAGCCGACCCGATCCCTGGCCCTGGCCCTGCCAGCGTTTGAGCGCACCGAACTTCGCAGAGACCTGCGCGAGCCGAAAGGCCAGCGCGTCCGAGTTCTTCAGCCCGAGTTCGACGATCGTCTCGACGTGATCGGGATCGGTCTCTTCCAGAATCTCCACCACGTCGCTGGTCGCAACCGAGGTGGGAACCTCGAGTTCGATCCGGTACGGGTCCGTCTCGAGGCCGACCGACGACCCCGACTGCTGGCCCAGCAGCGACGAGAGGACACGGCCCAGCGTCTCGTTTGCCGTGTGGCCGTACGGGGCATTTACGACGATCGTCCGCCCCTGGCGCTCGAGGACGATCCGCTCTGCCGTCGGCATCGGTGACCCGCTTTCGACCTGTCGCTCGAGTTGCTCGCAGGCCTCGGCGAGCGTGTACTCGTCGGCCGGATACCGACCCGACAGTTCGCGACCCACGGCGGCCGCGTCCGCACCGACTTCGAACTGCGGCCGTGTGACCTCGCGGATCTCGCCGACTTCGCCCGCGACGGGGGCGGGAACCGGAATCTCCTGGCCGATCCAGGAGGGGACTTCTCCCGCAGGGTCTTCGATCGGACTGACCTTCACCCGCCCTTCCTCGTCGTCGATCTCGCTGATCCGCCACATCTCGCCGCGCTGGACGAAGATTTCGCCCGGCTCTGCGAAGTTGACCACGAACCGCTCGTCCAAGGTACCGATCTGTCCCCCGGAGGCGATGTCGTGAACGTCGTAGGTCTCCTCGTCCGGGATCATCGAGAGGTTCGCGTAGACGTACTGCCAGGTGCCACCGGTCGTCTCGATGCGGTCCTCGCCCTCGTCGAACCAGACGATCCGGTTGCGGTCGAGTTCGGAGACGACCTCGCGGAACGTCTCCGCCCGGAGGTCACGGAACGGGTACGCCCGGGAGACGGTATCGTAGGCCTCTCGAACGTGCGTATCCCCGCGGCTCTGGACGATACCCGGCACCTGATTGGCGACCACGTCGAGGCTGCCCTCGTGAATCGCCGCCGGCTCGACCTCGCCTTCGCGGGCACGGCGCGCGATCGACAGCGCCTCGAAGGTGTCGTCCGGTCGGGTCGTGACGACGGTCCCGCTCGAGACCTCGTCCTGACGGTGGCCGGCACGTCCGATCCGCTGGAGGAGCCGCGTGACCTGCCGTGGGCTCTTGTACTGGATCACGTGATCGACGCTCCCGACGTCGATTCCCAGCTCCATCGAGGACGTACACAGCAACCCGTCCAGGGCCCCCGATTTGAATCTGTCTTCCACGTCGATGCGGGCCTCCTTCGAGAGCGACCCGTGGTGGACGCCGATCGGCAGGTCGAGTTCTTTAAATCGCGAGCCGAGCGCCTCCGCTGTCTGACGTGTGTTGACGAAGATCAGCGTCGATTCGTGGTCCGCGACCAGGTCCCGGATCAGCCGGACGTGGCTCGCCGTGTCGGGCTCGGTCATCAACTTCCCGGCGAGTTCCTCGTCCTCGTCGGTGATTTCGGGTTTGCGAACTGTCACGTCGACGTTGCTCCCGACGTCGATCTCCCTGATCTCGCATGGTCGACCGCCGGTGAGAAAGCCAGCCACGTCTTCGGGATCGCCGACCGTCGCCGAGAGCCCGATACGTTGCATCTCGCCTGCGAGATTCCGCAGGCGCTCGAGCCCGATCGCCAACTGCGCGCCGCGTTTCGAGGCCGCGAGTTCGTGGACTTCGTCGATCACGACGTGGGAAACGTCTTGCAGCCCCTCGCGTAGCCGTTCGCCCGTCAGCATCGCCTGCAGCGTTTCGGGGGTCGTGATGAGGACGTCCGGCGGGTCCTCGGCCTGCTTGCTCCGCTGGTAGTCGGTCGTATCGCCGTGGCGGACATCGACCTCGAGATCGAGGTACTCGCCCCACCACTCGAGACGCTCGAGCATGTCGCGGTTCAGGGCCCGCAGCGGCGTGATGTAGAGCGCCCCGAACCCGTCCGGTCGGCCCCCGTCTTCGGCGACGAGATGGTCGAAGACGGGGAGCATGGCGGTTTCGGTCTTGCCGCTCCCGGTGGGCGCGATCACGAGCGTGTTCTGTCCAGCGGCAAGCGGCGGGATCGCTAGCCGCTGTGGTGCCGTCGGCGTCGAGAAGCCGCGTTCGGAGAGCGCCCCGCGAACCGTCGCTCCGAGATGGGTAAAGGCCGCGACGTCCCCGTCAGTCATCGATTTCGGCTAGGGACGAGCGGCGCATAAGGGCCACGCTCTCTGAACCGTTCGGAGTCGGCCCGATACGCGGGAGAGGTATCGGGGGTGTGTACGAGCGTTGCCGATTACGTCTCGTCACCGTCGTTGTCGTCGTTGTCGTCGTCGTCATCGTCGTCGTCGTCGTTGGCCGTCCCCGACTCCGTCTCGTCGTCGGCCCCTTCTTCGTCGCGGATTTCGTCCTCGAGTTCCTCGCCGACCGCCATCTCTCCGGGATCGGGTACCCCTTCGTCTGCACGCTCGGCGATCTCCTCCGCCGATCGCGCCTCGTCCGTCAGATCGACGTTCGTCTCCGCATCCTCGATCACCTCGCTGACCGCTTCGGTCGTTTCGCTCCCGGTTTCGACTTCGTCTCCGTCTCTGTCTTCGTCTTCGCCCCCGCCGTCTCCGCTCCGGCCACCGATCGGAATCGGCTGGAAGTCGCTGGGAACCGCGTCGGTCGTTCGCTCACGGACCGACTCCGTCGAGGGGGCTCGTTCCTCCAGCGTTTCGACCGTCGGTATCCCCACCTTTTCGGTCCAGCCGTAGCGTCGAACGAGATACAGGACCGCGAGGACGACGCCCGCGAGGACGGCCAGCTTTCCGATGGGGCCCGTTCGCGACGTCGAGCCTGCGTCGGTCGTCTCCCGGTTTCGCTTCCGTCTCGTGGATCGAATGTGCATCGGGCCCCGTACACCCTCGAGCGGGAAGTCGGTTCGCGTGGGTACGCAAGCGCTGTCTCGTACTCCCGTCGGTTCGGGGAGGTATGGGGCCCTTACCCCGAGTTACGGAGGTCATATATACAACCGGATACGTCCGATGGTCGACTGTATGACAGGTACGAACCGACGACTGTCACGATTGCCGAACGATCAGCGGCCCCTCGCCAGGACCGCGACGCCGTTCGGCGAGGTCTCGCGATCGGCCGTCTGCTCGGAGGTGAGCCGAACGTGAGTTCGTCCGGCCGCTCGCGACCGGCCGTCGAGACGCTGTGTCTGATCGGACTAATCGCGGTCGTCTTCGCCGGCGTCGTCGCGGCCGGGGCCGCGGCGAACGCATCTGCGACTGGCGGTACTGCTGGGTCGGGGATCGCGACGGAATCGGTCGATCCGATCGACTCGAGCAGCGACGGACCGTCGCCGGTCGGCGCGACGATCCCGGCTCGAGCCGAACGTGGGGTCAGCGAAGAGGAGTACGTCCAGGAGGTTCCCGGAGAAGACGACCCGTTTTTCGAAGCCGCAGCCGACGACGGCAGCTGGATCAGCTACGTGAACCCCCGTGACGCGTACCGTACGCCGTATCTCGGCGACGGCTCCGGAAAGCTCTGTGTCACGCTGTTGAACGAGAACGGCGACCCCGTCGTCGGCGAGAGCGTCCCGAACACGACGGTGACGGTCCCGACCGGCGACGAACTCGAGTGGCACACCGACGCAGACCCCTTCGTCGTCGAGTATCCAGTGACTGAACACTACGACCGGCCGCTCGACGCCGACCAGTTCGGCACGACCGACGACCTGCCCCAGGGCGACGGCTACCTCGATTCCCACTGCCTCGAGTGGCACGGGCTCCCCGAGGACGAGACGGTCGATTACGGCGAGGCCCAGATCGCAGGCGACGACGCAGACGACGTCGAACTCGTCGGCTACGTCCAGCAGGCCCACGATAGCTGGGACTCCGATGTCGACCCACTCGAGGCTGCAGTCCCCTACGAATCGGCGGGCGGCTGGACCTACCACGAGGACGGATCGCACGGCCAGGCGGTCGTGGTGTTGCAACTCGACGGTGACGGCGACGCCGGCTCGGGTGGTGACTCTGACTCTGACTCTGACTCTGACTCTGACTCCGACTCCGGACCAACCAGCCAGAATGGAGCCGACTCGAGTGACGATGCGGACCGTGACGACACCGACAGTACGCCCGGGTTCGGTCCGATCGTCGCGTTCGTTGGACTGGCCGTGGCCGTCCTCGGACGGCGGCTACGAGCGGGCTGACCGACGTGACCTCGAGTTGCGGGCCGACCGCCGTGCCGTTCTCCGACCAGCCCGGACCAATTAGATTTTGATCGTCGCCGTGAGATATCCGCCGAATGCCTCCCACAGATTCCGACGGGGACGACCCCCGCGTCCCGATCGTCTGTCCCGAGTGCGAGACGACCTCCCGCGTCCCGCTCTCGGACCTGGCCGAGTCGATCGAGCGACACAACGACCAACTGCACGACGGCGAGGACATCGCAGAGGTCGACCCCGACATCGCCGACAGCATCGCCGACCTGATCGCGACCGATCTCGGGTTGCTCGAGGAGTCGGACCGACCGGACTGAGCCCGAAGCCGAACGAAACGGTCGCTACTCCCGGCGCAGGACGGACGCGAGCCGCGAGAACAGCGCCCGAACCCGTCCGCCGTCCTCTCGGTTCCGGTCGCGGCCGGTGACGACCCCGTCCTCGTCCGGCTTGTCCTCCATTCTGACATCGGGGCGTTTCGGGTCCATACACTCGCTTCCTCGAGCAGGCTGGACAAGCGTGTGCTTGCAGACGCGTGCGGGGACCGTCGGGTCGGTCGCTACACCACGGGGACATATTTATCGGCTCGCGACCGTACCGCCTGATATGGCCCGTTCGACCCACCGCTGTGTCTGCGGTGCCGTCCTCCAGTTCAGGCAAGACATGGAGAAAGAGCGGGGGACGGTCTCCCCGACGTGGAAGTGCAAGGACTGTGGCACGCCGGTCCCCGGAACCGTTGCGGAGAAGATCAGCCACCAACACCCTAGCTGAAGACGGCCGCGCCGATCCCGACCCTTCTTGACTGGCCGTCGCCAACGAAGGCGTATGAACCCGGACGCGAACGATCACGACTCGGACGCTCCCGTCGATTCGGGAGCCGACGCGTCGGACCCCACGGGAACCGCCACCCCGACCGGCTTCCTGAGCTTCGAGGAGGACACGCCGGGCCCCGACTGGTTCGAGCCCGACGACGAGGAGATTCTCGCGGTGCTCCGGGAGAACCACAACTTCGCCCCGAGTCACGTCGACGAACACGGCGTCCGTCGGGGTCGCGACGCCGCCCACCGCTGTCGCGTACTGGCTGACCACGGCCTCCTGACGAAACTGATGGATGGCATGTACGAGATCACTGACCTGGGCGAACGGCTGCTCGAGGGCGAGATTTCGCCAGAGGAGTTGCCCGAGGAAGCCGAGTGAACGGGTCATACTGCCGGACAAACGACTGCACACACCGACCCGTCTCGAGACGCCGTCGCCTTCCGCGACGGGCCTCGAGACGGATCGGGTGTGTCCTGACTGCTGTCCAGTCGTCTCAGGAGACCGATGCCGGCGGTCGACGCCGCTCCGGTTCGGTCTCGTCGCCAGCGTCGTCGCTTCCCTGACTCTGACTCTGACTCTGACTCGAGTTGACCGTCCGAACCACGCGCTCACTCGTGTCCTCTCCCTCACCGAGTAGCGCGTCGATCACGTCGGTCGCCGCGGGACCGTACAGCGGCCGGTTGTCGTTGCCACAGCGATCGCTCATGAGACAGGCCGGACACCCTTCGTCGCGACCGCAGTCACAGTCGACGATCAGCTCCCTGGCACGACGGGCGACGGCCTCGTACTCCTCGTAGATTCGCCGGGAGAAGCCGACGCCACCCTCGACGCCGTCGTAGATGAACCAGCCGCTCGTCTCCGGAGCGTCGGGAAGCCGGTTCGTCGCCAGCCCGCCGAGGTCGTCCGAGTCGACGGTCAACTCCAGCGGGGCGACGCCGATCATCGCGTGTTCGATGGCGTGGATGCCGCCCAGGTAGCCGTGGAGCCGCGGCGGCAGGTCCACACACTCCTCGTTGCGGTAGTCGGCGTGGGCGTCGGTCACGGCGCGTTCGATCGCCGTCGGAACTTCCGCCCAGCAGAGCTGCGTTCGCATCTCGACCGGTGGCACGCCGGTCTCGAGTCCGGTCTCGAGCACCTCGCCCGTCTCGACGTCGCGTTTCGTGTAGGTGGGATACCGAACCGTCACGGTACCATACCCCCAGTTCAGTCGGAACCCTGCCCCGTCCTCGACCTCCCGGGACCTGCGGACCTCGGTGTCGTGAATCGCCACCTGGCGCTGGGACTGGGTGTAGTAGTCAACGTCTGCCGGCTCGAGTTCGACGAACGGTTGCGGTCGGTCGTCCCGGAGTGCCCGTACTTCGTACCGATCTCCCTGGTAGAGCACCGTCGCGCCCTCGTGGTAGTCCCGAAACGCCCGGGCCTCGCCGATCGGTTCGTGGTCGATCGACTCGTCGCCGGCCACGCGCACGTCGAAACCCCGCCCGCCGGCCGCGTAGATGCTGTCTCTTATACACATCTCTGAGCGGGCTGGCAANAGACGCTCGCGTCCGCCGAATCTGTCGGCGTCCTCGCGGGTCACCGGCAACTCCTGGGCCGCACAGCGGAGATGCTGCAGGAAGACCGGCTGGTTCTCGAGGTCGACGACCGCGTCTTCGGGGTCCTGCTCGAGGAGGTACTCCGGGTGCTGGCTGACGTACCCGTCGAGGGTCGCGTGATCGGGGACGAAAACCGAGAGCGATTCGCGTGTTCCACGCCCAGCGCGGCCGAGCCGCTGCCAGAACGAACTCCGCGAGCCGGGGTACCCCACGAGGACGGTGCCATCGATCCCGCCGACGTCGATCCCGACCTCGAGGGCGCTGGTGGTCGCGACGCCGTCGAGATCGCCAGCTTTGAGCCGCGATTCGGTCTCGCGGCGCGAGCGTTTGCCGTGGCCGGCGTTGTACGGCTCGAGGGCGACGCTACCCTGATAGGGCGACGCCGCACTGGTGACAAACGCCGTCGCGCGGTCCACCGCGAGTTCAGTGCCTTTCCGCGAGTCACAAAACAGCAGCGAGGGGACGCCGTGATAACAGCAGTGTGCCCACAGTTCCGGAGCCTCGACGGTCGCGGGGCGCTTGCTGGGACGGGCGTCGCCGTCGCTTCCCTCGTCTTCCGGCGGCTCCCAGAACACGAGGTGTCGACGACCACTCGGGGAGCCGTCGTCGTCGATCACGGTCGCCGGCTCGCCGGTCAACGCTTGCGCGTGCTCCCCAGGGTTGCCGATCGTCGCGCTCGTCAGGACGTACTGGGGATCGCCGCCGTACCAGTCGATCACGCGACGGGCCCGCCGGAGGACCCAGGCCGCGTGCATACCGCTGATACCCGTCCACGAGTGGGCTTCGTCGACGACGACCAGCTCACAGTTCGCGTGAACGTCGGCCCAGCGGTGGTGTCCCTCGAGGTACTGATTCAGCCCCGCGACGTTCGTGATGACGACGTTGGCCTCCTCGCGGATTCGAGCCTTGTCACTGGGGTCGGTGTCGCCGTCGTAGACGCCGACGGTCAGGTCGAGCCCGAGGTCCGCGAACAGCTCCGCGAGCTCCCGCTCCTGGTCGCGGCTGAGTGCCTTGGTGGGATAGACCAGTAGCGCACGAACCTCGTCTGTACGTTCGGAGCGACCGAGCGCCCTGCGTGCGATCTCGAGCCCGTAGACGTAGGTCTTCCCCGAGGACGTCGAGGTGGAGACACAGACGTTCTCGCCGTCGGCGAGGGCCTCGAGAGCCGCGGCCTGGTGGCTCCAGAGGTCAACGGGGAGCCTCGAGGCGAGTTTCGCCGGCAGGACCTCTCCCGGAGGGACATAGTCCGCCGACTGCGCGGGGAGTGTGATCCGTTCGCGGAGCTGGCCGTGGTAGCGATTGGTCGGGTAGCTGTCCCGAAGTTCGTCGGGGGTGAGCGAGAGGTCGTCGGTAGGCCTGTCTTCGTCCATGCGTGTCCACTCAGAAGTCGGTGAGGCCGGTCTGTGTCGTCGGCTGTTCGTCGCTCGGTTCCGCCGTCGTTCCCGTCGGCTCGGGAGCCGACGCGAGCGCGTCGTAGACCGCCGCTACCTCCCGCACGTCGGCCTCGCAGTAGCGACGGGCTCGCTCCCAGTCCACGCCGGCGGGGACGGCGTCGTCGGTCGGCATCTCACGTTCACACTCGTCTTCGCCGTCGGAACGCTCGAGCAGTCGCCGCACCCGAGTGGCGAACGTCCGTCCGTCCATCGCCGCGGCGTCGGGACCGCGTTCGCAGCCAAGCGCGGCGGCGATGTCCGCGAGGCGGTTCGTCCGTCCGGGGAGGATGGCGTTGTCCTGCCGGACCGCCCAGTCGTAGGGATCGTACCGGGAGACGTGCTCGCGCCAGTAGTCGTGGTACGCGGGCGCGTGCGCTGTGACGAATCGCTCGAGGTGGACGTAGTCGAACTCCCGGCCGTTCCAGGCGACCAGGGCGGGCCGATCGTACTCGGCGGCGAGCCAGTCGACGAACGCTCGAGTCGCGCGGCCGGCGTCGTTCCGGGTCGGTTCCTCGTCGACGAAGTCGACGTACGCGTCGCGGCCGGGATCGTAGACGCCGATCAACGGGATCACAGTCGGGTGGAGGCCGTCGGTCTCGATATCGACGAACAGCAGCGATCCGTCCACGGGTGGGACTGGGGCATCGGTTCGGCGAACGACTCGCCCCTCGGCAATGGCACGTGCGCTCCCGCGGATCGTCTCGGCGGTAGCAGTTCCGATCCCACGCACCGAGCGCAGCGCCTCGAGGGAGGCGTCGGCGACCGCGGCCCGGTCGTCGAACCCGGCCGCGCGGAGCCTGTCGGCCGTCTCGGGACCGACCCCTTCAAGGGCCGCGAGACCGAACCGATCCGCAGGAACCGAAGTGACGGCGATCGAGCCGTCGGGAGCGCAGGTGAGACAGGGAAGTTCGTCGGCTCCCGGCCGTCGACGCGGGCCGCAGCCGCGAATGGGGAGGCGAACGCGGGTCCCGTCGGCCATCGCCGTCCAGACGTAGTCGTAGCCCGCCTCGAGCGCGCCGGTGAGAAACGTCGGGCCGGTGTCGCCGCTCCGTGCCCGGAGCCGATAGTCAGCGATCGCCGCTCGGCCAGCGAGGTCGACCTCAAGCGAGACGGCGTCGGTTCTCGTCTCGAGGCCATCACAGACGACGTAGTCGATGTCCGTCCGCGGAGCATCGCCTGCATCGGCTCCCAACGCGTCGGGTGTGTCGACGAACAGGAACCGAACGCCGGCGGCCGTCACCACCTGTGGGCCGTCGCGGGTCGGATCGACGGCCCTGACGACCGGCCCGTCGAATGCACGCCGAAGCCGGCTCGCGATTCTGGGGTCGAAGCCGTCCCGAGTAACGTAGACGAGGTCCGGATCGAAGTACTCGAGGAGATCGGCCGTCGCGGGATCGCCTCGCTCGGCGAGGGTCTCACAGTGTACGGCAAGCAGGGTCGCACCCTCGGTCGTCACGTCCGATGGGTACGACCGATCGGTCTTAAGCGTTCGTAGACCGGACGGCGCGTCTACGTGCCACCGGTGGACACACTGGACACAGCGCCGTCGTCGATCGCGTCAGGTGCGTGCTCCTCGAGGAACGAGACGAGGTCGTCGCCGCCGACGAAGCCATCGGCGAGGCCTGCAACGCGCTCGCCGTCGCGGAAGAGAACGAGGGCGGGAACCGACTGGACCTCGAACCGCTCGATCAGCCGCGGATCGTCCCCGAGGTCGACCAGTCCGACGGGAACGCCCGTCGACCTGGCGACGTTTCCCAGCACCGGTTCCATCGCCTGGCACGTCGGACAGCCGGTCGTGAACAGGTCGACGAGCGCGAGGTCGCGCTCGGCGACGAACGCCTCGAGGTCGTCGGCGTCCTCGAGGCGCTCCGGTTTCGGTGAGGAATCGGCCATGCAGTGGGTACGGTTTGAGGGCTGATACAGTTGATGGGCCGATAGTAGCGACTGCTAGTCAGTGCGCACCTGACAGACGGATCGGCGATCAGTGTGCAAATCGTTGCAGTTGGTACTGTAGCGGCGAGCGTCGCTCCGAATTAACCGTTATAAAAAGGCCCTATACTCTTGGAGCCCCTACCGCATTCGATGACCCGTTTCGACCCCACCACCGGCGACGAACGCGACGAACGCGTCGACGCGTCGATTCGTCGGAAATCTCTCCTCTACTGTTGGTCGTGTTCCCACACGAGCCCAGCCGACGAGGACGGGGACTGGACCCGTCACACTCGAGCGAACGCGGTCGCGTACGTCTGTCCCGACTGTGGGACGACGATCGCGAAGCGTCCTCGATGGGACGGCTCCGCTTCGTCGCGCCGTCCCGTCGTTTCCCGGTAGACGATCACCCCACTCGGATCGCCCCTTCGAAAACGTTTCTCGAATATCGCCCTCCGTTTCCGAACGCATCTCAACTCGACTCGCAGATATTGCGAGGCACAGATACAATCGTCCACTATTGAGACAGAGAGCGCATATTCGCCCAGAACAGTAGAGCTTTAATAGTGGAAGTTGATGGATTAGTCGAGCAAAAGATGGCAAACGGAAAGCTGACTTCCGCAGAACAGGACGTGCTGGACGAGATCGAAGAACGCGACGTCGACTTCCTGCGCCTGCAGTTCACCGACATCCTGGGAACTGTCAAGAACGTCGCCGTTCCCGCCCGTCAGGCGGAGAAAGCGTTCACCGAGGGAATCTACTTCGACGGGTCGTCGATCGAGGGCTTCGTCCGTATTCAGGAATCGGACATGCGTTTGGTTCCGGACCCCGAGACGTTCGCCGTCCTCCCGTGGCGCAAGGACGACGAGACCGCGGCGGCCCGGATGATCTGTGACGTCTACGACACCTCGACGGGCGAGCCGTTCGAGGGCGACCCCCGGCACGTGCTGAAACAGGCCCTCGACCGCGCCAAGGAGATGGGATACGAGGTCAACTTCGCTCCCGAACCCGAGTTCTTCATGTTCGAGGAAGACGAGGACGGCCGTGCGACGACCGAAACCGCCGATCACGGCGGTTACTTCGACCTCGCTCCGAAAGACCTCGCCAGCGACGTTCGCCGTGACATCATCTACGGGCTCGAGGACATGGGCTTCGAGATCGAAGCCAGCCACCACGAAGTCGCCCGCGGCCAGTACGAGATCAACTTCGAGTACGACGACGCGCTCGCGACGGCCGACAACGTCGCTACCTTCCGTACCGTCGTCAGGGCGATCGCCGCCCAGCACGACCTCCATGCAACCTTCATGCCAAAGCCGATCCCGAAGATCAACGGCTCGGGGATGCACACCCACATGTCGCTGATGGAGGAAAGCGGCGAGAACGCCTTCCACGACGAGGACGACGAGTTCAACCTCTCGGATACCGCGCGATCGTACCTCGCGGGCATTCTCGAGCACGCCCCCGCGATCACGGCGGTCGCGAACCCGACGGTCAACAGCTACAAGCGCCTGGTGCCCGGTTACGAAGCACCGGTCTACGTCGCCTGGTCCGACCGGAACCGTTCCGCACTGGTTCGTAAGCCGGCAGCCCGCGTGCCCGCCGCGAGCCGAATCGAACTCCGTTCGCCCGATCCGTCGTGTAACCCCTATCTCGCGTTCGCGGTCATGATCCACGCCGGTCTCGACGGCATCGAGAACGACCTCGAGTGTCCCGAGCCGATCCGTGAGAACATCTACGAGTTCGACGAAGCGACTCGCGAAGAGTACGGCATCGAGACGCTGCCGTCGAACCTCGGTCAGGCGGTACGCGCGCTCGAGGAAGACGAAATCATCTACGAGGCGCTGGGCGATCACGTCGCACCGAAGTTCGTCGAAGCGAAGAGCCAGGAGTTCGAGGAGTACCTCGTCGACGTCTCCGAGTGGGAGATCGACCGCTACCTCGAGACGTTCTAGGTCGGCTCTCGTTCACTCTCCGCGGGTATTTTGGCGGTGACCGTACCGCCACACGCTTCTTTCGACACACCAACTGCTACCGAGTGGCTCCGACGGGACTGCATCGACGGCATCGAGCAGGGGCCCTACGGGACGACGGCGTACTCCTCGCCGCGTTTCTCGACGAGACCGCGACTCGAGAGTGAGTGCAACACGCTCAGAATATCGATCTTCTTCATCGCCAGTGCGTCGCCGAGATCGTCGACGGTCGCTCCGTCGGTCGCCTCGAGATAGAGGTACACGAGTTTCGCCTGTGCGGACTCGAGGTGACCGGGAACCGACACGACTCGTTCCGTTGAACGGTGTTTCTGTGAGTCCATTGTCATTCTACCGGACCACGTTCTGATACAAAAAGGATGCTCCGATCGTGGTTATATCAGCCGCGGGGCCGTATAGTAGCCACTGCACGTCAGTGCGCACCTGATCGCCAGACAGACCGGCGATTAGTGTGCAAATGGGTGCAGTTGTTACTATCGTATGCGTACCGTCCCCAGCCACCGCGACCGTCGAGAGACGGCTTTACGGTCGTCGCCGTGCGACGGCACACACGAATGACCGACTCCGGTAGTGAGAGACCGACGCCGCCAGCGGGCCTCGACGACGACCTCCGGGAGACGCTCGAGGGGCTTTCGGAGCGTGATCCGGAGACGATCGACGCGGTCGCGACCTACGCCGCCGAACTGGCCGACTGGGTCGAGTCGACCGAACGCGACACCGTGTCTCCCGAGGGCGTCCCGGAGCGAGCGACCGTCTCGGAGACCGAAATCGCGGGGACGGCCTACCGCTACTACCAGTGGCGCGAGGGCGACGAGATCAGGTCGAAGACGGTCGAACTCGAGTGACGGCTTCGTGGGACCGTTGTCCGCCGATTCCGGTGTAACTGTAGTCGAAAAGAGACAGCGATCCGAGCGGGGCAGGGTTTCGTATACTGATGGAAAATACTAACTAGTATGTCAGCTAATCACTTTCCGAATGGCCGACACGATCGATGTGGAGACAGTGGGCTTCGTAGCTCTCTCCGTCGTTACAGTAGCCCTGGCGCTCTTTCTGCTCTCACGGTTGGTGGGAGACATAAAACAAGAGACAACCACGACACAGAAAGAGAAAGCCCTCATCACGATGGGGGGAGCGTCGCTTTTCGGTAACGGTCTCGTCGTCTCACAACCTGCCTACGTACTCTCGGGTGGGCTCTTTGCGATCGTCGGAATGGCACGGATGACATCCGACCGTTTCGACCAGTGGGCTGAGAATCGACATCTGTTCGTGCTTCTCGCTGCCGCGTTCGTCACTGGAGCTTTCTTTTATGACACGTGGGAGGGGGCCGTGCCCGCGTGGTTTCCGTAACCTGTAACACTCCGTCGCCTTTTCAGTGGTCTACTCCGTCACACGATAGTAGCCACTGCAAGTCAGTGTCCACCTGATCGACAGACGGATCGGCGATCAGTGTGCAAATCGGTGCAGTTGTTACGGCAGTGGCGAGGCGAAAGCCCCCCGTGAACGGGTGAGAGGAGGTCGTACCCGTTGTCCCCGAAGACCAGCGAACGTCCCCGTCTCAGGCCTCCCCGTAGACCGGGACCGCCGCGCCGCTGGTCACCGCCGCGCCGTCACTACAGAGAAACGCCATCACGTCGGCGATTTCGGTCGGCTCGACCCACGACTCGTGATCCGCGTCGGGCATCATCTCCCGGTTCATCGGCGTGTCGATCACGCTCGGCATCACGCAGTTGGCCCGGACCGTCCCCTCGTTTTCCTCCGCGAGGGTCTCGGTCAACAGCCTGATGCCGGCCTTCGAGATACGGTACGGGCCGTCCCCCGTACCGCCCTCGAGCGAGGACCGGGCGCTGACGCTGACGATCGCTCCTTCCTGCTCCTCGAGGTGGGGCAGGGCGTGTTTCGAAGCGAGGAAGGCGGTCTTCAGGTTGACGTCCAGCAGGAACTCGAACGTCTCGAGATCGGTCTCCGCGATCGGGTCCCCGCCGCGCCACGTGCCGGCGACGTTGAGCAGGTGATCGACTCGGCCGTGGTCGTCGACGACCGCTTCTATCAGGTCGCTGACCTCGCTTTCGTTCGTGAGATTGGCCTCGTAGAAGTGCGTCCCCTCGTCGGGGTCGAGACGGCTGTCGTCTTCGTCCGGTGTGACGACGTCGACGGCACAGACCGTCGCGCCGGCGTCGCGAAATCGTTCCACGATCGCGCTTCCCAGGGTACCGCTTGCACCGGTGACGATCGCGACCGTTCCGTCGAAATCGACCTCGAAGGCTGTCGAAGACATACGGACCGGTATGATCCCTTGGATCATAATAGCGCGGTCGTCCCCTCCTCACTTCTCTTCTGTTCCCCCTCTCGAGAGCCGATTCCGACCGCTCGAGCGACCCGACAGCCACCGGTGACCGGCCAGCCTACGCTTGCATCGGTGTCGTCGGTAGCGCCGCTTGCTCGAACCAGAACTCCCCGACGGCCGCGACCATCGACGCGTACTCGTCGGGATCGGTCGGCTTCGTCAGGTAGGCGTTCGCGGCGCGCTCGTAGCTCTCGAGCACGTCGTCTTTGGCTTCGGAACTGGTCAACACGAGGATCGGAACACACGTGAGGTCCGGGTTCGAGCGAACCAGTTCGAGGAATTCGAACCCGTCCGTTCGCGGCAGATTGAGATCGAGGAGCACCACGTCGGGAAGCGTCGCCGACTCGTCGGCTGCCCGGTCGGTGAGAAACTCGAGGCCCTCGTCACCGTCGGGAACCGACGCCAGCGAAACGTCCATCGATAGCTCCTTGAACGCCTCCTGGATCAGTCGCACGTCGCCCGGGTTGTCCTCCACGAGGAGGACTTCCACTCCCGTTTTCCCGGCCGTCATCGATCCCTCACCACAGGCCCCCACAGTGTCGGTAGTCGAAACGCGAACATCAGCGAGCGAAATCGTATCGGTATACCCATCGAACCGGTATAAGGGTACGTGCTAGGATTTTTGGGCCGTAAAACTGAAACACGGGACGGCGACACCCCAACCGGTCTCGGCGACGAGCAACGACTGCGATCGGCGAGCAATATTTGATCGCCGCGCTCGTTCACTCGTTCGAATGCGACTGATCGCTCACCGCGGCTTCGCGGCCGCGGCCCCGGAGAATACGATCGGTGCGATCCGGGCTGCCGCCGATCGTGCGGACGCAGTCGAGTTCGACGTTCGCCGCTGTGGATCGGGCGAACTCGTCGTCGTCCACGACGAGACCATCGACCGCGTCACGGACGGCTCCGGACTCGTTGCCGAACTACCGCTGTCGACGCTCAAACGCTATACGGTTCTCGACTCCGACGAATCGATCCCGACCCTCTCCGAGATGCTCGCAGCCGTGCCCCCAACCGTCGAGATCAACCTCGAGATGAAATCGCCCGGGATCGCTCGCGACGTGCTCGATGCTCTCGCGGACGCCGGCGTCGACAACCACGTCGTGACGACATCGTTTCTCGCGTCCGAACTGCGTGCCATCCGCGACCACGACCGCGAGCAGCCGACCGGACTGCTGGTTAGCCGGCGACTCGAGACGCCCGTGACGACCGCCGTCGAGCTCGACTGTGACGTGATCGGGGCGAACTACGGCCGTTGCCTGACTACGCGACTCGTCCCGCGAGCGAAGCGGCTCGGGCTCGAAGTCCACGCCTGGTCGCTCGAGCGACGGGCGACGGCGGCGGTGCTCGGACTGTGTGGCGTCGACTGTATTTCCGCGGACCGACCGCTTCGAATCTGATACGCCGACGGTGTCGGATTCGAGGTCACCTCGCCTTGCCCTCGACCCGAGCATCCGATCGAGCACCACAGCGAAACTGCACCGCTCCACCAGCCACCGACCCGTCGTGATCGGGGACGACCCGGACCCGCTACGCTACCGCCAGTTCAGCGTCCCGACGCCGACTCGAGCCGATTTCCGACCGTCGTCACGGAAACGGTCCGCGTCCGCGGGCCGTCACACTCGACCAGCAGGATCGACTGCCAGGTTCCGAGCCCGAGGTCGCCGTCCCGTATCGGAACCGTCACCGACGGTCCGAACACCGTCGCTCGGAGGTGGGAGTCGGCGTTGCCGTCCAGTTGATCGTGGGAGTGGCCGTCGTCCGGCACCAGGTCGGCGAAAAACGACTCGAGGTCCTCCCGGAGCCGCGGTTCGTTCTCCTGGACGACGAGGCCGGCCGTCGTGTGCTCGACGAAAACGGTGCAGGTTCCGGACGAAACGTCGTCCGGAACGGCCGCCGCGATGCGGTCGGTCACATCGACCGTGGTCAACCGTGCGTCCGTCTCGACCGAAAGCGTGGCGTCCATGCTGGTGGGTACGATCGCGACGGACCCGTTTCTTGTGGTCGCGCGGTCGTAGTGCTCAAACCACTGCAGACACCGATCGCACTCGAGACGCGATGGGGTGTGTCCTGACTGTTGTCCAGGAGTATCAGGAGAGTCGATCGACAGCCCACTCGGCCTGCTCCCGGACCGCCGGCACGGAGTCCTCGTTCGCGAGCGACGACAGCCGGTCGGATGCCGTGTCGACCCCGACCCCGACCCCGGCCCCGGCCCCGGCCCCGGTCCCCACCCCACCGTAACCGAGCACACGACAGACGTTGCGCCTGACTCGCGGATCGTCGTCCTCGAGCAACGCGAGCAGGCGGTCGGCCGGGATCGCCTCGAGATCGAGGAGCGTCGATCGGTCGGCTTCGTGTCCCACCTCGTCCCGTTCGGCTCCGGGTCCGTTCGATCCGCTCGCGTCGTCCCCGTCATCGCGCTCCCCGGAACGCGAATCGCGAGCGAGTGCGGCGAGCGTGACCGCAGCGTCGGCCCGCACGTCCGACTGTCCGTGCTCGAGTCCGACCGCGATCGCCTTGAGGCAGTCGTTCGGGTCGACCGCGGCCGGCCGTTCGGTCGCAACGGCCGCCAGACAGCGAAGCAGGTCCGGCGTCGCCGGGTGCGAGCCGTGGGACGCGACGAACCCGGCGATCGCGTCGACCGACGGTGCGACATCTGCGGGCGACTCGGAGGCGAGTTCGGCGAGACAGTACGCTACCTCCTCGTGGAGTTCGATGTCCGGGTCGGATTCAGCTTCGAATTCTGACTCGGATTCGGACTCGGACTCGGACTCGGATTCGGACTGGGATTCGGATTCCATCTCCGACTCCTCGAGCAGCGCCCGCAGCTTCGGGACCGTCGGGAGGCAGCGTTCGGGTCGACCCCCCGCGTCGATCGTCTCTCGTATCTGCGCGACTGCCTCACGACGCGCTGCAGCCGACCCCTCGTCGAGACGAACGAGCAACGATGGCAGATCGAGTTCGAATCCGAACTCGTCCGCGGATGTCCCCCCCGAATTGCGCTGCGTTTCGACGGCGTTTCCCCCATCCCCGTCCATAGTGTCCCTTCAATGAGCTATCGTCAAGAAAAACCTTCCGTCAGTTTAATCCGCACTTTCCCAAGAGAAAGATAGTTCAGGCGAGCCACTCGTCGGGTTTCGTGTCGTAATCGACGTCGTCCGCAGCCAGGTGTTCGACGTCGTCCCAGGGGACGTCTTCGATCGTCACCTCGTCGCCGTCGTACCGGATCAACTTGCCACGTTCCTCGGCTTCGGGTTCGCGATTACGGCGCTTTGCGACCTCGACGTCGTGTTCGTCGACCTCCTTGACGATCGTCAGGAGATTCACGGGACGGCCCCAGAGTTCGAAGATACGTTTGAGCGTCTCCTTGGCCTGCGCGATATCGAGCATGACGCCGTTGTACTGGTGACCCAGCAGGAGCTCGTTGGCGTTGTTGTAGTTCCCGTCGTAGACGGCGATCGTCGGTTTCCCGAAGTTGGTAAACTGCAAGAGGAGCTTCTTCTTGACGTCCTCGGCGGCGTCGCTGGCGACGTGGAACTGGCCGGTCGCCTTCGAGTGCTCGTAGGTGAAGTAGTTGTTCTCCGTGATGAACTCCTCCGTGAGAAACTCGTCCAAGAACGTCACGTCGTTGTGACTCTCACGGACGTCGAACATACGGTTCCAGCCCGCGGCGTAGTCGACGTCTTCGAGGGCCTCCTCGACCGACGAGTAGCGGGCGTCGTCGAACAGATAGCGCCCGATTCGCTCGAGTTCGTTCTGACTGACCCGAGAGAGGAACCCGCGGTGCTGGCGCTTGACCAGCGAGTAGTGACGGCGGGCCAGTCCCTCGTCGGTCAGGACCTTCCAGGGATAGCGGTCGACATCGATCTCGCCTTCGCGGGCCGCTTCGAGTGCCTCGCCGTCGATCCACTCGTCGGGGAGGTCCGAGAGATCGGCGAGCGTCTCGGAAGCGATGCTATCGAGCGCCTCGGGTGGCTCGAGCGTCTCGAGGACGTCGTCGAAATCGACGACCTCGCTGAGGTTGCGCCAGGAGATGCCCTCGACGCGCAATAGACGCTCGAGGACTTCCTGGCGATTCGTCGTGTTCTCGACGTACTCCCACAGCTCCATGCCGAGACTGTAGGGGTTGAGCCCGCCGGACGCGAGCACCTTCGCCATGTGATCGGCGTAGTTCATGAACTCGTCGTCGCCGGCGAACCGCTCGTCGGTCATCATCGTCGACTCCCAGTAGGCGGCCCACCCCTCGTTCATCACCTTCGTCATCTTCTGGGCGGCGAAGTAGTACGCCTCCGCTCGCATCATATCGAGCACGTCGCGTTGCCACTCCGCCATCTCGACGGCGCGTTCGGCCTCCTCGTCGTACTGTTTGCCGTACTCGCGAACGAACGCCAGCACGTCTTTCTGGGGCTCTTCGGGGAACGTGAGTTGGCCGTCCTCGTCCTCGAGTTTCTCGATCCACTCCTCGTCGAACACCTCGCCTTTGATCTCGTCGGAGAGATCGAGTTCGTCTAACTTCTCGGCGAGGTCCTCGTCGATCTCGTCCGGCGGCCCGTCGACGTCGAGTCGACGTTCGAACACCATGTGCTGGTCGATGTTGTCCTCGAGCGAGAGGCAGTGGTCGATCCACTTCTCGACCTCGGCGCGGTCGATATCCGGGTCCGACATGTAGTCGTCGACCGCCCGTGCGTGGCGCTCGAGCATCGCGGCGGCGTTGACCTGTTCTTCGTCGGAGCGGCCGCTGGTAAAGAGGCCGAACCACTCGTTGTTCGCGAAGAAGTCCGAGTGGGCCTCGACGTGGGTGATGACGGCCTTCTGGTCGGCTAACGTGTTCGACTCCTGGAGGAAGGCGTGAGCGGGGTTGTCGTTGTTGACGATCTCGAAGGCCTTCCCGCCGCCGTACTGGCCCTGCTTTCGCTGCTTGTCGTACTGCATCCCCCATCGCCAGTGTGGGTAGCGACTCTGGAAGCCGCCGTAGGCGATGAGTTCGTTCATCTCGTCGTAGTCGATGATCCAGTACTTGACGGGGTACGGCTCGAGGCCGAGTTTCTCCGCGAGGTTGCGGGCCTCCTCGACCGGCTCTTTCAGATCGCTGGCGATCGCCTGTTTGCGGAACCTGTCCGCGTTGGAGTTGCGTTTACTCATCCGTGTCACCCTCCGTAGAGAGGATCTCGTAGATCGCGTCGGTGACGTCGGCCTTGCTGTTGACGTACGCCACCGCGACATCGTCCGAGTCCGCACCGAAGTGACGCTCGAGTTCCTCGGCGTGGGTGGCGTTGATCGCGTTGCCGCTCGGCTGGGTCTCCACGTAGGCGTGGAGGTTCGCCGGAATCTCCTCCATCAGCGGAATGACCCGCTCTTCGGTGTCGTTCGAGGAGTTCTCGGAGTCGCCTGCGGCGAAGACGTAGCGGTTCCAGTCGCTCCAGGGGTACTCCTCTAGCAACTGCTCGGCGAGTTCGTACGCACTCGAGATTTTGGTGCCGCCGCCGCTGCGGATACCGAAGAAGTCGTCGCGTTCGACCCGCCAGGCGTCGGCGTCGTGAGCGATATAGACGAACTCGGCGTTGTCGTATTTCCCTTGCAGGTACCAGTCCAGCGGAGTGAACGTCCGCTCGACGAGTTCGCGTTTCTTCTCCCGCATCGATCCCGAAACGTCGCGGATGTTGACGACGACGACGTTCTTCTCTTTTTCCTCGATGATTTCGGGATAGCGGTACCGCTCGTCTTCGCGACGGAACGGGACGTGTTCGATCCCTTCCCGACGGATCTGCTGTTGGACGGACTCGCGTTCGACTTCCGACTCGAGTTCCGCCACCGAGGACCACTCGCTTCGCTCGTCCTCGGGGATTTCGTCGTAGGCCTCTTCGATCCAGGCCATCGAGACGGGGATGCTCTCGCCACGGGCCCACTCGAAGACGTCGCGTGGGCCAAAACCCTCGACCTTGCAGACTTCCTTCAGGAACTCCTCGTCGAAATCCATCGCGAGCTTGCGCTTGAGCCCCTCTTTGAACATCCGCTCGAAGTCGAGCGTGCTGTCCGGGCCCGTGCGCGTGAGGTCGGTGAACGGCCCTTCCTTCTCTTCGATGACCTTCTTGCCCTTCGGATCGAGATCCAGCCCGAGTTCCTCGTCGAGTTCCTCGGCGAACTCCTCGGGGTCCATCTCGTAGTACTCGTGCTCGCCGCCCTCTTCACCCGGCTCGCCGTCGTCGTCCCCGTCGTCGTCGCCCGGCTGTGGTTGGGGCTGGCCCACGGGCTGGCCGGTGTCGGGTGTATCGCCGTCGCCCTGGCCGACGCCGCCCTGATCGCGCTGATCGTACTCGAACTCCGGCAGGGAGACGATCTTGACGGGGATGTTGATCTGGTTCGCCCCGCTCCCGCCGAGGTCACCGTACTGGATGAAGTCTGCCAGGTCTTCGCGGCGCTTCTCTCCGACTTCGCGGAATCGCTCGAGGTCGTCTCTCAGTCCCATGGTGGTCCCTCGCTGTCGGCGCTGTCGGTGCGATCGGTATCGGTCGTGTTCAGTCCCATCTGTAGCTCACCTGTCCCATGACGTGTCTGCTTGTCAACTCGGCCGACGCCTCGGAGTAGTCGAACTCCTCGACGAGCGTCTCGATCGTGTCCTCCTTGACGGTCTCCGTCTCGGTCTCGCTTGGCGGATCGTCCCACTGGCGCGGGTCGAAGTCCTCGAACGTCCGTCGGACGTCGTCCCAGTCGTGGCTCTCGAGGACGCTCTTGATGACCGGGATCGCCGTGAGGTCGACGTCCTGGACCGAGAAGTCCTCGTCGCGGTGTTCCCAGGCGTGGCGATTGAGCGAGGTGATGACCTTCTCTCTGCGGAAGTTCCGGACGCTCTCTCTGGGGAGGTTCCCGTCGTACTCTTCCTCGGAGAACCGTCCGAGGTGTTCGACCTCGAACAGCTTCATCTTCAGCGGGTCCGGCTCGACGCGTTCCCCGCGGTCGTTGTACAGCGGCTCGTCAGTCTCCCAGGCGTAGACGTGTTCGACGTACTCGGCGACGGTCTCCTCGTCGACGCGTTTGTCGTGCATGATCGCTTCGATGACGTCGGCCTCCTGGCGGTCGTAGACGTAGTTTTTCACCGGGACCACACGGTTCTCGAACTCGGAGCGCTCGCCCGTCGAGAAGACCGGAGCGTCGCCGAGACCCTCCGCCATCGCGTTCAGCACGTCGCGGGGCATGACCACGTTCTCGACGGGGAGATCGGGGTGGTGGCGGTCACGGTCGGTCTGGAGCAGTTCGGCGAGGGTGTCACGCGTATACGTGACCGGGATGCCGTGCTCGCCGTCCTCGCCGTCGTCGTCGAAGTCGAACTCCTCTTTCTCGCGGCGGGAGTCTCCCTCCTGGAGGTAGCCCTGATCGTAGATTTTGGCCTTGTCGACCAGGTCGAGCCCATTGGGGAGGTCCTCTTCGTCGAGTCTGGTAACGACGGCGTACAGAGCGGCGGCCTCGATCGCGTGAGGGGCGAACTCCTGGGTCCGTACCTCGCCGTCCTGATCTTTGATCGTTACCGACACCGGTTCCCGGATACGCTCCTCGAGTTCGTCGTAGCCATTGGCCTCCCAGACCTCGGTCTCGTTCGTCAACTCGCGCCGGATGAGTTCCGACTCGAGACTGAGGTTGGTCAGGTAGCCAAAGCGGTGTTTGTCGAGTCGGCGTTTCAGCGCCTTCAGCGGGTCCATCCCGTTGCGATCCGAGTGTTGGTTCAGTTGGGCCTCGAGATCGGGGTTCGAGATGATCAGCATCTGGGTGTCGACGTCCATCCCGATCCCCTTGTCCAGTTTCACGGACTGTTCGTCGGGGACGTTCAGTAGCTTCTGGAGCAGGTCGGCGTGCTGGGCGGCGTCCTCGACGATCGTGAGGACGCTGTTGCCCTGCGAAAGCACGCCGTCGTAGCTAAACGCCTGTGGATTCTTTCGTCCGCGCGAGTCCAGTTCCTGGAGCATCCCGTGCATCCAGGAGCCGACGAGTCGCTCTTTGGGCCGGCCTTCGTCTTCCGAGTGGAGGACACCGACCCCCTGACCGACGTCGACGACGTAGTTTTTCACGCGCAAGTGGTTCTCGTCGGTAATCGCCGAGAACAGGTCCTCCTCGCCGTCCCTGCGGTACCGCTCCTCGAGGTACTCGTAGGCTTCCCGCGAGAACGGGTCGAGTTCGGCGTCGACCCGGACGGGGACGTGATCCTCGAGTCCGGCGTTCAGATCCTCGAGGATGCGTTCACGGATCGTCTCCGGGAACACCGAGAGGGGGTGGATCTGGACGGGGCTCTCGTACCAGTTTTGCTCGTCCCCGGCCGTCGGATCGCCGCCGTAACTCAGCCCACGTTCGCCCGAGTCGGCGGTCGCGACGTTCCACTCGAGGGTGTAGCGTCGCCCGTCGGGCGTCTTCGAGTACTCGCGCAGCCCGTTGACCAGGCACCGTTTGAGTTCCGACTTGCCAGTCGCGGTCGGTCCCTCGAACCAGATGATCTTCTCGTCTTTCGCTCGCCCGGCGGCGATCGACCGGAGGTCGTCGACGAACCCGTTCAGGACCTCGGTGTTGCCGAGGATGGCGTGTTCGCCGCCGTTGTGCGGATCGTCGAAGAAGCGGTAGCGCTCCTTCTCCTCGCCCTCTTCGACGACGGTCCGGGTGCCTGCGGCCTCGATCGCCTCGAGCAGGTACTTCGAGGCGTGTGAGGCGATCGTCGGGTTCTCGAAAATCCGGTCGACGTACGCCGCGAGGCACATCGGCTCCTCGTAGGTCGCCTCGAGTTCGCGGTCGGCCTCGGTGACGTAGTCGTTGCCGGTCATGTTACTCTTCGATCTCCGCCTTGGCGACCTCCGCGCCGGCGAACTCGAGCACTTCCTTCGCGCCGCCCTCGGAGTAGCCCTGTTCGATCAGGGCGTCGATCCACGAGGAGCGTTCGTCGTCGTCGAACTCGTTTGCCGACACCAGCGCGGAGAAGTTGATGTTGTGTTTCTTGTCCTCCCAGAGCTTGCGTTCCAGCGCACGGCGCAGGCGCTCGTTGTCCTGGGGGTTGAAGGCTTCTCCCTCGCGGGCGCGACGACTGACCCAGTTCGACACTTCCTGGCGGAAGTCGTCTTTGCGGTCTTCCGGGATGTCGAGTTTCTCCTCGACCGACCGCAGGAACGTCTCGTCGGGCTCCTGCTCACGCCCCGTGAGCTCGTCTTCGATCGTGTCGTCGTCGATGTAGGCCATGACGTGGTCCATGTACTTCTCGCCCTGGCGCTGAATCTCGTCGACGTCGTAGGCAAGCGCGTGGCGGACGTCCTCGATCGCACGCTCTTTGTACTCCTCGCGGACCGTCTCGAGATAGCGGTAGTAGGTCTGGAACTGGTCTTCCGGAATGGAGCCGTGGTGCTCTAAGTTCTCCTCGAAGAAGTTGAACACCGTCAGCGGCGAGAGGAAGCCCCGAGAGCGATGTTTCGAGTCCATGATCGCCTCGGCGATCTCGTCGCCGATGAACCGTGGTGAGATACCGACCATTCCCTCGCCGATCTCGGCTTTCTGTTCGGCCTCCTCACGGAGCTTCTTGACGTCGATGTCGTCGCCCTCGTCGATCTCGCCGTTGTAAGCTTTGGCCTTCGAGAGCAGATCGACCGTCTCGGCGTCGGGCTCTTCGACTCGCGTCAGGACGCCGAACAGCCCCGCCATCTCGAGGGTGTGTGGCTCGACGTTGATGTCGGGAACGTCGGCGTTGTTGAGCATCTTCCGGTAGATCTCGGCCTCGTCCTCGTAGGAGAGGACGTACGGGAAGTCGATCCGCTTGGTGCGGTCGTTGAAGGCTTCCATCTTCTCGTCGCCCTTCTTGTCCTTGTACTCGGGCATGTTGGTGCGGCCGACGATCACCTGGTCGATATCGATGCGGGGGTTGTTCTTCGGCTTGATCGTCTGCTCCTGGGTTGCATGCAGGAAGTCATAGAGGAACTCCCGCTGGAGTTTGAGCAGTTCCTCACCGCTGAAGACGCCCCTGTTCGCGTTACAGAACGCTCCGGAGTAGTCGAACGCGCGCGGGTCGCTCTCGCCGTAGATGGCGATCTTCGAGTAGTTGACGTCGCCCGTCAGCTCGGTCTCGTCCTGGTTCTTCTTGTCTTTCGGCTCGAACGTCTCGAGGGCCTGGCGCTTGTTCTCGTCGGCGACCAGTCGGACGATCTCGACGTGGTTCTCGAGCACCTGCTTGAGATCGTCGTCGTAGTACGCAAGCAGCTTGTCCATGTAGAACTCGCTTTCCGGGTCCAGCGCCTGCTCGTTTTGGATCGTGTACGGCGCGTCCAGGCGCTCGTTGAGGTCGTCGATGACCTGCTGGCGCTGTGCCAGCGGGAGCAAGACGAGCGGGTCCTGGTTCATCGGGGACCGGACGGTGTCGTCGGCAGGGTCCTGATCCTGGACCACGTCACAGAGGTTGGTCCACTCGAAGGTGTACATCCGACCCTCCTCCCGCATCGTGTAGTCCTCGAAGTACTGGCGGACCTGCTTGTCGAAGTGGGACTTCCCGGAGCCGACGGGCCCGAGCAGTAGCTTGATACGGCGTTCGGGTCCGAGTCGCCTCGCTCCCGATTTCACCTTGTTGACGAACTCGTGAATCGACTGGTGGATCACCCGTCCGTAGAAGGTGTTCTCGCCGTCGTTGAGCGGGTCCTCGCTGGCCAGCTGGTACTCGACGACCCCTTCCGTTTCGTCGTAGGTCGTCCCGTAGTAGTCGAACATGTCCGCGACGCGCTGGTGGGCGTTGCGGGCGACCTTCGGGTCCTCGTACACCTCCTCGAGGTACCAGTCGAAGGACTTGGTTTCCCGCAGGTCCGCGGGCATCGATTCCTTGTATTCAGTGCTCAGCTCTTCGAGCGTCTCGATGTCACCGGTCATGGTATCGTTGAAGTTGATTTCCCCGCCGTCGGCCGTCCGCGGTCGGGTTCGCGTCAGCGGTCGTCTCGTCGCTCACGTCGCCCCGGTCGCGGGGGGCGTTCGCAGAGTCCATCGTCGATCGACCGTCCCATCTCCTGGAGGTTGCTGTCGGGGCGTTCGATGCAACCACGGAGCGGGCGCGGTTGTACCGGGTTTCGGCGACCCGTCTCAGTGCCGGAGCGATCTCGACGGCTCCGTCGCGAGCAACGCGTCCGCGCCTCTCGGCGCGCGGTTCTCGTCGGTTTGCGTCGGCCTTTCCCGTCATGTGTGAACTTGTACCACCCATCGTTGCGCGACGACCCTGTCGTCGGTCTTGCGCAGTTGCGCCGGGGACGGGCGCTGAGTGGATCGGTCCGGCGATCGGATACCGATAGTATTTAATGAGTGAGTAATCCAGGCACTTAACCTTGGCCCCAAAAAATATTTATCAGGAGTTAATTGCAGGCGTTTCCTGCCAGAAGGACGGATTGTCAATTGCTATCTCACCTCACTTTTGGCGACCGACGGCATAAACGAGCGGCCTGCAATGACGGGGGTCGCTCGCGCGCGCTCGGTCGTCGGAGCTTACAGGTTCGAGACGTTATACGCTGGGAGAATCTGCACTGCGTGAGAGCGCGGTTGGACCGCGGACGACGCTGCTTTACGCTCGCCGACCCAACCGAAGCGTATGAGCGATTCGACGGCGTTTCCAGACGCCTGGACGGTCTGGTCTCGCGAAGAAGACGGCCGGCTCGTCCTCGCGTACCGGCCCGACATCTTCGACGGCGACGCGTTTCCCGCCGCCTGTCTACCGACGCTGTATCTCACTCACGGAAAGCGAACGCGCCGCCCCGGAACGAACCCGACCACGACCGGTTCGGACGACTGGTTCGTCACGCTCTATCTCGAGCCGGAGGTCACCCTCGAGGGTGCCCGACGCTTTTCGAGCAGAACGGCGGCACTCGAGTGCTGTCACGACCTCGCACGATCGTTCGACGACGGCGAGGTGGATTTCCGGGGCTGTTACCAGGTACCCCGAGAGCGATACGTTCAGAAGTTGGACGACCTCACGGGGGATAGCGGGAGCGAAAGCGAGGAGTGAGACTGGTCGTCCCAATCTCCGGCAGCCGCGACGTGAGGCTTAACCCCGCGTGGTGAGTACCGGTTTCCATGTCGACCGTTACGCTCGTCGGGACCCGGCTGGCCGAATCGGGAACCGAGTTCGTCTACGAGGGGGAAGCCGACGGCTGCGCCGGCTGTCCTTACCGCAGTCAGTGTCTCAATCTCTCGCGTGGCACGAAGTACCGGGTGACCGCCGTCCGGGAAAACGCCCAGACCCTCGAGTGTGCGATGCACGACGGGGGCGTTCGCGCCGTCGAGGTCGAACCCGTCACCGTGGCGGCAAACGTCACTTCCAAGGGAGCGTATGCCGGGAGCAAGACGAGCCTCCCGGGTCCCTGCCCGTACGTCGAGTGTCCGAGCCACGAGTACTGTGAACCCGACGGCCTCGAGTTCGACGAGGAGTACCGCATTCGGGACATCCTCGGCGAACCTCCCCACGAGGTCTGTCATCTGGACCGATCGCTGGAACTGGTCGAACTCGAGGGTGAGGAGTAGTCTCCCTGCCAATAGCCGTTTTGTTCCCGATTCCGTCCCTTCAGTTGCCGTTCTCGGTTCGTTCGAGGTGCTCCTCTTCGAGCCAGCTACTCGCCCAGCACTCGATCTCGTCGAACACCGGCTCGAGCGACTCGCCTTTCGCGGTGAGGCTGTAGTAGGTCGCGATCGGGGCGTCCTCCTCCATGCGCCGTTCCACGAACCCCATCTCCCCGAGATCGTCGAGCACGCGCGAGAGGGTTCGTGCGTTCGCGCCGGTCGATCGCTTGAGTTCGTTGAATCGTTGTTCGCCTGCGAGCAGTTCGTGTAGCACGGCCAGTCGCCACTGGGAGCCGATCTGTTCTAGGGATTCGATGACGGGGCAGGCGTTGGGCTCGTCCTCGTCCCCCTCCTCGTTGGAGTGAGACTGTGACTCGGTTCGGGACATCGGTGCTCTCGTCTCCGGTTTGCACTCGAGTCGGATAGCAGTTCGGAAACGAACCTGGTGCGCATTCGAATCAGTTCAGGTCGCGCTCGCGTCCGGCTCCGTCCCATCCACGTCCGATCGGTCGCTCGTCAGCAACTCGTCCATCCGTTCGAGTGCCTCCAGACAGATCGGGACGTATCCCGCGGCGCTGGGCGGGAGTTCGAACGCGACTCGACACCGATCGGCCTCGAGATCGTCGACGCGGTGAGTGGCACCGGCGACGCCGGCGACGCGCCAGTCCCAGCGTCGACCGGCGACTCGCGTTACCCGAAACGGCAGCCAGACGCCGGGAACTCGGATTCGGCCCCGCGTTCCCTCTCGGAGCCGACGGTCGGTGGCTTCGACGTCGGAGACGACTGGCGACCACGCCGGCCATCGGGTAACGTCGACGAGGAGGTCCCAGGCGTCGGCGGCCGGCGCGGCGATCACGTGCGAGGCCTCGAGTCGGCGGCCGTCGGGGGTGTGTGCGGGGCGAAGTCGAGTCATCGTCGGGAGTACGTGCCGAGCAACAATGGGGGTTTGGCCGCCGTCGCGTGCGAGCCGTCGGGCTTCAGGCGAGGTTCCGCTCGTGGGACTGTCACCGGTCGCTAGACTTTACTGGGGGGGCTCCTACCTTGGAGCAACGAATGGCGATACTCGAAGTGGAGGGGGTCCGCAAGGAGTACGACGGGTTCACCGCGGTCGAGGGCAGCAGCTTCGCGATCGAACGCGGCGAGGTCTTCGGCGTCGTCGGCCCCAACGGTGCGGGCAAGACGACCACCCTGAAGATGCTCGCCGGTCTCGTCGAGCCGACCGCTGGAACCGCCGTCGTCGCTGGCTACACGCCGGGTGAGCGTGCGATGCAGCGAACGCTCGGTTTTCTCCCCGAGGAATCCCCGCTGTACGAGGAGATGACCGCCGTCGACTATCTCGAGTTCTTCGCCGACCTCTACGACGTGCCCGACGCCGTCGCGGCCGAGCGGATCGAGTCGTCGCTGGATCGACTCGAGCTAGAGCACCGCGAGCGCCGGATCGGCAACATGTCCAAGGGGATGAAACGCAAGGTCGCGATCGCTCGCGCGTTGATCAACGACCCCGAAGTACTCATCTTCGACGAACCGGCGTCGGGACTCGATCCGCTGACGACGAACCACGTCATCGAGTTCACCGAAGAGCTCAGCGAGGAGGGGAAGACAGTCGTCTTCAGCGCACACAACCTCTTTCACGTCGAGAGCGTCTGCGACCGGGTCGTCATTATGAACGACGGCCGGATCGTCGCTCGTGGGAGCCTCGACGAGATCCGCGACGAACACGGTGGAACCGAGTACCACGTGTACGCGACCGTCGACGGGAGCGACGGGCTCGAGGACGGCCACGACGGCCGGGTCGAAACCGACGTCGACGAGACCGGAAGCGTCCGCCACGTCGTCGCGGATATGGACGCGGTGGACGCGATCCGTGAAACCGTCGAGGCGCGGGACGGTCGAGTGACGGACATCCAGACCGAGACGCCGAGTCTCGAGGACATCTTCCTCGAGGTCGCGGGCGGCACGGAGCCGGACGCGGAGCGCAGACGAGACGACGGAGACGGAACGGGCAGGTCCGAGAGCGAGCCCGACGGGGGCGACGATGAGACCGACTCGTCCGAATCCGAGCGGGTGGTCGATGCGTGAGCGGCGAGCCAGACCCGTCGAGCTCACACGGCGAGGTAGACTCGAGCGATGGACGGCCGTCCCGACGGGCAGGCGACGAAACTGAGAGTACGCAACGAAGCCGAGCCGCCGAACTCCGGGATTCCTGCTCGAGAATCGTCCGCGTCGCCCGCTGGGAAATCTCGCGGACGACCGGAACCGTCGATCGGAAGACCGTCTTCGTCCTGCTCGCGGTCGCCATCGCGGTCGGCATCGTCGGTTTCGCCGCCGCGGACGACGGAATCGGTCTCGAGGACGAGATCTACGTCGTCGGCGTCGACGAGGAGAACCCGTACCACGACGTCGCGACCGCCAGCGACCAGTTCAGGACGGTGCCACTCGAGGCGGTGCGGATCGACGACGGCGGCGCGTCGGGTAACGTCGACGTGGTGATCGAGGACCGGCGGATCGGGTACGTCGGCGAGAACGGGGTGGCTGCCTACGACGCGTTCCGTGACGCTGTCGAGGCGTACAACGAAGCGCTGATGGCCGGGGAGGACGACGAGACGGCGGCGTACCCGGTGCTCGTCGAGATCGAGTACCAGGACCGGAGCTTCGACGGCGACCTCGAGCCGCCAGTCGAGAGCGAAGCGGACGAGAGTGACGGCTCGGGAGTCGAGGACAGCGAGGACAGCGCCGAAGGCGAAGCGCCGGAGGAAACCGACGGCGAAGATAGTGCCAGCGACGAGGACACTGTCGACCTCGAGGGCGACGAAGACGAGCCAACGGACGGCGACGAACCGCCGCTCGAAAGCGACGAGGACACCGACGCCGGCGGCGACGCGAACGTGACCGTCACCGGGTCCCCTGGCGATCTCGAGCCTCCCTTCCCCTTCCAGTCGCTGATCCTCGCGTTCCTGTTCGTCGTCCCGATGAACTTCGTCATCCAGGCTTACGGGAGCACGATCATGGACGAACGGATCAAGCGCCGGGGCGAACTCCTGTTGGTTTCGCCGGCCTCGAGCCGCGAGATCGTCGCGGGCAAGACGCTGCCGTATCTGGCGGGGCTCGTCGGGATCGTCGTCGCGATCACGCTCGCGATCGGTGGTGGGTTCCTCTCGGTCGCGGCGACCGTACCGATCGCCTTGCTCTTTCTCGCAGCCACGTTCGCCGGCGCGATGTTCGCCCGGTCGTTCAAGGAACTGACCTTCGTCACGGTGACGATCAGCGTCGTCCTGACGACGTACGTCTTCATCCCGGCGATTTTCACCGACGTAACGCCGATCGCGCTGATCTCGCCGCTGACGCTCGTCGTGATGGATCTGCAGGGCGAAAGCGTGACGCTGGGTGCGTACCTGGTTTCGACCATCCCCGTCTACCTCACCGCTGCCGTCGTCTTCCTGCTCGGGCTCGGGACCTACCGCGAGGAGGATATGTTCGCCCAGAAGCCGGTGCCGACGAAAGTGATCGACGCGATCGCGGTCCGGGTTCACGGCAAGCGTAGCGTCCCTGTCCTCTCGATCGTCTTCGTCCCGTTCGTCTTCGTGGCACAACTGCTGGCGATCGCCCTTCTGTTTGCGGCCCCGCCGTTGCTGACGTTCACGATCATCTTCTTCTTCGCGGCGGCCGTCGAGGAGGTGGCAAAGAGCGTGCACGTCTACGCCGGGTTCAGTCGTGCCCGGTTCGAGCCGACGCTGGCGGCCGCCATCGTCCTCGGTACCCTCTCGGGGGCGGCCTTCTTCCTCGCCGAGAAGGGGACTCAGATCGTCCAGCTCGTGGGCCTCCACGAGTTCGAGAGTGCGATCGCGGCTTTCGGTCCCGAAACCATGGCGGGTGAGGTCGCCGACGGGCCGGTCGTCTTCGCTGGACTCCTGCTCGCGCCGCTGATACTTCACGTCGTGACGGCGATCATCTCCGCCGTCGGCGCGACGCGCGGACGGACCAGCTACGTCGTCGCGCTGGGACTCGCGACCGCCGTTCACGCGTTGTACAACATCGGGGTGATTCTCCTTGTCACGTGACGAACCGACTCGAGAGCGCCGGATCGACGGTGGAAGCGACGAGCAGACACAGGAGTCCGTACAGCGAGGGCCGAACCCGCCGGCTCCCGCGGGGGCGAGTGCAAACGGCGACGGCGACGCCCGCGAGTCGCGGTTCGGGCCCCGGTGGGCCGTCGCCTGCCGAGAGCTCCGGTCGCTGCGCTCGGAGAAGACCATCATCCTCGCGATCGCGATTCAACTGTTCATCGCGGCGTTCTCCTCGTTTCTGGTCGTCGGCTTCGTCTCGATGTACGATCCCGACGGGCTCGGCGGCCAGGACATCGACGTTGCAATCGTCGGCGAGGACCCAGCCACCCTCGAGGCCGCGGCCGACGACCAGGCCGGGCTGAATACGGTCAGGTACGACGATCGTGCGGCGGCCTACGGAACCTTCGAGAACGGACAGGTGGCAGCCGTCCTCGAGACCAGCAGGAACGAACACGACCAGCTCGTCGTGGACGTGACCGCGCCCGAGGAGGGAATCGAGACCACCCTGCTGGTCGTCCAGCTCCGGGAGACCCTCGAGGCCGTCGAACACGACGAGCGGCTCGCGAACGCCGACCGGCTCGCGTCGACGCCGCTTACGATCCCCGACGAGGTCGAGGCGAGCCCGTACGTCGGCTTCACGTACACGATCCTGGTGCCGCTGTTGTTGTTCCTGCCGGCGTTTATCAGCGGCTCGATCGTCGTCGACTCCCTGATCGAGGAACGAGAGCGTGGCACCCTCGAGTTGCTCCGGGTGACGCCGCTGTCGCTCGCCGACGTGGTCGACGCGAAACTCGCGGCGACGGCCGTGCTCGCGCCGATGCAGGCCGCGGCGTGGCTGGCGCTGCTCGCGGTCAACGGGACGACCGTCGCGCGGCCGGGCGTGCTGATTCTCGTCGTCGCGGCACTGTCGCTGCTGGTCGTCGGACTGGGCACCGTCGTCGCGTTGGTCGCGCCCGACCGACGACAGGCGCAACTGCTGTACTCGGTTGCGATCGTCGGCGCGCTGGTGGTGTCGACGCTGCTGCCCGAGCATCCCGCGAACACGGTCGCGAAAGTCTCACTCGGGTCCGCGACGGCGACGACGTGGCTGCTGGTCGCACTCTACTGTCTGCTCGGGGCGGGCGCGTTCCTCGCCGCTCGAGCGACGGTCGAACGCATCGATCCGGCCGAGCTGTAGCCTCCGGTTTCGGAACGGTGCGTCGGACGGTCCCGTTTCGGTGCGGCACGTAAGACGAGCCTCCGTCCGTATTCCCGAGGCTACCGTCGGCCGCCTGACAGCAAGGTTATAGTGGCCCGGGGAGACGTAGGGAACGACAATCGTGACCAGTGAAACCACACGACGTGGCCTCCTCGCGGGAGCCCTCGCAGCCGGCGTAGGGGGACTCACCGTCAGCGGGGCCGGCTCGCTTCTCGAGTCGTTCGCGCCGCTGTCGGGGCGCGCCTGGGACGCCGCAGGCAGGGACCGGCCGGACTCGGTCGAGAGCCCGTACGGCGAGGCAGTCGTCCGGTACGACGAGTACGGGGTGCCGACGGTCGAAGCCGACGACGAGGACGCCGCGTACTTCGCGGTCGGCTACGTCCAGGCGTTCGACCGGCTGTTTCAGCTCGACCTGCAGCGACGGGTCATGCGCGGGCAGGTGTCCGAACTCGTCGGCGAGGCGACCCTCGAAGACGACGAGTTCCACGTCGCGATGGACTTCGCGGGCGCGGCAGAGGCGACCTGGGAGCACGTCGCCGACACGCCTGCCGGACCGCTGGTCGAGGCCTACGTGGACGGGGTCAACGCCGTCATCGACGGGACACAGCTTCCCCTGGAGTTCGAACTCCTCGAGTACGAGCCCCGCGAGTGGACGCCCGTCGACACGATTCTGATGGAGAAACAGATATCGTGGGATCTGACCGGAAGCTTCGGCGAGCTCCGCCGGGCAGTAGTCGCCGACAGACTCGGCGACGACGCTCTCGAGGAGCTGTATCCGGAGCGGCTGGATCACGACGTGCCGATTCTTCGGGAGACTGTCGACGCCGAAAACGACGAGGACGAGACTGACGACGGGGCCGGCAACACCTCGCCGTTCGTCGCGTTCGAGAGCGACGAGAACGGTGCCGACGACCCAGGCGGCGAATTGGCAGACTGGCTCTCCCGGTTCGAGTCACCCACTGGGATCGGCTCGAACAGCTGGGTCGTCTCCGGGGACCACACCGAGAGCGGGAGCCCAATCGTCGCCTACGATCCACACCTCTCGTTGATGACACCGCCGCTGTGGTACGAACAGGCCGTCGAGACGCCCGAGACATCGGTCCGAGGGGCGACGTTCCCCGGTGTTCCGTTCATCATCACCGGCGCGAACGAGACGGGAACCTGGTCGTTTACCAACGTCGGCGCGGACGTACTGGACTGTTACGAGTACGAGTTGCGGGAGTCCAGCGAGGGGGCCGACGACGGAGACGAAACCGACGACCACCACATCTCGAGTACCGACGCCGACGAGTACCGGTACGGCGAGGAGTGGCGCGAGTTCGAGACCGAAGCACGGACGATTCCCGTCGCCGACGGCCCCGACCGAACGATCACGATCAAGAAGACCGTCCACGGCCCCGTCCTCGAGCGGGAAGGACAGACCGTCGGCGTCGCCTGGACCGGCCACACAGCTACCAGGACGACCGAGGCGATCTACGAGTACGAGCGCAGCGACGGGGTAGAGGACGTGCTCGAGTCGACCGAGAAGTTCGACCTGCCGACCCAGAACCTCGTTTACGCCGACGCCGACGGCCGAACGATGTACTTCGTCACCGGCAAACTCCCCGTCCGAACGATCGACGGCGAGGTCGTCACCGGCAACCGGATATTCGACGGCTCCGACGGCGAGGGCGAGTGGGACGGCTTTACCCCCTTCGGCGAGTCCTCGTGGGATGGATTCGTTCCCTTCGCGGAGAAACCCCACGCGATCGATCCCGACGTGCTCGCGACCGCGAACCAGCGCGTGACCGACGAGTCGACCTACTACGTCGGCGTCGACTACGCGGCCCCGTACCGCGGCGCGCGGATCTACGACCGACTCGACGAGCGTCTCGAGACCGACGAGCCGACCGACCTCGCGTTCCATCGCGACCTCCAGAACGACACCTACGACGGCCGTGCCGCGCAACTGGTACCGGCACTGATCGATGCCGTCGCGGACCACGACGCGATCTCGGATCGACTCGACGCCGCCGCCGCCGCGCTCGTGGACTGGGACTACCGCATGGATCGAGACTCGTACCCGGCGTTGCTGTTCGCCCGCTGGCTCGAGCACTTCCGGCGGGAGGTCTTCGAGCCAGCGTTCGAGACCGCCGATCTCGACGACTCTTACTACCCCAGCGACTGGGTGCTCGCGACCCTCCTCGACGACAGCGACTGGTTCGACGGCTCCCGGACCGACCGGATGCTCGAGGCCCTTGACGCTACACTCGAGGAGATCGACGCCGAAGGCTGGCAGCGGTACGGCGACTGGAACACGACCGACGTGATCGAACACCCGTTCGGCGTCGAAGCACCGTTTCTCGACTACGAGGCGCGGCCGGCCGACGGCTCGGAGGCGACAGTCAAGAACTATCGCGTCGACTCCGCGATCGGCGCGAGCTGGCGGATGGTCGTCGAACCGGGCGGCGAGGCGACGGCGATTCTCCCCGGCGGGAACTCTGGGGATTACTTTTCCGACCACTACGACGACCAGTTTCAGGCCTGGGTCGACGGCGAACAGAAGCCGATGGATCGAACGCTCGAGGGCGATC
>NZ_AOMA01000184.1 GCF_000337895.1 Halobiforma nitratireducens JCM 10879
GACAGCCATCTAGCGGCTGCATTGCAACGAGCCGGGCTCCGATTTCAAACCGAACGTCACGGAAATCGGAACGCCGTCGAACGTGTCTTTAGGGAGATAAAACGACGCCCATCCTCATTCAGCAATAGCTTTAGTCACGTCGATCCAGCCACCGCTGAAACATGGCTGCAAGCCTTCGCAGTCTGGTGGAATTCGCTTAACTAAACACGATGCAAAAGAGCAACGTAAAATATATCGAAACCCATAATATTAGAATTAACAAACTGAATTGTAACTCGAATGGTGGGCAAACAGCGAACCGAGGGTGACCGCTTCGAGTTCGGTGCGATTGCCCTCGCCAACTTGCTACCGGTCGTCGGATATTTCCTATTCGACTGGGACTACGCGGCTGTTTTCATGCTCTACTGGCTTGACCTTGTAGCATTGTGGCTCGTGTACTGCGGCTTCGCTCTGTTCGCCCAGCAACGGAGTCACTACGAGGAACGGGAACAGCCGGTCCTTATCAAGCCCCTTGGAGGTGATTTCTGGGGGAATACACCTCGAAAGATTGGTCCACTTCCTCCGATCTATCCGCGGAATCTGCGAGTGATTATTCCATCGTGTGTCTTTATCATGTTTGCAATCTTCGTGGGTGGGGCCGCTCTGCTGGAAGGAACTACGGACGGAGGGATGCCAGGATCCACAACAGGTGATCTTCTGGCATTCCTCGCAAACTTTTCAGTATTTACATCGGCACCAATATTTGCAGCGGCGCTGTTGTTTATCGTTATACACATCGTCACCGCATATCGAATCTACATTCGCTCGCAGCAATACGAAGAAATATCAGCGTATATCATACTCGAGCTACCCGCCCGTTTTATCCTTGTCTATGTCTGTGGGCTCATGCTATTGGTTTTTGTCTTCTTGATTGGACTGCTGATTGCGGAATTTGTCGGTTCTGACACATTTGCGGCGGTGCTCCCTTACGTACTGTTTGTGACATTAAAACTTACTCTCGAACGAGGTCGGTTTCACGCAGAACGATCGGCACCTGCCGATGGGTTCCCGTCGTGGTTTCTCCCAGATCCACCTCAATCAGAACAAACGTAGTTGGATCAAAACGATGTGATTGTTCCTACTGTATTCTACAGATTTACACCTGCCTAAATGATGATACGACCTGTTACGACTGGTCGAGATGAGTATATGTAGTATAGTTAGGAAATTAAAGCTCGAACGTAATAACAGGCAAATCACCGCTAGCAGACTGACACATATTACAGTCAAATCGGGATGGACACGGATCTATACATAATTCTGGCGTGGCTCCAAACCTAATCTCGTGTTTGCCGTTGGAACTTGTCCACGAACCGGTGAAACACACTTTGCCTGCGAAGTCGGCGGGAAGTGTTTTGTGACTAATCTCGACAGGACCCACACAATATCGATCGTCGTCGATACCATATCCGATCGAGAAACTGGAGATCGAAGTCGAGAACGATGCATCATCAATCTCCAAAAACACGTCAGCTGAGACTTCTGCTGTGAGACCTGAGTTGGTAGAGCCCTCAACTTGAACACCAGCACCAACCCCAATGGTAACATCGAATCCTCCGAGAGATACTGTACCGGTGTCTTCCTGTACATAGAAAAAATCACTCATACCGCGCGTCCCTACCCCACGAGGTTGTGCTTCGAAACCGGGGGGCGCTTCGCGGTCAAAGTACTCCTCGTAGCTTTCGACCTGCTCCGTTGCGAGGTCATCTAATCCTCCTCTCAGGCGTTCACTCCACTGTTCTTCGTGAGACTTGTAGGGAATTGGACGCCGTCTT
>NZ_AOMA01000185.1 GCF_000337895.1 Halobiforma nitratireducens JCM 10879
TCAAAACAGGACTCTCAGGCCATATAGCGGCATTAAGACGAATATCATAAATTCAATACTGTCGCCTTCTTGCGTTCAACAGAGCATACGGTGTGCTTGAATTGAGGCTTGACGACGATACCGGTACGTTGTATGCCCATCTCTCGGTCGCGGAGGAGGTTGACGTGTACAAGCCCGGCGAAGTGTCCACTCGGGTCGGCGTCGATCTCGGTGAGAACACGATCTATGCCGCCGCTGCCGTCGACGCAGAGACTGGTGAGGTCCGTGACAACGGCGTCATCATGGATGAGACAATCACGGGCAACGAATTTCGTCACCAACTGCTCTGTTGAACGCAAGAAGGCGACAGTATTGAATTTATGATATTCGTCTTAATGCCGCTATATGGCCTGAGAGTCCTGTTTTGAAATTCG
>NZ_AOMA01000186.1 GCF_000337895.1 Halobiforma nitratireducens JCM 10879
GTTTCTTTTTCAAACAGCTTCTCTGAGGACGATCGTAACGGGTGTCAGCTGTATGGTGGTTTGTAGAATTTGAGATCCCGAAGTTGTGACCGTCAGTTCCCGAAATTCTATATAGCGGATAAGAGTTTACCACTACGGATCAGAGATAGCTCGGACGTGACACTGCCTGGGAACGAACTCGAGTGACCCAATGGACTGTCGCTGGAGCCACAAAACAGCGCTCGACACGGGAAACGACGACGGCTTTGTCGCCTCCCGCTTCCCGTGTTCCCCACTCGACAGCGGTGATATCGAACCGGCAGTCGACACGTCCGAGGGACCCGTCGATTCCGGTTATCGACAGGATCAGACGGTTTCACAGAACGTGCGAGACGTGGAATCGACACTCGGCACAGACAGGCTAGTTCGGAGTGTAGCTATCGCGTCGGGAAAGGCGGTGTACTAACAGAGGCGACACTACATCCGGCTATCGTTCGGACTACGGGGAACGAAATCCGAGAAGGACACCCGATCGAGCACCTGTCGAACTGCCAGGTGATCGTCGGCGGATTCGACGGTCCGATGAACGCGTCGCATACACTCGAGCAACCCGTCGACGGCGGCACGGCGGGTCGATACCCGACCGATCGCGTCGGAGACGGAGCGGTCCCCGAGGGGGTAGCGGTAGCGGAGTTCCCAGTAGCGGCTCAACCCTAGTCCCGGATGGCAGTGGGCTGCCGTCGATCGATCCGCGACGAGTTCGAGCGGGGGCTGTGCGTACCGATAGGCGAGTTTGCCGTCCTTGAGTTCGGTTTCGCCCCACCCCGGCGGCAGCGCTTCCGGGGGAATCGGCCGGTTGTCGGCGGGCATGTGTGTCGAGTCGCCGGTGGAAGCGGTGATCGTTCCGCTTGCGAGTGCAACGATCGCCGTCTTGGGCGGCGACCGTCCGACTTTTGTCCTCGCTCGCGCTCGTATCGGGTATGACGGAATTCGACCCCGACAAATTCGAAGACAAGTACGCCCACTACTTCACCGAGCTCCAGCAGGCGTACAAGAACGCGTTCAACCGGATGAACGACCAGTACGACTCCGAACTCGTCCACGCCATCGACCAGCAGGTCCTGAACGAAAGCGAACCGTTCTACGACGGGGACGGCGAGTTCCGTATCGACCTTCCCGACGACCCGTACGGCCGACTGTCCGGCGGGCTCGTGGATGAAGACCGATTCGAGGACGTACTCGAGAGCCACGTCGAAGAGATCGAGACCGAGCTCGAGCGCGTCTTCGAGTTCGACTGATCGAAGGCCCCAGGACCGTGTTTTTCGGCGTTCCCGATCGAGAAGACCGGACGGAAGGTTTAGGGGCACCGACACCCAAGGGCCCTCTATGAGCACGGAGTCTCAGAACGACGGAGACGACCTCGAAGACCGCGTTTCGAACTTCCTGCGACGGAACTTCCCGCAGATCCAGATGCACGGCGGCAGCGCCGCGATCCAGGACTTGGACCGCGAGAGCGGTGAAGTCACGATCGCACTCGGCGGCGCTTGCAGTGGCTGTGGCATCTCCCCGATGACGATCCAAGCGATCAAGAGCCGAATGGTCAAAGAGATTCCCGAAATCGAGAAAGTTAACGCCCACACCGGCATGGACGGCGGTGGCGGCGACGCGGGCGGTGGCATGAGTCCGTCGTTCCCCGGCGAAACCGTCGACGACGACGGCGAACCCGACGAAGGCCCGGAAGCCCCGTTCTAACCTCGAGTTCGATCTCGGTCGTTGCTTTTCAGCGTTTCAGGTTTACGTTCACGTTCGCGTCTACATCATAACACCCGTCTCGACGGGTTACTCGCGTATCCCTCGACCGTGTTCCCACGTCCGAACGAGAGCCGTGAGCACGCGGTTCGTCGGGACCTCGATCCCCCGTTCGGCCGCTCGGTCGACGACGTAGCCGTTGATCGCATCGATCTCCGTCCGCCGGTCGGCCTGCAGGTCCTGTGCCATCGAGGACGTGTTGGGTGCGGTCGCGTCGGCGACCGTTTCCACCGCCTCGAGTGCCTCGCGGTCGGACACCGCGACGCCACACTCGCGTGCGACTCGCGCGGCCTCCGCCGTCGCCTCGCGTGCGAGATCGTTCGCCGGTCCCCCGAGGACCGCGCCGTTTTCGGTGGCCGTCAGTGCGGTGATCGGGTTGATCCCGGCGTTGACGGCCAGTTTCTCCCATAGCCACCGCGGCATGTCGTCGACCACGGCCGTTTCGATCCCAGCCTGAGTGAACGCCTCACCGACTTCTTTCGCGGGCTGGGAGACGCCGCCCGTTCGGTCCCCAAGCACGATCTCCCCGCGACCCGTACACTCGACGACGCCAGGCTCCCGACGGACGGCACCGTAGGTCGCGGTCCCGGCAAGCACCGGCGTCCCCTCGAGTCGTCCGGCGAGGGTTTCCTCGTTGCCCATGCCATTTTGCAGCGAGAGAACGGCGTCGAACGATCCGGTCGCGAGCGCGTCGGCCGCGGCTCCGGTGTCGAAGGCTTTGACGGTGACGACCGCGAGGTCGGCCTCGAGTTCCCGGCCGTCGCTCGTCGCCGCCGGAAAGACGCGGTCGTCGAACTCGCCACGGAGGCGAAGGCCGGACTCACGAACGGCTCGAGCGTGGTCCTCGCGCGCGACGAGCCACACGTCGTGTTCACGGGCGAGTAGCCCGCCCACGAGGCTGCCTAAGCTTCCAGCCCCGAAAACGACCGTCTCCATGATTCGAGCAGTGGTGGGAACGGTAAAAACGGTTTTCGTCCCCCCTGAGTTATCCCGGGGAGAGCCGTCCGACGCTACAGTCGGGAGAGAATCGCGCTCGATGGGACCATAAATCCCATATTGCTATATAGAATTCCCGTACAGTCGGTACGCCCGGTTCGATTCGACCGAAAAAACAGAGTATCCGTCCGGCACTCGATCGGCGACAGAACTGGAAGGCAAAAAAGAACGAGCGGTCAATAGTCGAGGACAGGAACCGCCACGTCACACCGACCGACGGGAGAGCCCCCGGCGGTTCGGCGAATCTCGACTCCTCGACAGAACAGCCTACATGAAGTCCTCGATGCCGGACTGCTTGTTTTTGTCGTTCTCGAAGATACTCTCGAGGGATTTCTCGAGCACCTCTAACCGCTGCTTCGTGTAATCCCGGCAGTCGTACTCCTCGGCGACCTGGATCGCAGTCTGCATGTACTTGTTGACCGACCCCTGGTGGACGGTGAGGTTGACCTGGCCGCCACACTCCCGACAGTCGCCGGTCAGGGGCATCCGGCGGAACTTCTCGCCGCAGTCGAGACACCGCGTCTCCTGGCGGGAGAACGCCCGCAGATTGCCGATCAGGTCCGGCAGGAAGTGGTACTCGATGACCCGCTCGGCGACGTCCGTCTCGTCGACGGCCTCGAGTTTGCGCGAGAGCTCGAGTTGGGCGTCCATCTTCTCCATCATCGACCCCAGCGTCTTGTACGCCGAGAGGTCCGGCCCCATCGCGATGTCGGTGGTGTCGTGGGTATGCTCGAAGCCGGTGTACTCGCCGTCGGTGCCCAGCGTATCTTCGCCGATCTGAATGTCGACTGCCTCGGGGTCGGCCTGCTCGAGGGTGGCCTCGTAGAACTCGCGTGGGTACTGCGAGACGATGTCCATGTTGTGGGCCTCGTCGTCGATCTCGGAGGGGTCGATGCGGGAGGACATGACCAAGGGTGCGTCCATCGAGTTGTGCGCGTAGAGCCAGTTCGCCGTGAAGATCGGATCGCCTCCAACCTGCAGGTCGTAGAGGTAGCCGTCGTACTCGACGCGTTCGATATCGGTGATCCGGAGATACGAGAGATCACCGTCGACCAGCGGTCGGATCGCCTCGAGTTTCGGCTCGGCTTCGTCCGGAAGATCGCGCTCCTCGAGTTCGTCGACGATATCCTCGAGCTTCTCGAGCGAGATGTTGTCGCGGCGCTTCAGATACTTTGGAACCAGCTGTTTGATCCCCTTGATCTCCATCTCACGGATCTCCATCAGTTCGTCGGGAATGGAGACGACGAGACTCTTTGGGTGATACGGTTCGTCCCCGTCGAGGATTTGCTCGAGCGGATTGCGGGACGCACCACCGGAGACGGAGACCGTATAGATCGGCTGTCGCGACGAATCTCGCTCGCGACGCGAGACGTTCGCGACGAGACCGAGTCGATGACAGCAAAACACGATCCCGTCTTTGACGTCCTCGCTCGTCGTGTGGAATCCGATCGACGTGTGATTGTCGTCGCTGGATTCGGAGCCGTCGCCGGCGATGAACCCGCGAAGGAACGCGAGGACGATGTCGCGTTCAGCGCGAAGGATACAGTCAGGAACGATCTTTTCGCTCGAGTCGTACGAGTCGCAGTCCTCGAAACCGAGTTCGTGCAATACGTCGAAGAAGACAGCCGGGAACGCGACCTCGTAGGCCTTGTTCGACCAGCGCACGCTCGGTTCACAGCCGAGTACGGACTCGGTCGTCTTGACGAGCCGATCGACGAGGTCCTCGTCGGCGTTGTGAATCGCTGGTCGGGTTCCGGAAAGCGTCCCTTCGGCGACGAACATCCCGATCAGCCACGCGAACTCCTCGTCGATGTCGATGTAGCGGTCGATGCAGTCCGAGGACCCTTGCCAGCCGACCGAACACTCGTCGGGGAGGTCGGCGTCGCCGTGTTCGGCTTCGATTTCTTCGAGCGTTTCTCGACGAACCTTCTTCTTCGAGAGCCGGTACGAGAGCCCACCATCGAAGGCGACGCGAGTATCGCCACCCCGTTCGGCGTTGTTCCAGACTTCGGTCAGCCACCCCTCGTGCTCGTCGTCGAGCAACACGTACGGCTCGCTGACGCACTCGAGGGCGTCGATCATCGTTTCGATCGGTTCGACGTCGAGGTTCTGTGGTGCAACGATCAGGTCGCCTTCCTCGAGATCGGAGCCGGCGACCTCCTCGATTCCGTCGTCGTACCGGAAAAGGCTGTGATCGGTCGTGATCTCGAGTTCGCGTCCAAACTGCGTGGAGATTCGCAGTAGTTCCTCGTCGTCGTCGGCCTCGTACCGAATTGCCTTCTCGATCGGCTTCGGTGCTGCTTCGTGGTCGTCGTTGAATGCATAGGTCGTCCATCCCTCGAGCGCGGCGGTCTTCTTCTGGAACTTGCCGTCGATCTCGATTGGCACGTCGAGTTCATCCCAGAATTCGTCGAAGGTCATGAACCGCAGGTTCCCGTCGGGATCGAACGCGATCAGCCGGGAGTCCTCCGCGACGCTGCCGCCGCGTTTGTCGGGGAGGTACGACCGCGAGAAGTTCAGGAGACCGTCCATGAGCAACATCACGCAGTCCTCGTCCCCGTCGCATTGTGCCGTGTGGAGTCCGTTCGCGACGAGCGTGTTCGTGTCCGAAACCGTGAGGCAGTAGGTGTACTCGACATCGGATGGGACGATTTCGGCTCGTTCTACTATATCAACCTCCGGACGACCACCGTCTGTGATACCCACTGTTCGTGCACTCGAGTTCGCTCCGTTCGCCGAGTCAGCGCCCGCCGGAGTCGGAATTTCGTCGCCAGCCTCGAGTTCACTCGCGGCGACCCGCTCGAGACCGGCGTTCCAGACGACCATCGTGTGGTCCGGTGTAACCGTCAGCGACCGACCGCTACGGGTTTCGACGCGGATCAGATGGTCGGGTGCGGGATGTTTTGAAACGGCCTCGACCGATCGGGTTACGTGACGTCCGTCGTCGTCGATCGACGGAACGGTGATAGATCCGTCGAGATCCTGAATCAACGTTCCAAAGTCGTCTTCCCGCGGGTCAGTCAGCCGTGACTCGACGAACGTTGCGATCGACGCTTCGCGTTCGGTTCCGGACTCGTCTACGTACCGAATCGTAGTTTCCGGGTGGAAGCAGTTCCGACGTTTCGCAGCGTGAAAGTACGGATGAGCGTATCCGACTGCTGCGCTCGTGAAACCGATCACTCTCCCGACAGTTGCAGCGCTCGTGTGCGGTGCCATCCCGAACACTAGCTCCCCCACGAGGTCCTGACGATCCTCGAGTTCGTAAAACGGCTCGAGCCCGTAGTACTGCTCGAGCAGGTCGTCGATGAAGTCGGCCGTCTGCATCATGTGCTCGGCCGCGCCGTCGGAGAGGACGATGTCCTGTACTTTCAGCTCCACGAGCTGGTCTTCGTGGGTCAGCGGTTCGCCGTGGATGTCTTCCTCGTAACCAAGCGCCTGGAGTTGCCCGACGTCGATGTCGAGTTCGCTGGCCCGGACCGACGTGACCGGGAGGTCGGTCATGTCGTAGCGGACGGTGCCGTCCTTGAACGACGAAACGTCGTGTTTCGCGCGCAGAATCCCCTTTTCGATCGGTTCGGGGACCTTGTTCGTCGAGGACAGCCCCTTGACGCCTTTCAGGATGTCGAAGGCGTTCTCGCGTTCGCCGACGGTTTCGAGCGCCGAGCGGTACTCGTCGTTGACGTCGATGTCGCGGTTCTCGACGCAGGTCCCCTCGATCTCACAGCGGTCACACTCGACGCGGCCGGCGTCGTCGGGCTCGAGTTCTTGATCGCAGTCGGGACACCGGTAGTCGGGTTCGGTGCGTGCGTTGCACTCGGGACAGCGATTTTTGAACGTCTCCGTATCACAGTCCGGACAGCGTTGACGGCCGACCTGGACCTCGACGATGCCGGGCGTATCCGACATCGTCTCGGCGTGTTTGGCCGCGTCGGCGACGTTACGCTGTGTGCCACCGGCCTCGCCGATCGGGAACAGGGTGTGGACGGCGGGGCTCAGATCGCGGCTTTCGGACTTCTCGGGACGGCCCATCCGGTTGCCGATCCGTGTGGGGGCCCGTTCCCGAATTTCGAAAGGAGCGACCTCGTTGACCGCTTCGACGGCGTTGTCGCCATCTTCCTCGTGGCCCCAGGTGCGAGCGCGTTCCGAGAGGTCGTCGACGGCCCAGGTTCGCTCGAGTTCGGTCGTCGGCTGCTCGGCTCGGGCCTCGGGGTCCTCGTCACGACCGTCGGCATCGGCCTCTAGCGCGGCCCCGTCGGTGACGGCCTGCCGGGGTTCACAGCCGACCGTCCGGACGAACGGTCGCCAGTCGTCGACCTCGATACGGCCCTCGTCCTCGCGCTGGCGGTGCTCGATGACGATCGTCTCGAGGGCGGCGGCGACGGCGTCGTCGTACGCGAGGACGAGAATGCTGTCGTCCCCGTTCCCGTTGACGCTGCCGTCGCCGTCCGCCTCGACTTGCCCGTCGGCCACGGCATCGGCGAGATCGCAGAACGCGTCGACCGAGATATCGTGCCAGAGGTAGGTGTATTCGGGGTGAAGCGGCGCGTCGTACTCGAGCGCCCACTCGAGGGCTTCTTCGGGGTCGGGAAACTCGAGGTCGATCGCGGGGTCGTCCTGTAGCGCCTGGATGTCCGCGCCGGCGGCCGCGAGGTCCTGGAGCCACCACTCGTAGGTGTAAGAGGCTGGCGCGAGCGGATGGTTGTTCTCGACGAACTCGCCGTAGTTGACCAGATACTCGCCGAGGTCGAGGATCTTCTCGACGCCGTTGCGGATCTCTAAGGCGTCCTCGGGGTCGTCGATCCGGCGGACGTCGCCGTTTGCCAGTTTGACGGTCGGTCCTTCGATGGAGTCGACGGGGACGACGCCGGCGGCCTTGCCTGGGCGTTCGGTCTTGATCTGGGTGCCGGTCGCGAGGAAGTCATCGACCAGATGCATCGCGGCGGGGTGGACCCCGGCGGTCGCGAACCCGTGATTGCGCGCGCGACCGTAGCGCAGGCGAAAGCCCCCTTCGGCGCAGGGATGGGAGAAAACCGGTCGGCCGGCGATCAGGTCCCGGAGGAACTTCTTGGACTCGTCGACGCGGGGCGGTCCCGCCGGCTCGTCCCCCTCGCCCGTCTCCGCACCGGACTCGTCGTCGCTCGCTTTCCCGTCGTCTTCGTCGGCCTCCTCGCCGTCGTCTGCCCCTTCGTTCTCGGCACCGTCGTCGCCGTCGCCGTAGTTGCCGTCGATCAGATCTTGGAGCCAGGGCCAGTCGACCTCCTCGAGATTGCGGGTGTAGCGCTGGATCTTGGGGGCTTTCAGGGCGATCCCCTCCCCCAGCACGAGACACATCCCACCGCGGGCGCTGTTGGTGTCGACCCGCTCTAAGTCACGGAATCCCGAGACCTCCTCGTCGCCGGTGGCCTCCCCGTCGAGCATGATGGGGAGGTTCTTGGCGATGAATTTGGCCTCCTTGTCCTTCGGACAGTACTGGAGGCCGGTCTCCTTGTCGTAGAGGGCGATCTCCTCGGCGTAGCGTTCGATCTCGTCGTCGCGGGCCTTGTACTGGTCGATCCCGACCAGCGCGCGGGTGTAGTCGGCCACGAGCACCGAGAGAGCCTGTGCGGTACCCCCCGCAGAGCGGATCGGACCGGCGTAGTAGACGTTAACGAATTCCGTCCCGTCGTCGTTCTCGAGAATTTCGACCTTGTCGATCCCCTCGATGGGGGCGGCGACGACCCCCTCCGTCAGCAGGGCGACCGCCGTCCGAACGGCACCCTCGACCTTGCCGGCTTTCGTCTCGTAGTCGCCGACCCGGCCCTCCGCGAAGTCCTCGGCGAGTTCCAGTGCGGCCTCCTCGCGGGACATCTCGCCCTCGAGTTCGCGGACCCGTTCGGCGACGCCATCGATCCCGAGGATGTTCTCGACGCGGTCGGCCATGTCTCGCGCGGTCGGAATCTCGACTTCCGGTTCGGGGTCTGCGCCGCGTTCCTTGGCCTCCTCGGCGACATCGAACGCCGACTCGAGCTGGGATTCGAGCCGCTGGAAGTACCGTTCGTCTTCCTCGCGCATCTCAGAGCCAGAGATCGAGTTGGGTCGTCTCGTCGTACTCGCGCTCGAGGGGTTCCTCGAAGACGCGCATGTAGACCTCGCCGGCCCAGACCGTCGCCTCGTCGAGGTGACCGGCGTAGGCGGCCCCTTCGTCGTCGGAGAGGACGGCGTGGGTGTGGGCAAAGCGATCCCACTGGCTGGACTCCGTCTCGCTGTCCGCCGAGTCCGACTCGGCGACCTCGAGTAGGGAAACGTTGCCGACACAGCTGGCGACCTCGAGCGGGTCGTCGAACTCGACGGGGTAGTACTCACAGTCCGCTTGATCGTAGAACCAGAGTTCGGCGTCCTGGACGGCCCCCAGCGCGGTAAACCACGCGGCGTCGGCATCGACCGCCGCTGCGAGCGATTCGATCTCCGCGCGCCAGTCCGCGCCGGTCTCGAGGCGAGCGACGTACTCGTCGCTCGTTTCGACGGCTCGGTAGTTCATACCGAGTCAGTGTGTTCGCCGGGAGAAAAAGAGCACCGGTCGTCGACTCACCGGCTCGTTTCGGCCCAATCCGCCGTTACTCGTCGGTCGGGACCAAGAATGTACAATAACGCTGTGACCCGAGAAAAAATGAGCACAAACGCGGAATTCCCCGGCAAAAGTTACAGACGGTATCGCATAACCAGGGGTAAACGCTAACACGAACCGAAACCAATAAGTGTTTTTCCCTCGGCAAACCGGATGGCATGGGAACAAACCTCAATGGACTCACCCGTCGACGGGTGCTTACCTCGGGTGCTGTGACCGCAAGCGTCGCGCTTGCTGGCTGTATCGGTGGAAACGGAAACGGCGACGACAACGGTGACGACGTCGCGGACATCAGCGAATACCAGTACGACAGGGAAGAGCCGGACGACGAAGACCGAAGCGACTCCCTCGAGTTCCTCCAGCCTGCGGAACGGGACGAGGACTTCGACCCCGTCGTGTCCTTCGACTCCTACAGTGCCCAGGTGATGAACCTGGTGTTCGACAATCTGTACGAGTGGGACGACGAGATGGGGCTCGAGCCGAAGATCGCCGACGGAATGCCCGAAGAGCAAGACGACGGCGAAACGTACGTCTTCGAGATCAAGGAGGGTATCGAGTTCCACAACGGCGACGAGGTGACTGCCGCAGACGTCGCCCACTCCTTTACCGCACCGGTCGAGGAGGAGACGGACAACGCAGCGTCGTACGCGATGATCGAATCGACCGAGGTCATCGACGACCACACGCTCGAGGTCAACCTCGAACATCCCTACGGTCCGTTCACGATGGTGACGATGGGAGTCGAGGTCGTTCCGGAAGACGTCCGGACCGACGACCGCGACGCGTTCAACACGGACCCGATCGGTTCCGGTCCGTTCCAGTTCGCCGACTTCCAGCAGGGCGAGTACGTCGAACTCGAGCGGTGGGACGATTACTGGGACGAACCTCACCCGCACATCGAGGAAATCCGATTCGAGGCCGCGCCTGACGACGCCAACCGCATCGCACAGATCCTCGCAGGCGACACGGACGTCATCGACACCGTGCCGGCCACGGAGTGGGACGAAGTCGAGGGTGCCGACGACGTGGTGATTCACGGAAGCCGCAGTCCGTCGTACATGTACCTCGCGTTCAACTGCAACGAGGGCGAGACGACCAACCCCGACGTCCGGCGTGCGGTCGGCCACTCGTTCTCGATGCATGACTTCGTCAACGAACACCTCGGTCCGGCGGCCGATCCGCTGGTGAGTCCGGTCCCCGAGATCACGAACGATTCGGGAGACTGGGACTTCCCAGTGGACGATTGGGCGGAGATGATGCCCGAGTACGACCCCGACCAGGCACAGGAACTGCTCGAGGACGCCGGCGTCCCCGAGGACTGGGAGCCGACGATCATCGCTCCGGAAGGGGGGCCACGCGAGGCGCTGGCCGAGCGCATCGGGTCACGGCTGACCGAGATCGGCTACGGAGCCGACGTTCAGGGGATGTCGTTCGCGACGCTGGTCGATACGTACACCACCGGAAACGCCGACGACTACGAGATGTACCTGCTTGGCTGGACCGGCGGCCCGGACCCCGACGCGTACTTCTACAACCTCTTCCACGAGAGTCAGGAAGGCGTCGGCCAGGGTCACTTCTACGAGGGACAGGGCGACTTCCACGATAGCATTATGAACGCCCGTCAGAGTGCCGATCAGGACGACCGACGGGAGCTGTACATCGACGTTACGGAGGAGATCCTCGACTATATGCCCGTCCTTCCGGCGTACTCCGAACACAACACGATGGCCGCTCGCGAGGAAGTGAAAGACCTCCACGCGCATCCGGCCGTGAGCTTCAATCCGCGAATCGTTTCGAACTACCAGAACACCTGGATCGACGAGTAACCGGGAGTTTCGGGATCGGGACCGGGGGACGCCCCGGCACCCGATCCGCGTCCCGATTCAGTACGACCACCGCTCCGATACCGCTCTCGAAACACGCTACCGGAACTGACACTAAGGCTCGAAGATAGCCACCATCGATTCAACTTATGGGACTCCTTCGCTACACGACGTATCGATTCCTGCAGGCGATCCCCGTCCTGATCGGTATCTCTATCCTGACGTTCGTTCTCGCGAACCTGACGCCGGGAGATCCGGTCAGGCTCATGCTACAGGGGGTAGAGGCTGACCAAGAGATGATCGAACAGGTCGAAGCCAGGTACGGGCTCGACCGGCCGATGCACGAACGGTACCTCGACTACATGGCCGGGCTCGTACAGGGCGACATGGGACACAGTTTCCACCGGAACCAGGACGTCGCGTCGCTGATCGCCAGCCGGATCGGCCCGACGCTGTTGCTCGTCCTGTCGGCGTACGCGTTCGCGCTCGTCACGTCGATTCCGCTCGGTATCATCGCAGCCAAACGACGGAACGAGCCGTTCGACCACGTTTCCCGAATCGTCGCGTTGCTGGGTGTGAGTACGCCCTCGTTCTGGATCGGCATCATGCTGATCCTGATCTTCGCGGTCCAGTTGGGATGGCTGCCGTCAGCGGACCTCGTCTATCCGTGGTGGTCGCCCGAAGTCTACGGCCACGACGGGTATCTCGAGCACTTCGTCGAGACGATCAGGCACCTGGTGTTGCCGATGATCGCGCTCGGAACCTTGCAGATGGCGACGTTGATGCGGGTCGAACGGACCCAGATGATCGAGTCGCTGCAGGGCGAATACGTCAAGCTCGCGCGTGCATACGGCGTTCCCGAGCGAACGATCCTCCGGAAGCACGCGTTCCAGGTCGCACAGTTGCCGATTATCACGATCGTCGGGCTCAACCTGTCGACGGCACTCGGTGGTGCCGTCCTCATCGAGTTCGTCTTCAACATCAACGGGCTCGGACGGTTGTTCTACGAGGCGATCATCCAGCTGGATTACCAGCTCATCATGGGTATCACGATGATTATCGCGACGATGTTCGTGATCGGTGTCATCATTACCGACATCGCGTACGCGTACATCGATCCGCGCGTCACCTACGGGGAGGCTGAGTAACGATGGCAGTAGGAGAAACGCAGGTCGAAAGCGGTTCCGAACCGGGAACCAAAGAGGTCGAGACGGGCTGGCGAGCAACGTTACGGAAGATCAAGCGGGATACGACCGCACGATGGGGACTGTACGTTATCACGTTCGTGTTAGCCATCACGGCGTACACGCTCATCGACGGCAACCTCTCGCGGCTGACGTTCGGGAACGTCTCGGACTTCGCCATGGCGGAGGCGTTGCCGATCTTCGAACACCCCGAGCGGCTCCCGCCGCCGGGTGAAGCCGACACGAACGTCCCGCCGGCGTTCCACGCCGACGGGTCGATGGCACATCCGCTGGGTACCGATCCGAACGGCCGGGACTACTTCACCCGGATCGTCTACGGTGCTCAGGTGTCGGTCAGCGTCGGGCTCGCAGCGACCTTCCTCGGGCTGGTCGGGGGAACGATCGTCGGGGCTGTCGCCGGTTACTACGGTGGCTGGGTCGACGATCTCCTGATGCGGGCTGTCGAGACCGTCTACGCCATCCCGCCGCTGATCCTCATCATCGTCTTCACGGTGTTCGTCAGCGGGGGTAGCCCCGACGTACGGTTCGCGATCATCGGGGTCGGAATCGCCTTCATCCCGGTGTTCGCCCGCATCATACGCAGCGAAGTGCTCTCGGTCCGCGAGATGGACTACATCGAGGCCGCCCGGGCAGCGGGGGTGAAAGACCGTAACATCATCTTACGTCACGTGATCCCGAACAGCTTCGCCCCGGTCATGGTCTATGCGACGCTCCAGATCGGCGTGACGATTCTCATCGTCGCGGGGCTGTCCTTCCTCGGGTTCGGTGCACAGCCGCCGACCCCGGACTGGGGAGAGATGCTCCAGACGTCACACAGCTACATGCACTCGAACGTGTGGCTCTCGATCTGGCCCGGCATCGCGATTATGATCACCATCATGGGGTTCAACCTGTTCGGCGACGGTCTGCAAGACGCCCTCGATCCACGGATCAACGATTAAGATGAGTTCCGAATCCGAACCACTACTCCGCGTCGAAAATCTCAAGACGCAGTTCTTTACGGAAGCTGGTACAGTACGCGCAGTCGACGGCATCTCCTTCGACGTTCACGAGGGGGAAATCGTCGGTCTCGTAGGGGAAAGCGGCGCTGGCAAGAGCGTCGCCTCGATGAGTCTACTCAGGCTCGTCGAGAGTCCAGGCGAGATCGTCGGCGGCGAGATTACCTACAAAGGCGAGACCATCTTCGGCCTCGAGGAGGGGCCGGACGGTGAGCTCCAGGAACGGGAAGACATGCTCTCGAACCAGGAGATGCGCGATCGGATCCGCGGCAACGAGATCGCCGTCATCTTCCAGGACCCGATGGAGTCGCTCAATCCCGTCTTCACGGTCGGCGGACAGCTGCGCGAGTTCATCGAACTCAACCGGGACCTCTCGAGCGAGCAAGCCCGCCAGGAGGCGGTCGAGATGCTGCGTGAGGTGGGGATTCCGGACCCCGAGCAGCGCTACGACGAGTACCCCCACCAGTTCTCCGGGGGGATGCGCCAGCGCGTGTTGATCGCGATGGCGCTGGCCTGTGAGCCGAGCCTGATCATCGCCGACGAGCCGACGACCGCGCTCGACGTCACCGTCGAGGGACAGATCATCGACCTCGTCGACGACCTCCAGGAGAAGTACGGGACGAGTTTCATCTGGGTCACCCACGACATGGGCGTCGTCGCCGAGATCTGTGATCGCGTCAACGTCATGTACCTCGGCGAGATCGTCGAGCAGTCGCCGGTCGACGAACTGTTCTACGACACGAAACACCCCTACACCGAAGCACTGCTTGACTCGATTCCCCGGCCGGACAAGACCGTCGGGGAACTCGATCCGATCGAGGGCGTGATGCCCGAGGCGATCAGCCCGCCGTCTGGCTGTCGGTTCCACCCGCGCTGTCCGGATGCACGCGAGGTGTGCCAGCGCGTCCACCCGGAGAACAAACAGGTCGATACTGCCGAGGGCGTTCCCCACCGGGCCGCTTGCGTCAAACACGACGCCTTCGACGTTGGCTACGACGAGAGCGTCCCGCTCGCGAAATCACCGCAGGTGACTGCCGATTCGAGCGCGAACACGGAGACGAGCGTGACCGATCCGGAACGTGGCACCGCCGGCTCGAGTGGAGGTGAGGGCAGTGAGTGACACGGTCCAGGACCCCAGCCGGGGACAAAGCGAGGACGACGACCTGCTTGGCTCCGAGATGAGCGGCGAGGAGATCGCTCACGGCGACGCGTTGCTCGAGGTCGACGGACTGAAAAAGTACTTCGATCAGGACTCGGGGCTGCTCAGTGGAGTCTCGTTCGATCCGGATTCGTTCCCGCCGGTGAGCGTCGGCCAGGATCACGTCAAGGCCGTCGACGACGTAAACTTCGAGATTCGCCGCGGTGAAACCCTCGGGCTCGTCGGCGAGTCCGGCTGCGGGAAGAGTACGCTGGGCCGCACTATTCTCCGACTGCTCGAGCCGACCGACGGGAGCATCTACTTCAAAGGCGAGGACCTCGCCGATCTGAGCGGCGAACAGCTCCGACAGAAGCGCTCGGAGATCCAGATGATCTTCCAGGACCCACAGTCCTCGCTCGACCCGCGGATGAAGATCGGTCAGATCATCGAGGAACCGATGCGAGCACACGGCATGTTAGACGACGAGGGACGCGAGGCCCGCGCGAAGGAACTGCTCGAGAAGGTCGGGCTCGACCCACACCACTACAACCGCCACCCCCACGCCTTCTCGGGCGGTCAACGCCAGCGAGTGAACCTCGCGCGGGCGCTGTCCGTGAATCCGGATTTCGTCGTCTGTGACGAGCCCGTCTCCGCACTCGACGTCTCCATCCAGGCCCAGGTGCTGAACACGATGGAAGAGCTACAAGAGGAGTTCGGGCTCACCTACCTCTTTATCGCTCACGACCTCTCGGTGATCCGGCACATCTCCGATCGTGTAGCGGTGATGTATCTCGGGAACGTCGTCGAGTTAGCCGAGAAAGAGGAGTTGTTCGAAAACCCCCAACATCCCTACACCGAGGCGCTGCTGGACTCGATCCCGGTGCCGGACCCCAGGGAGAGCGACGCTCGCGGCGTCCTCGAGGGAGAGGTTCCGAGCCCGGTGAACCCGCCGTCTGGCTGTCGGTTCCGGACGCGGTGTCCGCGGCTGATCGCACCCGACGAGTACGAGTGGACCGACGAAGAGTGGTACCACACGCGGGCGTTCATGCGCGCGGTCAAGCGCCGAACCTTCGAACCGATGGCGGCCGCGGAGATCGAAGCCGAGTTCTTCGGCGGCGATCTGCCGAGAGGTGACCCCGGCGAGATCGTCCAGCGGGCGATCGAACTCGTCGCGTCCGACCGATCGGCAGGCGACGGCGAATCCGGCGGGGAGTCGGACGCCGAGGTGATCGGTGATCCGAACGTCGACTGGGAACGTGCGACCGACCTGCTGCTCGAGTCGTTTGCCGAGCGGAGTATCTGTGCCCAGGAGCGGCCGGCCTACGAGATCGAGTCGGAGCACGGAACCGAGACGCACTTCGCGGCCTGTCACCTGCATCGGTGACGTCGACAGCGGCTCGCTCACGCTTGCGGGTTCGGCCCCGGCACTGAGCGGGTCCGGATCGAAACGGTGTCGAGCGATCCGTCAGGAAATTTTATACACGGCAATGAATCGTCGCAAAAATAGTTACAGGCGTCGGCCGATTATTTACTCATGTATGAGTAAGGCACTGGCAATCCTCTCGAGCTACAGCGGCATCGCCGCGAAAACACAGCGTACCATCGAACACTCCCCCGACTTTTCCGGCGTCCAGACGAGCGACCGGGGACAGCCGGACCGGCAAGTTCCGGCCGGTGGCTTCCTGACTGGATGAGAACGGGCACGCTCTCTCCTTTCAGCGTCCGTCGGCCCACTACTTGATTTCGATCGTCGTCGCGTCGCTGGGACGGTACGCGTCCTCGTGAGTCGCGACGAACGCGCGTATCTCGTACTCGCCAGGGTCGGGGACGACCGACTCGTGACGATCCCTGTCCCGAACCCGTTCGAACCGACCGTTCCAGGTGAACGAGGACTGTTTTCGTTCCCCGCCGCGAAAGCTAAACGACGACGGGCGTTCTCGCGTGTACCGGCGCTCGTCGCTGGCCTCGAGTTCGCCGTCGACGGTCCAGCCCCAGCAGCGCTGCTCGGGCGTGGGGACTTCGACCGGGATCGGCAGTCGGTTCTTGAACTCGACGGTGATCTCGACCGGATCGTCGCGGTCGTAGACGTTCCGATCGGTTTCGACCGAGACCGCGATCCCCCGTCGACCGAGCGCCGTCGGTAACAGCGCCGAGAGGAAGGTTGCAGTCGTGTACCGCGAATCGTCGTCGGTGTCGGTACCGAACCCGCTGCTCGATCCGGGGTGGGAACGGGAGCGAGACCGTCGATCGCCGGTCGGACGATCCGATCCCGGCCCCTGCCTGGAGCTGGAGCTAGAACTGAAACTGGAGCCGGACCTCGACCTCGAGCCCGGTGATTCCGACGGATCGTCTCGCGGTCGCGGACCAACCATGAGCGGTACAACGGTGTAGAGAAACTAAAGAGGTTGGACGTCCGCTCGAGCGGACCGACCCACGCTCGGTTATCGCCAGGCTCGAAGCGCCGGCGCGTCGTCCGCTTCCATCGAGAGCCAAGCGCCGTCGGCCGAAATATCGGCGATGACGTACTCGTCGCTGGAATCGGTCGAGTCGATCGAACCGACGACCGTGTCGCGAGACGTCGTGGCGTGGGTATCCGTCGCCATGTATGGGTGTGACAACCACCCACGTATAAATTCATCGAATCGGACTGTCCGGAACGGCGACGGGGATCACATCGGTCGGATGGTGAGTCCAGATAGGAAGCAGGGGGTTTATACTCGGTTTTACCCTACCCTGGGGACATGAACGTAGCCGACGCGATGACGCCCCGCGAGGACGTGGTGACCGTCGACCTTCCGGGCACCCGTTCGGACGTCCTCGAGTACCTGCAAGAACAGTCGTTCTCGTCCGTTCCAGTCGTGAAACCGACCGACAACGGGCCGGAGTATCGCGGTCTGGTCTCACGAGACGCGCTGATCGAACAACCCGACGAGGACCAGCTCGTGATGCTGATGGAAGACGCCCCGACGACCACGCGGGAGACGCCGCTCGAGGAACTCGCCGAGACGATGGTCAAGGAGGGCGCGCGCCGCGTCCCCGTCGTCGACGGCGAGTTCGAAGGAATCGTCACGGTGACCGACGTGATCCACGCGATCGCGGCGGGCGATCAGGAGACCGATGGCACCGTCGACGACTACGCGAGCGAGAACGTCAACACGACCTACGAGGGCGCGCCGTTGCCGGTCGCCGAACGCGAACTCTACTACGCGAACGTTCCCTATACGGTCGCGCTCGACGACGACGGCCGGATGAGTGGCGTCCTCACGGAGGTCGACATCATCGACGTCGCCCGTATCGTCGAGGGCGAGGAGTCGACGGGGGACAACTTCCCGGACCAGGACTCCGAGTGGTCCTGGGAGGGGATCAAGGCCGTCGGGAGCCGCTATCTCCCCACGCGGGACATCGAGATTCCGGCCGGTCCGGTCAGCGAGTTTATGACCGGCGACGTGGTGACCGTCTCGGGTAACACGTCGATACAGGAGACGGCACAGCGGATGATCAGCAACGACGTCGAACAGATCCCGATGGTGACCGCCGAACAGCTCGCGGGCATCGTCCGTGACGTCGACGTACTCGAGGCACTCTATGAGTGAGGACGCAGCATCCGAGACGGACGTACAGACGAGCGAAAAGCTGGTCGAACTCGCCAAGCGCCGCGGCTACTTCTTCCAGTCGTCGGGCGCGTACGGCGGCGTCGGCGGCTTCTACACCTTCGGCCCACAGGGCGCGGCGCTGAAAGGCAACGTCGAGGACGCCTGGCGCGACCGCTTTGCGGTCGCCGAGGGCAACATGGAGATCGACGCGCCGACGATCATGCCCGAACCGGTCTTCGAGGCGTCGGGCCACCTCGACACCTTCGACGACATGCTCGTCGACTGTCCCGAGTGTGGCGAAAGCCACCGTGCGGACCACGTCGTCGAGGACAACACCGAGTACGAGGACGCCGAGAGCCTCCCCATCCCGGAGGTCGAGGAGGTCATCGCCGAGTACGAACTCATCTGTCCCTCCTGTAGCGCGGGCCTGGCGGGCCAGGCTGTCGAGACGTTCAACCTCATGTTCGCGACGAACATCGGCCCCGGGGACTCCGATCCGGGCTACATGCGCCCCGAGACTGCCCAGGGCATCTTCGTCGAGTTCCCGCGTCTCAAGGAGTACGCCCGCAACCAGCTTCCGTTCGGTGTCACCCAGATCGGGCGGGCCTACCGCAACGAGATCAGCCCCCGACGCTCGATCATTCGAACACGGGAATTTACGCAGGCCGAACTCGAGTACTTTATCGACCCCGAGGAAGACGACCCCGACCTCGAGTCGGTCGCAGACGTCGACGTAACGCTGTATCCTGCACGCGAGCAAAACACCGAGGGCAGCTCAGAAATCGAGACCACGATCGGCGAGGCCGTCGAAGCGGGCATCATCGGCGACGAGTGGGTCGCGTACTTCCTCGGTATCGCCAAGCCGTGGTACGAGTCGGTCGGCGTCGACATGGACCGATTCCGGTTCCGCCAGCACCTCTCGGGCGAGCGGTCCCACTACGCCGCGGACTGCTGGGACGCGGAGGGGAAAATAGATGGGAACTGGATCGAACTCGCCGGCTTCGCCAACCGGACCGACTACGACCTCTCGAAGCACGACGAGTACTCCGACGACCGCTTTACGATCTTCAGACAGTACGACGAACCCAAGACCGTCGAGCGCGCGACGGTCGATCCCGACATGAGTTATCTGGGTCCGGAGTTCGGCGGCGACGCACAGACAGTCGTCGACGAACTCGAGACGCTCGCGGAACGGGATCGCTCCGCGTTCGACGGTGAGACCGTCGAGGTCGAACTCGAGGGCGAAACCCACGAACTCCCCGTCGAGAAGACCGGCTTCTCGGTCGACGAGGAGACGATCGCCGGCGAACACATCACGCCCCACGTCATCGAACCCTCCTTCGGCGTCGACCGACTCGTCTACACCGTGCTCCACCACGCCTACCGCGAGGACGAGGTCGCGGGCGAGGAGCGGACGTATCTGGACCTCGAGCCCGAAGTCGCGCCGACGTTCGTCGGCGTCTTCCCGCTGCAAAGCGACGAGGACCTCGAGGCCGTCGCCGACGAGATCGTCGCCGACCTGCGGGACGCAGGGCTCTCCGTAACGTACGACGACTCGGGGAACATCGGTCGCCGCTACCGGCGTCAGGACGAGGTCGGCACGCCGTTCTGCGTGACGGTGGACTACGAGACGATCGAAGAAGAAGAGACGACCGTTACCGTCCGGGAACGCGATACGACCGACCAGAAGCGACTGCCCGTCGAGGACCTCGACGAGACGCTCGCGGAAATTCGGGACGGCGACCTCGAGTTTTCGGACATCTAGGGCTTCGGGTCTACCTGCCACCCATCGATTTCTCCGGCAACGAGGAGGTGACCGACGACGTAGACCGGAATCATCGAGCGGAAGCCGGCGGAGAGACCGACGAATATCCGGGACGGTAGGGTGACCGCCAACTCGATCGTCGGTACGATGAGAATCGACATGACGACGATTCGTCCAGCGACGCCGATGTCGCGAAACCACGAGCCGACTCGTTTTCCGACCGGGGATTGTGCAACCGGACCCATCACGACCACGCCGAGGACGAACCCGGCGACTATCCACTCCCAGGCCGCCTCACCGAGGGGAAGCTGAAGAAGACAAGAAAAGTGGAGACGAAAACCATCAACACGTCGCTTTTCGTCGGTTGGCGGTCCGGAAACATCGCACGTGAGACGGTCGAACACATCTAAGATCGCTTTCGTCGACTGGCGTAAGGGTGTGTCGCAGAGATAACATTATCACCGGTAGTCCGAGAAACGCCCGTCTCGAACGTAACCGACGGACTGAAGGTCACCACCTTCGACGAGAGACCTGATGGCCGACGAACTAAAGCGCCGTCTCGTCCACGCCAGCGGGTCGGGACTGGTCGCCCTCTATCTGCTCGCGGACTCCCTCGAGTTCGGGCTGACCTGGTCGCGGTTCCAGGCTCTGATGGTCGTTCTCGCGGTCGGCGCGCTCGCACTCGAGTTCGTCCGTCTCCGCGTAGGGCTGGACTGGTGGATCTACGAGAAGCTCACCCGCGAGTACGAACAGGAGAAGATCGCGGGCTACGGACTCTACATGATCAGCATGACGGTCGTCGTCCTGCTCTTCGAACCCCAGATCGCGCTGCCGGCGATGTTGATGCTGGCGCTTGGCGATCCGATCAGTGGCGCGGTCTCCGACAACACGCTGAAACGCGTGAAGGGACCGAAAGTGCTCGGTACGATGTTCGTCGTGAGTGCGATCCTGGCTGCCCCGTTCCTCTACGAGCACCCGCTCGCAGTTGTCGGGGCAGCACTGGGTGCGACCCTCGCCGACGGGATCAAACTCTCCATTCGTGGGTACATCGTCGACGACAACCTGACGATCCCCATCTACGCGAGCGTGCTGGCCTGGCTCACCATCGCGTTCTCGCCCCTCTAACACTGCAGGACGCATCGTACTCGGCTACTCGGGGGCAGGAGACGACATCTCGAATAGTGCTGGGGGCACACGCGAGCTGAAACGCCGAGCGATGATCGACGGCTCGCTCGGCGATCCGTTACTGCTCGCCGTCGATCACCGTCACGCTGTGGGGATCGGACCCGACCATGATCCGATAGCCGCCGTACTCGAAGCGGACGGTGGTGTCCGCAGGAGACTCGAGGACGGCGGCCACGGCCTCGGGGTCGACGGTCTCGTACAGCGGTGGGAAGTCTGTCGGGTCGCAGCCTTCGCGGGCCGCGATTCGCTCGAGCGTGCTAGCGAGTGCTGGATACATGGGTTTCGTGGTCGGCGAGGGTTTCGACGAACCGCAATCCTCCTTGAAAAAGATCAGTGTTTTGACTGGTTTGGATACAGCCGTTGGTCTCGATTCACACCCTATCGGCACTCGATCCACACTCGAGAGACAGTCGAGAGACAGCCCCAGAAGACGTGCCCGAACAGGCCCTCGAGATCATCAGCAACGGTGGCAGACCCCTCGAGGACGACCGCCGTCGCTCCCTCGAGGACCGGATGGGCGCGGATTTCTCCGATGTGCGTATCCACACCGGTGGAAAAGCCGCCGCAGCCGCAGATGTCATCGACGCCAAGGCGTTCACCTGCGACACCGACATCGTGGTCAACGCCGGCGAGTACGGCCCCGAATCTCCTGTGGGGTAACACTTGCTCGCCCACGAAATCGCCCACGTTGAACAATAGAACGGCGGCGCGACGATCTCGGTGGAGCCTCAAGACGGCGCAGGTCCGGAGATCGATCCCGCCCGCAACTCGAGCGAGAAACCGACGAGGCGTCCGAGCAAGCACTGTGGGTAGCAGTGTTGAAGCATACCGACCGGAGGCCAGCCGTACGGCCGTCACTCGAGACGCAGTGACATCCTGCACTCGACTGCCAGTAGCGGGTCAAGCCGAGTCGAGAGGGTGAGACCGTCACCAGTGACGGCCGGGTTTCACTTTCACCGCGGTACGGGAACCCTTAACCGCGCCGGGGATGAACCACCCCGCAATGTCGCGAACGGACGGGGAGATGGCCTCGATCGACCACCCGCTCCTCGAGCCTGACTTCCTCGAGCGCCGGCTCTATCAGTTAAAACTCGCCGGGACCGCCGCGAACCACCACACGCTCGTCTGTCTCCCCACGGGACTGGGGAAGACGACGGTGAGCCTGCTGGTGACCGCGCGGCGACTCGAGGAGGTCGGCGGGAAGTCGCTGATGCTCGCGCCGACGAAACCGCTCGTCCAGCAACACGCCGACTTCTACCGGGAGGCTCTCCAGATTCCCGATGAAGAGATCGTCGTCTTTACCGGCGACGTCAGTCCCGAGGATCGCGCCGAGACCTGGGAGGAAGCGACGATCGTGATGGCGACGCCGCAGGTGATCGAGAACGACCTCGTCGGTTCGCGGGTCTCGCTTTCCGGCGTGACTCACTGTACCTTCGACGAGTGTCACCGTGCCACCGGCGACTACGCGTACAACTACATCGCCGAACGCTACCACGCCGACGCGAAGCAACCGCTCGTGACGGGGATGTCCGCCTCGCCTGGCGGCGACGAGGAGGCGATCCTCGAGGTCTGTGAGAACCTGGGTATCGAGGAGGTCGAAGTGATGACCGAGGAGGACGCCGACGTCTCGGAGTTCACCCACGAGACCGACATCGAGTGGGAGCGGATCGACCTCCCCGAAGCGGTACTCGAGATTCGGGACGCGCTAAACGAGGTCATCAAGGAGCGCCTCGAGAAATTAAAGGAGATGGGCATCGCGGACTCGACCCAGCCCGACCAGTCCCAGAAGGAACTGAACGCGATGCGGGCCGAACTCCAGAAACTGATCAACAACGACCAGTCGGAGGGGTTCGAGGGGATGTCCATCCACGCGGAGGTGATGAAGCTCCGCCAGGCCGTCACGCTCGTCGAGACACAGAGCGTCGAAGCCGTCCGCCGGTACTTCGAGCGCCAGCGCAACCAGGCCCAGTCGTCGGGTGCGTCGAAGGCGAGTCAGCGACTCGTCTCCGATCCCCGCGTCCGCGAGGCGATGCGCAAAGCCGAGAGCTTCGATCAGCTCCACCCCAAGTATCGAAAGGCCCGAATGTTGCTCGCCGAGACGCTGGGCCTCGAAGACGGCGAGCGCGTGATCGTCTTCACGGAGTCCCGGGACACCGCGGAAGCTCTGACGGACTTCCTGAGCGAGAGTTTCGAGGCCAAGCGGTTCGTCGGCCAGGGCGACCGAGAGGGGAGCGACGGAATGACCCAGAACGAGCAACAGGAGGTGCTCGAGGACTTCCGCGCCGGCGAGTTCGAAGTACTCGTCTCCACGTCGGTCGCCGAGGAGGGACTGGACGTACCGGAAGTCGATCTCGTACTCTTCTACGAACCCGTCCCCACGGCGATCAGGTCGATCCAGCGCAAGGGTCGGACCGGCCGCCAGTCGGAGGGCCAGGTCGTCGTCCTCATGGCCGAAGACACCCGCGACGAGGCCTACTTCTGGATCTCACGCCGTCGCGAGCAGGAGATGGAAGACGAACTCCGCGAGTTGAAAGGGATGGCCGACGACCTCGAGGAAGAACTGGACGATTCCCAGCAGGCGCTGACCGATTTCGAGAGCGAAGCGGAAGTGAAATCTAGCGGTGACGATCCCGACGCCGTCTCCGGGTCTTCCAGCGGAAGCGAGGGGGTTGCCGACCAGCCCGGATTGCAGGAGTTCGCACCGACGGACGAGGACTCGAGCGAGGACGAGATCGAAGCGGGTCAGGTCGAACCCCCCGAACCGTCAGGCGACGGCGACGCGATCGAAATCGTCGCCGACCAGCGGGAGATGGACGCCAACATCGCACGGGACCTCTCCAAGCGCGACGACATCGAGATCGACCTCGAGACTCTCGAGGTCGGCGACTACGTGCTCTCGGATCGTGTCGTCGTCGAACGCAAGTCGGTCGCCGACTTCGTCGACTCGCTGGTCGGCGGCGACCGATCGATGTTCGAACAGGTCGGCGCGATGGCTCGCCACTACTCCCGACCGATCGTGATCGTCGAGGGGGACGGCCTGTACGAACAGCGGGACATCCACCCCAACGCGGTCCGAGGCGCGCTCTCGAGTCTCGCGGTCGACTTCGACGCGAGCGTGTTGCGGACCGAAGGTGAGGGAGAGACGACCGAGCTGCTCGCGGTCATCGCGGGCCGCGAACAGGAGACGAGCGATCGGGAGGTGTCGGTCCACGGCGAGAAGCAATCCAAGACGCTGGCCGAACAACAGGAGTACGTCGTCTCCTCGATTGCCGAGATCGGTCCCGTCACCGCCCGCTCGCTGCTCGAGGAGTTCGGCACCGTCGAGGCAGTGATGATCGCGACCGAAGACGAACTGCAGGAGGCAGACGGCGTGGGACAGGTGACCGCCGAACGGATGCGAGACGTTATCGGGAGCGAGTACACCGGGTAGGAGCCGACGCTCGATCGGGGTGACGTCTCGAGACGGAAGCAGCTACGACCCTGACTCGACGAGAGACGGCCGAGAGAAACAGAGGACGGTCGTTAGCGCAGCGTGTTCAGCGTCTCGCTGGCCTCGCGTGCCGCCTCGAGACACTCCGTCGCGTACCGCGGGTCGTCGGTCGTCGCGGCCTCGGCGGCAAAGCGCTCGAGTGCGTGCTGGAGCGACTCGCGGGCGTCACCGAACTCACCGCCGGCGTCGACGCTGGCGTTTGCGGTCGTATCGACAGTACCCGACTGCCGGTCACTGCGACGGGAGGGCGATGGTTCCGGATCATGGTCGGCCGCTCCTCTCCTTTGGGACGGCGGCGTGTGGGCCGACTCCCCAGCGTCGGCACGTCGTCGGGCCGCCTCGGCGGTTGCAGGCGAGGAGGGGTCGTCCGGTTCGGTCGTCGAGTCCGTCGGGTCCGTCGGAGCCGACCGAGTAGGACCAGTAGGGTCGTCTCGGGACCGAGAACGGGACTGAGACGGGTCCGCTCTCGCCCGTGCTCGGTCGACCGCTCGCTCCGAGCCGTCCTCGGGTTCGTCGCCACTCGAGGCGGCGTCGGTCGGTGCCGTCGGATCGGCCCCATCACTCGAGGCGGCGTTCCCATCGGCGTCCGCTCGAGCGTCCTCGCCGGAGTCGGCCGCCGTGGACTCCTCGGCAGGCCGAGCCTCGAGGTCGGTGCCCTGGACTGCCTCGGCGTTGCCGTGACAGCTCGGGCAGAACGTGACGCCGTTTTCCTTGAACAGCGGATCGCCACAGGTCCCACAGTGGGCGTTCGTCATGGTCGCACCCTTCAACAGGAGGTCGCTCATCCGCTGGGTCGCCTCCCGCTCGGCCTTGTCGCGTTCGTACTTCTCGCGAAGTTTCTCGCGTTCGGCTTCCTTGTCGAAGTCGCTCATACAGGTCTAGATGTGCTCACCGGTCGAAAAAGCTGCGAACGCGGGGCCAGCGGTGAGAACGGGGCTCGTCCGCGAGCGAGTTGGCCGACACGCGAGTCACTCCGTCCGGCGATACATCCCCTTCGAGGCGGGACGAGACTCCTCGTAACCGAACCGCTCGTAGAAGCCGTCGACGTCCGCCAGCAGGTTCACGTAGGCGTTCGGCGGCGCGGTCTGCTCGATATAGGCCTCGAGGTGCTCCATGATCCGCGTTCCGAGCCCCTGACGCTGGTGGTCAGGGTGGACGGCCATATCCGAGATGTGATAGACGGTACCGCCGTCGCCGACGATCCGGCCCATGCCGACGACCTCGTCGGTCGGTTCGTGAACCGCCACGACGCCGTAGACGGAGTTCGGGAGGCCACGCTCGATCCCCGCCATCGATCGGGGCGTCATCCCGGCGGCCTCGCGCAAGCAGGCGAACGTCTCCGGGTCGGGCAGTTCCTCGCGGATCGCGTAGGGGTCCGCTCGCGTCTCGTCGCTGTCGCTCATATCGGATGGCCCGGTCGAAGCGAAAAGGTGGTATCGGTTCTCGCCGGCCGGTTACTCGAGTGCCCGCTCGACCGCGTCGACCGCGGCTTCGGGCGTCTCGACGGTCTCGAGGGGAATCTCGAGTGACAGGTCCGATACGTCGTGGGTCTCGAGGCCGACGACAGGTCGGTCGTAGATCCCTGCAAAGCCCAGTTCGGTGAGGGTGCCGACGCCGCCAGCGAGCGCGATGACGGCATTGCCGTTGAGTACGACGAGCGCGTTCCGGGCGTGACCGAGGCCGGTCGCGATGGCAGTGTCGACGAAGTCGTTGGCAGCCTCACGGCGGTCGCCCGGCAGAATACCGATGGTCTCTCCACCTTCGGCGTGCGCGCCGCGACAGACGGCTTCCATCGTCCCGCCGCGGCCGCCACAGACGACGGTGTGACCGCGCGCGCCGAGTTCGCGGCCGACCGCGACCGCGAGGGCGCGTTGCTCGTCGGTGATTGCGCCGCCGCCGATGACGCTGATTCGGTGGTTCATACACGAGTTGCCGGCCGCGAGCCCTATCACCGGTTCGAAAGCAATGGGGGTTCCGACTCGGGCCGACGGCGACGATCGGTTCGACGATCGACGTATCTACTGTCGTCAATTTCAGGCGTACGTAGGGAATCCGACGGATTTAACGCGGGGGCAGGCGCAGTTTTACGTGGTATGACGAAAGTTAGCGTGGTCGGCGCGGCCGGAACGGTCGGGGCCGCCGCTGCCTACAACATCGCGCTTCGGGACATCGCAGACGAACTCGTACTCGTCGACATTCCGGACAAGGAAGACGACACGATCGGGCAAGCCGCGGACGTGAACCACGGCGCTGCCTACGATTCGAACACGACGATCCGTCAGGGCGGCTACGAGGACACCGCCGGCTCGGACGTCGTCGTCATCACCGCCGGCATCCCGCGCCAGCCGGGCCAGACCCGCATCGATCTGGCGGGCGACAATGCACCGATTATGGAGGACATCGGTTCCTCCATCGCCGAGCACAACGACGACTTCGTCACCGTCACCACGTCGAACCCGGTTGACCTCCTGAACCGGCACCTCTACGAGGCCGGCGACCGCGCCCGCGAGAAGGTGATCGGCTTCGGCGGCCGGCTCGACTCCGCCCGGTTCCGCTACGTCATCAGCGAACGCTTCGACGCGCCCGTCCAGAACGTCGAGGCCACCATCCTCGGCGAGCACGGCGACGCCCAGGTCCCCGTCTTCTCGAAGGTCCGCGTCAACGGTCAGGACCTCGCGTTCGACGACGACGAGAAGGAGGAACTACTCTCCGAACTGCAGACCTCCGCGATGAACGTCATCGAGAAGAAAGGCGCAACGCAGTGGGGCCCCGCCACGGGCGTCGGCCACACGGTCGAGGCCGTCCTACGAGACACCGGCGAGGTGCTGCCCTGCAGCGTCAAACTCGAGGGCGAGTACGGCCACGAGGACACCGCCTTCGGCGTCCCCTGTAAGCTGGGTGCCGACGGCGTCGAGGAGATCGTCGAGTGGGAGTTAACCGAGTTCGAGCGCAACGAGCTCGGCGAGGCCGCCGAGAAGCTCTCGGACCAGTACGACGAGATCGCGTAAAAGCGACGGCAGACACTCTACCGGATTTTATCGGTGCCCCACTTCTAGAGGGGTTGTTTTCGTTCCATCTTCCAGAAGGAGTTCG
>NZ_AOMA01000187.1 GCF_000337895.1 Halobiforma nitratireducens JCM 10879
CCCTCATTCAGCAGCTATTCAACAAAGCACAATAGCCGACTCTCGGATGCGAGTTGGCGGCCAGCAGCTTCGCCACTAACTGATCAAAACCCTAATCAGTTTTAGGAAAGATTGCGTAACGGACAAATGCGCACGAAAGTGCGCATGAGCCGGAGTCCGTGCAGCCAAGCACTCACTCCGGCTCGCATACACCGCTCCCGTACGGCGGGAGCAATCCAACGTTGACGTTGGCAAAATAAAGACCTGCTGACGTCCGCGACCCACACGCAACTGGGTCTAGCGCACTCGAGGGATCGTTTTCCCATGTCGGGGCCGAAAACACAGAGACACATGACCTCGAGACTATCACGCCGAAGTGACTGTCGCACAGCGTCCGTATCCAGCCACCGGACCAGACAACTACTCGCCCCGACTGCGAGACGATAGCGTCGCTCCACCCCTCGCTCGTTGACGATCCCACTGACCACGATGCCCATGCATCCAGCACTCGCTAGCACGCTCGAGCGAATTGCGGCCCGCGAGGACTGTTCCCCGACGGCACTGCCACCGCTGTACGACGCCGTCGACCCCGGGGCCGTGGCTACCGTCCTCGAGTCACCCGCGGACGCCACCGTCCGGTTCGAGTACGATGGGTACCACGTCGTGGTTGGTCCCGACCCCCACAGCGTATCGGTGAGCGAGACGGAGCAGTAACNCCCGCGGACGCCACCGTCCGGTTCGAGTACGATGGGTACCACGTCGTGGTTGGTCCCGACCCCCACAGCGTATCGGTGAGCGAGACGGAGCAGTAACTTCCTCCCGACCGCACGAACTGGGCGGGGGCTTCTTTCGAGCGGCTGTATCCCGAAACCTGTCGTATGGATGGTTAGCCACTCCTCGTCGTGGTCAGCATGTAGGAGTCGAATACCCTTTTCCCAAGAGCGCCGCACCAAAATCAACGCGTGTTGGCTGTTCTGTCAGGCCGACTCAACTAACCCGGAGAAGTCGTACGCATCGTCAGGCGTGTGCTGTTCTTGCCAGTCGGTGATCGACGCCTCGGGATCGTGATAGTTCTGGTAGAAGTCGTGGTTGCTGTACCAGCCGAGATGGTCGTAGAATCCCGGGCCTTGAATCCGAACGTCTTCCGGTGGAGCGATCCCCATCGTGATGTAACAATCCCGAACCTGACAACACAGGTGACGAACCAGTGACTGCCGGAGGTCCTCGAGATCATCGAACTGATATGCCCGCCCGAACATCTGTGGACGGGCTTGCGGGTCACGATCCGGCAGAGTGCGAGCGACGGACTGAGCGACTTCCTCATCGTCAGCGCCGTTTGCCCATCGGATCGTCACCGGTCCGACTGCTTCAATCACACCCTCGCTAACCGCCGCTGCCGTGTCGGTCATGTCGATCTCCTGATCGGCGACCGTTTGCCTGATGCGGTTTACAAGCCCACCATCCTCGGATTCTTCCATGGCGGCGTTCACAACGGCCTCAAGGGTTCCATCGTCGATTAAGCGTTCGAGGATGGCTGCCGTATCGGTTTCCTCGAGTCCAAGATAGATGTCCTGTTCGACGCGCGGGACGGTCGTCGGTGGCAGGTCGGGGACCTCGACGACCGGAGCTGCCTCGCCAGCGTCGTGGCGCAACTGCTGGTAGAACTCGCCGAAGTGAGCTTCGAAGGTGTCTGGGGGAAGGTTGGCAATCGCCATTGCGGCGGTCGCGATCCTGTCGGGGTTCGAAAGCGGGTCGACCGTTTCGTATCCCTGCTGGCGGTAGACGTAGAACTTGGCGAACCGACGCGTCTGGTTGACCCACTCGTGTTCTTCCTGGCTGCGTTTGGATGGGTCGTCTGGGTATCCACTTTGTAGGTGACCACTTATTTCACCATTATAGAGCACGCCGACTTTGTGTTTTACACCGTTATTATCGAAGACAGTAACGCCAAAACCGTTATTAGTCTCCTTTTTTATCTCTGCATCCATCAGTAGTCAACCTCCTCGGAGAGTTCCCCAGTTCCGTCACTCTCTTGCAGTTCACGCTTGACCGTTTCGACGATGGTTGCGAGTTCTGCCTGGGTGAGATTCCCGTCTTCACCAAGGGCAGCATCGGCAGCCCCTTTCCCGAGCATACTCGAGGCAAAGGACCCAGAGGCAGCGACGGCAGCACCAGCAGCGAGCGGCACTCCGGCGGATGCAACCGTTGTTAGGGCCGCAAGCGTTGCGCCGACTCCAGCGGTGACTGCCGTTCGTTCGTTGGTCGCTCCATCGCGTAGCCGTTCGAACCAGCTCGTATCGCCGCCCTCGAGTTCGTCGATATCCACTCCGAACTCTTCTAACGTCGCTTCGTCGAGTTCATCCGACCCGCTGAACATCTCCTCGAGGTTCTCGGAGCGCTGTTCGAGCCGCTTGTCGACTGCCTCGGGGACGCGTTTCTCGATCTCTTCGGAGACGATTTTGCGAATTCGGGACGGGCTCGCAAGTCCGTCGTCGCTAGCCGATCGCTGAATGTGCACGTCCGTCCCCATCCGATTGACGACCAGTGGCTCGTCACTCGAAAGGGCCTGCTGGGCTGCCTGATCGGCCTCTTGCTCGAGTTGCGGGATCGGGACCGATCTCGAGGTCACCATCCTTCCTGGGAAAGTGTGTTGTCTGAGCGGGTGCAGTGAAACTCGACTCGAGTAGTTAGACGAGCAGGTCGTCGGGTGTGTGTTCCTCGAGCCAGGTGTCGACGGTCTGGCGTGGGTCGTTGTACGGCTCGTAGAAGCCGAGGGGTTCGTACCAGCTGACGTTTTCGTAGAAGCCGGGACCCTGGATGCGGACGTCTTCGGGTGGGGCGATTCCACACCGAACGTAACAGTCCCGAATCTGACAGCGGAGGTGGTGGACGACCGCACGCTGGAAGCCTTCCGGCGTGGTTTCCTCGTAAAGGTCGGCGAACAGCTGAAGGCGTGCGTCCGCCGTCTCGCCGAGTGGGCTGCCAGTTCCGGGAGCGGTCGTACTCGAGGTCTGGCCGCCCTGGCGGTAGTTGATTTCCAGTGGGCCGACGGCCTCGAGGAGTGTGGTCCCGATAGCATCTCCGACGGAGGCAGTATCGATGTCGTGATCCGTCAGTGCCTGCTGAACCGATCGCTGGAGGTCTTCGCCGCCGGCAGACGATTCCTCGAGGGCGTCGAGGACGCCATGTGAGGAAAGCGTCTCGTTGAGTTGTGCCGTGGTTTCTTCCCCGAGACTGACTGAAATGTCCTGGTCCAGCCAGATGAGTGCGCTGTCGGAGATTTCGGGCGTCTCGACGACTGGCTCGGTACCGAGCTGATAGTGATTGAGTTGCTGATAATACGCGTCNCGATTCCTCGAGGGCGTCGAGGACGCCATGTGAGGAAAGCGTCTCGTTGAGTTGTGCCGTGGTTTCTTCCCCGAGACTGACTGAAATGTCCTGGTCCAGCCAGATGAGTGCGCTGTCGGAGATTTCGGGCGTCTCGACGACTGGCTCGGTACCGAGCTGATAGTGATTGAGTTGCTGATAATACGCGTCCAAATACTCGACTAACGAGTCCGGTGAGAGACTCCCCAGGGCGAGCGTTACCGCGGCGATCCGATCAGGATTGCGCCGCGGCTCGAGGGTGTCGTAGTCCCGCTCGCGAGAGACGTAGAACTTGGCGAACCGACGCGCCTGGTTGACGTGTTCGTTCTCGATATCGTTGCGTTCGGCGGCTTTGTCTGGATAGCCGTCTTGATTGTGGGCTGTTATTTCCCCATCCGACTTCCGAATATCGATCACATGTTCTACGTCGTTATTATCGATGACGCTCAGACCCAACAGATCGTCAGTTTCGCCTGTGATTACTCCATCCATCATCGATCACCGTTGTTGTTCCGACTGCTACCAGCGACATTGTCGTCCTCGCCAGTATCTTTCTCAGTCCGTATTTTCTCGACCCTCTCAGCGACCTCATCGAGTTGCTCGTCGGTAAGTGGGACACCGTCCTGTGGGCTGACGGTGTCGGCGACGGTGCCGCGGAGTGCAGGGGCCATGGTACTGGTAGCAACGGTAGCGGCGGCAGCGGCGGGGATGGCGGTCCCACCACTAAGAACGGTTGCTGCGATCGTACCAGCAGCGAGCGTCCCGGCCACAGTGCCTTCAGCAATGTTGCGCTTGCCCGCTTCGGAGCCGAAGTTGTCCGTAACGGCGTCTTTCATCCGTCCCAACAGCGATTGCTCCTCGGAATCGCCGGCATTGGCAGTATCGGGGCTACCCTGTGGCGTCTCACGCGTTTCGCCTTGCTCTAGCGGGTCCATCCTGGCTTGCTCCTCGATCTGTCCCTGATAGTAGTTGTCCACGATCTCGAGCACTTCGCCCTTGGTGACGTACTCAGAGTCGCCTTTCGCCGATCGCTGAATGTGCACGTCCGTCCCCATCCGATTGACCACCAGTGGCTCGTCACTCGAGAGGGCCTGCTGGGCTGCCTGATCGGCTTCCCGCTCGAGTTGTGGGTCAGGGTCGATCTCGAGGTCAGCGCCTTCCTGGGGCATCATGCTGACGGTCGCGCCGCCGTTTTGTTGTTTGACGTGGGCGAGTTCGTGNATCATTGGGTCAGCACTGCCGATAGGTGGTCAGTTTCTGGTCTGCCCGTCCCGTCCGGCGAACTAATCTTGAACGTGCAACAGGGTATATAATACAGAAGCAGTATGTTCACTGCAATAAAATTACTCCTCAAGCGAACGGTTCGGAAACGAGTGTCTCGAGTCGGTTATTGCTTCTCTATCGGGTTTGCCGTACACTGCAACAGGTCAGACCTCTTCCGGTATCTGCCCACCTCGTGTGAGGTGTCTGTCCCTCCCGAGGTCGTCGCCAAACCCGTGCTCTCACGCAGTACCAGGATATCCACGGCGCTGTGGCGACCAACGTTTTCGCCGCTCGAGCGCACTACACGGTCGAAGACCCCTACGAACGGACCAAGACGCCGGACTCGCGACCCACCTTCGGGCTCGACGACGGTGAGATCGACAGGATCGTCCTGTCCGCCTCCACTCCCGAGCACGTCGAGTACGGGTTCGGGGATGTTGGAGGGTCTGGTGTCGGTTCCCTCGACCGCGCGCTGGATGTGTTGCTGTTCTTCCGGGCCGTAGCCACGACTCGAGAGGGGGCGACGGCTCGCGCGCGGGATAGTCGAGTCGACGGGGAGG
>NZ_AOMA01000188.1 GCF_000337895.1 Halobiforma nitratireducens JCM 10879
TGAGAGACGGAGCCGGCGGCGACCGTCCGTGTTCGTGTCGAGGACCGCTGGATCGAGCCTTCGGAGCGACGGCGCGACCGCGACTGCGTCGTCTCCTTGCCCGATCGACTCGAGTTTTTCTCGTTCTTCGTTTTCTCGTCGCGATTCTTGCGGGGCGGCATAGTTAGGGTTCCCTCCGGTCAGAAACGTTTCCGGATACCGTCCACTCCGGCCACGTTTCGCTCATTGAAAGGAACCTAAAGCTATACTGTAATAATAATTGCCACTTTCGCCGCAAGATACGACCGACCGAAACCGCCCCTCGTCGGACACTGCGTCGCCGCTGCACCACGTCGCCGAACGCTCCATCAACAATGTGCTACGCAAGAGCGGGTTGTTATTTGTCCTGGTCCGCCTCAAGAGGTCGGGCAGGATCCCAGTCTGGGCGCGGCGCGTTCATGTACTGTACCACCTCATCCGTGAGTTTGGTTTGTACGGTCGTCTCTTGCAACGATCGTTCAGCACGCAGCAATCCTGCTTCCTCGAGCACGTCACGGCCATTTCGAGTCAACCCGTAGAAGACTCGGGGAAGATCTCGCGATCGTTCCTCCTCTGGTAACTTGACCGGAGTCACAATGCCAGCATCCTCGAGTTTGTCTAGGTGATTTCGGATCGTACTCTTTCGCGTATCTGGAATGAAGTAATCCAACTCCTTTAGCGAGGGTAACTGTTCTGGGTGGCCCACGATGTTCTGGATGATTTCGAACCGGGTCTCTTGTGTTGCGACGTTGAGGAGGTTCCGGCGATCACCGATATCGTGACCGTCAGCCTGCGCTCCCGTTGATCCGTCCAAGTGCGTGTCCTTTCTTCGTTCCGATTTGTTTGGTTTTTTCGTATGCATGATGATATCAACGTTACCGTTGATATGCTACTCCAGCACACACTGCTGGTAGTCATCCCTGTTGGACACAGGGTGTTCGATATCAGTACGCCTGTCTCGGCTTAGAGCGTCTGAAACGCTGCAGTTCCAATACGCTCAGATCGCCCACGGTCCCCTGGAGGTCGTCGTAGATATGGGATGGTGTCCATCTCTATTATCATATTATAGCGGCCGTGGTGTTAAGGGTTTTGANGCTGCAGTTCCAATACGCTCAGATCGCCCACGGTCCCCTGGAGGTCGTCGTAGATATGGGATGGTGTCCATCTCTATTATCATATTATAGCGGCCGTGGTGTTAAGGGTTTTGACCGTTACCAATGTGGTCTAAACCACATTGGTAGAAACTCTTTTATTGTGTTAGTTCGTACACACGCGAAATGACGGCCCCGCGAAAAGGAGTACTTTCAGACGAATTGTTGTCCCCTGCAGACCGGCAAGCCGTTCTCAAATTGGATCCCGNTTATTGTGTTAGTTCGTACACACGCGAAATGACGGCCCCGCGAAAAGGAGTACTTTCAGACGAATTGTTGTCCCCTGCAGACCGGCAAGCCGTTCTCAAATTGGATCGCGAACTGGTCCAAGAGTACGCGACCTGTGACTCTCTTATCTTCGTTCTCGGAAACTACACCGACGGTCGAAAGAAACGGCTCGAAGAGTTCAAAGAGATCGCCCACGCATCGCCGATCCAAGATTTCGAAGCGGTCTTGATGGACGAACTGCTGACGAACAACTCTCACGAACTCCAGGGGCATTCGAAATTCAAAGTGATCGCCGACCATGCCGACGCGATCGTCGTCGTGATCGAAGACGATGTGGGCGGTGTGACCTGGGAACAGTCGATTATCAGAGAGCACAAACGGTTTTTCGACAAGACCTACCTTCTCAAACGGACCTATCCTTGGAAGTTAGACCACGAGAAATATAGCTGGATGCAAGATGGGTCGCTGTTTACACTGCTTGAGGACGAGGGTCGACTCTACGAATGGGAAACCGTTTCCAACTACGACAATGGTGTTCGCTCAGTCCTTGAGGGCTTATAAGTCCCTTGTGTAGCCTGCTGTCACTGGGACATATTCGTACAGGAAGTGACGGAATATCCACCACTTTTGGCTTGAAGGTCACGAAACGAGGTGGTAGCCAAGTAGTACCGAAGTGATTATGGATTCGTCCAAAATATGGTAAAAGTCGCCTGCTGAATATAGAGGATNAGAGGATCCATACAGCACGGGATTCTCTTTTATTTCGATCCGACACACGTGAACTGTCCGGAAGAGAACGTTCGTATTAACAAAAAGTTCTTAACCAGTATAGTTGTGAACTATTAGATATGCGACAATCAATTTGGCTTTATGTACTAATCGGAATTGCACTGATCAGATTTAGCTGGTCGCTTGCTGGCACCGTGTTCTTGGATGGAGTTATGGACGCTGGTGGTGGTGTAGTTGCTCTATACGCTATCTTGGGACTACTTGGACTGCTACTCGTACCGGTGTTTTTCATCGCGCTCTACTTGGATGCCGGCACCGTCCGAAAGAGTTCCTCACCGTGGAACCCAGATCGCCGTTTCTGGGTAGGTGGAGGGATTGTTTTTTCTCTTCTCTCATATGCAGTTTCTACCAACCCCTCAATCGAAATTATCGCAGCAGTTTACCTTTTCTACCGGCTCAGAAATCCGAGTCCGAAGCACTCCAACAACGACCCACATATAACATAGCTATACCAACACATTTGTGCTGGTTTGCTCAGTAAACCTTCCATGCTGACCAATCATTACTGTCGCAGATCAAGTCGAATCTTGTGCAACATTCGCGCCCTGTATTCAGCAGAAGTCAACTGTCCTACTCGGATTTTGTCAGAAAATAGCTGCTGAATCCAGAGGATNGTCGAATCTTGTGCAACATTCGCGCCCTGTATTCAGCAGAAGTCAACTGTCCTACTCGGATTTTGTCAGAAAATAGCTGCTGAATCCAGAGGATACGTCTTGCAAGCAGTGCTAGTCAGCAGTGAATACCTCGACCCAGAGAAACGCGATCCCGAGAACTGAATAAATTGCTTTGTTGAATAGCTGCTGAATGAGGGTTAGAGTGGCTCACAGAGCTTTTCTATGTTGATGATGGCGAACATGAGGACGATTTCAC
>NZ_AOMA01000189.1 GCF_000337895.1 Halobiforma nitratireducens JCM 10879
GATCAGTCCCCTTTGCTGGGTCGGGGTGTTCCCGGCGGAACACCCCTTTCTACGGTGCCGTCAGAGGATACGTCTTGCAAGCAGTGCTAGTCAGCAGTGAATACCTCGACCCAGAGAAACGCGATCCCGAGAACTGAATAAATCACTCCTAATAGGGTCGGGAGCCACTCTGCTTCCATCGCAAAGAGGGAAGCCTGTACGACCCCGATTCCGACCATCAGTACNGAATAAATCACTCCTAATAGGGTCGGGAGCCACTCTGCTTCCATCGCAAAGAGGGAAGCCTGTACGACCCCGATTCCGACCATCAGTACCCCCACAACTGTTCTGAGTCGCTTGGATGCCACACAAAGTAATGTAGACCACCACTTGATCAATTTTGACTATCCGCTAATCTGAGAGCTTGGTCCGAACAAGTGATGCAAAAGATTTGAATAGAATTACAATTAGGACTGCGAATAGAACGAGGAAGCCTGCTGTAACGAACTCATTTTGTCCGCTCGCTGTAACTGGATTACCGAGAAGTTCGTTTGCAGTGCCGGTGATAATTGGATAGAAGCATATATGTAGTTGAATTATCTCTCCGAGTACTACACTGAAGCATTGGTCGTATCCACCACGTAGGTAGTGTCTTGTGATAGTTTCAGACAGAAGACAACATCGATCTGTGCTCACCAGCGGAGAAACCCTGTCTGAGTAGACACCTTACTCAAACTCGTCAACCGGCTCGAGTTCGCTCGCGTCGAGTTCCTCGTTGAGGTATGCGTCTCCTTCCTCAGTGATCCCGTAGAGGCCACGAGAGATTCGCTCGAGCAGTCCATATTTTGCAAGTTCAGGACATCGGTTTCGGGCATGGCCAGCGCTGGGACCACCGAGATCATCGATTGCTGTCGGAGTTAGATTGCCATACTCACGAATGAGTTCAAGAATTTTATCGTCCGACGGAACCATCCACTCCGCTTCTTGGCGCATCTCATTCGAGNGTTCAAGAATTTTATCGTCCGACGGAACCATCCACTCCGCTTCTTGGCGCATCTCATTCGAGGAATCGCAAGCAATGGACATACGAATACTGGTTATGAGTGTTTTCTGGCTACCAATACATGAACGATTGTCTCAAACAAGGATTTACTGACGACCCGTCAGTAAAGCATATTAACAGTCGGAGATAACTAGCTGGTGACTTGGCCCTTCCGGACCTCAAAGGTCCGGCGTGCTGGAGACACGCCGGGGTCGGGTCACCTGCTGCACGAGGTTTCCGACCATGCGAAACGAACGCTCGAGGGGCAATGAAGATTGCCCAACAGACGATAGTACAGCCGGCCAACCGGTTGGCCACGAAAACACGTACCCGCACCAGACCGTCGAGACACGGATAAACGACGGGACCCTCTGTTCATCCGCTCAGTTCCCCGCGGAGACACCGAACTCCCGAACCACCACGCAGTACGATAAAATTCTCGTCGCCGGCGAGGACGCCATCCTCTTCGAGCCCTCNATCGGCGTCGATCTTGGCGAATACAACCTCTACACGGCCTGCCCAGCCACGATACCGGACTGGAAGGGAGCCTACAGAATTCCCGGCAACGACCTCTGTACGCACCTGGACGACCTCCGTGAACAGGTCGCCACACTGCTCGCCAGCGACGCCGACCGCGACACGATCGTCGCGTGCGTGAAACAGCATCGCACCGACCTACTCGAGACCCTCGCAGACGCAGCCCGAGAGCTCTGCGAGTACGCAAGTGCCTACGATCGACCCGTGCTCGTCACCGAAGACAGCCACTACGAGCCGGACCTGTGGGCGTGGCTCACCGATCCCGACGCCCACCGCGGAACGGCGTGGCTCCTCGCGATGGCCCACCTGCGGCTTCGAACCGTCGCCGCCGAGTACGCCCTCGAGGTCGCGACGGTGCCCGAGACCCACTCCTCCCAGGAGTGTCACGGCTGCGGCGTCATCGGTGACCGACCGCGGGGCAAGACGCTGCGCTGTTGCAATCCGGACTGTCACGTCGACGTGGTCCACGCCGACTACAACGCTGCAAAGGTCCTCGCCCAGCGGTACACCCCTGGCCAACGATGTGTCTACCGCTCCTGCTCCCGCTCCCGCTCCCCACCCGTCACGACAGCCGAGCGTCCAGCACTCGTCGCCGACGGCGGCCCACCACGATCGCCATCGGACGATCCCTGATCCCCGCTGCTCGAGATCACGAACNCCGACTACAACGCTGCAAAGGTCCTCGCCCAGCGGTACCCCCCTGGCCAACGATGTGTCTACCGCTCCTGCTCCCGCTCCCGCTCCCCCCCCGTCACGACAGCCGAGCGTCCAGCACTCGTCGCCGACGGCGGCCCACCACGATCGCCATCGGACGATCCCTGATCCCCGCTGCTCGAGATCACGAACTCGACGCGAGCGAACTCGAGGTCACGATCACCTCGAGACAGCCCGCTCTCGAGTCGCCGCCGTAGCGTCCACACACCTTCCACTGTCCACCCCCGCAGCCCGCGTGAACGCTACGTACCAGCTGCATCGCTTTCTCGACTGCTCTGTTGAAGAGCGATCTAATCAGCTGATATCACGGGTTAGAAGGGTGAAGTCGAGGAAATCGAGGTTGGTATGGAAATCGANCCTCGCTGCCCTCGCGGCTCGCCGCCAAACTCTGGAAGGCACGTACCGATCCCGCTGTGGGCGACAACCCCTGGAAGAACGGCACTGCAGGCGTCCGTGAGTACGTCACGGCCAGCGACATGAAACACTGGATTCGCCGCCAGGAATCGGGGGTCAGCGACGAGTACGCGAAAAAACTCGTCTCGAGAACCATCGACGCCCTGCTCGAGCTCTCGGGGAATCGCCTCGCGATCGAGCGAAAACGACAGCGCAAGAACGGCCTCGAGTACACCGAACGATACGTCCGCCTGATGGAAGAGGCGGAGATTCCCGGTGATGGAACAGGAGCGACTGCCCGGACGAATCCGGCGACAGGTGACGTCGACGGCTAACGCTGTCCCCGGCTCGGTCACACCACCCTGAGAGGGGCGTCACTCTCCAGGACGTACGGAAATCACGCTCGGGTGCGGTCGATTGCCCGTCCGGCTACTCGTCCGTCCGTCGCTCGATCGGTCGTCGTCGGTCACACACTGCCGACTGCTCGAGAACGGTCACCGAAGACGCCAGGCGTCACCAGGAGTTGGGGAGCAAGAGCAGCGACACACGGAATCGGCGTCGCTCCTCGAGACGGAGGACCGTCGGTCACGCCTGGTGGACAACGAGCGACGCTGCTTCCCGGTCCGTACCGGACGCGACACGTTGTGCTGGTTTTCAGCGCGTGGCCGACACCCCCGCGGTTAAGGAGTCGGCCTTCGACGCATCGACTATGGCCACTGGGTTACTCACCGAGGAAGCGGCCGAGCGAATCGTAACTACGTGTCGGACGGCGATCGGCGACAGCCTGCGGTCGGTCACCTACTTCACGCGCGATGACTACGAACAGGTGTATCTGCGCGAGGATTTAGAACGTGACGCCGACCTTTCGACGTTCATCGGCCACGAGTGGCGCGGCTTCAAGACCGCCCAGACCGCCTACGAAGCCTCCGAGCTCGGCGAGTACGACTATACGATCCGGGTCTTCGACAACGGCTTTCTCGTCCGGGTGACGACCGACAGCGAGGGCGTCTTCGTGACGACTGACGGGCTGACAGTCAAGGACTTCGAGGAGGTCGCGACGGCCGTCGAGTCCTTCCTCGAGGAACGGGAAGTATCCTGACCCGGCTTCGTCGATCCGGGCTCGGACCGATCCACGGTCGCGTTTCGTGAGACTGTCGACGGAACGCGATACGAGGCCGATCTCGAACTCGGAGCCGTCGCCGACGGCTCAGTAGTACGATCGAGTTCACCCCGTTCTGTCGAACAGTCTGAAAAAGAGATCGTCGGTTACGCTCCGGCTACGAGTCGCTGGCGCTCGTCTCGAGGTCGGGCTCCGAGTCGGGGCTGGGGGCGGNGACTGTCGACGGAACGCGATACGAGGCCGATCTCGAACTCGGAGCCGTCGCCGACGGCTCAGTAGTACGATCGAGTTCACCCCGTTCTGTCGAACAGTCTGAAAAAGAGATCGTCGGTTACGCTCCGGCTACGAGTCGCTGGCGCTCGTCTCGAGGTCGGGCTCCGAGTCGGGGCTGGGGTCGGTATCGGTATCGGTATCAGTATCAGTATCAGTATCTGTCTCTGGAGCAGGATCAGGATCGCGGTCGCACGCAGCAACCCGTGTCCGCTCGGGATCACTGTCACCGACTGACTCGTCCGGATGGCCCGAGTTCGTTCTCGTTCCCGTTCCCGTTCCTGTTTCTGTGCCGCGTCCGGTCTCCTCTCGGTTCTCTGTCGGTGAGTCCGACGCTACCGCGGTCCGACGCTGCTGGGGCTGGGACTCGGCACCCGAGTCCGACCCGATCGGCAGCCCACAGCCGAGTTCGCCGTCGATACCGAGCAATCGAGCGAAGCGACGGCGTTCGGCGGCGTGTCTGTCGAGAGTCATGCCGGCGTCAAACGTCGATATCCGTTGTAGTTATGCAGGGCGTGTTCGGGGGAAACGACGGACTTCGATCTCGAAACGATCCGACCGACGGCCGGTGGTTCCGGCTCGAAACGGTTGGGTCCCAGAACGGAACAACGTAACGCCCTTGCCCGTCACGCACGTTAACGGTGACAATGACTGCTATCCCGGACGCCGCGGCCGATGCACTCGACGCTCACGACGCCTTCGAACCGATCGGCGACGAACCCGACGACNTCGGGGGAAACGACGGACTTCGATCTCGAAACGATCCGACCGACGGCCGGTGGTTCCGGCTCGAAACGGTTGGGTCCCAGAACGGAACAACGTAACGCCCTTGCCCGTCACGCACGTTAACGGTGACAATGACTGCTATCCCGGACGCCGCGGCCGATGCACTCGACGCTCACGACGCCTTCGAACCGATCGGCGACGAACCCGACGACGGTCGGTACCGCCTCGAGACGACGGTCTTCGATACCGTCGTCACCGCGACGCCAGCGGAGGGGGAACGTGACGCCGAGTTCTCGCTCACCGTCACGCTGCCGACCCTCGACGAAGCTGTCGACGGGGAGACCGTCGCACCGGTAGTCGAGGACGGCTGGTTCGAGACCTTAGAGCGACGCCTCGAGGACGTGTTCACCGTCGCGCACACGAGCACCCACGACGACCCGGCCCTCGAGCGTGGCCCCCGAGACGTGACGGTCGATCTCGAGTACCTCGCCTGGGACGCGATGACGGGCGTCGAGGACGCCAAGTCGCTCATCGAGTACGTCGAAGGGACCTTCGCCCAGGGGATCGTCCCCGGCTACGACTACCGCGGCCCGGCGGCGACGCTGCTCGAGAGCGCACAGCAGAACGCACAGAACGCGACCGAGGAGGGTGGCGGAATGCCGATGTGAACTGCCCGGGGGGCCGAGTGGACCGAGGGAGATGTCCCGTCATCGAGCGTAAGCAAGGATTTCGCGGACCTCGCGGATTCTGGCGGGACTCGTCTCGCGTAGCTCCGAGCCGCTCGCTCACGGAAATCTTCGATTTCTGACGCCGAGATGCTCTGTCTGTCTCGCCTGTAGCCTTCTACGATCGAAACTCCCGCGGGTGTCGCATGCCCGAAGCCGCCCGTGGCTGCCGACCGACGGAAGGTCGGCGTTAGTCCATCGCGATGTACGTCTTCGTCTCGGTGACGCCCTCGAGGGACTGCATGTTCGAGGAGACGGTTTCGAGAATATCGTAGACTTCGGGGGCGTCGACCTCCGCGATGATGTCGTAGTCGCCCGCGACGATGTGGGCCTCGGCGACGTTCTCGAGGGCCCCGATGTCGGCGAGTAGCCCCTCCGACTTCCCGGCGGTGGTCTTCACCATGATGAACGCGTGTACCATCTCGAAGGTGTGCTACTCGCTGACACGACTAAAGCCTTTGCCCGCCCGACAGTCCGTGGTCCGTGGTACACTGGGGCAAGCTTATTGACGGGGGCGAGCGTACCCCCGTCCATGCGGTTCGTGATTATTGGCGCTGGCCGGGTCGGGTTGCGGACGGCACGCGTCCTGCGCGAGGAAGGCCACGAGGTGACGCTTGTCGAGCGCGACGAGCCACGAGTCAGACGGGCCCGCAACGAGGGGTTTACCGTCGTCGAGAGCGACGGCGCTCGGGAGGACACCCTCGAGGAGGCCGGCGTCGGCGACGCCGATGCAGTCGGGGCACTCACTGGCGATCTGAACGTCAACTTCACCGCGTGCATGATCGCGAAACACCACGGCTGTCGGACGGTGCTTCGCATCGACGAGGCCTACCGCGAGAAGATCTACCGGAAGTACGCCGAGGAGGTCGACGAGGTGATCTACCCGGAACGACTCGGTGCGATCGGCGCGAAAAACGCCCTGCTGGGCGGAACTATCCGCGCGATCGCCGACGTCGAGGAGCACCTGCAGGTCGTCGAACTGACGATCACCGAGGCAGCGCCGGTCAACGGCTACACGATCAGCGAACTCGAGTTGCCAGCCGACTCGCGAGTGCTGGCGTTTGGCAAGCGCGACGGCGACCTCGAGTTGCCCGGGGAAGACGAGTCACTCGAGGTGGGCGATCGGCTGGTCGTGCTCGCCGACTTCGAGGTGTTGAGTGACGTTCGACAGTTACTGGTCGGCGAAACTCCGTCCGAGGCAGTCGCAAACGCCGCGTCCGGCTCGAGTTCCGGAGCGGGAGGTGTCAACTGATGGTTACGGCATTCGTTATGGTCAAAGCGAACACGGGCGAGGCGGATCGGCTACGAACGGAGATGGAAGCGATCGACGGCGTTCGATCGGCCCATATCGTCGCGGGTGACGTGGATCTCATCGCGAAAACACAGGTGGATACGCCCGCCGCGGTCAAAGAGATCGCTGCGACCCGAGTTCAGCGGATCGACGGCGTCGAAGGGACCCAGACCTACATCGCGATGGACTGAGCCGGTTGCGGTACGGCTTGTCGCACGACTGCAGGAAGGTCGCGGCCTGCGGAACCGACCGGCAGTCCGACGAGGCAAGCCCACTTACTGTCCCGCACCCACTGCGCTGGTGAGGACGTGCTCGACTTCCTCGAGCACCGCTTCGGGCGATTGCGTCGCGTCGACGCGAACGAACCGCTCGGGGTTGCGCTCGCACAGTCGCTCGTAGTTTTCACGGACCGTCTCGAGGTACTCGACTCGCTCGAACTTGTTGGTCGCGCCCGCCCGTTCGGCGGCCGTCTCGGGGTCGACATCGAGGTAGATCGTCAGGTTCGGGGCGATCGAGAACGGCTC
>NZ_AOMA01000190.1 GCF_000337895.1 Halobiforma nitratireducens JCM 10879
TGTCGATTTCCATACCAACCTCGATTTCCTCGACTTCACCCTTCTAACCCGTGATATCAGCTGATTAGATCGCTCTTCAACAGAGCAATGCAAGCAGAAATCATCGGAATTGAGGATGGTATCGTTGGTGTCAGAGTAGTTGACCCACGTGGAAACACTCATTTGGTTGAAATAGATGTTGATGAGCAAGACACGATTGATCTTCATGCCCAGGAGGCGTATCCTCTAGAGGCGTCTGATCAAACTGAAGACGTACAACGGATTATGGACCAAGTGCTTGCTCGCGCCCGATTCGAGGCCCACACACAAACGGAGTACGACATCCTCCGTTCGGGGTGGGACCCAACCCAGTTACGCCGGGGCATCGACGCTCTCGAGAGCATTTCAGACGACGAATTCGACAACCTCTTCTACGAGTATTACATGGCGTTGCACGATCCGACGGGCCTCAAAGACGAGTACGATATCGGTCCAGACACTGCCGAAGTCGAGGGGGACCCTCGGATCGCACTCGTGATCAAGAGCTTCTGTATCGACGATCAAAATGAGATTGTGAACGATTTACCCCTGTTCGTCTTCTACTCGAGCGAACAGGCCGACAAAAATTATACGGCTGGTCCGGATCCCGACTGTCCCAGTGGTACTACTGAAATCCCGTCGATGCTCCCGCCGTTCAAAGACGCACCAGCAGACTTCATCTATCCAGAGGACTTCAGAGGCCTGATGATCAATAATCTCATTTGCCAAATTAGAGATATTTATCGTAATATGGGTGAGCGTCCACCGAAGCAGTACGATATTGACGGCTTCGGGAAACCCCACGGAAACTTTGATCGATGACACTAACTGTAGTCTTCATCGAATGAATGAGGCGTACACGAATCACGTATTGTTTGATTGGGATGGAGGCCTCATTGGGCACGTTCACGAACGATATACAGAGGAAACACCATCTGTTCTAGTTTAGTGGCGGAGTGAAGCAGCATCTCAGCGGAAACTGTACCTAATTGGGAAGCTATTGGCTCAGGAGACTGGGT
>NZ_AOMA01000191.1 GCF_000337895.1 Halobiforma nitratireducens JCM 10879
TTCTAGTCTAGTTAAAGTGACTATTTTAGACGCTAGTGACTACACCGCGATAGGTCGGAGCTAATTTCGAAAGCGTGCAACGGGCTAATTGATAGAGGAGCATGGTTCTGAGGGTATACTAACCGTAGATACAGAGTGCGAGAGTCCGTTCGGGGAGGCATATGATTACGAAACGAAGGTGGATGTGCTTGAGGTTCGAGAGAATCTGTCTCAACTGATTCGGAAGAGTGAGGAGGAGAAGATTCGAAAGGCTGTGGAGGGAATTGAATCGAACCTAGATGATATTGAGTCAGGAATTAGTCAGCAGTATCAGGATGCACAAGCATATCAGGACTTGCATCAAGTAGTTTTGAAGATAGTGGAATCAGAGGGGGAAATTGGATTCGAGGACCTGAAGGGTAGAGTAGGCATCAAAAAAGACAGCGTACTAAGTGGTATGATAAATCGGATGCAGCGGGCGGGTCTGGTAGACTATCCTGATGATGAGCATTTGCGGTTAAGTGGAAACGTAGAGATTGAGTGGGTTGGCGGGTCATATGATGATGTTGACAAAAACGAGATTGGGGGTGCGAGTGGTAAAGAAATCATGCAAAAGATGCGGTCTAATAAGGATGGTGCTGCTGACAAAGAAGAGAAGGACCAAGATTGCTCTGTTGAACGCAAGAAGGCGACAGTATTGAATTTATGATATTCGTCTTAATGCCGCTATATGGCCTGAGAGTCCTGTTTTG
>NZ_AOMA01000192.1 GCF_000337895.1 Halobiforma nitratireducens JCM 10879
GTTATTTGATTCCTCCGAAGCTCGTTTGTAGACGCTCTACATCCCAGAAACGTGGAACGACTTTGTTCCGTCGCCAAACGACCGTGTCTTCGGGCGTTCGATCAGTTGGCGGTGGTCGTCTCGCCTGGCTCGGACTCGGAGCGATCGGTCACGCCGTGACACAGCGCGTCACCGGTCTTCGCGTCGAAGAGGTGAAGCTTCGACCGGTCGAGAACGACCTCGAGGTCCTGGTCTGCACGAATCTCGGTGTCGGGCGTGACGCTCATCAGCAGTTGGCCGGCGGCCGTCGCCGGCTTCTCGGCCATCGACCGTCCCGCGTCCTCGGCCAGCAAGAGGTAAACGAAGACCTCGTCGCCCATCGGCTCGAGTACGTCGGTCCGGGCGTCGATCGGAGCAGTCGCTCCGGGGAGGTCGTCGGCTGCCGTCACGAGATGGACGTCCTCCGGTCTGATGCCGAGAGTGATGGCGTCCCCAACTGCTGTGCTCGGAATTTCGCCGGGATCGAGATCGACCCGAAAGTTGTCGGTCACGATGCCGTCCGCGAGGAGTTCTCCCTGGAGGAAGTTCATCGAAGGCGAGCCGATGAAGCCGGCGACAAACCGGTTCGCGGGTCGATTGTAACACTCCAGCGGGGGCGCGATCTGCTGAAGTCGCCCCTCGTTCAAGACGGCGATCCGATCGGACATCGTCATCGCCTCGGCCTGATCGTGCGTGACGTAGATGATCGTCGTCCCGAGTTCGCGGTGGAGTCGCTGGAGTTCGGTGCGCATGTGGACGCGCAGTTTCGCGTCCAGATTGGCGAGGGGCTCGTCCATCAGGAACACGTCCGGGTTGCGGACGATCGCGCGGGCGATCGCCACCCGCTGGCGCTGGCCGCCCGACAGCTCGCTGGGCATCCGATCGAGCAACCCCTCGAGTTGCACGATATCGGCCGCTTGCTCGACCCGGCGGCGAATCTCGTCGTCGCTGCATGTCCGCAGCCGGAGGCCGAACGAGACGTTTTCGAAGACGTCCATGTGGGGAAACAGGGCGATGTTCTGGAACACCATCGCCACGCCACGGTCTTTCGGTGCGAGCGTCGTGACATCGTCGTCCCCGATGTAGACGCGGCCGTCGCTCGGTCGGGTGAGTCCCGCGACGGTTTCCATCGTCGTCGACTTCCCACAGCCCGACGGACCGACGAAGGTGACGAACTCGCCGTCCTCGATCTCGAGACTGACGTCGTCGACGGCCGTGACGTCTTCGTAGCGTTTCGTGACGTGTTCGAGTGTGACTCGTGCCATAGTCTGGTGTCGGTCGTTATTCCTTGAGTGCGCCCGCGGTCAGTCCGCTCACGATCTTTTCCTGGGCCACGATCACGAGGATCGCGACCGGGATCACCCCGATGATGCTCGAGGCGGCCATCAGGTGGTACATCACCTCGTACTGGCCCTGGTACCCGAGGATGCCCTCGAGGATCGGAGCCCAGTTTTCCGGCTGTCCGTCCGTCATCAGAAACGAGAAGAAAAACTCGTTGTAGACGGCGATGAAGGTGAGCACGCCTGCGGTCGCGACGCCGGGGGCCGACAGCGGCACGATCACGCGAACGAGCGCGCCGAGCCGCGTGGTCCCCTCGACGCGGGCCGCATCCTCGAGACCGTCCGGAATCTGAGCGTAGAACGTCGTGAGGATGAAGATCGCAAGCGGCATGAAGATCGCCGACAGCGGCAGGACCATCGCGCCGGGCGTGTTGTAGAGTGTGCCGTCGCCGGTGACCGGCTCGAGGAGGAAAAACTGCGTGTTGAACAGGTCGTTCAGCGGGATGAAAAACGCTGCCGGCGGGAAAAACGAAATGATCAGGACGAGCAGCATCATCGGCGTCTTTCCGGGGAACTCGAGGCGGCCGAAGGCGTAGCCGGCGAGGCTCGCGATGATCAACACGACGATCGTCGAGGCCGTCGCGATCACGAAGCTGTTGAAGACGTACCAGTGGAACGGCAACACCTGGAACACCTCGACGAACGCACCGGGGTTGAACCCGTTCGGCGTGAGGACGATGTCCTGCTGTCGCCCTTCCGGGGTCAGCGCGACCATGAGCAGCCAGT
>NZ_AOMA01000193.1 GCF_000337895.1 Halobiforma nitratireducens JCM 10879
GATGGCGTTCTCGCCGGCCAGTCGAAGCTGCTCCGTATACCGCGCGATCGGGCCGATCTCGTCGGGGTCCGCCTCCTCGACCAGGTCGACGTTCGGCGGCAGAAAACCCTGTAGTTCGAAAATAGTGAGCATGACGTCCTCGTGGGTGAACGCCTCGAGCACCTCGAGTGCGAGGTCCTCGCGGTCGGTGTAGGGGCTGAGCGTCAGATGCCAGCCGCCCAGCGCGGCGGCCGTCCCGCCGACGCCCTCGAACGCCGCCTCGTCCGCGGTGACGGCGTAGGGCTGCGTCATAACTCCCAGATCCTCGCCGAAGGCCTCGTCGGCACCGGTCTCGGCAATCGCGAACGGCCAGTTGCGGTGGGCGACCGCGTCGCCGCCGGAGAACGGTCCCAGCGACTCCTCTTCGGACCACTGGACGATTGCGGTCGGACTGATCCGTGGGTAGTCCGCGAGTGCGTGCTCGTCGTCGTCGCCGTGGACGAACGCCCGCAGCATCCGGATGGCGTCGAGGACGGATTCGTCCTCGACCGTGACCGGGCGATCACCGGCGGTAAAGAGAGTCTCCGCGCCACCGAAGTAGCTGCCGCCCCAGGTCGTCATCACCTCGTTGAACGAACAGCACGCCAGGCCTTCGTACGCGGCCGCCTGCGTGGTGAACCCGAAACCGAGATCATGCTCCGAGCGAGCGTCGGCGACCGCGTTGGCGAACTCCTCCCACGATGGTGGGTCGGTAGCCCACTCGCCCGTGTCGTAGCCGACGTCTTCCACGAGATCTTGCCGATAGAGCAGCATCCCGAAGTCGGGAAACAGCGGGAGCCCGTGGAGGTTGCCGGTCTCGGGATGGCGTGCGGTCTCGAGGGCCTCCTCGAGGTACTCCGACTCGATGCGGGAGACGATGTCGTCGGGGAGCGTGTCGGTGAGGTCGGTCGTCTGTTCGCGCAGAATGAACGGGATCGTCCACCCGCTGTCCATCATGTGGATGTCGGGGGGCGCACGACCCGCTTGCAGGGTCGACTGGGCTTCCTGCATTCGCTGGGCGGAGTCGCTGACGACCGTCTGGAGTTCGACCTCGATATCCTCGTCGAGACCGGCGTCCCACAGGGCCTGCTGGACGGAGGGTTCGCCCTCCGGCGTGTGGAGGATCTCCTCGAAGTCGGTGGCACCGGTCATCACGACGGTCCGTGGACCTCGTCCCCGGCCCAGACAGCCGGCGACCGCGATCGTTCCTGCCGTGGCCACCGCGGACGCGCCAGCGACGAACGTGCGGCGGGACGACCTGCCAGGGTGCTGTCCCGAACTCTCGTCTCCCATCCGAAGGGAGTACACGTCGTTCGGATGCATAACTGACAGGCTTGCACGGCTCCGTGTCCCGTGACGGTCACTCGAGCCGACGGACGTAACCCTCGATTACCAGCGGCGGTTTCCCGGTGAACGGACCACTCGGTCGGTGGGGGTTCGAAAGACAGCAGTGACGGGACCGAGAACCAGGACGAGGAGGACGAGGAAGACGAGGAGAACGCGGACTGAAAACGGCGCTGGTGCGGCGAAGGGACGATCGACCTCGCCAGCCCTCACTCCTCGAGAGCCGGGGGTTCGTGGCGACCGATGTGGATCTCGTGGGCCTCCAGATCCTCGAGCGCGGCGACGCGGCCGCCGACGGTCACTTCGTGTCCCTCGTCGTTCTCGAGGGTCATGCTCGCGACTTCTTCGCTGACCTCGAAGGAGACGTCGATAATGCGGCCACGGACGATCTGGGTGTCGCCGAGTTCGACATCACGCCCTTCGATCGTGGCGTAGAACTCGCCGCCTTCGTCGATGACGTCTTTCACGCAACGGCGGATGGAGGCGTACTTGCGGGGATAGGTCCGTGCCGCACCGTCTTCTGCCAGCGTGCGTTCGGCTGTCGTCCAGAGGACGGTGCCGAAGAAGCCCGAAACCAGGAACCCGAGCGCCGATCGGTTGAAGATGACGCCGTACCGATCCTGGTCGTCACGCAGCGCGTCCTGGGTCGCGTACACCGAGTAGTTGCCGTCCGCGACGGCGACGACCGGCGTCGTGATCCCGCGGCGTGCCCGGGCCGTCGTCGCCACCGAGAGGTAATCGTACTCGGACGGCTCGGGTGCTTCGCTCGCCGGCGTCAGGATCAGGTCGACGCTGACGCCCGCGTCGACGGCCGCTGCAAGTTCGTCCTCGAACCGGGTCAGCAGGTCGGGGGTCAACGACAGGGAGAGTTCGTACTCCGCAGCGTCGATGACCTCCTCGAAGTACCGCAGGATCGTCGACCGGGATTTGACCAGCGACACGGCCTCGGTGTCCCGGGCGGGGGCAGTGTAGCGGGCCTCGAGTTCGTCGATCATCTGCTCGAGGGAGCTCTGGACGTCGTCGAAGGCTTCGGCCGGGTCGATCGCGACGACTTTCATCGGACGGGACTCGCGCAGCTCGACCAATCCGCGGTCGCTGAGGCTGCGAACGGTGTCGTAGACGCGGGGCTGGGGAATTTCGGTTCGATCGGCGATCTCGCTTGCCGTGAGCTGTCCCTGTTCCAGGACGGTGAGGTAGGCGTCGATCTCGTACTCGCCGAGGTTGAACCGATCCCCGACGCGCTCGACGGTCGAGCGCAGTTCGTCTGGTGCCATACGGACCGCTACGGTTCCGATTGGTAAATGATTTATTATGTACCGAGTAGCACCTATTTTCGAAATGGCGTTGTCACTGCCTGGACGGCAACAACTGGCCGAATGCAACGGGATGATGAGGGTCGTACGGCGGAACTGGGACCGGTCAGAACTCTTAACCACGGTGGCGCTGAGTGTGTTCCTATGTATGGCGTTCTCCAGAGCGCGGAGAACGAGTCCGGTTCGACCACCGAAACCCCGGGGGACGAGTCCGTTCCCGCGACCGATGCGACCGACGGCGTCGTCAACATCTCCGGGTCGTTTCCCACGATAGAGGAGATCGCACTCGCGCTCATCGTCCTCGTGATCGGCTGGTTCGTCTCGAAGCTCGTCGTCCGGATGACCGGTCGGACGGTCGCCCAGCGGATCGAGCGCCCCAGCGTCACACGGACGGTGCTTCGCGGAGTCAGGGCCTCGGTCCTGCTGGTTACGGTCATCGTCGTCGCGTACATCCTCGGGGTCAGCGGCGGCGAGATATTCCTCTCGGTGACCGTGATCTCGGCCGTCATCGCTGTCGTGCTCGCACCGTTGGTCAGTAGTTTCATCAACGGCTTCTTCGTCCTCGCCGACCGGCCCTACGAGATCGGCGACATGATCGAAATCGTCGACGAGGGTCACCGCGGGTTCGTCGAGGACATCACGATCCGGTACACGAAGATTTTCACCCTCGAGAACACGTTCATCGTCATCCCTAACTCGGAGATTCAGCAACGCGACGTGGTCAACTACTCGGCGGAGGACGAACGTACCCGCGTTTCGGTGGAGTTCGACATCACCTACGAGAGCGACCTCGAGGCGGCCCAGAAACACGCCGAGCGAGCCGCCCGAAACGTCGAGACAGTCATCTCGGGCGGCCCCGACATCAGGGTCGGTAGCGCCCGGTACGCGGCCGCACCAGTGTGTGCCATCGACGAGTACGGCGACGACGGTATCGTTCTCGTGTTGTACTTCTGGATCAAGAACCCCTACAAGCAGGCTATCGTCCGGTCGGACGTCCAGGAAGCGATCCGTGACCGGTTCGCAGACCTCGATGTCGAGTTCGCGTACCCGCACCGTCACCACGTCTTCGACGACACCAGCGGGGTCGCCCGGATGGCCGTCGACGATTACAGCGCGGAGCCACGTCCCGACTCCGCTCGGGTTCCGAACCCGGACGGGGGACGGGACGGGCGCGGTGCCGGTCCGAACGAGCCGGTCGAGCCCGACACCGACCGCGGTACCGACCGGGGAGAGTAGCGGGTCTTCCCACGAGCGGACGG
>NZ_AOMA01000194.1 GCF_000337895.1 Halobiforma nitratireducens JCM 10879
GACCTCGAACTCGACGTCGAGGAACGGATCGCGCTCGAACTCACGATCGACGACGACCGCGTCGCCGATCTGGTCGACGAGCGCGAGGACCTGATCCGCGAGGAAGTCCGGGCCGACGAACTCGGCGGCCTCGACGTCGAGAACGGCGAGCGAAAGGAGTGGGAGGTCGAAGGCGTGTCGATGACGATCGCGATCGAGCCGCTGGCTGCTGCTGAGGCGTCGGACTAACATCCGTCGACCGACGTGAGACGGCGCAGGGCCTGAGACGACGCCGCTCGTTTCTTTTTGGTCCGTGAAGCGTCTCTCGAGCCGTGTGAGCTAACCCCACGAGCAGAGGACAGATCGTTCACGTTGCCGGCGAATCCGAGGCGGAAGAATGTGGATCGAGAGTGCAATCGAGTCGTTGGCGGAATAGGTCCGAGTCTGTGGCTCGATTGTCGGCCGCCTCGATACACGGCGGACTGACTTTCGTCATTACACCGGCTTCGCCGGATCACTCCGTTTCGTTCATACGAATGATTAATTCTAACTAATATTGCTGCAAACAGTATGGACGTTCCATGAACGGAGTAGAGCGTGATCACGTCCTCACGAGGTTGCTTGATGCTCCGGGCCTCTCCGGATACGAGTCAGCGTGTCAGCAGGTGTGGATAGATAGTGTCGCGGACTATGCAGATTCCGTCGAAACGGATTCGTACGAAAACGCCGTCGCAAGGGTTGACGGGGATGGATCGTTGACCGTTGCAGTAACGAGTCACATTGATGCGGTCGGATACGTCGTCCGCCGAATCGATGAACGCGGATATCTCCATGCCGGTGGTGTCGGTGGCGTCGATGCCGTCTGTGCACGAGGACAACGCGTTACCGTTCACAGCTCTGATGAAGAAGTAGCTGGAGTCGTTGTCCACACACCGAGTGAGATGTACGACTGGACCGTTACCCAGCTAACTGATCCGTCGGAGGTACGTATCGATATCGGTGCAGAGGATCGGGCAGATGCACGAAATTGCGTTACTGTCGGCGATCCGGTAACCGTCGCTGCAGAGCCGACCGAACTTACTAACGGACGGATCGCGGCGCGATGCCACGATAACCGAACCGGCGCGTATATCGTCGCCGAAGTGATTCGTCGCGTCGCACGAACGACCCCCGATACGACCGTTCTCGGCGTGAGTACCGTTCAAGAAGAAATTGGCCGACGCGGTGCGTCGATGATTTCGGCCGAGTACGACGTAGATGCGGTGCTCGTCGTCGATGCGGGAGTTGCGACGGACTCCCCCAAGGCATCACCGTCGGTTGGCAACCGAATTACGCTCGGCAGTGGACCGATCGTTGCTCGCGGCGGTGGGACACATCACCGGCTGGTTGCCGCTGCCAGATCCGTTGCGGATGCTACCGACCGATCGATTCAATTCCAGGCGACACCGGACGGAACAGGAACGGATGCGGACGCATTCGCCACCGAACACGGTCCGGTTCCGACTTTACATCTCGGCTTTCCGACGCGTAACCTGCATACAACAGTCGAAGTAGTCGACGCCGGTGACGTCGAAGCGACGATCGGGTTACTAACTGATCTCCTTTCGAGGATCGGGGACGCCGGGACGATCGATCGATTGTAGCACCTCACGAGGAACAGGCACACCGGTTACAGACCGGCAACAGCCCCTCTTTCGACAGCTGTTCGCGGAATTGACTCATTTCTCGTCCCGTCCAGATGTCGGTGAGCCGATCGTCGCGAACATTTCCCATCGGTTGTCGGACGAACGGACAGGGATAGACGTCACCTTCAGGACCGATAAGCGGTCGACGGTAGATCGCTTCACACCCCCGCCGGTGATCGCGCTCTCCGCCGTCGAACCACTCGTCGACGGTGGATTCGGAAGCGCCTGGCGGAAATACCTGTACGGTTGCCGGTGACTGTTCGGCACGCTCTCGAACGTCCCGCAACCCCTCGTTGACGGCCGCCGTATTCGCCGGATGTTCGGGCAAGACTGGCAACATCATCACCCCTTCATCACAACCCAGTCGCTCGGCCGAACGGGCTACGTCGCTCGGTCGACCCCAGGTCTGAAGCTGAAACCCGACCTTATCGGCGAATGGCTCGACCACCTCGAGAAGGTCCGAAAACCGATCTTCGTTGTACGACGAAACCACACAGTTGAGATAGAGTTCGTTCAGACAGGTACGGTCGATACGTCGCAGGTTTTCGAGGACGCGGTCGAACGTTCCGTTGCCCCTGATGGCGTCGTGTGTCTGTCGTGGCCCGTCTACTGAGACGCTGAGCGCGTCTATTGGAAGATCGTTGACCCTCGACGCGGCTTCTGGCGTCGATAATGACGTCAGGAGCCGCAACTCGTCGACGTGTCGAGACACAATCTCACAGATCTCGTCGGTGTCCGGTCGAAGAAGGGCTTCACCACCCGTAATCACGAACGATTCGATATCGTACTCCCGTAGATGTGGGAGTAAATTCGTCTCTATCTCGGCGACCGAAAGTTCATCGAGGCCGCGATTCGTTTCGAGATAGCAATGAGAACACTCCAGATGACAGCGATTGGTCACCTCGAGCGTAATATGGTTCGGTTCGCGCATGATTAGAGCGGCGTCGGTTTCGTTTCGGTTCGCTCTTCGACCATCGGAAGAATTTCGTCGACGAAATATTGCATATTCTGGCAGAATCGTGGATCGCGTCCGGCCAGGGTATCGTCGACGTTCCAGGACCACCATCGACAGCCGCCGCCACAGTACTCCAGGGCGTCACACGTCCGGCAGTCCTCCGGAATTACTTCGGAAACCGTCGTCTGTTTGAACTCTCGCATGGTATCACCAGTCCAGACGTCCTCGAGTTGTTCATCGGTTACGTCCCCACACTCGTAGTCGTGAAGGAGCGTACACGGCGTCACAG
>NZ_AOMA01000195.1 GCF_000337895.1 Halobiforma nitratireducens JCM 10879
CGAAGGCCGCCGAGCGCGGCCTCGTCGAGAAGGGCCACCGCTCGATCTCGCAGTGTCCCCGGTGTGAGACCGCGATCGCGAACAACGAGGTCGAGTACGAGGACGTCGAGGATCCCTCCGTCTACGTCAAATTCGACCTGGAGAACCGAGACGGAAAGATCGTCATCTGGACGACTACCCCGTGGACGATCCCGGCGAACACCTTCGTTGCCGTCGACGAGGACGGCGATTACGTCGGCGTTCGCGCCCAGAAGGACGGCGAAGAAGAGCTACTCTACCTCGCCGAGGCCAAACACGAGGAAGTGCTGCGCGAGGGTCGCTACGAGGAGTACGAGATCGTCGAGGAATTCACCGGCGAAGACCTGATCGGCTGGTCCTACGAGCACCCGCTGGCCGAAGAAGTCCCCGACCACGTCGACGCAGAGGGCACGCACGAGATCTACGCCGCCGACTACGTCGACACGGGCGGCGACGGGACCGGCCTCGTCCACTCCGCACCGGGCCATGGTGAGGAGGACTTCGAGCGCGGGCGCGAACTCGGCTTCTCGATCTTCTGTCCCGTCGACGGCGATGGCGTCTACACCGACGAGGCCGGCAAGTACGCGGGGGAGTTCGTCAAAGACGCCGACGACGAGATCATCGCGGACTTAGACGACAACGGTGCCTTACTCGCCTCGGGTACTGTCCAGCACAGCTACGGCCACTGCTGGCGCTGCGACACGGGCATTCTCCAGATCGTCACCGACCAATGGTTCATCACGACGGCGGAGATCAAGAACGAGCTACTGGCGAACATCGCGGACAGCGAGTGGTCCCCCGACTGGGCCCGCGATAATCGCTTCCGGGACTTCGTTGAGGAAGCGCCGGACTGGAACGTCTCGCGACAGCGCTACTGGGGGACACCGTTACCGGTCTGGACCCCTGAGAACCGCGACGACGGGACGGGTACCGCCGCCAGTACAGAGCGCGCCAGCGGGCGCGCGAACGAGGACATGATCGTCATCAGCGACCGCGAGGAACTCGCCGAGCGGGTCGACCAGGACGTCGATCCCGAGACCGTCGACCTCCACAAGAACACGGTCGACGAGTTGACGATCACCGAGGACGGCACCACCTACACCCGCGTCCCCGACGTCTTCGACGTTTGGCTCGACGCGGCGGTCGCATCGTGGGGCACACTGAACTACCCCGAAGACGACAGCCAGTTCGACGAACTCTGGCCCGCCGACTTCATCCTCGAGGCCCACGACCAGACCCGTGGCTGGTTCTGGTCCCAACTCGGCATGGGGACCGCCGCGCTCGGTGAGATCCCCTACGAGGAGGTGCTGATGCACGGCCACGCACTCATGCCAGACGGGCGCGCGATGAGCAAATCCAAGGACATCCTCATCGACCCCCACGAAGCCATCGAGCGCCACGGTCGGGACGTCATGCGACTGTTCCTCCTCTCGAACAACCCGCAAGGTGAGGACATGCGCTTCTCCTGGGACGGGATGCAGACGATGGAGGACAACCTCCGGACGCTGTGGAACGTCTTCCGGTTCCCGCTGCCGTACATGCGCTTAGACGACTTCGATCCCCAGGAAACGACGCTTGAAGAGGTGGACGACGACCTCGAGCTGATCGACGAGTGGGTGCTCGCCCGGCTGCAGTCCACCAAGGCCGAGATGACCGACCACTTCGAGGACCGCCGTCAGGACAAGGCCCTGGATGCGCTCGTCGAGTTCGTCGTCGAGGACGTCTCCCGGTTCTACGTCCAGGCCGTCCGCGAGCGTATGTGGGAAGAGGAAGACAGCGCCTCCAAGGAGGCCGCCTACGCGACGATCTACCACGTCCTCCGGGAGACGGTCGCCCTACTCGCGCCGTACGCACCGTTCATCTCCGAGGAAATCTACGGCACGCTCACCGGCGACGCCGAACACGACACCGTCCACATGTGCGACTGGCCCGCCGTCGAGGAGTTCTGGGTCGACGACCAACTCGAGGCGGACGTCGCCTTCCTGCGGGCCATCGAAGAAGCGGGCGCGAACGCCCGCCAACAGGCCGGCCGGAAGCTCCGCTGGCCCGTCCCGCGAGTGGTCGTCGTCGTCGACGACGACCGCGTCGCGGAAGCGGTCGAACGACACACCGACCTGCTCGCCGACCGGCTCAACGCCCGCGAGGTCGAACTCGTCTCGGCCGAGGACCGCTGGGAGGAACTCCAGTACAGCGCCGAGGCCGACATGAGCGAACTCGGCCCCGCCTTCGGCGACCGGGCCGGGCAGGTGATGAACGCGCTCAACGAGGCTCGCATCGACGACCCAGACCTCGAGTCCCTCGAGGCGGCCGTCGCCGACCACCTCGAGGAGGGCGAGTCGATCGAGGAGTCGATGGTCTCGTTCGTCACCGAGACGCCGGATGACATCGCGGGTACCGCGTTCGGCCTGAACGGCGACGACCGCGGCGTCGCCTACGTCGACGCCTCGCTGACCGAGGACATCGAGAGCGAGGGGTACGCCCGCGAGGTCATCCGCCGTGTCCAGGAGATGCGCAAGGACCTCGAACTCGACGTCGAGGAACGGATCGCGCTCGAACTCACGATCGACGACGACCGCGTCGCCGATCTGGTCGACGAACGCGAGGCCCTGATCCGCGAGGAGGTCCGTGCGGACGAACTTCGAGGGGTCGAGGACGGTGACGGCCACCGCAAGGAGTGGGACGTCGAGGGTGTGACGATGGAGATTGCGATCGAGCCGTTGGCGGCTGCGGAAGCGTCCGACTGAGAATTCCAGCACGCGAGGTGTTGGCGAGCGTGCTGTTTTTTTGCTCTCTTGCTGAGCGAAGCGAAGCAAGGCCAGCGAGAGCTTTGCTCTCACCAGACAGGTTTTTGAGTGCGTGGTGACGACCGAAGGGAGTCACCCGAACGGACCGTTTTGCGACCGCTCACCGAACGGCCGATTCGCTGGACGCCGGTCTCTCGTCCTCACTCGAGGACGGCGAGCCGGTCGGATCGATCGACTCGTAGGGGACGTTGTGGGCCTCGAGAACGTCCCGTAAACTCTTCAGGCCCCGCGGGACGTCGATCCCGACGCGGTCGACGTGGGCGTCGGGAGACTCGCTCGGGTTCGTTTCGAAGTGGGCCGTCAGTTCGATCCCGTCGGGGTGGTGATAGCCCCTGACGTGGACCTGCCACCACCGGTAGCCAAGCGGGTGGTCAGCCACGTACTCGACCCGGCGGAGATTACAGACCTCGCCGAAGTAGGCGAACGAGAGGTCCCAGTTGGGAGCGAAGTGTTCCTCGCCGAGCAGCCGTTCGACCTCGTCGACCGTGAGGTCGACGACGATTGCGGGCTCGGGCGGCTTCGGCCGCGTGAAGAATCGACCGCGGGCGGAGAGAAACAGTCGACGGAGGTCCCGGAGGACGGCGTCGGTCAGTGCTGCTTCGGAGACGCGTCGTGCCATCGGTACGGAAGAGACGCTCGAGTGACCTGAAGCTGTAGTACGGCAGCACTGAGAGTCCTGGTCGCGTGATCGAACGCTGCTGTGAGACGAGTCCGACGCGTTCGAGGAACACGCCGAGTGGTCGCTACGAGCGGGTCGTCTGGGCCGGTAGG
>NZ_AOMA01000196.1 GCF_000337895.1 Halobiforma nitratireducens JCM 10879
AAGACGGCGTCCAATTCCCTACAAGTCTCACGAAGAACAGTGGAGTGAACGCCTGAGAGGAGGATTAGATGACCTCGCAACGGAGCAATAAACGTTGTGAGCAGCAGCATTACCCGTATTCTTGAGTACACACACAATATAGCCAGGAGCCATTGATTCAATACCACCCTTCACTACAGGTTGGTTACTCTGTTCTCTCGTTGATTGCATCTCAGAGGTTTGCCCCCATGTGAAATACGTATACGCAACTGTGGCAATCACGAGAGCCAGCGATAATAATGTTTGACTCACCGCAATCGGATTCTCAGCGAGGAATTCCCAAAGTGTAGCAAGTGACATACCCGTACTCTATATTTCATTGACATAAGGCTTACCCATAGCTACCATCTCACGGAAGCAAGCAAATATTGAGGTTCCATCCGTCACGGTGGATGGAAATCGGGTATATAATCGCCTGAACCCCTATTTTTCGCGTCCAGAAGCCGACTCGTCTGTCGTGAAGTCTTCAGCCTGTTCGAAAGAGGGGCGAATCTCAGACCAAAAGAATGACATTCGGAGCTATACAGCTCCAGCTCATGCAAAGTTCTGAGCGTAATATTATCTGGATGGCCAACGGGTCCACGTCCGCGACGTATGCCGCGTACCGTATGGGTGCTAAAGTCGGATATACAGCGACGAACACGCGACCTCCAGCTGACGTTGACGTGTCTTTTGTGGATCGCTCTTGTGTAGCACTTTGTTGATTTCACAGCGTAGCTTTGACAGCGTGTTTGAGCGCTTCTCTCCCTGGTTTCCGCAATAACTTTCGTCGAAGTTGGAACGCTCGGAGATACTGTGTGAGCTTATCTTTTGAGATGCCTCGATGAGGCGAGAGCCACGGGCG
>NZ_AOMA01000197.1 GCF_000337895.1 Halobiforma nitratireducens JCM 10879
ACGCGTGCACGACAAGAAGTCCGTAATCGGCATCATCCGTGTTCGCTACCGCCTACGTCACGATCCTACTTCAACGTTCAAAGCTGAGTTGGAGTTAGTTATTCCGGACCGACGTGCTCTCCCGGTTCAGCCGAGATTTTGTCGTCCCATGCCTTCGAGGCATCGCTAAAGCTGTACGATACATCAAGGCCTTTTGCCTCCACACCGATCGATAGGTCAATGGGACCGCTGTCCACGTACGCGCGAGTGTGTTCGTACTCGAAGTAAACCGGAATATCGTCGTTTCCTGTACCGTCATTTCGCGTCAGTTCTGTCTGGACATTGACGGTCGTTGGGTTACTAAGCGTCCACGGAAGATCGACTGCACAGGCGACACCGACATTCGGTTGGTACTCTTCCATTTCGATGCTTTCTCCCGAACTCTCTGAAGAAGCTGAAATCCAAAGGTTGTCTTCCGTGGCATCTCTCGATGTCCACTCGGTACTATCATATGTTATACCACAGGCATCATCGACAATGCTAGCATCTCTTATACGAGTTACGCGGTCCTGGAGTTCCATAACCCCAGTCGCCATCCAGTAGTCGTCCTCAGTATTTATAAGCGACATATAAATCTCCGAGCTGCTTTCGGAGTATCGTCCGTCTGTTCCGACCTCACCATCTTCACTTCGGTCGGTGAAGTCATCGTTGACGACCATGTTGATGTCATGCTCCTTGGCAAGCTTCCTGGCAGCTTCGTGCTCACCCTCTCGCTCTAGCTGAACGATCTCTTCTGCAAGACCGACACTTTTGGCAGTGACTTTTTCTTCTTCGGCAGTTGCAATACCGGTGATTCCGAGGCCTGCAAGGCCCACTGATCCACTTTTGACAAACGTTCGTCGTCGCATACAAATACCAATTCACATCCCAGACAGATATAACTTTTGGAAATTCTACGTTCTAAGACCTTCACCACCGAATTATCGTAATGCGTCTGCTTAAACCGCCAGGAATAGTAGAGTGAAGCGCGAAATAGCCGACCCCAGGTGCAAAATTGAGCAACGGATTAAAGGCCACTCCGACACCGTTGGACACTGGTCGAAACAACTCGAAGAACCATCCTCTCCCTCTTTGTCTCGGCTCGTATTTCAATCACATCACTAACCACGGGCGAAGATCTAACTTCAGTAAACGACAATCGAGATGAATCAATAGTTCTATGGCCCTCTCCCAGATTCTGTGGCCCTCTCCCAAATTATTTATAGAATTGTCTACACACACATAATATGGTCAACAACGCTGCTTCCGCGCAGTCTCGGCGTTCATTAACGGTGACTAGTGTAATATATTTCGGAGCTGTCTTCCTGGTTGGTCTTCCGGTCGCGTATGCCACTTATACCATTTCCGTAGCGGCGCTTGCTTACCTCCGTCTCGGCTGGTTTGTCAGCTCTGCATGGGGCATCACTGTCGTTGCAGCAGCCTTTATTTTCGGAATTTGGGTCGCTCAAAAAGTTGCGGAAGAAGGCGTTGATAGGGTTTTGTGACAGGGGACATTGTTTTGAACCTATTTTGATATCCTGGGTTTGAACGGCCGGAACCAGTTCTCTGGAGACATTCAATCGAGCACCTCTGTTCTCTCGGCTTCTTCCCATGCTATAGTAGCCACTGCACGTCAGTGCACACCTGCTCGCCAGACGGATCGGCGATCAGTGTGCAAATCGTTGCAGTTGTCACTATACTCTCGAGTCAATCGGTACCGACCGTTCACCGAACTCATCTTCGAGGAGGTCGACATCCTGATCTGCACCCGCCAGCGACCGAAGGGCACCACCTATACAATGTGATCTACGCGACGCGTAATCCCGTGACTCCCGTCGAACCCAGTGCGAAAGGACAGGACTCGGTTAAGGGTCTCGAGCACCCAGACAACGAACTTCGCGCTCGAAGGAATATCTTCAGGGACAGCATCGCGAGTGGTCTGTTCAGTCATCGTCGAGGTCACCTCGAGCAGCGACTGTCTGTCCTGATAGATATGGCACCCGAGATGACGAACGATTACCTCCTTAAATCGACTTACAGTTCCGAACACTTCCGCTGTCGAACTGTCCCCTTCCAGTAGCGTTGCCACTGCTCAGTTCTCGAGTACTGTTCTCGAAGGAGTTCGTCCAGCTCGGGGCGCTCGGTGATCGCCTGGTAGGTCGCGTCGATCGAGACACCACGAGCATCGCGACCACCGACTACCACGCCGCGACACCGCCGTTACCCGCCGCTGTCGCAATTTGTGATCGATTGGTGTCACAGCCAGAAACGGAAATAGACGCATGAACCTCCCGGTAAAGAGGCTATTTATGCAGGCATGTGAAGAATTCGAGTAGTGCCCGGGGAGGGCTCCGAACCCTCGATCTCCGCATGTCCCAGGTTCGAGGCTCGGCGGTCCTCGTGGGGACACGGAGGCTTCCAAGGCGTACCGCACCGAATCTCTGAACCCTATGAGTGCGGCGCTATGTCCAGCTAAGCCACCCGGGCTCACTCTCCCGTAGTGCGGTCTTTCTCTTTAACCTTCTCATTCGGCATCGGCGTGCAACAGGGACCCACGGAGGGGTGGTGATAGGTCGTCGCTGCCGATTGCAAGAGTCAGAACACGCAGAGCCCGAGTCGACGAACAACTCCCTCTCTCGACGGGCGAGCCCGTCAGGCTGAGCGAAGTCGGGTGTAGTAGTCGACTCCCGTTAGCCCACGTCGAGGAGGAAAGCCCAGGAGGAGTAACTGCCGCGACAACCACGATCGACGTGTGACCTCGGTTAGACGACGGACAGTGGCGGACCCACGGATTTATCACAGCCCCTTACGAAAACCGCTGCATGAACGTTCCCGGCATCGTACAGTCTGCTCTCGATGGCGAGGAGATCGCGGCGCGAGTTTCTCTCGGCGGCGACGACGAACTCTTCGTTACTTCCTCGAGCACGCTCGTCTACCGCGCTGACGGCCTCTTGAGCGACGAATCGGTCGACGAATACGGCCACGACGCCGAACGGCTCACCCTCTCTGAGGGCCGACGAAAGACCAAGTTCAGCCTCGAGTACCCGCTGGAAGGTGCCACGGAGTTTACCATTCCGGGGAGCAAGACCGACGCTGTCCTCCACCCGCTGCTTGCGGGTGTCCTGAACGGCAACGGCATCACCGAGCCAGGCGAGACGGTGGTCCAGACCTACCGGTTCAGTGAACTCACGCTGATCGTCACTAGCGAACGGCTGGTCAAGCACATCGGCGAGGCAGTCTGGGACGAGGACTACGAAGAATACCACTTCTCCGACGTGACCGAACTGGCGTTCGAGGACGGCAGCGTCGCGACCCAGATCGTCCTCACCGTCGACGGCCGTCCCCAGCGGATCAAGGCCCCCAACGAAGAAGCAAACGACCTCCGTGAGCGACTCAAACGTGCGCTGTTCGACTATCACGAGGTCTCCTCGCTCGAGGAACTCAACGAGACGATCGGCGAAGACGACGAACCAGATGCGGACGCCACGAGTTCGTCGATGGACTTCGGCGACGGCGTCGATCCGCTCGACGCTGACCCGCCGGAACCGGACGATCACGAACTCGAGCAGGGGGGAGCCGAGTCAGCGCCTCGGTCGGGGTCCAAGTCTCAGTCCCAGTCCCAGTCCCAGGCCCAGCCACAGTCGCGGACTCGAACCACCGAACCGACCGAGACGGCAAACGGTGGCAGTGGCAGTGGCGTCACCTCCTCGAACGCGAACGAGGCCGGCACCGAGCGGTCCACTGACACCGAAGCGAGCGCGGCGTCCGAAACGCCGGGTTGGGACGAGTCCGGCACCAATGGCGAGGCCGCCACCGGCGGCGATCCACTCTCCCAGGCGGACGATTCAACGACGGTCGAAACCGGCGACGTGTTCGCGACGGACGAAGCCACGACGGAGAACCCGACCGAAACCGGAACTGGAACTGGAACCGGAGCCGGCTCGGCCGCCAGTGAGAATCGGCCAGTCCAGGGGACCGATCCCGAACTCCTCGAGCGGATCGAACACCTCGAGGCGGCCGTCGAACGACAGGGCGATCTGATCGAGCGCCAACAGGAGACGATCGAGCAGTTGATCGAAGAGTTGCGCCAGGGACGATAGACGCAATTCACGCTCGTCCTTCATGCGGAGGGGAACTCTCTCACTGTCGGCAGTAGTCGCCGTCCGATCGATAGCCCTCCATCTCGAACCCCAACGAGCCGGTTCTTTCCACACTTCCTCTAGTAGCCCGTTGCATGTGCAAAATTAGTTGATGCTTGGTACCCGGATGTGGGCATTAGTAGCCAACCCTGTTCAGAGAAACCTGCAACATCATCTGGTTTTTGGCCCTAATTTCGAAAGCGTGCAACAGGGTATCTAGGAGAGAAACCCCGTTCTGACGAGTTGCACGAGCAGGAACCACGACAGAATCCCGGCGAGAAAGAGCAGTTTGGTCTTCGTCGTCGTCCCACGCGTTTCGCCTGCTGACTCACGTTCGGCAGCCGACCGTCGCGGGAGTTCCGTGCGTTTGGCGAAATACACGGGAATGACTGGGAGTCCGCCGAGCGGAAGCAGGACGCCGAGCGAGTACATTTCGGCGTGCTCGAGATTGCGGTGCTCGGCGTCGTAGTGAACGTAGATGGCGATCGGAATCTGAATCACGACCGCCAGAAGCAACAGGAAAACGACGATCCCTTCCATACGCGCCGTTGGAGGTCCCCCCTGAAAGGTCTAGCTTCGTCGCGACGCCTCCAGCCGATCCGTTCGATACCGTCGTCTCGATGTGTGTGTGTGTCGGCTTCGAAAGACGACGACGGCTCAGGATTCCGGAACCGAAAGCGGCGCGTGCTCGGCCAGGTACCCGGTTCCCTCGTCGACCTCGTCGGTCGCGCCGATCGCTTCGAGCGGGTCGACGTCGACCACTTCGCGAAACCGAACCTCTCGTTCCATCTTCGTCACGACCGGCGTGTCGTAGTACTCGGCCTCGTACCCGAAGGAGTTGCCGTCCTCGCGTCGCTGGCGGACGAACTCGCGGTGACGGTCCAGCCGCGCGCGGCCAATCGACCGCGAGAGCGTGGGGACGCCGGAAACCCGATCCTCGAAGACCTCGAGGAACTCGGGCCGGAGTTCGTATCCGACCGAGTTTCGACCGGTACACATTGCCGCCAGCGTCGTCGTGCCGGTGCCCCAGAACGGATCGAGCACGGTGTCGCCGTACGCCGAGTACATACAGATCAACCGGTAGGGAATCTCGAGTGGGTAGGCAGCGGAACGGTCCCGAAGGTCCGAAGCGTCGCCCCCGTCGTCGCTCTCGAACGCGAGTTCCTGTAACTCCCCTCGCACCTCCGTCCAGACGTCCGAGAACCAGCGATTGCGCTCCTCCCAGAAGTACGCCGCCTCGTAGCGACGGTCGGCGTTCGGTTCGAACCTGCGTTTCACGTCGCCGTTTCGGAAGAGCAGCACGTACTCGTGCTCGAGGGTGACGTACGCGTTCGGCGGGAGCGTACCGCTCCCCATGAACTTCGCCGCGCTGTTGGCCGGCTTTCGCCAGAGGACGTCGGGCAGCGGATCGAACCCGCGAGACTCGAAGGCCTCGAGTACACGGGCGTGATTCGGGTAGACCCGGAAGCTGTCCTCGAGCGACCGCGTCGCATCGCCGACGTTGACACAAGCGATTCCCCCCTCTACCAGCACTCGCTCGAGTTCGTCCCAGACCCGATCCAGTTGAGCGTGCATCGCCTCGAAGGCCTCGCGGCCGTCGCCCGACTCGAGCGCGTCGCCGACGGACGGATCGAGTTCGACGAAGAGGTCGTCCCACATCTCGATCATCGGGTATGGCGGCGACGTGACGACGAGTTCGACGGAGTCGTCCTCGACGCCCGAGAGATCCCGAGCGTCGCCGACGAAGACGCGATGGGTCGTCTCCATTGAATTCACACTGTCGGCGTCGCCCTCTTAGCTCCTTCGTCAGCGACGAGTGAGACAGCAGGGGACGCCGCCGCCGTCGACGACGGTGCCACCCGGGTTCGGATCGCAACACTCGAGTTCCCCCGGGTTCGGATCGGGACCGAAGTCGACAAGCAACGAGAGAGAACCGCGTTCTCGGCAGAACGGCTTACTCTTCGTTTTCGTCCGATTCGGTCGCGTTTGCTTCGTCGCGGTCGTCACTTTCGCCTCCGGCGTCGGCATCTTCCGTGTCCATCTCGGCGTCGGCGTCATCTTCCAGTCCGTCCTCGTCGCCGATGTCGGTCGCCGGTTCGAACTCTTCGATGGGCTCCCACTCTTCGTCCTCGGTCTCGGAGAGTCGACGCCGGAGAACGACGACGGCACCGAGAACCGCCAGGCCGAGGACGAGTTTTGCAAGCAGCGACGAATCCGAGTCGTCCGCTTCGTCCGTCTCGCCGGTGACGGTCTCGGTCACTCCTTTCGCTCCGTCGGACCCGTCGTCTCCTCCCGTCACGCTCTCGATGATCTCGGGTTCCTCGACGTCCTCGATCCCCTCGACGTCGAGCTCCTCGAGCGATCGCTCCGAGAGGTCGATCTCCTCGGATCGTCCGGCGAGATACCCAAGCGCTGCACCGACCCCGAAGACCGCACCAGCAAGCGGCAGCCGGCTCGAGCCGGCCGTCCCCTCGGATTCCTCGACCGCCTCGAGGATCGAGTCCCGGAGCGGGCTCTCGAGCCCCTTACCGACCGCTTCCTTGACGACGATCTCGGACAGCGTTTCGTCCTGTTGTTCCGTTTCCGGCATAATTCGGGTCGACCACCTCACCGCACATAATCCTGTTCAACGTTTCTACCTGTTCGCTGTCGAACGAACGCTGGTAAAGTTCTATTACCGGCGGTAAAAACTTCTTACCGGGCTCTGGACAGCGAACCCCTCCCGCACGTGCCGATCGAGCACGTTTCGAAACCGGTTCGGTCCAACGGTTTCCGAGAACGGATGACTCGGACGTGAGAAAGTGGGTCGTCGAACGGAATCGCCTCGCCACCGCGTCACCGAACGCTGCAGTGGGACGATCCGTACTGTTTGGAGGAACGGAAAGGCGACGTTTCCACCGTATGAAGGTGGAATCGAGAGGGACAGTACGTCGATAACGACTCGCATAACGAAACCGGTAGTAATCGAACTATTGGTATGAGCGTCATTCGCCAGCCCGGCGTACTCGGTCGGACGACCCGCCGACGAGTCGTCGGTACGACCGCAGCGCTCTCGGCTGCGATCTGCGAGACGGTCGCCGTCGTGCTCTGGTTCTGGCTGGTCGTCGGCTCGACCGCGACGTCGACGGCGCTGGCCGCGCTCGGTATTCTCTTCTGTGGCGCACTGCTCAGAGCCGGCCTCTTCGAAGCGACGGTCAGTAGCCTCGGCGATTTCGTCCACCCACGGCGTCTCGGCGCTGCAGTCGCCTGGACGACCAGTTGGGTCGTCTGGCTTCTCGTCGCGGAGTTCGTCGGCGGTCCCGTCGGCGTCGCCGTCGCAACCGCCGGACTCACGATACTGCTCGTCGCCCAGTTTACAGTCGAGCGCCGTGTCTTCCGAGCGGGCCAGGTTTACGATCGCCAACTCGTGCCTTCACTCACGGCGGTTGTCCCCGCAGTCGTCCTCGCGGCCGGTGCGGCCGCACTCCTCGTCACGACCCGGACCCGGTTCGCTGACTGGATGCTCGTCTCACCGCCGGTGTCCCTGGAGGTGACGACGATCGTGATCCGGATCGAAGCCGTTCACGTCGGTATCGCGGTGTTTGCTATCTGTGCGTTTCTCGCACATCAGCAGCGGTTTCGTCGATTGCTCAGTTCCGATCGATGCAGTTTCTGAACCCCGTGGGGATCGAAGACCCCCGGGAGGGTCGACGGGGACCGTCTCACCGAAGCGTGAACTGACAGTACCCGGCGTCTTACTTTCCTTCTGCACCCACGTTGTGATCGCTCTCGAAGGAGTCGGGGTCCGGTTCGATCGATGCGTACTGGACTGCACGGACACCCAGCGTCGCAACTCGATCCGCGAGATCGTCGTCGACGATCGTCCCGTCCGCGATCGCGGCTCCAGTCCGCGGTACCGCCGCTTCGTGGGGGATCACCCAGGCGTTGAGCGACCGGCAGACAGAACGGAGGTGTTCGAGGGCGGTCACCGGAAAGGCACCTCCAGACACCGCGAGGAGCCCCACTGTCTTCCCTTCGAATTCGTCGAAGCCGCAGTAATCGAGCGCCGTTTTTAGTGGTGAAGCATACGAGCCGTGGTACATCGGAGAGCCGAGGACAACGGCGTCTGCCTTGCGGATCAGAGCAGCGATCGTCTCGGCATCGCCGGCCTCTTCGCGGTCCCGGTCCGCGTCGAACGTCGGCAGCTCGTACTCACGGAGATCGATCAGTTCGGTTTCCACCTCCTTTCCCGTTCTGCCCGCTCCCTCGAGGGCACGCTCGAGAGCGACTCGCGTAGCACTTTCGTCCCGAAGGCTCCCGCATACCCCGACTACGTGAACAGCTGTCATACTACCGGTAACGGAAAGCAGCGAGAAGACGTTGGTGGTGGTCGGCCGGCAGGTGACCGTCGATCGTCCGACAGCCACGGACGGACGAGGGGGTGTCAGCCGGCGAGCAGGCGAAACACGCCAGGTGATCGGTCGTCAGTCCTTGAGGCGCTCGGACGCGATGGTGTCAGTTTCCTGGAACACGAGCCTGACTGCGACCGGATCGCGATCAGTCTCGATTTCGCCGTCTGCAGTGACCGTCGTCGCGTCACCCTCGGTGACGGTGTCCTGATCGTCCCAGCCGACCGGTTCACGCATGGTCGGTTCGACGATGAGGCCGAGGTCGTCGGCGTCGATCGGGTCCCCTCCGGCGTGTTCGATCGTGATCTCGCCGTCGTCCTCCTCGTAGTCGATGTCGAACTCGGCATCGGGGACCACGACGTGTTCGCGTACTTCTCGTGGCTCGTCCGGGACGACCCACTCGAAGGTGAGTTCGGTGCCAACCTCGAACTCGCCGAGTTCGAATTCGTCGTCGCGGGTCAGGGTATCGTGGTGATCGGCCGGCTGGACGGCCGCTAGCTCGTCGTCCACGAGCAGCCGGAAGTTGTCGGCATCACGGGTGACCTCCTCACCGTAGACTGCCACCAGCTCGTCGTCCTGCTCGGTAACCCTGAACGCCCACCGGGGCTCGGCCCGGAAGTGGAAGATCGACCGACGCGAGACGTAGTTTTCTCCTTCCTGGACGAGGCGTACCGAGATGCGATCCTCGTAGCCGACGTCCTCGATCACGACGCTATCGCCGTCGGTCAGCGCGTCGTACTCCTGGTCGAAGAGTGCTTCGTCGTCGCTCGTGGGGTCGTTACCGCGGTGGTTGATCGTCAGGTTCGACGGGTCTGCCGGCTGTTGGCCGGTGTAGACGACCTCGACCACTTCGGCATCGGGGTCGTACTCCGCATCGAACGACTCCCGTCCGACCGTCGTCCGTCCGATCGTGTGTTCGGTGTCTTCGGGGCCTTCCCAGACGAGTTCGACCTCCGCGACAGGCTTGATGTCGATCGTGAATCCGTCCCCGGGCTCGAACGTGTCGTACTCGTCGGCCGGCTGTGTGGCGGCCGGTTCGCCGGTGACTCGAAGCTCGAGATCGTCCGCATCGATCGCGTCGCCTTCGACATCGTCGTCACGTTCCTCGTAATCTACCGTGACCGTCCCCTCGGCGTCGTCGTATACGAGGCCGACGCGAGCGTTCGGTCGAACGACCCGCTCCTCGATTACCTCGGGCTCGTCGGGCTCGAGCCACTCGACGGCGACGTGTGTCCCGAACTCGATCTCCCCGAGATCGATCTCCTCGTTCTCCGAGAGCGTGTCGGTGACATCGGTAAACTGGACATCGGCCGGTTCGTCCTCGACCAGGACGCGGAACTCGTCTGCGTCCCGCTCGACATCGCCGAAGTAGCGGGCGACGACGGAGCCGTCGCGATCGGAAAGATGCATTCGCGGCGGACGGACGCGGAAGTAAACCAGCGACCGCTGTCCGCGGTTCGGGTTCGCCGGCACCGCCAGTTCGAGGGTGATTCGGTCGCCCAGTGTAACGTCTTCCGCAGTAATCGTATCGCCAGCGGAGAGCGAACCGGAGATATCGAGGCTCGACCGCTCGGTGCCGACCGCGTCGTCGTTCCGGCGGCCGAGTTCGACGAGGTCCGGATCGGCGTTGAGGTCACCGACGTAGGTGATCTCGACGGTATCGGTATCGATATCGTGGGTCGTTTCGAACGACTCCGAACCAACGACGGTCGTATCGTAGTAGTAGTAGACGTCCGCTTCCTCGTCGAACCAGCGCAGTCCTACGTCCGCGAGCGGACCAGTCTCGAGTTCGAAGGTATCACCTTCGGTAAACGTCGCGTATTCGTCTGCGAGTTGGTCGTCCGCGAGGTCGCCGTTTTTCCACACCTCGAGCATATCGGCGTCGATCGACTCGCCGTCGGTGTGCTCGACGGTGACGGTCCCTTCGTCGGCGTTAGAACGAGCTCGGATCCGCGCGTCGGGGGCCGCGTCGCGGTCGCGTTCCGGGGGCTGTTCGGCGACGACATCCACGTAGACGACGCTGCCGTCGTCCGCACGGTCGATCGTCGTCTCGAGCACGTTCCCCTGTTCGAGCCGTTCGATCCGCTCGAGGACCCACTCGTCGTCGGCCGTGATGTCGGCGTCGGCGAGGTGGAATACGTAGCCGTTCTCGAGGGTCCCGTCGTCGGCCCGTTCCGTGGGCGGCAGTTCCCGACCGATGCCGACCGAATCGATGACATCGTCGCCAAGTTCAGGGGACGGAGTTCCGGAGATGTCGGGAAGGAACGTGACGTGTGACTGTGAACCGAGATACTCGAAGGTCGTTTCGGTGGCCTCGGGGTCAGTCACGATGGAGGGCTCGTCGCCGCTTGCCGCTGCGATGGCGGTTTCGATGACATCCGCTTCGTCGTCACTGTCGGCGGCTACCAGTTTGCCGTCGGCGGCCGCAAACGGGTCGTCGTCGATCTCGCCGACGGTCCAGCCGTCGCTCCTCTCGTCGCCGCGGTCCGGTCGATCGAACGAGCCGGTAAGTGCGACGACGGTCGCATCGTCGGACATGGCAAAGATACCCTCAGAGACCGATTCGGAGTCGATGTCGTCGATTTCGTCGGCTACCCCGTGGAATCCAAGGAGGGCGGATTCGTCGTCGGGGTCGTCGATGTCGACGTAGACGACGTGCTGATAGTTCGCATCGAGGGCAGATTCGCCGGGGACCAGTTCGAGGACGGACTCGAGGTCGGACGGGAGGGATGTCCGACCGTCGTCGTCAGCGTCGGCCGTCGCTGCGCCGGCGTATCCGGAGAGGGCGATGGCTGCGACGGTACCGCTTCCGACGATCATTTCACGTCTTCGCATGTACGGGGTTTCAGAACCTTTCTTCTTTAATCTATTGGAAAGGTAAAACGTCTTCTGCCCCTGAATATTCTGCTAACTAACCACACGGGAACGGAACGAACACAGCCAAGCTGCGGTCGAGTCGATCCACACACAGGTGGATGCCCGATTCACCAGCGCAACGCCCGTGGGACGGGCGTTAGCGTCGTAGTCGCGCGCGAACCTCGTCGTCGGTTCGCTCGAGTGCAACGAGTTCGTCGTCCGCCAGGTCCGAGAGCAGGCCTTCGAGCCACTCGCGGCCGTACTCGCCGTCGGGCGCGTAATCCACCCGAATCCGCGGCCCGAGTTCATCCAACTCGAGTTCGTCGTACTCCTTCAACGTCGAGATGACCCGCCCGCGGAACTGACGGCGACTCCCCTCGAACGACGGCTGAGTTGGAACGTCCGGCGCGGTGAAATCACCGCTCTCGTAGGCCGAACACCACTCCCGCCACGGGCAGCCGGCCTCGTCACAGCTGGGTGTCTGCTCGCAGGCAACCCCACCGAGTTCCATAACGGCGTTGTTCCAGACTCGTGAACGACCGTCGGGCATGAGTTCGTTCGCCCGCTCTTCGAAGATCGCGTCGTCGTCCGGCACGTCGAAGGCGCGATAGAGAACGCGTTTGACGTTGGTGTCGACGACCGCGTCACCGTTGTTGAACGCGAAACTCGCGACCGCGTTTGCGGTGTACGGACCGACGCCCATCAGCTCCTGGAGTTCGTCGGGCGTCTCCGGAAACTCCCCGCCGTACTCCGTTTCGATCTGGGCAGCGGCCTCGTGGAGGTACTTCGCACGGTTGTTGTAGCCGAGACTGTGGTCGGTCCAGAACCCGACCACGTCGGCCCGGTCGGCGGCCGCCAGTTCGGCCGTCGTCGGCCACCGCTCGAGGAACGCCTCCCAGGCCTCGACGACCCGGCCCAGCTGTGTCTGCTGGCTCATCACCTCACTGACGAGAATCTCGTAGGGACCGTCGGTGCGTCGCCACGGAAAGTCCCGGTGATCGTCCTCGTACCACGCGATCAACGACGTGCGGACGGCCTCGAGGTCCTCGGGGAGGGTCGGTTCCGATGGGGCCTCGGTCTCGGTCATCGGTGGCAGTTAGGAGACGGACGGTTTAGGGGTGGTGGTCCCGATCCGAGATCCTAACCCAAACCCAAACCCTAACCCTAACCCTAACCCAAACCCAAACCCAAACCCAAACCCTAACCCTAACCCTAACCCTAAGACCGCCGGGCTACACCCTCAGGATATGCGAACGCCAGCACAGAACGCACGCCTGGCACTCCTGCTCGAGGTCGCAGGGACGCCCAAACCGGGCAACGTCGACCGTCGTCGCGACCTCGCGGACCTCCGGTTCGAGCACTTCCTCGCGGGGACCGTCGGAGCCGAGACGGGGCTCGAGATGGCCCAGCACGGCGACCAGGTCGGTGACGCGTTCGAACGAGCGATCGAAGGAATGGCTGCTCAGGGAGGCGGCAACACCCAGTTCGGCGCGTTGCTCTTGCTCGTCCCGCTCGTTCGGACGGCTGCCGATCACGACCGACTCTCGCCGTCGGTCGTCGAATCCGTCGCCGAGGGGACGACCGTCGCCGACGCCGCAGGCTTCTACCGTGCGTTCGACCACGTCGACGTCTTCGTCGACGATCCACCAGCGGATATGGAACCGCTCGACGTCCGGCGTGGTTCAGAGGCAGTGCCTGCCATCGAGAAACGCGAACTGACGCTGCTCGAGGTGATGGATCGCAGCGTCCCCGGCGACGATGTCGCACGCGAGTGGGTCACGGGATTCGAACGGTCGTTCGCTGCAGCCGACCAGCTCGTCGAAGCCGAAGGACCAGCGACCGACCGTGCCGCGAGCATCTTTCTCTCCCTGCTCGCAGAGCGACCGGACACGCTCGTCACGAACCGGCACAGTCAGGAAGTCGCCCGGGAGGTGAGCGACCGTGCCGCTTCGCTCGTCGAGCGAGATGCCCTCGAGACCGACCCCGACGCCGTCGAATCGTTCGCTGACGACCTCATCGAACACGGGATCAATCCGGGGACGACGGCCGACGTTACCGCTGCCGGACTCTACATTGCGCTCGAGCGTGGAGAACTCGAGATATGAGCGACGACCTAGCGTGGCCGGTCACCCTCTCGGGCGTCACCGAAACCGTCGTCACGACGCTTGGCCCCAACGGACTGTGGAACGCCGCCGCACTGGGAGTTTTCGCCGGCGACCCCGTCACCGCCACGACCTGGGGACGGACGCGCACCCGCGGCAACTTCCACCGCCAGGGTGAGGGGTACGTCCAGTTCGTCGACGACCCGGTCGCTTTCACCGATGCCGCGCTCTCGATCGACGAGTACGACGACCCCGTCCTCGAGTCCGCGTGCGCGTGGGCGCGGGTCGAGGTTCAATCAATGGAAACGGGAACCGAGGACGGAACCGAGTGGGAGAAGTGGCGGCTCGAGCCCGTCGAATCCACCATCGAACGGACGACGGTCCCGACGATCGACCGCGGCTTCGGGGCAGTGATCGAGGCGACCGTCGCAGCCTCGCGACTCGGCGTCGACAGCTACGACGAGCAGGAGCTCCGGAATCGACTCCAGTACGTCGCCTCGGTCGTCGAGCGGGCCGGCGGTCCTCGAGAGAAGGAAGCACTCGAGCGTGTGCGTACACACACGAGCTGGTGAGTAAGTGGCCGGCTGCGTCCGACGATCGACGGCCCACCGGAAGTCACGACGGGCCGACTGCGGGCCGCCCTACGGACGGCAGTAGTCGGAACGGCGGACGGTCAGTCGTCGGCCGGGTCGCTGCCGGACTCGGCCGGCGTCTCGGACGGGCCGCCGGTTTCGGGGGCCTCCTCTGCGATGGGTTCGTTGTTCTCTGCCTTTTCCATGACTTCGTTCTTGAATCGGTCGGAGTGGCTCGCGATCCACTCCATCGTCTCGTTGTCGGGTTCGGTATCACGTTGCTCGATGAGGAAGGTCGTGATCACGACCGTTTTCACCCACGGTTTGAAGACGCCGGTGTGGAAGACCGCAATCACACCACCGACCACCAGCCACGACACGAGCTCGAGCGACGTGGGAAGGAGGTCGAGTCCGACGGCAAGCGGGGCTGCAAGCGTCAAGAGGACGAACGAGACGACGTACATCCCGAAGACGATGAGCAGCGTCGAACCGAGCACCATCTTCCAGGTTTTCCCGTACAGAACGATCCCGTCGCGGGCCGATTTCCACCGGTTGTCGTTCCGGTCGACGAACATGTACGCGATAATCGCGTTGTCGAGGTACTTCACCGCCAGCACGATCGACTTCTGGAGGATCGTGATGAGTGTCTGGAGCTGTTTCGGAAGCGGAATCGGAATCAGATCCTCCACCCGCGCGACGGCCCGGTTGAACTGCTTGAGAACCGCATCGATCACCATACTAACGGTGAAAAGCGCCGTCGTTTCGACGAAGTAGTCTTTCACCTCCCGCATTCCGTAGCTGATCTGATTGTCCGGGACTTCACCTTCTTCGACGATGTGGGCAATGACGGCGACGTGACCCGTTTTGACTGAGTACAGGAAGTATTTTTGTATCAGACGCCATATGAAAGCGTACGTCACGAAGCCAATTATCATTACGATACCGACGATGAGCAGGCTCGCTCCGCCGCTTCCGAAGAGGAACCTGTACCCCAACCAGCCGATGAAGCTGAGGTAGATAACCCCCAGAACCGCGAACGCGATTCCGATCGCAAGCTGTAAGATTACATACGGGAGCGTCTTTTTGTACACCTCGGTCGCCTTTCTGAAATGCAACACCATAGCCAGAAGGCTTACATTATTCAGTGTTAAACTTTTCTATAACAGAACAGCATTTAAACAAGAGGGTAAACTGATCTACGAACGCGGATCGATCGGAAGGGCGAAGAAAAGGGATTAAGACCCTCCCGACGGAATCTCCCACCATGGCAATCAAACCGGCCTACGTCAAGAAGACCGGGAACCTCCTCCTGGAGCGGTACCCGGATGCGTTCACAACCGACTTCGAACAGAACAAAGACAGCGTCGAAAAGCTCACGAACGTCGAATCCAAAGGCGTTCGCAACCGTATCGCCGGCTACGTCACGCGAAAGAAAAGCGGTCAAGTGACCGCATAAGGGACGTTTGTTCCGTTACTCGAGAGACTATCCAGTTGCGGCATTCGTACGGACGGAGTACCCCCTCTCGAGCGAGAGGGGAGCCACCAGTCACCGAGATACCACACAGTAAGTGGAACGTCGTACCGAAAACGACAGTCGGGAGCGTGCTCAGTACAGCCTCAGCGGTCGAAGCCGGGCTCCATGTACGCCGCAACGAGCAACGCGACGACGCCGAAGAACCACGTCAACAGCAGTCCTGCCATCCCGGAGACGACGTTCATCTCGACGCCGACGAACAGGAGTTCGTCGCCCTGGTACCCGGTCCAGCCGAGCACGAGTCCGAAAAGCAGGAAGACGACACCGACCGCCGCCGCGCCGATGCTGAACTTGGTCTCGAACAGCCCCGTTTCCGGAGCCTTCGTTGCCGTATCCGTCATCGCGACCACCTCGAGTTCGCAGATGAGTTCGTCCGTCGTGCAGACGTGCAGTCGACGGCCGTGCTGAGTCGTTGCATCAGTCACTAGGAGCCGCCCCGATTTCTTAATTTCTTCTATGCGTACCGACACCGGGCGTTCGGTCCCATAGCGTATCCGTACCGACCTGGCCAGGTCGTCCGTCGGCGGCGAACAACGTGACTGTCGTTGACAGCTATGACAGGGAAACCCAAACCGTTTTGCGGACACAACTCCGAAGAACGGAAAATGGCAGTACGAGTAGGCGTACTCGGCGCAACCGGTGCCGTTGGACAACGACTGATTCAGCTTCTCGACCCGCATCCGTCGTTCGAAATCGCCGCGCTGACCGCAAGCGAGGACAGCGCCGGCAAGACGTACCGACAGGCTGCGAAGTGGCGCGTCGACAGCCCCATCCCGGACGACGTTGCTGAGCTTACAGTCTCCGCGACCGACCCCGACGAGGTTCCGGAGGACATCGACCTCCTGTTCTCGTCGCTTCCCTCGAGCGTCGGCGCGGCGGTCGAACCAGACTTCTGTGAGGCAGGGTACGTCGTGTCGTCGAACTCATCGAACGCACGGATGGCAGACGACGTACCACTCGTCGTTCCCGAGGTCAACGCCGACCACCTCGATCTACTCGAGGTCCAGCGCGACGAGCGTGGCTGGGACGGTGCCCTCGTCAAGAACCCGAACTGCTCGACGATCACCTTCGTCCCGACGCTGGCCGCGCTTGCGGAGTACGGTCTCGAGAGCGTACACGTCGCGACGTTGCAGGCCGTCTCCGGAGCCGGCTACGACGGCGTCAGTTCGATGGAGATCATCGACAACGCTATTCCCCATATCGGCAGCGAAGAAGACAAACTCGAGACCGAGTCCCGAAAGCTGCTCGGCGACTTCGACGGTGCCGAACTCACCCACAACGACGTCGAGGTCTCGGCCTCCTGTAACCGTATCCCGACGATCGACGGCCACCTCGAGAACGTCTGGGTCGAGACCGAAGAGGACCTCTCACCGACGAAAGCAGCCGAGGAGATGGAAGCGTACCCCTCACTGGATCTGCGCTCCTCGCCGGACCAGCTCGTTCACGTCTTCGACGCCCCCGACCGCCCCCAGCCACGAATGGACCGAACCATAGGTGACGGGATGGCGATCGCCGCGGGCGGCCTCCAAGAGACCCCCTTCGGGCTGCAGTACAACTGTCTCGCACACAACACGATCCGCGGTGCCGCGGGTGCGAGCGTACTCAACGGCGAACTACTGCTCGAGAACGGCTACCTCTAGCTCGGTTGGAGGAAGGCCACCGCCGGAACCGATCCCTCTGCGACCAACCGCCGCGCGACATCGCCGGTCAACAGCTCCGCGATTCGGTTCCTGTCGGGCCGTAAACGAGATGGTGTCGACGGCGTGGTCCGTGGGGACCCCGAAGGTTCGGTCGACCACGTCGGTCTACAGCACGCCCGTCTCGAGCGTCGCCGGCGACTCCTCGAGGGACGGCCGCACACGGTCGAACATCTCTTCGGCGTGTTTCTCGCGTTGTTCCATCGACGCCTTGTCCAGTGCACCGCCTGACTTCTCGATTACGTTGGCGACGATCACCGTGCTCGTCGAGGTGAGAGAGGGTGCGACAGCTCGAGCGGTCCGTTCACTGTCGTCCGTATCTGCCACTGGAACGACCACCGTGGCATCGAACGTGAGCGTCATACCCGGCCTCCGAGAGGGATAGGAAAGTCAAGCGGGCACCAACGAGGGCCTGCAGGCTGTTATACTGATAGGCAGACGGCGTGAAACCAATCGTTCTTCTGGAGAACAGTGTCGTGAACAGTGTCGTCCCTCGAGGTACGGACCGGCAAGTCAGAACGAAACTTCGTTCTCGAGCTCGAGGTCTCTCCCGTCACTTTCCGCGAACCGGCGTGCGTTCCCGGCGACGATGTCCGCGAGCCGGTCGTAGTAGTTCGGCGTGTGCCCCGCGTTGTGCGGTGTGATCCGAACGTTCTCGAAGTTCCACAGCGGGTGGTCTTCCGGCAACGGCTCCGGCTCAGTTACGTCGAGTGCGGCCCCGCGAATCCAGTTCGAGCGAACCGCCTCGAGCAATGCGTCCGTGTCGACGACCGGACCGCGGGCGACGTTGACCAGCACGGCCTCCGGGTCCATCGTCACGAGCGCGTCCCGGTCGATCAAGCGACGGGTCGTCTCCGTCAGGGGGCACGCGAGCACGAGGTACTCCGTCCGCGCGAGCGCGTCGTGGACGGCCTCGGACTCGAACCCGATCACGTCGTCAGTCGGACCACCCTTCTCAGGGGAGTAGCGGACCCCGATCGTCTCCACGCCGAACGGCTCGAGGCGCTCGCTGACTGCCCGTCCGATCGCACCCAGGCCGACGATGGTCACCGTCGACCCCTGGAGTTCGTGTGCCTGGTAGTGTCGCCACTCTCGGCGGCGCTGTCTGCGGTCGCCGACGTGGAACCGCCGGGTGAACCGGAGGATCGACCCCAGCACGTGCTCGCCGATGTTCGGGCCGTGAACGCCCGACGCGTTCGTTACCGTCACACCGCGTTGCTCGAGACGATCCATCGGCAGGTGTCCCGTCCCGGCGTAGGCACAGGCGAACACCTCGAGATTCTCGGCACGATCCAGGAGGTCTTCCTCCAGGACCATGCCGGTAGCGTATTCGGCGTCCTGAATCAGACTCCGCTCCTCGGCGGGCGTGCGCGCGAGTTCGACGGTCCCCGCCGGCAACCGCTCCCGCAGCGCCGTGGCGTACTGTTCGATCGGAACTCCGTGGGTTCCCTTTCGGAGGACCAGAACGGTCGGCTCACTCGACGGGGCCGCGCTCTCGCCGGCGTCGTGATCGGCACTCATATCCGTCCTCTCGGTCCGTGCAGTCGAAAAACGTTCGTTCCCCCGATCGTTTGCCGGCAGTGTCCCACCAGTCGTCCGGAGCCACGAATTTCACGCAGTTTAATATGCACGGCTGAGTGCCAACGGTGTATGGAACGCGTAGACGTCGCGATCGTCGGCGGCGGACCAGCAGGTGCCTCCGCAGCCGAGCGGGCGGCGGCCCACGGCGCTGAGACGATCCTCTTCGAACAGGGCGTCCCACGGGAGGATCGGGACGAGCTCGGCCCCGATTCGACCGATGCCGCGGGCATGCTCGACTACTGGATCGACATCATGGACTTCGACTACCGGGAGATTCCCGACGAGGTGATCCACCGCGAACTCGAGGCCACGGAGTTCATCGGCCCTTCGACGAGCGTCGAGATGACGACGACGGGGCTCGACGCCACCTACCCGAAGTTCGGTTACACCTTCCATCGCGCGCGCATGGACGACTGGCTCCACGAACGCGCCGCCGACGCCGGCGCTGACCTGCGCGTTGGGGTCAGTGTCACTGATCTCGAAACTGATCTCCGATCGGAGAGCCCGAAGGGACCGACCCACAGCCTGACGCTTTCGAACGGCGAACAACTCGAGGCCCAGTACGTCGTCCTCGCGGACGGCCCGCAGCGACGGGTCACCCTCGAGGCACTGGATCAGTTTACTCCCCCAGGCCGGAGCGTCTCCGACTCCCTCTCTCCACCCGAGGCCAACCACATCGCCTACCAGGAGTATCGGGAATTCCCCGAGGAACTGTTCGAGGAATTCGAGGACCGGCTCAAATTCTGGTGGGGCTACATGCCCGGCGAAACCGCGTACCCGTGGGTCTTTCCCAACGACGGCACGGTCGCTCGCGTCGGTCTGACGATGCCCATCGGGATGACCCTCGAGGACGTCGACAACCCCGAATCGTACAAACTTCTCCGTCCCGACGACGACCAACTCCCCTCCGGTTCGGAGTACATCAGTCGCCTCCTCGAACTCGAGTACGGCGACGAGTACGATATCGAGGAGGACATCCCCGTCGTCGAGGATCGGGGGAAATCGAACGGAACCGAAACGTACCCGATCTCGTCGACGCGACCGATCGACTCACCCGTCGGCGCGAACATCGCCGTCGCTGGCGGCGCGATGGGGACGACCTCCGCGTTCCACGAAGGAGGCTACCACGTCGCCGTCCGTTCGGGCAAGATCGCTGGCCGGCTCGCCGCTACCGACTCGCTCGAAAACTACAACCACGTCTGGAAACGCGCCATCGGCGACGAGATTCTCCGAAACGTCACCTTCGCGGACATCGTCGAAGGGTACGAGCCGGACGATTGGGACTGGGCGTTCGATGTCGTCAACGACATGCAAGACAGCAGCAACGACAACGTCCTGATCTCGAAGAAGTACTCCGCGGGTCTCGACGCGGCCAAGATACTCGCAAGTTACAAAAAACGGAAATTCACTTACCGGAACGGCGGCTACGTTCAGTTGTCCGAAGACGAGTATCACTACTGACCGCCACCCGACTCGGGGCTCTCGATAACGCTTAACCCTGTCGACCATCTACTACGACTGCGTGCCTTTCGTCCCCGTCCGAGCTGACCCGATTCAGGGTGCGATGACCGCACGGCGAACCCGGGCACGCGACACCGATCCGACCGCTGATACAGACACCCGGCACGAGGGTTAGCCAGCCGACACGGCACGCCGCCACGGGATGACGCTGGACGTTAGTGTTCCGGGTGACACTTCTTGCAGTCTGCCATCGATCTGCCCAGACACGTCTCACCAGCACGACCGGCCGGACACTTCACACGAATCTGCTCACGCTGTCCTATCCGAGCCGATAATTCGACGACTCGCCATCCACGAACTACTCACTGTTCTTCTACCTCACGGAGATCGATCCCGTCACGTTCCAACTGCCGAGCTCGTCGAACGAACTCCGCTAACTCGCCGAACCGATCGTCGTCCCGAACCACGTCTTCGTTTCGATCGTCGTACTCGAGAACGCCGTGTCGCTCGAGTTTCGGCAAGTGCTTGTGCACCAGCGAAATCGTGAGTTCTGTCGTCTCGGTCGAATCGACCGACTTGGGCGGCCCGTTCCCTTCTCGTGAGACGATCCGGCGAGCGAGAGCGTCGATCGTCGCGTGTTCGTTCTCCAAAAAATAATACAGGATGATTCGACGCCGTGACTCCGACAGAAGGTCGTGTACCGTATCGAGCCACGGATCCGGTCCTCCGTTCATATTCGCTCGTGTTTCAGGGTAAGCCGAATAAAATCGGCCCCAAACTATTTTGGAACCTGGCGAAAGGCCCCGGGGATAGACACGTTACCGGTCGATTAAACGTTCGAGCGCCGTGACGGCTGGAAGGCTCCGACTTTGCTTGCGCTAATCGGTTCAAAAACGATTGTCTACCCCACGTTCCGCGTTGTAAATACAAAAAGCCACAGGTACGAGTGTACCTGTGGCTAAAGACTGTAAACCGAGTATGAATGGGGCGGCGAATCGACGTTCCCAGAGGGTCTCCCACTCCAGTAGTTGCCGATACGCAGGCGGGCTTATCTTCCGTGTTCGGGATGGGTACGGGAGGTACCCCGCCGCTCTGGCCGCCTAACGCCGATCGACGGAAT
>NZ_AOMA01000198.1 GCF_000337895.1 Halobiforma nitratireducens JCM 10879
AAGTCACACTATCCACCGGATTTCTCTGACTGGTAGTCACAACGATATCTAGTCAGACGGCGCTACACTCTGCTAAACTAGAACGGATGCGCCCCATCGAGGCGTCTCCAAGGACAAGCTCACGCCGTATCTCCGAGCCTTCCAGCTCCGTCGCCGCGTGTATCGAAAACCGGGAAAAGAAGCGCTGAAAACCATCCTCAAAACTGCGCTATGAGTCACCAACAATCTCCGCCACAAGAGCGCACTACTTAATATTGAACGGCCATCCCGATTGTTCGAGATTGCTGGATACGTCTGACCAATATAAAAGAGTAAGATAAGACCGCCATTAGGATTGTACGCCGCGATCGACACAGAATCGAAGCTGCTGCTGGAAATCGACGTATACTGCCGCCGCCCCACTGACCTCGCGGCGGCATTCCTGCATCGCCTCACCAGGCAACGTTATAATCACGATCGACTGAATTAAGCACTCAATTGTCGAACATCGGCTGTGGACGTGCTGAACTAAACAGTGCCGGGAAAGATCATAGAACGAATATGAATGTTGCCTTATTCTAATAGCATCAGCCGTCCTGAAGTACTACGCCTTACGTATAGCTGAAGTTGGTCGTCGTACTAGAGCCGTGTTCAACCTCCACGGCATCGACTTGAGTGTCATACCCGTCAGGCTGAACTTCGACAATGTATGACCCTTCTTCCACTTCGACCTCGAGCTTTGCGTCCCCATTTGTGTGGGATATCTCGTAGTCGTCCCCAGTTGGATTTTCTAACGTGATGTCCGTTGATGGGACATCGTCTTCGTCGACCCAAATGAATATTCTCACTTGGCCTTCATCGTTCGAGGTCATTTCCACCTCCAGTTCAGTTGTTTCTCCCTCATTGACAGGGACTATCTCTCGATCTGCTTCGTAGCCTAGAGCCTCTGGCTCAAGTATCCACAAGTCATCCTGGAGATCAACTTCGAACTCTTGATTGGTCTCCGGAGAAATCATCAGTGATCGGTCTCCATCGAGATCAACCCGAGTGGAACTACTGTCTACAGGGTCTCCATTTTCGTCGACAAGAGACCCGCTAAGCGTCCCTGCATTAACTGGCTCAAGTTCGAAGTCCTTCCGTGTCGCGCCGTCGCTGCCAACAGTAACCGTTTCTGTCTTTGTGACATACCCGTCGGCTTCGACTTCGATATTGTACTCCCCTGATTCCACGGAGGTTGCTCCGTTGCGAGGTCATCTAATCCTCCTCTCAGGCGTTCACTCCACTGTTCTTCGTGAGACTTGTAGGGAATTGGACGCCGTC
>NZ_AOMA01000199.1 GCF_000337895.1 Halobiforma nitratireducens JCM 10879
GTCGATTTCCATACCAACCTCGATTTCCTCGACTTCACCCTTCTAACCCGTGATATCAGCTGATTAGATCGCTCTTCAACAGAGCAATATTATCCCCATCTGTATCGGCGTTAGCCACAGCAGCATCCAGTTCTTCCTGTAATTACCCTGTTGCACGCTTTCGAAATTAGGGCCAAAAACCAGATGATGTTGCAGGTTTCTCTGAACAGGGTTGGCTACTAATGCCCACATCCGGGTACCAAGCATCAACTAATTTTGCACATGCAACGGGCTATGTAATTGTTGACTGTTAATTCCGACTGTATTGACAGTAATGCTGTCGATTTCACGGTCATCTGTACCAACCTGTTGGGTGTCTGTATCGGGTTGCTGCTTATCCGCATCAGCTTCTTCAGTTACCCGCCTGTATGACACGTCTATGGGTTTATCATCAGATGAGTTGTCGATTATACGAACATCGGGTTGATACGGAGAGTCGCGATTCGCAGTATTTCGATCATCTTCATTGGAATCAGCAGAGACCGGTGTCGAAATCGCGACTCCCGCTATTGAGGCACTGGATGCTTTCATAGTGTCTAGGGAAGTGCTTTACCTGTAGAGACGCTGGAAGTGGTAATGGGACGGCTCGATGACATCACACTCGAGGAACTCTAC
>NZ_AOMA01000200.1 GCF_000337895.1 Halobiforma nitratireducens JCM 10879
CAAAACAGGACTCTCAGGCCATATAGCGGCATTAAGACGAATATCATAAATTCAATACTGTCGCCTTCTTGCGTTCAACAGAGCAACTCCGATGCTGGTTGCACCCTCGTACACAGCGGATAATCCCACAACTAACGCTCCGATTCCTGCTAACAACACGGCGAAATTCGCTCCCCAGTTATCGTGTTCACCCATGACTAACTTACTCCCAGCTGACAATTTTGACCGAATTGACATCTACTCTTCGCCTTCGAGTGAGTGAATCACGCCCCCAGTAATCGGCGTATACGTCTCTCGCGAATCCCGAGACGTCCCCTTCAAATATCACACCAATATCGTACGAGTCACTCCGGGAAAGATGGAACTGTTCCGATACCGTCTCATCCCCGAGACCGTTCCCGAGACGAGCTACCGGCCGTTTGATCACTCGTCCATCGGTCCCACGAATGAACGCGTAAAGAGTGGTATCTACGTCACCGATGACGCGTGAGGCTCTGCCTCTCGACCGATAATCGACGTCGATTCTGATGTGGCCGGATGTCCGACTGAAGTTCGCCCGGAATAATTTGGTCGTGTCCCAAACTCGTCTAGAGTCGTAACTGACTCCTGTGGAAACAGGGTCACCTCTGGTACCTACCCCGAAGTGACCCATGCAC
>NZ_AOMA01000201.1 GCF_000337895.1 Halobiforma nitratireducens JCM 10879
GCGCGAGGTGCTGGGAGGCTTCGACCTCGAGTGCTGCGGTCGCCGCCGTCGGTCCGCCGACCACCGCGAGCACCCAGAGCAGCGCGATCCAGGTCGTAACGAGCATAAACAGCCCCTGGAGCGTGTCGGTCCAGGCGATCCCTCGCATCCCCGCGACGACGACGTAGAGGATCATAAACGCCGTGATCAACCCCGCGCCGGCGGCGTAGGGGAGCGCCCCCTCGGTCAGCGCCTCGAGTGCGGTGCCGGCCCCCACCTGCTGGAGCATGACGTACGGAAAGAGCCACAGGAGGCTGACGCCCGCGACCAGGCCGCGGAGCCGTCGCGAGCCGAACCGATCGCCGAGCATCTCGCCCAGCGTCACGTAGTCGTGTTGGCGGCCGAGCAACCACTGCTTGTAGCCGACGACGTACCAGAGGATCGCGAAGATGATCCCGTCCATCAGGCCCATAACCAGTACCCATTCGGGCCCCTCCGCGTAGGCGACGTTCGGCCCGGCGAAGAAGGTAAACGCCGAGAGCAGGGTCGCAAACGTGGTAAACAGCAGGACGACCGTCCCAAGCGTCCGACTCGCGAGGTAGAAGTCTTCGGCCGTCCGCTCGGCGACGTTGTACGCGAGCACGCCGACGGCCAGCGCGATCACGAGGTAGCCGACGACGATTCCCAACTGGACGGCGACGCTCACGGCTGCTCACCTCCGGACCCCGACCGCGACGCGGTTCGTTCGCCGCGTCCGTCGCCGCTCGAACCGGGCGGTTCGATTCCGATCCCCCAGGCTCGCCGGGCGAACAGCCAGAAGACGACGCTTGCGAGGAGCATCCAGCCCACGTGCCACCAGAGCCACAGCGGCACGCCAGCGACGAGCGTTGCGTCGCCCCACAGAAACCACGGAATCGACAGCGCGCTGAGGACGACGGCGACTGCGATCCAGCCCACCAGTTCCAGCCGGCGCATGTTCGGTGGTTGGATGCGATCTTGGTAACGCTTTCCCTTCAACTAACTCTGATGAAGAACTTCTGCTATCGAACTCGAGTACCGAAATCGAAACGTCGGGACAAGCGTCCCTCGCCCGCTGTGGTCGTCAGTACGCTACGATCCGTGGTCACCGTCGAAAGCGTACCGGTTCCCGAGAGCAATCCGTGTGTCTCGAGCGCGACGAGACCGCTCACCGTCACGGACCCGGCGGCCGACGGTTGGTCGGCTATTCGACGATTACGCACACGAATGCAGTTCTTGTCCAAGGTAAAATCGCTCTTTCAGCGAAGACAAGGAGTTTAAGGGATGACAAGAGAATGGAACCAACGCCGATATGGCCCGTCTCTTCCCGTTCCGCTCCGATACGCCCGCCCAGGAGGGGGCCCCACGCGTCGTCGACCTCGAGGGGGAGGACGCCGACGCGGTCTTCAGCGCCCTCTCGTCGACGACTGCCCGGCAGATCTACTCACAACTCGACGAGCAGCCGGGGACCCCGAGTGACATCGCCGACGCGATCGATTCGTCCATCCAGAACGTTCGCTACCACCTCGAGAACCTAGAGGAGGCCGGCCTCGTCGAGGTCGTCGACACCTGGTATTCCTCTCGCGGCAACGAGATGAGCGTCTACGCAACGACCGACGGCCCGCTGATCGTCACGAGCGACGAGTCGACGGCGAGTCAGCTGAAGTCCGCAATCTCGCGGCTGATCGGTGGGATCGGCGCGCTCGCCGGTGGGAGTCTCCTCGTCCAGTACGGGCTCTCGAACTGGCTGACTCCCCAAGCCGACGTGCGGACCCAGCCGGGAGCCGTCGGCGACGATGCCGAAGCGGCACCGATGGGCGACGTCGAGGAGGAGCCCGACGAGCCGGCCGACGGTACCGATGCCGACGGGGACGACGCTGGCGACGATGTCGGAGTCGCCACTGACGACCGCGAATCCGACGAAGCCGACGATGTCGGCGACGACGTTGCCGAAGACGAGGCCGATTTCGACGCCGGCGACGACGCTTCGGAACCGGAGTGGTACGCCGAGGACCCGAGTTCGTACGAGGCGATCGCCGACGGCGGTGCAGATGCGATCTTTACGACGATCCCGCCCGGAGCGTTGTTCTTCCTCGGTGGACTGGTCGTTTTGCTCGCGGTTACCGCCTACTGGTACTGGTACCGGCCGGCGTACTGAACGCTCCTGCGGTCTCGAGACCACCCGAACGTGCCGGCTATCGACGGTCGATTCGGGGGCAGCAATCGACGCCCAGCCGCCTTCCGTCGCGAATTCCCCGGATGTCAACAGCTATTTGCCCGTCACGATTCTAGCTTACGTAAACCGCTTTCGCGCGCGATTTCCCTCGCGTCGCTGCCCCTCTCGGGGCCGGATCTCCAATGGAAGACACCTCGAAATACCTCATTCACGCGGACGTCACGGCTGACGGGGTCGTCGAGCGGAGCGACGTCGTCGGCGCTATCTTCGGCCAGACCGAAGGCCTGCTTGGCGACGAACTCGATCTCCGCGATCTCCGCCAGTCACAGAAAGTCGGACGTATCGACGTCGAAATAGCGAGCACTGCGGGCCAGTCACACGGCCACCTCACTATCGCAACCAGCCTCGACAAGGTCGAAACTGCGACGCTTGCGGCCTCACTCGAGACCATCACTCGCGTCGGTCCCTGTCGGGCCGACCTCGAGGTGACCGAGATCGAGGACGTTCGCGCGGCCAAACGCAAGGCGGTCGTCGAACGGGCGAAAGAGCTGCTCGAGACAGGGTTCGACGACTCCGTGATGACTTCCGACGAGATCCTCGCGGAGGTCCGCCAGCACGTCCGCGTCGAGGACATCACCGAGTACGAGGGGGTGCCGGCGGGTCCGCGGGTCACCGACAGCGACGCCATCATCGTCGTCGAGGGACGGTCCGACGTGCTCACGCTGCTCAAATACGGCATCAAGAACGCGATCGCCGTCGAAGGGACGAACGTCCCGGACGCCGTCGCGGAACTGACACAGCACCGGACGGTCACGGCCTTTCTGGACGGTGACCGCGGCGGCGACCTCATCCTCGAAGAGCTGGCCCAGGTCGGTGACGTGGATTACGTGGCGTTTGCTCCGTCCGGCGACTCCGTCGAAGACCTCGATCACCATCAGCTGTTTACCGCGCTCCGGAACAAGGTTCCATACGACACGGTGTCGGGGTTGAACGAACCACGTGAAGCGGTCGCAGCGACCGACGGAAGCGCCACACCCGTCCCGAGTGATTCGCGCTCGGCGACGGCTGGATCGTCCGCGGTTACAGGCTCCGAGCCGAACTCGCTTCCCGGACCGGGAACGGGTAGTCCACCGGCGGCCGACGAGCCCGAGTCGATGGCGGGTACGGACACGAGCCGATCATCGGCGCGGGTGGGTACCGACCTCGCGGTCGAGGACGAAAGCGAAGACGAGGCCGAGGACGAGGACGAGAACGAGAACGCGGACGGAGACGACGAAACGGGCACTGTCGGTGACGAGGCCGAACCCAGCAACGCCAAGCTGGACCGCGACGCGGACGCGGATGTGGACGCGGACGACGAACAGTCGGCGTCCCTCGAGACCGTCTACGAACACGCCTCGGCAGTCATCCGCGCCGGAACCGACCGCGTCCGGTACCTCGATACCGGCGGCGACGTGATCGAGGAAGGTCCCGCCAGCGACGCGTACACGTCGCTCGAGGACCTCGAGACGGTCCCGGAGACGATGGTTCTCGACGAAATTCTCGGCCAACGACTGGTGGACCTGGCGGCCGACCGCGGCGTCGACCGGATCGTCGCCCGCTCGCTCGGGCAGTTTACCAAGCGACCGACCGCCGTTCGGATTCACGCGATCGACGACATCGCATCGGAGCCGCCGGCCGGCGGCGACTCGACCGCGTAGGTCCCAGGACTCTGGTACGGTATCACGTCTCCCCCGAAAACGGTTCGCTCGGGGCTAGCGGTTCCGAGGCGTTGATAATCCGTCGGTCCCGACTCTCGAGTATGACTCCGCCACCGGCGGCTGCACTGCTCTTGCTCGGGGCATGGGCGCTCGTGCTGTTCGGGGCGACGAACGTCGCTGCCCACCACCAGCGGCGGTCGGCCGAGCGGGTGCGGCTGCCAGACGCTTCGATCGACGTTCGGACGCTCGAGTCCAAGTCCACGACCGAACTCGAGCCGGCGGACGACACCGAACTCGAGTCGGCAGCCGAGCGAGAGGGACTGTCTGACTCGGACTCTGACTTGGACTCCGACTCGAATGCGAACACGAACAGCGATCCAACGGCACGAAAATCGGAGTCACAGTCATACCGAACCAGAAAGCGAGTTGCTTCGGTGTCGGACGACTAGGGCTCACTTTCGCTCTCACTCTCACTTTCTCTCTCTCGCTCTCTCGCTCTCGAGACGAACGACAGTAGACCGGCCCGCCTGCTTCCGTCTTCATCTTCCGTTTTTCCGGACCGCTCTCGTCGACGGAGCCCGACTCATCTGGATTGCTGTAACTAGTTACCGCCGACCACCACAACGGGGTCGGCGATCGGCGAGAATTGACCACAGTAAACCGTATCACCCAAGCGCCGCGAACGATATCACGAGCAGTGCCGCAACGACCGCGCCGGACAGCGTCGCGAGGAAGTTCACACCCTGGTTTCCGAGCAGCGTGCCCTCGATCGTCGCCCCGAGCAAGCTGTCGACGGTCATCCCGACGAACCCCGCCGCGACGATGATCGCCGCGCCGGCGGCGTCGACTGCCGGGAACAGCCACAACGAGATACCGGCGACGATCGCCGCACCGGCGAGGCCGGCAACCTCGCCCTGCCAGGTGACGCCACCGTCGGTTCCCGGCTCGACGGGCTCGAGAGTCGTAATCAGCCGGGTCGTCTCGAAGACGCTGCCGATCTCGCTCGACAGCGTGTCGCTCATGGCGGTCGCGACGGAGCCGGCGAACGCGAACAGAAACAGGGTCGGGTCGGGGTCGCCGGGAAGCAACGTCGCGGAGCTGGCCGCGTAACCGAGAACAGCAGCGAGCGCGACGGCGGCGTTCCCGAGAACGTTACCGCTGCCGCGAGCGCCGCCATTGTCCTCGGCGACCCCCAGGTCTCGCTTTCGCTCGTACCGGAACTTCGTCGCGAGGCCGCCGATCCCGAAGAACGAAATGAGGACAACGAACCAGCCGTAGCCGCCCAGTACGATCGTCAACAGCCCGAGGAGGACGCCGGTGAGCATCCCGGCTGCCGAGGCGGTCTCGAGCGCGTAAGAGACGTATCCAAGCGCCATGGTGACCGCAAGCGCCGCGACGATCTCGACGGCACCGAGCGCGGGCTCGAGTTCCGCAAGCAACCACAGCAACAGGCCGACGGAGAGCATGACGATGGGCGCGTCGTACAGGAGTAACACGTCCCGAAGCAGGGCGGCAAGGAGCGCGCCGCTGGCTGCGAGGAAGACGATCTCCGGAAGGCTCCCTTCGACGGCAGCAACCGGGGCCGGCTCCGTCACCGCGACGGTCGCCGCCTGGCCGACGACGCCAGCGATCGCCCCCGCGATCGAGAAGGCCGTCACCCGCGCCACGTCGTCGTCGGTCCGCAGACGGGCGGCCTGTTCGCCGAGGTTGCCGTACCCGACGAGGAAGACTGTCCCGACGAACACCGCGGTCGACATCTCCGTGCCGACCGCGAGCAGTCCGAGGGCGACCCCCGCGAGGACGAACGTCAGCAGGCCGTAGAGTCGGCCGTCTTCGTAGTCGCCAGGGTAGGCGAGGAGCTCGAAGAGGGGGCCGTCGGTGAGGACGAACGCGCCGACCAGCAGCAGCGCCGCGATCCCACCTGCGACCCGCGGTCCGAAGAGCGGAACGGCCAGCGAAAGCGTACAGAGTACCGCGAAGACGCTGGCCCGCCGAACGGGTGCTGTCACGATATCGGACCCTTTCTGTCGGCTTTACTTGAAGGTTCCCGAACTCGAGTCGAACGCGTTTTCGGGTGCTACGGGCGTTTTGCCGGAGTTTTTGTCCCATCGACGAGGGCAGGATTGTGGGGCTCCCGTTCGCTCGTCGAGAGTCGACGTGTGAACTGGAACGTAACGCGTATGGTACCGGCCGGGATATCCGGCGGTGTGGGTCTGTACGAACGCTATCTCGCCCTCCGGATCCGTCGCCACGAGGCCGAGCCACCCGACCACGTCGCGTTGATCATCACCGAACGCGACCTGCTCGAGCAGGGAGCCTACGGGACGCTCACCGACTTCTTCGAGTGGGCCGTCGACTATGCGTCGCTGGTGACCGTCTACGTGAGCGTACTCGATCGCGAGGCCGTCCCCGCCTTGCGACGGGAACTCGAGACGGTCGACGCTCCTCGAGAGGTGGCAGTTCGTGGCCCCGACGACCGGACGCCGGCCGACGCGCCGATCCGGATCGGCATCGGGCTGGGCGGGAAACACGAGTTTACGAGCGCGGTGCGGACGCTCGCCGGGAGCGTCGCCGAGGGCGAGCTCGATCCCGAGGCGATCGACGACGAGGCAGTTGAAGACCACCTCGTCTTTCCGTCGGAGCCGGACCTGGTAATCAAGACGGGCGCGGAGCGACTCTCGGATTTTATGATCTGGCAGTCGGTCTACTCCGAACTGTACTTCACCGACATCAACTGGCGTGATTTCCGCAAGCGAGACTTCTTACGGGCGGTCCGCGAGTACTGCAATCGGTCACGGCGGTTCGGTCGATAGACACTACTCACATCCACTCATCCGTCTTCTTAGGACTGTAAAAGGCTCAAAATAAGCTTTGAGTCTTCGGCAATCTAATACCCAACGCGTCGAACCCCGGAACATGGTAGTGATCGCCGCCTTCAAAGACGGGTGGACAGCCCTCCTCGACAATCCGGGCCTGCTCGCGGCCGGGTTCGCCGCCGCCGGCAGCCAGCTCGCGACCGCCATGGAACTGATCGGTTCGGTCGGCCTCGCGGCCGCGAGATCGATCGTGTGGTGTGTGGTTCCTCCTGTTCCCGTTCGTGCTGGGTGGGCTCCTCGGTGCAGCCCTCGAGGCAGTTCGGGGCGCGACGCCGTCAGTCGGCTGGGTCCTCGGCGCGGGGAGACAATACTCCCTCCCCCGTCGCTCGTCGGACCGCCGGCGATCCTCCTCACGATCGGCGAAACGGTGACCCGGCCGCTCGGCGGCGAATGAGCGGGTCCCGCTCCCCGGACGGCAACGTCCAGACCGACGCTGTCGTCGAAGGGTCCGTTTCCCGTAGTGGGTCGGACACGGGTCACCCGATGGTCTCGCCTGTCACGGAGCGTCACCACGTCGACGGCTGTGCCTGTCTCGAGTGTCGCGACCTGTCTGCCGAAACGATCCGGCGGACGCTGCTCGAGTCGCTGCTGTGGTGTCTCCGACTCTTCCGGGCGTACCCGTCGATCCTCCTGCTGGTCGTCCCGCTCGTCGTCGAACGACGACTGCTCTCGCTTTCCTTGCCCGCGATTGGGTTTCTCGAGGGCACGATCACGATCACGATCACGGCCACGATCTGTCGCTGCGTTCTCGTTCGGGGATACGTCGACGCGGTCGCCTGGTTGGGCGTTTACGCACACCTCGACGTACGGGGATCGTCGACGTGGGCTCGTCGTTCGACGTAGCTCGACGGCTTTCGATAGACACGGTCGTCGCCATAACCCTTGCTTCCCGTTCAGTCCGCGAACGGCTCGCTGTCGACGTCTTCGCCGAGCGTCAGTTCGTCCTCGCTCGGTCGCTCACCCGTCGGCAGCGAGTCGCGGAACCGGTCGACGACCGATCGGGCCTCCGGTAGTTCCGTATCGCCGAGCGCGCCGAGCAGCGCCATCGCCCGACGTGCTCGCGTGCGTCGCCACGACTCCTCGCGGTGCTCGTACGTCCGGATACCCCGGAGGAAGTCGGCTTTCGAGAACTCCGGCCAGTAGGGCGTACAGAAAAAGACCGCAGCCTCGTTGCCGTTGGCGTGCCAGGGGAGGAAGTTCGAGGTCCGCTCGTCGCCACCGGTACGAATGATCAGATCGACGTCCCGGACCGGACGGTCGTACAGCCGCCGTTCGATCGTCCCGATGTCGATCTCGTCGGGCTCGAGTGCCCCGTCGTCGACCTCGGCTGCGACCCCGCGGGCGGCCTCGAGCAGCCGCGATCGACCGCCGTAGGCCAAGGCGATGTTGAGGACGAACGCATCGTAGTCGCTGGTCCGTCGCTCGGCGTAGTCGACGGCCTCTTGGACGCGCTCGGGAAGCAGCTCGATCTCGCCGATCGCACGGATGCCGACCTCGTTTTCGTGGACGCGGTCGGCGTCGGCGAACTCCCGGAGCTTCTCACAGAGGAGGTCGAACAATTCCTCGTTTTCCTCGTCGGGCCGTTCGAAGTTCTCAGTGGAGAACGCATACAGCGTCAGTTCTTCGACGCCGACGTCCTGACACCACTCGAGAACGCGCTCGGTCGTCTTCGCGCCCTCGCGGTGGCCCCGCGGAGCGTCGTCGCCCTTGCGGCGTGCGTACCGACGGTTGCCGTCCTGAATTACCGCGACGTGTGTCGGTGCGCCGGAAATCTCTCGGGAGAGGACACGCTCGTACACCGCATCGACGCGACGGCGGAACCACCGCTTCATCGGCAGAGTCCACGAGACCGACGATTATGTGTCTTGTGTGTTACTTTCTGCCTGTGAGACTGGCAACCACGACATCGAACTGGGTAAAAACGCCCGCCATACGGCCGGACACTCCGCCGACCGAATCGTGACGGCTATGAGTGCGGCCGCCCTCGTTCCGACGATGGCAGACGCGATCGACGACGACCTCTATCAGCGCACCAAGGCACTGCTCGAGCCCGGCGAGATCGAACTCAACGGGGCGATCGTCCACACGGAGTTCGACGGTAGCGAGGACGTTCAGATGATGCAGGCGACGATCGACATCGGCGACATCATCGCCGACCACTCCGGCTACGACCCCACTGACTGTTTCGTCTACTCGGGCAACGACGACCCCGACTTTTCCTCGAACCAGCACCAGGGGCTCACGCTCGAGGACGAGGAGTTCGTCTGGGAGTGCCAGCAACTGCTCCGCGAGGGGAGTTTCGATGTCGTCATCTACTATCGGGCCAGCGCGGATCACGAGGCTATCCTCGGGGACGTTCGGGAGCTGGGGTTCGACGTGACCGGCGTCGAAGGGGAGTAAGCATCGTTTTCACCCCTAACACGGCCGCTGTCGCCGTTCCCAGAACATAGGAGTCGACAGGTCCCTTATGCCTGCCCGTTCCCGATCCACTCGTATGTCTCCTGACGTCGCTCTCTCCGACCGGGAGCGGGCCATCGTCAACGCGTTCCAGGGCGGGTTCCCGGTCGTAGAACGACCGTTCGAACCCGCCGCGGCCGCGCTCCGAGAGCGGGGAATCGACGTCTCCGCGACGGCCCTCCTCGAGACGATCCGGACGCTCGACGAGCGCGAGATTATCTCCCGGTTCGGGCCGCTGATCGACGCCGAGGAGATCGGTGGCACCGCGGTACTCGTCGCGGCGTCGGCTCCCGACGACCGGCTCGAGGAGGTCGCCGAGGCGATCAACGCCCGCCGCGAAGTGGCTCACAATTACGAGCGCGATCACCCGGAGCTGAACCTCTGGTTCGTCGTGTCCGTCGCCGACGAGGACCGTGTCTCCGAGGTACTGTCGGCGATCGAGGCCGAGACCGGAACGGAGACGTACGCGATGCCCAAACGCCGGGAGTTCGAACTCGAGGCGACGTTCCCGGTCGACGGCCCGTTGTCGGATGCGGTAGGTGGGGAACGAACGGAGGGCACGGACGACGCTCCCGACCGAGAGCACGTCGGGGTCGACCTCTCTCGGCTCGGTTCTGGGCGTTTCGATGGTTTCGAGGACTTCGAGGACTTCGAGGACTTCGAGGGCTCCGGCGACGACCCTGGCCCCGACACCGACCCCACCACCGAGCCGGGCCGGGACCACACCGGAACGCCGGATTCGCTTTCGCCGGCCGAGCGCGATCTGGTTCTCGAGGTACAGGACGGACTGCCGTTGACCGAGACGCCCTACGCGGACGTCGCCGCCGCTATCGGACGGGAGCCGGCGTGGGTTCGTGGCACGATCCGACGGTTCGACCGTGAGGGGAAGATTCGCCGGATCGGAATCGTCCCGAACCACTACGCGCTCGGCTATACGGAAAACGGAATGACGGTGTGGGACGTATCGGACGACCTCGTCCCCGAAGTCGGACGCGCTGTGGGTTCGCTCCCGTTCGTGACCCACTGTTACGAGCGGCCCCGCCACGACGGCGTCTGGTCGTACAACCTGTTCGCGATGGTCCACGGCCGCACCGAGGCGGAGTGTCACCGACGGATCGATCGAGTCTACGAGCTCGTCGCCGACCACGAGGAGATCACCGAAGACGAGTGGGGGACGCTGTTTTCAACACGTATCTTGAAGAAGTCGGGGATCAGACTACCCGAACGGGTCGAAGCGAACACCCGACGCACATCTCCGCAATGATCCCGCTCCTACACGATTTCTCGAACGCGACGGTGCTCGTCTTCGGCGGTGGTCCCGTCGGTGCCCGGAAGGCCCGACGGTTCTCGCGCGAGGCGGACGTGGTCGTCGTCAGTCCAGCGTTCGTCGCGGACTTCGACGACCTCGAGTCCGCGGGGCCGCGTTCCGACGGTGACGACTGCCACGGCTCCACCGACGCCGACGCGATCGGCACCGTCCATCGGGTTCGTGCCGCGCCCGATCCGGACGACATCGACGGTTGGCTCAAGCGAACCGATCCCGCGCTCGTCGTCGCGGCGACCGACGATGGACAACTCAACGAAGCGATCGTCGAGGCCGCTCGAGACCGAGACGTGCTGGTCAACAGGGCCGACCGGTCGGGCGGGCGCGATCCGGGAAGCGTGGTCGTCCCCGCGACGATCCGCGATGATCCCGTCGTCGTCGCCGTCGCGACCGGCGGGACCGCTCCAGCCCTGAGCAAGCATCTACGACAAGAACTCGAGGAGTCGATCGACGGTGCGGGTGAGGTGGCGCGACTGTGCGACACGTTGCGTACCGAACTTCGATCCCGAAACGCGTCGCCGGCACAGCGCCGGGAGGTGGTTTCCCGTGTCGCCAGCTCGTCGGAAGTTTGGACAACTTTACGTAGTGGAGACTCTAATCGCCAGCAAGTGATCGAGGACGTGCTGGGTCAGGGTAAGGAACGCGACGACGGTATGGGGGGTGACCGGCAATGACGGGGGCCGGCGTCGTAAGCGGCGCACGCGTCACACACGACAGCGGGAGTGTCGACGATCTCGCCGACGCCAGTCCCGATCGACAGACCGCGGCCGTCGCCAACCTCTGTTCGCTGCCCCGGATCGAGGAGGCGTACGTACTCGCGACGTGCAACCGGGTCGAAGCCTACGTCGTCGGCCCCGACGCGGCCGTCGGCCGGGCGGCCCTCGAGCAGTTTTTCGCCGACGTCGACGACGAGGCGATCGTCAGGACCGGCCACGACGACAGTCTCCATCACCTCCTGCGGGTCGCGGCCGGACTCGAATCGGTCGTCCTGGGCGAGGATCAGATCATCGGCCAGGTTCGGGACGCCTACGAGGACGCACGCGAGGCCGACGGTATCGGATCGATGCTCGAACCGGCCGTCACGAAGGCGATCCACGTCGGGGAACGAGCCCGCACCGAGACCGATATCAACGAGGGCGTCGTCTCGCTTGGGTCGGCAGCGACCCGCCTCGCCGCCGAGGAGCTGTCCCTCGAGGGGGCGACCGCGCTGGTCGTCGGTGCAGGCGAGATGGGACAGCTGGCCGCCCGGAGTCTCGCGGACGCGGGCGTCGAGGAAGTGCTGATCGCGAACCGGACGGTCTCGCGGGCCGGCCACCTCGCCGACGAGCTAGAGACGGAGGCTCCCGTCAGCGACACGCGAGCCCTCTCGCTCGAGTCGCTGTCGGCTGCGGCGACCGAGGCCGACGTAGTCGTCACCGCGACGGGCAGCGACGAACCGGTACTCGAGCGCGGCCACCTCGTGGCCGCCGCGGTGAGCGACCGAGACGACGCCGGTGTCGATCCGGGTCACGATCGCTCACAGCGGGTGGTCGTCGATCTCGGCCAACCACGCGATGTCGCGCCCGCGGCCGACGAGCTTCCGTCCGTGGCAGTGTACGACCTCGACGACCTCGAGTCGGTCACCGAGGAAACCAGACGCCAGCGGGCGTCGGCGGCTCGCGAGGTCGAAGCGATCGTCGATCGGGAGTTCGATCTCCTGCTCGACCAGTACAAGCGCGCCCGTGCGGACGAAGCGATCGCGGCGATGTACGAGTCGGCCGACCGGATCAAGGAACGCGAACTCGAGAAGGCGCTGTCCCAGCTCGGCGAGGACCTCAGCGAGCCCCAGCGCGAGGTCGTCGAGTCGATGGCCGACACGCTGGTGAGCCAGCTGCTCGCGCCACCGACCAGAAGCCTTCGGGAGGCGGCCGCCGAAGACGACTGGGAGACGATCCACACCGCCTTGCAACTGTTCGACCCGCACTTCGACGACGACGTCGAAGTCGCGTCGCTGCTCGAGGCAAGCGCAGGCGAAGGGGGTGCGGGGGGTGCAACCGACTCCGATGCGCCCGTTGCTGGCGTCGAGTCGTTCGCCGCGACCGACGACGACTGAGTCGTCGTACTCCACCGGCGGAGTGTCCGCCTGGCCGACCTCAGCATAACCATTATCTGGTTGGCTTACATCCTCACCCACATGGCCGACTTACTCTCAGACGACGAAATCGATGCACAACTGCCGGACGAGTGGTCGCAGGAGGGTGACGAGATCGTTCGTACCTACGAGTTCGACGACTACCTCCACGGAGTCAACTTCGCCCAGATGGTCGGCGAGATCGCCGAGTCACAGTTTCACCATCCGGAGATCGTCATCCGGTACAAGGAAGTCGAGATTCGGCTCACGTCCCACGAAGAGGGCGGCATCACCGACCAGGACGTGGAGATGGCGGAACTGATCGAGTCCGAACGCGAGGCCTGACCCGGACGAAGACGAGCCGAGACGGGAACGGAGCGGGTGTGGTCCGGTCGACTGACGGCTCAGACTGGAGCCGGCCCGGACTCGAGCTCCGACCCTGACGACTCGACCCCAGACCGAAGTACCGCTCTCCGACTGTTCCCGACGTCTCATCGTCCGAGCATGCACGCTGCCTACGTCTTCCGCGTCACCGTCCGCGTTCGGAGCCCGACGCCGGCGGTTACCGTCGATCCGGGAAGCGCAACCACCGAACTCACGGTCCGCCGGGATGCGCCGGAACCCGGAACGGACGGATGGCTGTTCTTCCGGGACACGCTCTGGCGGGGCGAGGTCTCGGACCCGGAGTACGCGCGCCGTCTCGCGACGGAGTGGCTCGAGGCGGACGACGGCGACGACCCACTCGCGGTCGAATCCGTCACGTTCAGCGAACTCCGCACCGACGAGGCCTACTACGACGCGCTCAAAGGGGAGATCGGAGCCGACCTCGAGGCGTTCAACGCCGATAGCGTCTCGGAAGTGCTCTCGAAGTATCTCGGTTCGAGTATCAGGGTGACCGACGGTACCTGACCGTCACGGCGGCCGGACGGTCCGATCGCTACACATATACGGCACAGACCCATAGAGCAAGGTCCCAATGGCCTCCGAATACGACTTCTGGCTGCTCGATCTCGACGGCACGCTCGTCGACGTCGAGTGGTCGTACACCCGCGGCGTGTTCGATCGGGTCGGCGACAGGCTCGGATACCGGTTTTCCGACCGTGAGGCCGAAATCCTCTGGAACGGGCTCACCGGCTCTCGTGACCGACAGCTCCGGGAGTGGGGGCTCGAGCCCGGGGCGTTCTGGGACGCTTTTCACGCCGAGGAGGACCCGCAGGTCCGGGCCGAACAGACGTACCTCCACGAGGACGCCGCGTTCGTCGGTGACCTCGAGGAGCCGGTCGGACTGGTCACGCATTGCCAACAGTTCCTCTGTGAACCCGTTCTCGACGAACTCGACATCCGCGACTGGTTCGACGCACGGCTCTGTTGTACCGAGGAGACGGGGTGGAAACCCGATCCGACGCCGGTGCAGCGCGTGATGAACGATCTCGGTGTCGGACACAACGGCCACGAGGGCGTGCTCGCAGGTGACGGCGCTTGCGACGTCGGCGCGGCCTGGAACGCCGGACTGGACGCGATCCACGTCGAACGCATCGGCCACGAGCGCCGTGGCCGCTGCGTGCTCGGGGACTACCGCGTGCGGTCGTTCGACGAACTCGAGTACTCGTACTGACACCGCGTGGCTTTTACTGAGGTCGGCCTGCCGACTCGAGTTCGTCGTTGACGAGCGTTTCGTACGCGCGGCGGAACCGTTCCGACAGCGCCTGATGGGAAATTCCCAGCTCGTCGGCTAACTCCTCCATCGAGACGCTCCGTGGAATCTCGAAGTAGCCGTACTCGAGGGCTGCCTCGAGTGCTTCCCGCTGTTCGGGCGTCAGCCGGGATTCGACCTCGGTTCGCTGTCGAACGTCACTGACACGTCTGAGGTCGGCGTCGACGCCGCGTTCGACCAGACGGTCGTACCCCTCACAGAGCCCCTCGCGGTCAGGGAACCGGACTTTCATCTGCCACCAGCCGTCGGTGCCCCAGGCTTCGAGCAACGAGCTTCCCTCGACGAGCAACTCCTCGTAGAGTCTGTTCATCCCTCGGTTCTCGGCGAACCGAACGTCGAACAACAGCCGGTGATCGGTCTCGACCAGAAGCTCGGTCGAGCTCACCGCCGGATCGGCGTGGAACGCCCGCTCGATCCGCTCACGGTCGACGTTCGCCACCCAGAGGGACGGCCGGTTCTTCGATACCGAGGACTCGAGTTCGACCGTAACGTCGGGCACCCGCTCGAACGTCTGCTCGAGCGTCGTATCTGTGGCCGACAGGCGGAGTTCCGCTATCGTCGACATCACGACACGTACTCCGTCAAAGACCAAAAATGGCTTTTCAGCGAGGGTTAACCGTCCGGGTTCCGGATACGTTCGACCGGGCCGGGCGTTCGTGGCACCGGACTCTCACTCGAGGTGTCTCTCCAGGACCCCCTCGAGTTCGCGAACGCCGGCTTTCTCCACGCGATCGGGGTTCGCGAGGACGCGAACGCGCTGCTGGCCGAGGGAAACGAACTCGAGGTCGAGCCGTTCGGCCGTCTCGGCCAGCCCGAGCGCGGCGTCGGCTTCACGAGCCGCGACCTTCCGTGGCGGGCTCTCGTGGGCACGCAGGCCGAGACCGTAGCCGTCGATCGCGTCGGTCACCTCGCGGATGTTCGATCCGCGGCCCTCCGCTACGTCCTCGAGTGCCCGATCGAGGCTCGTCCGGAGCCCCGAATCGGTCGTCCGGTTGACGAACCGAACGTCGCGGTCGAGTAGATCCGCGAGCCCCTCGATCTCCCGAGGGTTGCCGGCTTCGACGACGAGCCCCCACTCGCGGGACCAGTCGCCGAGTACCGCCGCGTCGATGTCCCGGTCGGCGGGCCCAGCGACGACCGCGATGTCCGGCACCCCCTCACGGAGCCGTCGAAACCCCGGCTCGGTCCCCTCCGAGAGGTATCGCGGGTTCTCGAGGCGGTCGAGCAGTCGGTTCAGCGTCGGATCGTCCTCGCCGACGCCCAGCAGCGTCGGCGGCCGGACGTCCGGCGAGAACAGCGAAACCGTGACGGGTTCGCCAGCCTCGAGGTAGTCAGTTCCGGGATCGACCTCGACCACGCCGTCGGCTTCGGCGAGGCTGGTCGTCGCGCCGCTTCCCTTGTCGACGGGGTAGACCAGCGTGTCGCCGTCGCCGTCGGTCACGACGCCGACGGGCATCAGCCGCATGCGACCTTCCCCGTACCGTTCCTGGACGGCCATCTCGCCCTCGAGGGTCGCGGCCTCGGGTTCGGGTAGTCCCGCGGCCTCGCGGATCGCCGGCGCGACGAACGTCCGGAAGATCATCATCGCCGAGACCGGATAGCCCGGCAGGCCGACGTACGCCGAGTCCTCCAGGCGGCCGACCAGCATCGGTTTGCCGGGTTTGACGGCGACGCCGTGGAGCAGCAGTTCGCCACCTTCCTCGATCACGTCGTAGATGACGTCGACCGCGCTGGCGCTTGTCGATCCCGAGGAGAGCACGAGGTCACACTCCCGGGCGGCCTCCCGTAACACCCGCTCCATCTCCTCGCGGTCGTCGCCGGCGTGGGGGTAGAGGACGGCCTCGCCACCGGCGTCTTCGACACCTGCGGCGACGGTATAGCTGTTGACATCGTAGATTTCGCCGCGTGCGCTGTCGACTTCCTCGCCGGGACGGACGAGTTCGTCACCGGTCGAGACGATGCCGACTGTCGGCGGCGCACGGACGGGAATCTCGTCGATCCCGAGCGCCGACAGCAAGCCGACATCGCGGGGCGTAATCCTCGTTCCGGGCCCCAGTGCCCGCTCGCCCGCGGCCACGTCCGCGCCGGCGAACATGACGTTGTCGCCGGGGGCGACCGAGGTTCGAATCAGAACGTCCGCACGGCCCGCCAACTCGTCGGTGTCGGTCCGTTCGACCGGTACCATCGCGTCAGCGCCCGAGGGCATCACCGCACCCGTCGAAATCTCGACGGCCTCGCCGTCCGCGAGGTCGATATCGGGGTCCTCTCCTGCGTGAACCTCACCGACCACCTCGAGGCGGGCGGGGTCGGCTTCGTCGGCACCGAACGTATCCCGGGCACGTAGTGCGTAGCCGTCGAGGCTCGCCCGGTCGAACCCGGGAACGTCCAGTTCGGCGTCGAGCCGGGCGGCGAGAACCCGCCCGCGGGCGTCTTCTAGCGACGCTCGTTCGACGCCGCCCTCGAGCGACAGCGAGTCGATCGCCTCACGCGCGTCCTGTGGCGAGGCGAGGTCGCGAAACTCCTTGCGGTCCATGCCGGCCCTTCGGGTCGGGGGGCTAAAAACGTCGGTCGAACGAGCCGCGGACGGGAACGGAACCACCCGTCGGAACGGCCACCTATCTGGTCGGCGAATCCCCGTCCCGTTTCGGTCGAGCCGTACTCCAGATTACCGACTCGTTTCGCCACTGATGCGTGCTTTGCGCAACTCGAGCCCGTTGTGGCCGGACCCTACCATGGGCGACATCATATATAACAGCGTGTGGTAGGTTGGTATGGTGTGATGGACCATGACATCATCTGAAGCGAAAACCGCTCGAGCCGAGTGGGGGACTCGATTCGGGTTCCTGATGGCAATGCTCGGGGCGATGGTCGGCGCAGGTAACATCTGGCGGTTCCCGTACGTGATGGGCGAAAACGGCGGCGGCGCGTTCGTGCTCGCGTTTCTCGCTTTGCTTTTCGTCCTCGCAGTACCGGGACTCATGGCCGAGGTTGCGCTCGGCCGGTACACGAAGAAAGGGGTCATCGGGGCGTTTCGGGACGTCCTCGGCCGCGGCGGGCTGGTCGGGTTCGGCGTCGTCGTGTTGCTGGTCAACGTCGCGCTGATGTCGTACTACTCGCCGCTGATCGGATGGACGCTGTACTACGCCGTCCATTCGCTGCTGTTTACCTTTACAGCATCGGGGTTCGAGGCGGTCGAGTTCATGGACGCGCTCTTCGCGAACTCGGCGTTGATGATCGGGCTCCACACGGTCGTCATGGGCTCGATCGCAGCCGTCCTAATCCTCGGTATCCGTCGCGGTGTCGAACGCCTCGTGGTGTACGCAGTCCCGGCGCTGGTGATCGCGCTCGTCATTATGACGATCCGCGGGCTGACCCTCGATGGTGCGACCGAAGGGATCGCGTTCACCTTCGGCGTGCAGTGGGAGTACCTCACCTACAGCGACACCTGGATCGCCGCGCTCGGACAGGCGCTGTTCTCGACCGGTCTCGGCTGGGGGATCGCGCTGACGGTCGGCAGCTACCTCCGGGAGTACGACGACGTTCCTCTCGGTGGTGGCGTCTTTACCGCGATCGGGGAATCCAGCATCGGCATCCTCGCCGCGCTGGCGATCTTCCCGGTCGTCTTCGCAGTCGGGCTCGAGCCGGACGCGGGTGCCGGACTCGCGTTCGTCTCGCTGGTGCAGGTCTTCCCCGAAATCCCACTCGGCGGGATCGTTGCCATCCTGTTTTTCGTCGGCTTCTTCCTCGCGACGTTCACGTCGGGCGTCGTCATCACCGAGGTCGGCGTCACGACGCTCGCCGAGGAGACCCGGTTCGACCGGACCCAGACCACGCTCGGGCTCTGTGGCGTGATCTGGCTGCTGGGACTCCCGAGCGCCTACTCCGCGGACATCCTCGATTACCTCGATTTCGTCTTCGGGAACTGGGGACTGCCGCTGGCGACGCTTGCGATCATCGGCGTCATCGGCTGGGCGATGGGGCCGGAACGGCTCCGGCTCCTCGCGGTGAACCGCAACGCCGGCATCTTCGTCGGCCGCTGGTGGAACCCCGTCATCAAGTACGTCGTTCCCGCGGTGATGATCTTCATCATGGCCTACTACGCGTACGATTCGTTCGGCACGGCCGAGATGTACGGCGGCGTCGCCGTGCTCGTCGGGCTGCCGGTCATCGGCTACGTCGTCATGTCGATCGCCGAAGGCGGGGAACGAGGTGGTGGCGGCGAGTCCGAACCCACCGACGTCACGGGGGGTGATGACTGATGGCGCTTACGGCAGAAGTCCTCGGAATGCTCGCGTTCACGCTGGCAGCCTTCTGGGGGATCGCCACCTGGGCGCTCGTTCGCACGATGCGCCAGGAGAGTCGGAAAGTCGCGTTACTCGAGCAGCAGGATCGCATTGATACCTACTCGCCGAAGGCGCTCGCACAACTGCGCGAGTGGGTCGAAGCCAACCCGGAGGACCCGCTCGCCGAAGAGGCCCGCGAGCGGTACAACGAGTGTCTCGACGCCCTCGAGGAAACGGACAGCCAGTTCTACGACTGGTCCGAAGAAGATATCCAGTCGCTAGAGCGGCTGTAAGGCCAGGAACCGACCGATCACATGCAAAGCGACATCGCGATCGAGACGATCGACACGCACACGGCCGGCGAACCAACCCGGATCGTCACCGGCGGGATCGACCGTTCGCGCATCGAACGCGGCGACGTTCGCAACCAGCGCGAACTGTTCGAGACCCACTACGACTGGGTTCGCGAGCTGCTGATGTGCGAGCCCCGCGGTCACGCGGACATGTTCGGTGCCGTCCCTACGGTTCCCGCCTCGCCGGCGGCCGATCTCGGCCTCTTCTTCATGGACGGCGAAGGGTACCTAGACATGTGTGGCCACGGCACGATGGGTGCCGTGACGGCGCTGCTCGAGACCGGCCACCTGGAACCCGCCGAGACCGTGACCGTCGAAACGCCGGCGGGTCTCGTCGAGACCGCACCGACGGTCACGGACGGGCGAGTCGAGAGCGTCACCGTCAGGAACGTCGACTCGTACGTCGTCGGCGAGCGCCGGCTCACCGTCGAGGTCGCGGGCGTCACCGACACGCTCTCCGTCGACGTCGTCGCGGCTGGAAACGTGTTCGCGCTGGTCGACGCCGACGACATCGACCAGGCAATCTCGCCGGAAAACGCCGAGACGTTCGTCGAGTTGGGTCTCGAGATTCGCCGCAGGGTAAACGAGAACGCCGATCTCGTCGATCCGATCACGGGCGATCAGCGACGGGTTTCGGTCGTCGAGTTCTACGAAGCCGACGCGGACGGCGCGGACCGGAACCTCGTCGTCTTCGGCGACGGGCAGGTCGATCGCTCGCCGTGTGGCACCGGTACGTGCGCGAAGATGACGCTACTTCACTCGCGAGATGCACTCGAGGTCGACGAGCGGTACCGCTACGAGAGCGTCATCGGCAGCGAGTTTACCGGTCGTCTCCGTACGGTCGAGCATCGGAACGGCGTCGCGGTGACGACGCCGGCGGTCACCGGCTCCGCGTACGTCATCGGCCGCCACACGTTCCTCTCGGACACGCGAGACGAGCTAGGTGGCTTTTCGCTGTCCGACGCGTAGCGGCGGCCGTTTCCTTCGGCAGCGGGGGACGTGCGACCGAACGCAGATCAGATGTAATCGTCGGGAGCGCCGTTCCCGTCGGGAGCCTCTTCGAACCGCTCGAGCGCGAAGTAGTCGAGATCGATCCGTTCGTCGCCGAGGGTCGGCTCCTCGTCCCGAACGACGGCGGTGACGAGCGATCCGACCGCCGGGGCGTGTTTGAACCCGTGGCCGGAGAACCCACAGGCCCAGTAACAGCCGTCGGGGCCGGCCTCGTCGATCACGAAGTCGTGGTCCGGTGTCGTCGAGTACACCCCGCAGTACGTCCCCTTGATGCCGGCGTCGGCGAGTTCCGGAATGACCGTCTCCAGGTTCTCGACGAGCTCGAGCATCATCTCCTCGTCCGGCTCCTCGTCGTAGTCGTCGGGGTCGACCTCGTCTACGTATCGATGGGTCGCGACGAGAACCCCTTCTCCGAAGTCCGGTCGGATGTACCACTCGCCGTCCGGCAGGCTGGTCGTCGGCGTCAGCGACGGGTACGCCTCCGCGTAGTCGGACGGCGGATCGAGCAACACGATCTGTTCGCGAACGGGCCTGATGGGAATCTCGACCCCGACCGTCTCGGCGAGTTGCGGTGTCCACGGCCCCGCCGCGACGACGACCTCGTCGCACTCGAGCGGCCCCGAATCCGTATCGACGCCCGTCACGTCGCCGTTGTGCGTCCGTATTCCAGTTACCGAAACGCCAGTCACGATGTCGGCTCCGTGCTCGCCGGCACCGCGAGCGAACCCAAGCGCCGCGTCGGAGCCGTCGGAGTAGGCCGCAGTATCGTCGCTAACCGCGAGGTCGAACTCGCTTGCCCCGTCGTACATCGGATACTCCTCGACGATCGCGTCCCCCTCCTGCATCGACACCGGGATACCCCGCTCGGCGAGCGCGTCGTATCCGTCGCGGGCGTAGGCCCCGCCGGGGGTCCCCTCGTCGGCGAACCGGACCAGCGGACTGCCCTCGTATGCGATCCGTGGACCGACCTCCTGCTCGAACGAACGGAAGAAGTCGTGGCTCCACCACGCCATGTCCGTGTAGATCGTCTCGTCGCCGTAGTGATGCCGGAGGATCGCCGACGAGTCGCCGGTCGATCCGGCGGCGAGCGTGTCCCGCTCGAGGAGCGTCACCGACCGGTCACCCGCTCGAGCGAGGAAGTAGGCGATGCTCGTCCCCATTACGCCGCCGCCGACGACGACGGTATCGGTTCGGTCGGGGAGTTCGGAGTCGCCGGTCGTGTCGCTCATGCGGCGGTTGCCACCTCCTCGTGCTCGTCCCTGCGCTCGTGCTCGTCCTCATCGGCGGGGAGAATCCCATTCCAAGCCGGTGCCGTCGTTGCCGTTCGATCCCGTCCGGAGCGTCGTCTATCGTCCATCGTCTACTGTGCTGATTGGTTCCAGTACACATATACACCCGCCCTCACATGGACTAGTCGAGCGGTACCACCCACCGTCCGGCCGATCGAACGGCGACTACCGACTACGCATGAATTCGAATCCGACAGCGAAACCGGCGGGCACCGCCGTAGACACTGGTCTCCGTCTCACGCTCGAGGTCTGGCACCCCGACTGCTGGACGCTCGAGGTCACCGAAGAGACGGACGCGAGCCTGATCGCACACACCGTCTACAACGAGACGGGACACGACGTCAAGGGACACTTCACCGCGTACGGGGAAACGATGCGATCGGTCGAGCGGCTCGTGGCGGCGACGCGAGCGTCCGATCTGACCGTCTCCGTCTCCGAGATGGAACGTCGCCACGGCGTGAAACGCCACGGCGCGGTCCGCGGAAAGCCGGCGACGGAGCTGTTCGTCACGTACGACTCGCGAAACACCATCAGCGACGCGTTTCTCGCGGGAGAGTTCTACCAGGAAGCCCCCGTCCGTATCCAAAACGGCACCGAGTACTGGCCGCTGTTTTTCGAGGGCGGCGACCGCGCGGCCCTCTCCGATCGCCTCGAGGCGGTCCGATCGGAGTACAGCGCCGACGTGACCGTCCAGCGGCTTCGAACCAACGACGCCGCGACGAACGACCGCTCTCAACGGACGGACTCGCTCTCCCATCGCCAGCGCGAGATGTTCGAACTCGCCTGTGAGCACGGCTACTACTCGTGGCCCCGAGAGGTCACGACCCGCGAGCTCGCGGACGAAGCCGATGTCTCGAAGACGACGTTGCTCGAGCACCTCAGAAAGGCGGAGGCGAAACTGCTCGATCCATCGGACGACGCTTGAGGACGACGGGATCGCCGATCGTTCGTTTCGGCTGGTTTCCTGTTCTACTTCTGTTCATCAGGTTCCTCTTTCGTCGTACCTCTCCACCTCTCCTCACTTCCTTCACTCCTCTCCACACCTCCTCACCTCTCCTCAGTTCCTCCACACCGAACCGTCTCGCCTCGAGATATCGACACCGTTGGCCTCGCTGGAAACGGGAACCCGAAATCGCACTCGAGAACCGGGGAAATTAGGGTTCCGCCGCCGGTTGGTCCGATATGTCTCGCCTCTCCGAGGCCGACCGGGACCGAATCGCGGCGCTTTTCGACCGACACCTCGAGGTGGGGCTCCACCACGGTGCACAGCTGGCGGTGGTCGTCGACGGCGAGTACGTCCTCGACCGTGCGGGCGGCGTAACGGGGCCGGACGGCGAGCCGACGACGCCGACACAGCGTCACGTCCTCTTTTCCTGTACGAAGCCGTATGCGGCGGCCGCGTTACACGCGCTCGTAGACGACGGGAGAATCGACTACGACGACCGCGTCGTCGACCACTGGCCCACGTTCGCCGACGACGGAACCGACAAGGCCGAGACCACCGTCCGGCACGTACTCAGCCACACCGCGGGGCTCCCACGTAGCGACCTCGACGCCCGGCCGGACCGATGGTGCGACTGGACGGCCTGCATCGAGACGCTCGAGGCGATGGAGCCACAGCATCCGCCCGGCGAGCGTGTGGCGTATCACTCGCTGACTTACGGCTGGCTGGTCGGTGAACTCGTCCGCCGTGTGGCCGGTGACCCCATCGAGCGCGTCGCCGAAACACGCGTGTTCGAACCGCTGGAAATGGACGAGACCAGTATCGGTCTCCGCGAGGACGAACCCGACGACGTCGCGACGCTGGTCGGCTTCGAGGCGTTCGACCGGTGTCGCGATCCGGAGGAAGGGTTGGGCGACCACCGGCTGGTCGCGGACCCCTTCAACGACGAATCCGTCCGTCGATCGGTCGTCCCCGCCGCGAGCGGGATCGGCACCGCACGGGATATGGCCCGATTCTACGCGTCTCTCGCCAATGGCGGCAAGCTGGATGGTACGCGTCTCCTCTCCCGGGAGGCCGTCGCGGCGATGACGACGCTCGAGGCCGAAACGGACGTGGACGACACCTTCGGCCGACCCGCCCGGTACGGACTCGGCGTCTGGAACGGTGATACCCGCGCCGACCCGTTCGGCTCGCTGACTCCCGAACGCGTGTTCGGCCACGCGGGGCTCGGCTCGAGCGTCGGCTGGGCCGATCCGAAGACGAACGTCGCGTTCGCGTACGTGACCAACGGCGTCCGTGAGGGGTCGTACGAACACGTCGCCCGAGTTCGTGAGATCGCGGACGCGGTGCGGCTCGCGCTCCGATAGCCGACGGAACTGTGGTTCTGTCGCCCTGCGAACAATTATTAGGGTAGACTCGAGAGTACGTCACATGTCGGAAACGACGATACTCGTCGGAGCGGGTGTCTTTCTCGTCGCGCTCTGGCTCGGCTATCGTTCGTACGCGAACGCCACCCTGTACCGTGCGCTCCCCTCGGGAACCGGTGGCTCGAGCGGCTTCGTCGACGGGGAGACGACGACCGTCGAGGGAAGCGTCGAGGTCGCCGACCCGGTCGAAGCGACCGTCGGCGACGGGTACGACGCGGCCGGAGGCGATGCGTCGCCGACGGCCCTCCTCGTCTGGCGGATACAGCGGCTCAAAAGCAAGAACCAGTACACCGTCGACCTCGAGCGACGGACGATCAAAAAGAGCGGAACGACCTACGAGTCGGGTATCGACGCCGGCACCTTCTCGGTCGACGACGGGATGCGAACCGTTCGCGTCGATCCGTCGTGGCTGCTCGACCGGTACGGCGGCTCCGACCTCGGAGACCTCTCGCTGTCGGGGACCAACGTCTCGGGACCCCGATCTAGTCGTCCCTGGTCGACGCCGTACGCCTACCTACGGGGCCAGCGTGTCGACTTCCGACTCGACCAGCGGCAGACGCCGCTTGGCGGAACGGTCGCCCAGGGACTGGGCAACGACACCCTCTCGCTGGGTCGGTACCGATTCGAATCGCGTCGCCTCCCCGACGGGGAGTCGGTCACCGTTCACGGCGAGGTCACACTCGAGGACGGTGAGCCGGTGTTACGGGGTAGCGAGGAGACGCCGCTGGTGATATCGAACCGGGGACTGGACGGACTGCGGAGTCGGCTGCGAACCCGGACGCTGCTCTATGGCGTGGGTGGCCTCGCCCTCCTCGCCGTCGCTGTGTCCCTGCTAAACGACGCGTTCGGACTGGTCGCGCTCTGACGGGCTGGCTCAGCGGTAGTCGTTCGTCCCTTTCGCGTCGCGTTTCGAACGACGACAGCGAAACGTCAACAGCCATATTTGTCCGGCACGAACGGACGGTATGGACCGACTGCCACGACTCCTCCTCGTCCTCGCGGCCCTCGGCTGGCTCGGCACGGCCCTCTCACAGCTCGCAGCGGCGACCGCGACTCAGCAGCGAGAGCAAATCGAGTGGACCGAACGCCGCAACCAGTTCCTGTTGCTTTCGAGTCTATCGACGAACGCCGTCGTGTTCACCACGCTGTACCGCTACATCAAACGAGCGGCCGGCGACCGCTGACCGTCTCCAATCGAGAATCGGGACCGGAATGGTCGCCAAACTGCTCGTCGCCGGTGACATTTTGTAGGCAGCCGTCGTAGCGTTCGTATGGCGATGGATCTCCGCGAGTTCGTGGCGGAGGACCTCTGGCTCCTGATCGGCATCGTCACGTTCGCGCTGCTCTCCATCGTGGGGACCGTCGGCCTCGAGCCGATCGCGGGACTGATCGCGATCGTCGGCTGGTTCCTGTTGACCCCGATCTTCCTCTTTTGGGGCGAGGAGATCGCCGACGCGCTGTTCGACGAGGAGTCCGGGGAGTTCCGTCGGGCGACGGCCGACGACGCCGGCGAGGACGACGCGATCGCCGAACTCAAACGCCGGTACGCGGCGGGCGAGATCGACGACGCGGAGTTCGAACGCCGCCTCGAGCGCCTCGTCGGGGTCGACGACGCCCTCGAGGGTGTGTTTTCCGACGGGGACGAGCGGATGGGAACCGGCATCGATACCGACCTCGAGAGGACGGACCGAGAGCAGCGTCCGGAACGGGAGTGGCAACGGGACCGTGATCGGGAACGGGAACGGGAACGGGAACGGACCTGATCTACTGGACAACAGGCAGTCCCCGCCCGATCGCGTCTCGAGTACGACCGCTGTGTGCATCGTTTTGCCCGGCAGTATGAGTGAAAGGAGACGAGCGGACTACGTGATCGAGGCCGGACGAGACGAAACTGACCACCGGAAACGAGAGTGCCGGTAGAGACGACGCCGCTGTACGGAGCCGAAGACGGCCATCGCGCTCGCAGGAAGGGGCGAGGCCAGGGGCAGAGTCAGCTTCGGGTCAGGGGTTCAGTTCCCAGTTCCGGACGGCGACTGTCTCGCCTTCCGGAATCCCTTCGCGGTCGTCGTCGACGACCACCCAGCCGTCTGCCAGTGCGACGCTCGAGAGGACGCCGGAGCCGCTGGCGCGGGTCGGAGTAGCACGGTAGGCGGGTTCGTCGCCGCCATCGGCATCTCGCTCGTCCCGTTGCTCGAGTTGTACCCGCGCGAACGTCCGCGTCCCCGGCTCGCTCGGAATCTTGCGATCGAGGACCGCACGCGTAGTCGGGTGGGGGTCCGGTTCGGTTCCTTCGAGCCAGCGCAGGGTCGGCCGGAGGAACTGGACGGCGTTGACGATGCAGGCGACGGGATATCCCGGGAGAGCGAGGACTGGCGTGTCCTCGACGATGCCGAGACAGACGGGGTGGCCCGGTTTGAGACCGACACCGTGGACGAGTACCTCGCCGAGGTCGTCGATCACTTCGGGAAGGAGGTCCCGTTCGCCGACCGAAGAGCCGCCGGTAGTGACGACGACGTCTTTCGTCAGGTCGCGCTGGATCGCCACCCGGAGCGACTCGGGGTCGTCGGTGACGACGTCGCGGTAGGTCGCCCTCGCTCCCCAGCGTTCGGCCAGCCGGGAGACGGTGAGACCGTTCGTCTCGATCACTTCGCCCGGTCCCGGATCGCCCTCGACGAGTTCCTCGCCGGTCGGGATCACGCCGACGGTCGGTTTCGCCGCGACTTCGACGCGTCCGTAACCCGCCGACCGCAAGAGCCCGAGGTCCGAGGGACGAAGCCGGTGGCCCGCCTCGTAGAGGTGCTGGCTCTCTTCGATATCTTCGCCAATCGGGGCGACGTTTTCACCCTCCGCGACGGCATCCTCGACCTCGAGGGCGTCACCACGCTCCTCGACGTGTTCGATCATCACGACCGCATCCGCTCCGTCGGGAAGGGCGCTCCCGGTGTGGACCCGTGCGGCGGTACCGGGCGCGACGTCGGCATCTGCCTCGGCGCTCCCGGCGACGCGGAGCCGCTCCGGTGAGCGGTCGCTCGCGCCGAACGTGTCCTCGGCCCGGACGGCGTAGCCGTCCATCGCGGCCCGCCGGTAGTGTGGCACGTTCCGTACCGATTCGACGGGCGCGGCGAGAGCGCGCCCGTCGGCTCGCGCCACGTCGACGGTTTCGACGCCGGTCGCGGGTGACTCCGGGTGACCCTCCTCGATCGCCTCCTGGAGCACCCGTCTGGCTTCGTCGACCGGGGTTCGTATCTTGAACCCGGCCTCCGTTCGTTCGCTGTCGGCTCCTTTCATACCCTAACGCGGGGTGCCCGAGGTGAAAAAGCGTCGGGGCTTTCGCCGACCACCGTGTCGAGACCCCTGGGGAATCGACCGCTACCGCGGCCTTTTTCGTATCGGCGTTCGAACCTGTAGCTATGTCAGCGCTCCGCGACGCGTTGCGGGACCTCTCCGAGGACGTCTTCTTCGATCTGCTCGAGAGCGACGACGCCTACTTGCTCGTCGTGGACGTACCGGGGGTAACCGCCGACTCGATCGATGTCACGGTCGAGGAGGGGACTCTCTCGATCGACGGCAGGCGGGAGAAAGACCGGGAGATTCCCGGCGAATACCAGTACATCGAGGAGAACCGCTCGCTGTTTTTCGACGTCTCCCTGCCGGTCCCCGACGACGCCGTCGCCGGCAACGCACAATCGCGGGTCGAACGCGGCGTCCTCGAGTTGACGCTGCCGAAACGGACCGGAGGCGAGACGACGATCGAGGTGACGGACGACTCGGTTTCGAACGCCGACTCGGCGTCGGCGTCGGAACGCGACGCCGACACCGCTTCGGGGATCGATGCCGACGAACCGACGGCCGACGACGCGGACGCCGAACCGAGGTGACCCAGACTGGCCTCACTTCGAGCGTACAAACGATTCGTTCTCGTCGCCTGGCAGTTCCTTCCACTGTTGCTCGCCTACGCACGGGACCGGCGTCGGTTCCTCCTGTTCGGCCGGCGACGGCGGGTAAGCTCCGAAACGCATCGCCGGCGAGCCGAGCGGCTGCTCGAGTCGCTGCTGACGCTTGGCCCGACGTTCATCAAGCTCGGCCAGCTCCTGTCGACCCGGCCCGACGTCCTGCCCCCGGAGTACATCGACGTGCTCGCTTCCTTGCAGGACGACGTTCCGCCGGCCGACTGGGAGGAGGCGAAACTCGTCCTCGAGCACGAAATCGGCCCGGTCGACGACCGGTTCGCTTCCTTCGACACCGAGCCGATAAGCGGTGCAAGCCTGGGGCAGGTCCACCGGGCGCGGATCGACGGTACCGGGAGTTCGGCCGAGAGCATCCGCGAGGTCGCCGTCAAGATTCGCCGGCCCGGCGTCGAGGAACTCGTCCGGGCGGATCTGCAGGTCATCCGCTGGTCGCTGCCGATCCTGCTGTACTTCGTCGACGACGCCCGGGCGTTCTCGCTCGAGAACCTCGCCGACGAGTTCTCGAAGACCATCCGCGAGGAGATGGATTACGAGCGCGAAGCGAAGATGCTCCGGGAGATCGAGTCCAGTCTCGGGGACGACGACCGGTACGTCATCCCCGACGTGGTCGACAGCCACTCGGGACCACGCGTGCTCACGATGGAGTACGTCGGCGGGACCAAGATCAACGAGGTAGACGAACTCGATCGACGTGGGATCGACCGGAGTGAGATCGCCGAGAACCTCCAGTGGGCCTACATGCGGATGATCGTCGACGATGGGGTCTTCCACGCCGATCCACACCCAGGGAACCTGGCGGTGACCGACGACGGCGAGATCGTCTTCTACGACTTCGGGATGTCGGGTCGGGTCGACGAGTTCGTCCAGGAGAAGATCGTCGACTTCTACATCGCGGTCGCGAACCAGGATATCGACGCGATTCTGGACGCACTCATCGAGATCGGAACGCTCTCGCCGGAGGCCGACCGGGCAGTAATGGCCGAAGTGATGGAACTGGCCATCCAGGACGCCCGCGGCGAGGACATCGAGCAGTACCGCGTCCAGCAGATCATCGGGCAGGTCGAGGACTCGATCTACGAGTTCCCGCTGCGGCTACCGAAAAACCTCGCGCTCGTCTTGCGGGTCGCGACCGTCGTCGAGGGCGTCTGCGTGACGCTCGATCCCGACTTCGACTTCATCTCGACCGCGACGGACTACCTGGTCGAGCAAGGGTACCGCGAGGAGTCGATCCGCCAGTACCTTTCGGAGTCCGGCCAACAGGTCCGCCGGTCGGCCGAGTCGCTGACCCGGATGGCACCGAAAACCGAACGGGCGCTCGACCGACTCGACCGGGACGACCTCTACGTCCGTATCGGTGTCGAAGACTCGAAAGACGTCTTCGAGGACCTGGCAAAGCGGCTCATCTACGGCATGTTGCTCACGATGGGACTGTTCTCGACCGGCGTGCTATACGCGCTCGAGGCACCCGAAGCGTCGGTCGTCGCTGCCGTCTTTTCGGCCGTCGTGACGATCCAACTCTACCGGTCGTTCCGAACCCGGAGCACGCTCGCCGCCCGCCCGCAGTTTACCCGGCAGAACCTTCGACAGCGACGTGGTGACGAGTAACTAGTCGGTCCCGCTCGAGCCGCCCGCCTCGCTCGACGGGTTTCGCTGGGCGTCGGTGTCGGGTTCGATCGTCGACTGCCGACGGCCACCCGCCACCCGCCAACCGCGATAACCGCTTTCCGCTCCTCCGAATCCGACCGTCGTTCCCAGGTAACGCCGACCGGTCGCGACCGTTTTCTTTCCGGACTCGCTATTGCGTCCTATGCGGATCGATCCATTCGGCCTCGAGCGGTGGTTCGCCGAGTACGAACACGAGGCCGACATCATGCTGGCAGAAAGCGGCGTTCGTAGCCTCTCCGCGGACCGGTTCGACATCGATCCGGGCGAACTGGGGTACGTGATCCCGACCGACGGCGACCCTGCTCTCCGGGGGACGATCGGCGAGCGGTACGGTCGCGGCACCGACGAGGTCGTCTGTACCAGCGGCACGCAGGAGGCGAACTTCCTCGCGTTTCTGTCCGTGCTCGCGGGCGATTCACCGCCCGGCCTTTCGTCTTCCACGAGCGGTGACGCCCACGCCGTCGTCGTCACCCCGACCTACCAGGCGCTCCACGCCGTCCCCGACGCGTTCGGGGACGTGACGCGAGTCCCGCTCGAGCCGCCGACCTGGGAGCTCGATCCCGACGCCGTCGCGGAGGCGATTCGACGGGAAACGCGACTCATCGTCCTGAACAACCCGAACAACCCCACGGGTCGGTATCACCCGCTCGAGACGGTCGAGACGCTGTACGATCTCGCCGCGGACAACGACGCCTACCTGCTCTGTGACGAGGTGTACCGGCTGCTCGCCGACGATCCGCTGCCGCCGGTCGCGGGCATGGGACCACACGGGCTCTCGACGACCAGCCTCTCGAAGTCGTACGGTCTCGCCGGACTGCGATTCGGCTGGCTCGCCGGCGATCGGGCGGTCGTCGAGGCTGCCTGCCAGTGGAAGGACTACACGACCATCTCGCCGGGCATCTTCGGCCAGCACGTCGCGGAACAGGCCCTCGAGCAGAGCGACACGATCCTCGAGCAGAACCGCGAACTCGTCGCCCGGAACCACGAGATCACCGTCGCGTTCCTCGAGCGCCACGGCCTCGAGTGGTACGACCCCGTCGGCGTCAACGGCTTCGTGACGGTGCCGGACGGCTTCGAGAGCGGCAAGGAGTTCTGTCGAACCGTCCTCGAGGCAGAGAGCGTCGTCCTCGCCCCCGGCGAGTTCTTCGGCCATTCGGACCGATTTCGAATCGGCTTCGGCTTGCCGACCGACGAACTCGAGGAAGGGTTAGCGCGGATTGGACAGGTGCTCGAGGGCTGATCGTCAGCGGAGACAGCGACCGAACAGTTCGGTTCGACACTCGGAGATGCCGTACAACTCTGCGTCGACGTTCGCGTAGAGCCAGTCGTCGGCGACGGCGATCGTGGTCTCGAGCCGATGATCGGCCACGTCGACTCGAGCGAGTACCTCGCCAGTATAGCGGTCGATCACGATCACTCCGTCGCCACCGACGTAGATTCGGTCATCGACGACGGCCGGCGTGCCGGTCTCGATGCTGTAGTTCTCGTCGTCTGCAATATCGTCGTCGTCGGCAACCAGTTGCCGACCCCGGTCGTCCCACTGTCGGTCTCCGGTCGCCGTATCCCTGGCGATCAGCCGTCCGTCCGAGACGTAATAGACGGTGTCTCCCGTCGCTGCGAGGTGTCGCGGTATCCACCCGCCGCCGTCGTCTTCGTCAGCGCGCCAGCGAATCTCTCCGGTGTCGGCTTCGACGGCCGCTGCGCCGTACTCGTGGTCCTCGTCGTTCTCGCCCAGGTCGGCATACGTGACGAAGACCGCTCCGTCGGTCACCGTCGGCGCACTGTCTACCGAGAGATTGGTGCGCCACAGTTCCGACCCGTCGTCGGTATCGAGCGCCGTGAGACCGTCGTCGAACTCCGCGAGATAGACGACACCGTCGGCCACCGCCGGCGAGAAGACGAGCTGACCGTCCCATTCTTCGAACTCGTGACGCCAGCGTTCCTCGCCGGTCTCGAGATCGACGGCGTAAAAGAAGGGGTGGCTCTCGGTAGTCGCGATCTGGCGGTAGTGACCCGTGTACACAGCGTCGTCGCCGACGCCCGGAACGATCGTCTGGTGGCTGAGTTGGCCATCGGAGACGTTGTCGAAACACCATCGACGGCTCCCGTCGGTGTCGACCGCACAGAGCCCGTCGGCGGTCTGGACGAGAATCGCGTTGTCGGCGAGTGCGAGGGAGTCGGCGTGGTGGTACGTCGATCCTCCCTCTTGCGTCGTCGTCGCCGTCGTAGTCCATCGACTGTCGCCCGACACGGCATCGAACGCTTCGATCCGAACGTCCCGTTCGGCTTCCGGTCCGGTGAATGGTCCGTCGGTGTAGGCGACGTAGACTGTTCCGTCGGCGAGCAGTGGAGACGCGTCACTGCCACCATATCGTGGGAGCGAACGAGACCAGACCGCCGTCAACGGTGGTTCCGGACCGTTACGATCGTCGACGGTTCCCGTCCGGGCGCTGTCGTAGCCGTGACCGGGCCACGACGATTCGACCGTCGAGTCGTCGCTCCGTCCGATACAGCCCGCAAGCACCACCGTTCCACAGGCTGCGAGTAGAGCGCGTCTGGCGGGCATCGCTCGTAGCGACTCGTCGTTCAGTCATAAGTTTTCATACTCCGACAGGTTCTTATCAGCCGCCTACCGCAGGCACCGGTCGAACAACTCGGTTCGACACTCCACCAGCGCCTCGAGTGTTCCCTCCTCGAGCGAGGCGATGACCACGTCGTCGCCGACCGCGGGCGACGCACTCGTCCAGACGTCGCCGATTCGCTCCCGTAACTCGCCGGCGTCCCGGTCAACGGCGAACAGCGAGCTTCCGGCCACGTAAAGAGAGTCGCCGGCGACGGTCGGCACGCTCCTGTAGATATGGTCGCCCTCTGAAGAGCCGGTTTCATCGATGGTCCAGACTGGATCGCCCGTGGCCGCGTCTCGAGCGACGAGTCGGTCCATCGCCGCGTAGTAGACGGTGCCGTCGGCGACGGCGGCACCGGTGGGGACGACGGCGTCCGTTCGCGTCCACCGTCGGTCCCCCGTTTCCGTCGAGAGGGCAGCGACGCCGCTTTCCTCGGCGTCGATCCCGACGAATACACGTCCCTCCGCGACCGTCGGAGCACCGTAGGCGGGGAGGCGTTCGCTCCACAGTTCCGTCCCGTCAGCGGCGTCGATTGCCACGACTCCGCCACCACCTATCGCAGCGTAGACGATGCCGTCGTCGACTGCCGGCGGGTAGACGAGGACGTGGTGGTCCTCCCAGTCGTCGATCTCGTAGCGCCAGTGTTGCTCGCCGTCCTCGAGGTCGATCGCGTAGAGCGCGCGGTCGCTTTCTTCCCGTCCGTGACGATGAAAGCCGGTGTAGACGTGTCCGTCGCCGACGCCTGGCTGTGCGGCAACGGTACCGAGCTGGCCGTCGCCGACGTTGTCGAACCGCCAGCGTTCGGCTCCCGCGTCGTCGGCGTCGCCGCTCTCGAGAGCCACCAGTCCGTTCGCGGTCTGGAGCAACACAGCGTCGTCGGCAATCGCGAGCGAATCGGTGTGACTGTGCGTTTCCTGCATCTGTGCGGTCGTGGTCGCGACGGTCGTTGTCCACTGGTGTACTCCAGTCTCGGCGTCGACCGCATCAAGGACGGCGGCCTGTTCGCCGTCGTCGCGGTGTTCGGTGTACGCGAGAAAGACGGTTCCGTCGGCCATCACCGGCGAGCAATCCGGGCTGCCAAGACCCGCGTTCGCGTCGTACGTCCACGCAGTCGTCAACGGCGGATCGGGGCCGTCGGCCCGCGTCCCGGTTCGAGCGGCGTCCCGGCCGCGCTGGGGCCAGGTGGCGTCGCCCGCTGGATCGGCGTATCGCGTCGAACACCCAGCGAGGACCGCGCTACCGCAGGCCGCGAGGAGCGTGCGTCTGGAGGGCATCGCTATCGACGTTCGGACACGCGGCTGATAAGTGTTGGCCGTCGATAAATAGACGGCTGCCCATCAACACGCCGCCCAGAGCGTCCCGACTTCGTCCTCGCGTTCGTCCACCCGTTCGACGTCCTTTCGGAGGTCGAACGCCCGATACGTCTCCTCCTCGAGCAGCCGCTCTGCAAACGCCGCGGGGACCGTTACGCGCCGACATTCACCCTCGACGAGCAGACCGTCCGGACCGAACGAGAACTCGAGGTCGTAGCGGACAACGGGCTTGTCGTGATCTTCGAGAACCGGGTGGATCGCCTCGAGTACGTCCGCGACGTAGTCGAAGACCAGTTCCATTCCGGGCGTGTCGGCGGTCTCGAGATCGATTCGAACGGCCGGGGCGAGTTGCGTCTCCATCGTTTCGTCCCCCTCTCCACCTTCGAGTACGTCGATCCCTCGAACCTGCGGCGGCTGCTCGAGGTGGGTCCCTCGCCCCGACGGGAGGGCGTCGGCGAGTGCTGTGTCGAGAGCGGCCGCGAGTTGCGGCCGAGAGCTGCGGTTCCGACGCCGGTAGAGCACGGTAGCCACACCTAGCAGACCCACCACTGCGACTCCGGCCAGAAGCCGACCCGTCGGTTCGAACCCGCCGTCGATCATTCCCGTGGGAGTTCACGGCGGGTTCAGGTGATCGTTTCGTTTCGATTCGCCTGCCGTCGCACCGATTCCAAGTGACCTGTTAACGGGCTGAAGCCGGCGGGAGCGTATTCCAAACGGTTTATGGCCGTCGGTTGATTACCCCGGGACATGGCGAAGCAGCAAAACGAAGTTCGCGACCTCCAGGAAGGTAGCTACGTGATGATCGACGATGCGCCGTGTAAGATCAACTCCTACTCGACGGCAAAGCCCGGGAAACACGGCAGCGCCAAGGCCCGTATCGAGGCCGAAGGCGTCTTCGACGGGAAGAAACGCTCGCTCTCCCAGCCCGTCGACGCGAAGATTTGGGTCCCGATCATCGAGCGCAAACAGGGGCAGGTCGTCTCCGTCGACGGCTCGGACATGCAGGTCATGGACCTGGAAACCTACGAGACCCTCACGATGCGCGTCCCCGAAGATGCCGACCCCTCGCCCGACGAGAACATCGAATACCTCGAGATGGAAGACCAGCGAAAGATTATCTAATGTTTCCCGGGGCAACTGACGAACGCGGGGGGAGCGACGCGGGATACGATACCCGTGACGGAGCGAACTTCGTGGTCGTCGGTGCGCCTCTGGACGCGACGACGACCTTTCAGCCGGGGACCCGTTTTGGCCCCCGGCGCATCCGGACGTTTGCGGAGACCTTCGACGACTACGACCGTCGAACTGATCAGTACTTCTCCGAACTCGGCGTCGTCGACCACGGCGACGTTCGAGCCTGGGACGACGTTCCCGACTACCTCGAGTGGCTCGAGGGGACGCTGCGCGATGTCGTTTGGGACGATGCCGTCCCCCTCCTTCTGGGGGGCGAACACACCGTCTCGCTTGCGGGCGTACGCGCCGCCGAGCCGGAGGTCTTCGTCTGTCTCGATGCCCACCTCGACCTGCGCGACGACTACGACGGCAACGATCTCTCTCATGCCTGCGTAACCCGTCGCATTCTCGAGCAAGCGTCAGTCGGGGAAGCGATTATCCTGGGTGCGAGAACGGGCAGCGAGCCGGAGTGGGAGCGAGCGGCCGAAGACGACGTCACCGTCGTTGCGCCCGCGGACGTCGCCGATTTTACCTTCGGCGACCGTCTCGAGGGACGCGAAGTCTACCTGAGTGTCGATATCGACGGTGCTGACCCAGCCTACGCGCCCGGAACCGGGACGATGGAGCCGTTCGGCCTCGAGCCCCGAGAGATGCGGGCAGTCGTCCGCGAGGTCGCCCCACAGGCGACGGCCTTCGACGTCGTCGAAGTCAACGACCGCGACGACGGCCAGGCGGCCTCGCTCGCGGGAAAACTCCTCCGGGAGTTCGTCTACTCGAGTGGGGCCGACTCGTCTTCCGCCTAACGGGTCGCCGCCGATCGGCGTTCGTTTCCTACCGGGACCAGCAGCGTTATACCAGTTCCCGCAACTCACCCGTGTATGTCGATCAGACCGTACGACCCGGCGTCGGATGCCGACACACTCTGGGAGCTGAAACGCGCTTTCGAGACTGGACTCGGCTCCGGGACCGGTAGCGAGCAGAAGGCAGCCACGTACGCCGCGAAGCTCACGGACGACTACCGTGAGGGATACCTCGAGTGGGTCGAACGTTGTATCGAGCACGACGAACGAAGCGTGCAGGTGGCTGTCGCGGACGACGGTGACGGTACCAGCGACGACCTCTCACCCGATCCGGTCGGCTACGTCTTCCTTTTGCCCGGTACCCACGCCTATATATGGGACGCCGCCGTCCTGAACGAAATCTACGTCCGCGAACAGTACCGCGGAACGGGCCTCGCGGACGAACTGATGACCGCCGCCGTCGAAGCCGCTCGCGAGCAGGACCTCCCGCTCAAGCGACTCGTCCTCGACGTCGATCGGGAAAACGAGCGTGCACAGGCGTTCTACGAGCGCCACGGGTTCGACCACTGGGGCGAGATGGTCGCTCGTGACCTCTGATCGCTGTGTCCGCGGTTTCGGTCCGTCCGTCTCCAGTCACTACGCCGTTCTTTCTACCGGCCTTTGGTCGAAACGCTCGTCACTGGAAATCCACAGAGTGACGGAAGAGAGTCGTGCGGTCGCAGTCGGTCTCCACCGGCGCAGCCCTTATCGTCGTCTGGGGGTTGTGCTATGGTATGACTTCTGCATCGTTGACCGAATCCCTGCAGGAAGTCCTCGCGCTCTTCGACGCGGGTGGGGCACCGCTGACGACGACGGAGGTCACCGAGCAAGTCAGTTGCGGCCGTCGGAGTGCCGACGAGCGTCTGGAGCGACTCGTCGATCACGGCTGGCTCGAGACCAAGACGGTCGGTGGGAGTGGACGCGTGTGGTGGCGGCCGGCTGGGGCGGACGATAGCGAGGAGAAAGAGTCCGAACGGAGGCAGGGAACACAGACTGCCCGACCCGATCGCCAACGCGACGAACTCGAGCGTGAACTCGACGAGGTTCTCGAACGCATCTCGGATGGGTTCTACGCTCTCGACGAGAATCTCCGATTCCTGGTCCTGAACAGTCACGCGATGGACGTTTTGGGACTAGACGAGTCCGCAATCGGGACGGACATCCGCGATATAGTCACCCTCACCGACCCCTTCGAGAACGCACTGTCGAACGCTCTCGAAACGCAAGAGCCGGTCGTTCTCGAGGACTACTACGACCCGGTAGACAGGTGGTTCCACAACGCCATCTACCCATCCGAATCGGGGTTGTCGGTCTACTTCCGGGAGATTACCAATCAGAAGAAACGCGAACGAAAACTGCAACGATACGAGAGAACGATCGAGACGATCTGGGACGGCGTCGCAACGCTCGACGACGACGACCGATTCGTGATGGTCAACGAGGCGTTCTGCGAGATGACCGGCTACGAACGCGAGGAGCTACAGGGTGCACCCGCGACGCTCGTCCACGACGAGACGATCACGGAGCGAGCCACGGCGACGACCGAGGACTCCCTCGGAGACGAACGGGAGTACGTGTCCCTCGAGTTCGAACTCGAAACTGCAAGCGGTGAGACGATTCCGGTCGAAGGACGATTCGGCCCGTACGAACTCGAAGACGGGTCGGTCGGCCGGACCGGTGTCGTCCGCGACGTTACCGAGCGGAAAGAGCGTGAACGCGCACTCGAGGAATCCGAGCGGCGCTACCGAACGCTCGTCGAGCACTTTCCCAACGGTGCCGTGGGTCTGTTCGACAAGGACCTGAAGTATACCGCCATCGGCGGTCGTCTGTTAGACGATATCGGCGTCGACAAGGAGGATCGAATCGGGAACAGCGTCTACGAAATCTATCCCGACACTCTCCTCGAGGAAGTCGAACCGTACTTCGAGGCCGCCCTCGACGGCGAGTCGAACTCGTTCGAGGTCGAGTTCCACGACCGGTGCTTTCACGCCTACACGCTGCCGGTCGGACCCGTCGACGACGAGATATTCCGGGGGATGCTCGTCGTACAAGACGTGACCGAACGCCGGGAGTACGAGCGGCAACTCGAGGAGTACCGGCGGTGGACCGAGACGCTCATCGAAAACTTCCCCAACGGTGTCGTCGCTCTCGTCGACGAAAACCTCCACTACGTCACGTTTGGGGGGACACCGGAAGGAGATGTAGACATTTCGAGAGACGAACTCGAAGACTCCCCAGTGTATGAAGTGTTGCCCCAGAGAATAGCCGACACCGTCGTTCCACACTACGAGGCTGCGCTGGATGGCGATCCCTCGGAGTTCGAGGAGACGATCGACGACCGCGTCTATCAGTTCCGCTTCGTCCCCGTTCGAGACGACGATGGAGACGTCTTTGCCGCCACGGCCATGTCACAGGAAATCACCGAGCGCAAAGAACGCGAACGGGCGCTCGGACAGCGAGCCCGCCAGCAACAGGCCGTTGCCGATCTCGGACAGTTCGCACTCGAAACCGACGACCTCGACGAACTCATGCACGAGACGGCCCAGCAGGTAGCGGACGTGCTCGACAACGAGTACTGCAAGGTGCTCGATCTCCGTCCCGACAAGCGAGAACTGTTGTTACGCGAGGGCGTCGGCTGGCACGACGGGATCGTCGGTAACGCGACAGTGTCCGCCGTCGAAGCGGACTCCCAGGCCGCGTACACCCTGGCCAACGATCACCCGATCGTCGTCGAGGATCTCCGGGCGGAGTCACGATTCGGCGGTCCCGAGCTACTGCGGAACCACGATGTCCGTAGCGGGATCAGTACCGTCATCGGGCCGTTCGACGACGCGTGGGGCATCCTCGGGACTCACGACACCGACCGTCGGTCGTTCACCGAGCAAGACGTGAGCTTCGTCCAGAGCGTCGCGAACATCCTCGCCGAAGCCATCGAGCGCCACCGATACCAGCAGGAACTCGAAGAGCTAGTACGCGACCTCGAGGAGTCGAACGAGCGACTCGAGCGGTTCGCGTACGCCGCCAGCCACGACCTTCAGGAGCCACTGCGGATGATCTCGAGCTACCTCCAACTGATCGACCGTCGGTACCGAGACGCCTTCGACGAGGACGGCACGGAGTTTCTCGAGTTTGCCATCGACGGTGCCGACCGGATGCGCAACATGATCGACGGGTTGCTCGCGTACTCGCGGGTCGAAACGCAGGGTGAGCCGTTCGAATCGGCCGACCTGAACGACGTTCTCGACGCCGCTCGTGACGATCTACGGATTCGAATCGAAGAAAGCGACGCCGAGATTGCGGCCGACGACCTGCCACACGTCAAGGGCGACGCCGGGCAACTGCGTCAAGTGTTCCAGAACCTCTTGAGTAATGCAATCGAGTACAGCGGCGAGCAGCCACCGCGGATCGACGTCACCGCCGAACGCGAGGGAAACGACTGGATTGTTTCGGTTCACGACGATGGGATCGGGATCGAGCCCGACGAGCAGGAGCGCATCTTCGAGGTGTTCGAGCGCCTGCACGCACACGAGGAACACCGGGGCACTGGTATCGGGCTCGCGCTCTGTCAACGCATCGTCGAGCGCCACGACGGCGAAATCTGGGTCGACTCCGAACCCGGCGACGGAGCGACGTTTCGGTTCAGGCTTCCAGCCACCGAGCCGTGACTGTCCTGAGTTTCCGGACGTGTTCTCTCCCCCAGCAAAAGATTGCCAAGGAAATAAGTTCGGAGGACAACTGTCTTCTTCTATGATCGATTGGGTTGGCGGGCAACGCCACTTCGTCAATCTCCTCGTTCCAACGTTGGGTATCTGTGTTCTCTTTGTCGTATCGAAAAGAGCAGATACCAACGGCAGTGAGCGTTATTTTATGGCTTCGTTCGTACTTTGGCTGGCCTTCAGTCTGCTGGTCGGACTCGAGGCAGGAGCCCTGCTTTCGTTCCCCGACCCCTTCGGGTGGATGGGTGCGGTTTTATCGATGATTGGGTTCGTGATCTTCTATTTTTGCGGGGTTTTTGCTGTGGTGAACGAACGAGACCCCTTCGGTCACTTGAGATGAAGTCTCCTGAACGAGGGGCCGCCCCGTCGAACCCTCTCACCATCCAGACGGCTCGAACAGTCGCATCTTCGACTGTCGTGACCTTCACGTTCGGACGACGTGCGTCGTGCCGGGGTCAGAACGGATCGGAGAGGTACTCCTTCGGCACGGCGTTTTTCACCGTCACCAGGGGATCGACCACCTGACTGATCTCGAGACCGCCGACGAGACTCGAGAAGATGTAGGCATC
>NZ_AOMA01000202.1 GCF_000337895.1 Halobiforma nitratireducens JCM 10879
TAGACGCTAGTGACTACACCGCGATAGGTCGGAGCTAATTTCGAAAGCGTGCAACGGGCTATAGGTGCGTGCTATGTACGTCATGGTCTCACATCCGTGGGACCGCGGACTCACCGTGCGCGTCACTTCTTGGAAGGGGGCGACGCGCACGGCTGCTGTCCGTCGGCTGGTTACTACGTCAGTGCGGACACCGAATAAGCGATTCCGGGCCGTTTCCGAAATTTCCGAAACTGATCGATTTCGATGAAATTCTGTCTCTCGAGGACTCTCCGTTAGGTTCAGTCGATTTCCGAAAGTTCCGATAATCGGAATCGGAACCGAAATCGGAAATCGGGCGCACTCTCGAGTAGTCGTTCCTCTCTGCGAGCGAGCGAGGGCTTTATTCCCCCGCGGATTGCGTCTTAGCATGCTTCCGTACCTTGGATACGGAAGCCAGCGGGCCGGTGCCCCAAACACCGGGTCCGCGTTTCTCTCGAGGACCCGACCGGGTACCGGCGGGTCCGTCTGGCTTCCGTTAAGATTCCGACTGGAGCGATACAACTTAAATCTATGCAATAGAACTTGCACAGGTAGTAATGAACGTGCAAAGTAGAATTTCATCGGTGCGACTAAGAAAAGATCAACAGAATACGGGGGTATGCGACCCCGGGTGCCGTGGATGAACGAAGTTGACGATGCGGTCCTCGAGTTCCTCCGAGAGCTCGAGATCGACGATCGACCGGTAGCACTCAAACCCGGGGCAGTTCACTACAACCTCGTCGAGGAGTTCGGCATGGTCGACCGAAGTTTGAGTACGTTTTCGCGTCGGATGGACGTTTTAGCCGATCACGGGCTGTTAGAGAAAACGGAAGATGGGAAGGGGTCCCCCTACCGGATTACCGAGAAGGGACGTGCCTACCTCGAGGGCGATCTCGACGCTGAAGAACTCGAAGACGAAGGATAGTTACTGTTCACTATCCATCTCGAGCAGTTGCAGCGTCCACTTTCCGTCTCCCTCGTAGTTGACATGGGCGTGATGCTCGCCGTCAAGCGTTCCATCTTCGTCGAGGATGTCCTCGAGGACGAGATCGTCCTTTGGGATGGTCACACCAGTCGATCCGCCGCCGACTTCCTGCAGTTTTCGAATCGCCATAGGCCGGGCGGCAACCCGTTACCTATTATACCTAATGAATACCCAAATAGCTGAGATATTAGGCGGAACGGGTTCGATCGCTCGCCGTTGCAACAATGTCCGTAGCAACGAGGGCGACTAACGCCCTAAACCGAGAGAACGGTATCGATGCGATCGACAGCGTGCTCGCGCCGCTGTTCGTCCTGGCGACGATCTCCATGACCGAACTGTTCGTCCTCGAGACGGGGACGTTCCCGTTCGACTGGGCGTTCACTGACGCGATCTACGCCGCGCACGGCAGCGAGATCACCTGGGCGTTCGTCATCACCATGATGACGATTCTCGTCGCGTGGCTGTCCAACGGGATCACCAGCTGGGACGACCTCAACGACCTCGAGTCGATGGTCGTCGTGATGATGGTCGCGTTCAACATCCTGATTTCGCTGGTCCCAGCCGTCAACGAGACGGTGACGCAGTTCTGGTGGGTCGGCGTCTTCATGGTGATCGTGAACGCAGCCGGGTTCTGGGTGCTCGCCTACAAGTAACCACCGTAGACCGGAGGTTCACAACATGATTCCTGCAATCTTTGACAACGACGGCGAATGGTACAGCAAAGCGATCACCGGCTACATCGTCACCGCGTCGGCGCTGACCGTGGCGATCGCGACCGCGACGGCTGCGGGGGTGGTCTGAATGTCGGCTGAGGACTCGAGCCCACAGCCCACCGCCGACGACCTCGAGCACGTCGACCTGGACGACGACGGCCGCGCGGCGGACGGGCTGCCGGTCGG
>NZ_AOMA01000203.1 GCF_000337895.1 Halobiforma nitratireducens JCM 10879
TTTGGCCCTAATTTCGAAAGCGTGCAACAGGGTATATAACGGTATGCTGCTGGCGACTGTGGACGACGGCACTGTTACTGCCTACGACCTCGACTCATATGATGAAGTGTGGTCCGTCGATTACGAGGCTCCGAGGCAAGCAGCCTTGTTGCCTGACGACTCGGCTTTTGTTGTGAATGTTGCTGATGGTGTCGTGGCGCTCGACCCTGACGACGGTACTGAACAGTGGCATACCGAGTTCGACGGCGGCGGCGGACTCGGATTCCGTCCGGTCGGAGAAGTAGACGGTATAGTCGGAGACACGACGTTCTACGATGCTGCTGATGGCCGCGAAAAGCAACTTTCGGGGCTGCTGACTGTCCAAGAGATGACGGATTCCGACGGCGAGGAGATCGAGGAGACCGACCCCGGCGACTGGGGCCGACCGGAGTACAACACCGCCGACTCCACCGAGTTCATGGAGTACATGGAGCACACTCACGAGTACCGAATTGAAGAAGAGTGGGCACCGGACGACGACGGCGTCACACTCCCCGGCGTCGATCCGGGCGACTGGATGGACAACCCGACCGGCGCGATCGCCGGGCTGGTGATCATCATGGGAGTCGTGACGGTGATCGCCGGGATCGTCACCGACTTCGTACCGTTCCTGGGTGACTGAGCCATGAACCGGACTTTTTCATTTTTCGTGGTGGCAGCCCTGGCTATCGCGATCGCGATGGGTATGGGCGTCGGCACGATCGCGGCGGAGGACGACCCCGACGACGAACTCCATTCGATTATCGATCGAACCGACCCGGAGAATGCGAGCTCCGTTCAGGTCGAGACGGTCCAGGAGTGGGCGACCGACGAGCAACTCGAGCAGCTGAACGAATCGCAACGCGATCGCGTCGGCGAGTGGCTCGAGGACACACCGGAGATCGAGGACGACGGCCCGGCGAACTACACGGTGGCGATCGACTCCGAGACGTACATCACCGACTGGGAGTTTCGAGACGGCCAGTTCGTGGTGGACATCTACGCAGAGAACCCGACGACGGTGACGATGGCCGAGAGCGCCGACTGGGAGGAAGGCGAAGGCGAGTATCGGACGATGCGTGAAGACCTCGATGAAGGCGAAAACGTCGTCTACGTGCCGACGTTCGCGGGCGAGGACGACGGCGTGGCGCTGTCGTTCGCAACGGAGCTATCGATGCAGGAGGAACGCGGGCCGTACATCAGCACCGGAACGGAAGCCGCGGAAGATCCGTTCCGGCACTTCGGCGGCACCAGCGGGTTGTTCTCCGGTGTCGCCATGACGACGCTGCTGGCCGCTGTCGGTGGCTGGTACGTCGTCCGCACGGAGGAGACCGGGGTGAACAAGGCATGAGTGGCGATACCAGCGGCACGTTCGGCAGTTGGTCGGATCGATTCACGTACATCGCGGCCGAGGGACAGTTGGTCGTCCTGGCCGTGCTGTTCTCGCTCGGCGCGGCGTTGATCTGGATTCGACCCTCGCTGCCCGGCGTTCCGCCGATCGTCTACGGCTGGTTCGCGGCGATGCTCTTACTCGGCCCGCCGCTGCTTTCGCTATTCATCACGGGCGCGCGGAAGCTCCGAAACCGCCGCATGGTTCCGGTTCACCACATCAACGGCGTCAAAGACGTGCGAGAGAAGTATTACGTCGAACCGGGCGTCTGGGAAAACAAGACGATCGAAGGCCCAAGCCCATACCCGGTCAACGACGGTGAGGCGTTCGAAGTCCGGGAGTTCGACTGGCACGACGACACCGAGACGCTGGTGGTCCGCGGCTGTTACTTCAGCCAGCTTGCCGACTCGAAGCTGGTGACGGTGAAGGCCATGCTCGAGGACATCCACGGCGACCTCGTAGAAGAGTACCTGGCGGCAAACCGACTTCGGGGCCGGATCAGCAAGATGGGGCTCCAGATCCAGAAGGACGTGATCAACGAGGAAGCGCAGGCCGACGAGCGCGGGTTGATGAATCCGAAAACCTCGGTGAAGAACCGATTCGAGAGCGCGCGCGACGACGCTGACAAGAACGCGACGGACGGGATCGAGGACATCACCGGCTTCGTCGAGGACTACGCTACCGAGCATGGCATCGAGACGACGAGCGGCCCGCCCGCGACTCGAGAACAGGCACAGCAAGCAGCAGCAACCGATGGAGGGTCTGAACGATGAACGACAAGCGAACGGAGTACCGGAAGAACGGCAAGCGACTGATGACCGACGGCGGCCGGGAACAGGACAACTACACCGTCGGCGGCTTTCGCGAGTTCCAGGACGGCAACCTCGAGCGCGATCCCGACGAGGTGCTCCAGCACTCGGGATTCGTTCGAGACGAACAGGTCGATCGCCAGCTCGCGATGCGCGCGATTCACCACGACGTCGACCGCTGGGACGGCAAGGCCGCGAAAGACTACATGGCCGTGGGCAAGAACCGCGACATCCTGAAAGCCAGCGGTAGCGAAACCGCTCGCAACGCCCTCGAGAACGGGGACACGCTCACCCTGAAACACTACATCGGCGATCCATCGCAGGAGGCTGATCTCGCAGGGATCAAAGCGGTGACTCGCCTCCAGGAGATCGTCGCCGGACCCGCGCCGGTGATCGTCATCTTGGGCGAGATGGGCGCAGGAAAGACCGACTTCGCTGGGCTGTGTGGGCAACTTCGCGAGCGGTGGGTCGACGGCGATCTCCTCGTCGGGAGCAACATCCGCACGCTGGACCGGATCGATCGGTGGGTCCGCGACGACGGCAGCGTCGAGGACGGCTGGATTCCCCACTACCCGCTCCTCGAGGAGTGGGTCCAGCAGGACGGCGATCCCGTCGACAACCCCCAGCAGCCGAAGCTGTTCATCGGTGACGAGTTCTCGAGCAACGCTTCTGGGACGGGCGAAGACGGCCACAAGGTCCGCCAGAAGATGGGGCCGCTGGTCTACAAGATCCGGAAGTACGGAGGTGCGCTCATCTACATCGCACACGGTGAATCGTCGATCCACCCGATGCTGTGGCGGGTCGGCACGATCATCAAGAAGAAATCCAAGAAGCGGGCGATCGTCGCAGACCGGGTTTCCGGTGGAAAGCTCCAGGACGTCGACCCGCGCCCGCTCGAGGGCATCCCGCCGACGGACTGGAACTTCAACACGAAGGACGAAGCCGACTGGAGCTGGGAAGCGCCGAGCAGCGACGACAAAGAAGACGACCCGATCGCCGAGGAGGACGTGAAGCGAGTGGCCGCCTGGACGATGGAAGAGTGTCGACGCCAGGGCATGTCGGCCCGCGAAACCGCCGAGTTCGTTCCCTACAGCCATGCTACCGTCTCGAACTGGTGGAAAGAGATCGATGAAGGCGGCGAGAAGGCAAACTGGGTTAACACCGTCGAGCAGGTGATTGCATGACGGCGTCGGGGTGTCAACCTGTAAACCGCAACCGACCCCCCTTTACGTATGGGCGGCGCGGCCCGCCAGGGCCGCGACGCCTCGGCCCACCGCCACGCTCGAGCGCAGCCCGGCGGAGGAGTATATATAGCGGCGCGCGACGCGCGTGGTTCGCGTGAATCGCTCGAAGCGTGCCAACCACTTCGGCACGATCTGCGAAAAGCGGATGGCGAAGAAGCGACGGTTCGACCTCGAGCGGGCCAGTTGGCACGACGCCCGATTTGGGAACGGCACTCCCGTCGAGATCAAGAGCACCATGCTCGAGCATTCGGACGGCCAGCCAGGGAATTTCAAGGTCTACCGGGAATATCACGACAAACTCCGGCGCGCGGACGGCTGGTACTGCTTCGTCGTCTACCGGCCCCACGGCCGATCGGGATTGACGATCGTCAAAGACAAGATGGTGCGAGCGTGCGATCTCCCGCTGCTCCGGTGGCACGGCGGCGGTGATCACCGCGGTACTGAACAAGCAAAGATCCCAATTAGCGATGTATTCTGAGATGTTTTAGAAGTGCCATGCTGTCTCGTCGTGTCGGCGATCACTCCTTTTCGACCTCACCTTGGGTTAGCACTCCGAATGTTCAAGAGTCCTGAAGACGACGATTCTGGTACCTCGAGTCGTGTTGCAGCGGCAGGCGTTCGAGCATAGGCACCTCGAGCGTGTGTCGTGCGACTCGAGGCGGGTAATACGGTCTTACGGCCGGGCCGCCGTCGAAGCGGCCCCAATCACAGCACCGACCCGCCTCTTACGGTGGGTTTTCGACCGTGTCGGCGGCGATACAGTGAACTGGCTTCTCATCATCACCAACGGGTATGCGAAACCGTACGGTTGTGGCGCCGGCGCGGTTATCTACAGCGCTCGAGTGATGTCGATGCAATCCAACTAGGTGTCAACGGTATCATCGAAAACACAGGGCAGGATACATAACAAAAAGGAACTTAAACCGAAATCGCGACCAGATTCTCGAGTGTTGGACCAGTGTATAAAGACAATCGGGAATGTGATACTGACTGGACTATCAATCTCGTAATAGACTAAAATAAGAAGTAAAAGAGGAAAACCTGTTAGACTACTTCGAAATCTCCAACGATGGAGTTAGCGCTGGCAGAATCGTCGATCGTGTCGCCATCGCTAACGCTTCCGAAGTACGCCTGAGCTGTGTAGGAGCCTGTCTCGTCTATTTCTGATGACGCTCCTGTGGATTCAATAGTTGCATCATCTGCATTACCACTCGCAAGCTCAGTGTCTGTAACAACATTCCCATCATCATCAACGAGCGCAACACCATCAGCATTTCCGAGATCGGTCACAGTTACAGTCACTGAATCGGTATTGTCCCCTTCAATAGATATTCCTGCTCGTGGATCTTCTTCGAGTCCGCCTCCGATGTCCAGCACGAACGCGGCAATCACGGCCGCCAGAATGACAGTAATGGCGACCATCAGGATAACCCCGATCACCGGGGAGACAGCACGCTCATCGTCCGATCCAATCATCTTGTTTCGAAGTTGTTTGCCATCAAACATTGTTTACGCATCCTCTACGGTGAAGTCGCCAATAATTGCGTTTGCTTGGGCCGCGTCATCGATATCCTCACCGGAACTCACTTCGCCAAAGTACGCTTGGACAGTGTAATCACCGTCGTCGCTGTCGTCGATATTAACTTGCGCTCCTGTGGCGTCAAGGTCGTCCGAATAGACTTCACCGGTGTCGTCAACAATGGCAACGCCGTCGGAGTTGCCTGTGTCAGTGAGGGTGACCGTAACATCAGTAGTTCCGTCACCGTCGATATCGACACCCGCCTGTGGCTGCTCGTCAAGTCCTCCTCCGATGTCCAGCACGAACGCGGCGATCACAGCAGCCAAAATGACGGTAATGGCAACCATCAGGATGACCCCGATCACCGGGCTTACTGCACGTTCCTCTTCCGATCCAACTAGTTTGTCGCGGATTTTTGTTGCGTCGAACATGTTTACACAGCACCACTTTCACTCGGGCCGGAAGGACTAACACCCCACGCAGGGTACCCACATCCTGCGCGGGGATTGGGATTCAGGCATGACCACCCGTCGCACCCGTCCCGCCGTCCGATTTTGGTGCTGGTAACAACCAGTTGACTACGGGTACATATATTTACCCCATAGTGTATCTCATTGGTGAAAACGACAGTCACTGACGGTTTCACATCTGAGAATCAGGCGGGCGTAGAACCGTTACAGCACCGTCTTGAAGACACGCCGTCTTGCGATTCGGTGTTTCAGCCAACAGTCCGGAACCGACATGAGTTTCGCGTGCTGAAGACAGTCCAATGACCGACGACGACCGGTTCGTCACCGAGCGCGACCTCGCTGGCACCTACGATGGCGGCACCTACGACGACGCCTACAAGATCGTCCAGCAGTACCGCCGCGTCGTCGCGTACCAGGCCGACCACCCGGACAAGGGCTACGTCGCGACGGCGAACGCCCTCGAGCTGCCCCGCGGCCGCGTCCGGTCGTGGGACGACGGCAAGACGCCCAACGTCGTAGAAGGAATTCGCCGCGCTCGGGAGCGCGGGTGGCTCGAGGTCGGCTACGACGACGAGCAGTTCACGGCGCTGAACGCCCTCGTCGCGAACGTCTACTCCGGTGGATCAATTCTCCCGAACTGGCAACCGACGTTCGTCCTGAATGAACGCGGCTATCGTTCACACGCGATCGACGCCCTCGAGTTGGCCGGCGTCGGTCACACGGTCCACGAGGACGACCCGGACGACGTTCGTGGCCCGGTCGTTCGTCCCGGCGCGGACGGAGCAATCCTTGGGCGCGTCCTCCACGTCCTGGGCGCTCCGCTGGGGAAGAAAAGCGAGATCGACGACTTCTCGCTGCCCGCCTACCTCGAGGGCGCACCGGACGACACCCGCGAGACGTTTGTCCACTCCTATCTCGCCAACCGGGGCGCGCCGGATACGACAAGTGATTCGATCCAGATCGTCGAGGAACGCCCGCCGGAGTACCGCCAGGAACTCGCGGCATTGATCGAATCGGTCGCCGGGGCACCGGTCCGCGCCGGCGAAGAATCCGTGACGATCTCAGCCGAGGCAGCCCGGAACCTCGGAAGTATTCGTTGAGCGTTGGGCCACATTGATCGTTTCCGGGGTACTGTCGGCACTTTGAGCGAAAAGCAACGTTGCTATTCTCGCTCGACAGTTACGGACCTCTCGACCTCGAAGTTCGTGAGTCGAGTCGAGAGCGTCTCGGCGATCTCCTCGCGCTGCTCGTGAGAGAGGTCGCCTCAACTTCCCACTACTCAGGTGGCACGGGGCGGCGATCACCGCGGAACCCAGCAGGCGAAGATCTCGATCGGGGACGTGTTCTGAGGTCTCCCCATCAGTCGCTGACTTCTGCGCCGGTTCGGAAACTCGTGAGTTCGTCGATACGCGCTTCCAGGTCTTCGATCTCTTCGCGTAGCTCTTCGGCTCCTTCCTCTTCCGAAGCCGCAAGCTGATCTTTGAGACCCTGGAGTCGCGTCTCCTTGCGTTCTTCATCCACGTCCGCTTTCCGGACGTATTCGGATGTCTCGATCTCGTACACGTCACTTTCGGCTACTTCCGTGACCTCGAGTGCTTCATCGACCTTCGAACGGTCTACGCCCAGGATCCGCTCGCGATCGATTCCGGCGTCCTCGAGCGTTTCCACAACCACTTCTTCGTCTTTGAGGGTGCGGTTCTGACGGCTCGTCCGCTGGACCGACCCAAACGGACCGCTTACAGGCCGATCGTGATGGAGTCGGTTGAGGAGAACGTCGGCGACATCCTGTCGGAGATCGTTCGCGTTACGCTGAACGTCCGAAAGGAGGGTATAGATGTTCACCAGCGCGTCGGTGTCCACCTCCTCGAGGGTCGTCACATCGTGTCGCTCGAGGGCGTCGACGAGAAGAAGTGCATCCGCGTAGACGTCTACGTCCGGCTCGGTTCGTTCTTGCTCGTCGCTCTCTGATTCGGGTTCTGCATCGAGTAGCTGGCTGGTGGTCGGCCCCTCTTTCTCGACGATTACGCCTCGGTCCTCGTCGATCTCGAATCGCGGGTGAAGACTGAGGACGGCAGGATACGGGTCGGCGTCAGCCGGGAGTCTGTCGAGTTCGAATCCGCCCGGCTCCTCAGTGATCCGTCGGAACAGGGTTTCGAACTGCTCGCGCTGGAGCGGCCGCGTTTCGTCGATATCGCGGTCGAGAAATTCGATGACGACTCGTTGCTCCTGAACGTCGGTCACCTGAAACCGCTTGTGCGACAGCGGCGTGATCAGGGTGGCCCCTCCCGGTAGGTCGTCGAGTTCGTCGAGAAGCGTATGCCAGGAGACACTGAATGGCATATCAGAAGTGTAGGCGGCATCCGTCAAAGACCTGCGGGTCACGCTTCGATCTACTGGCCCAGCCCATCCCGGAGGGAGACTACTAACTCGAGCGTCCAGGACGGGAACGCGATCGTCCCGGTGACGGAACGATTCTGTCGGACGTCGTTTCTGGAATTCCGGTGACTACTCCCGCTCGACGGTTACGTTTCTCTCGACCTCGAAAGTCGTCACTCTCGTCGAGAGCGTTTCGGCGATCTCTTCGCGCTGCTCGTGAGTGAGGTCGTCCCGCTCGAGGACCTGGCGGGCAGCTGCAACTAAGCGGGGCACGTCCTCGCAGGCGCTCACCACGGCTTTCGTCTTGTTGCAGTCGTAGAAGTCCGCTGCTCGCTTGATCGCGTCTTCCCGGTATGCGTAGTCGCCGTCGGTTCGGATTCGCATGCTCGTACACACGACCCCCAAAATCCTAGTTTTTTCGACTCACTGGACCGGCCCATTCAGCCCAAAACGGGGGTGGTTCTGTCACTCTGTCAGAGGAGTCGGTGGGTTCGTCGCGCCGATCGGCGAGCAATATGCACACGGGGCTGCTCGGCTCGTGTGCATATTCGGGAAATGGATTTCGTCGACGTGCAACCCCTGGGGGGAGGGGTGAGAAACGGGGAATGCTCTCTGAAATCGTCCTTTTCTACATTTCACTTTCACTCCGGTACCATATTGCTTATTATTTTTAAACACGTTGTATTGGTATGTCTCAAACAAAAGGTTACGAACGAGAGCGCGAACTCGTTAATCTATTTGACCAGTCCGGTTATGCTGCTACACGAGTACCAAAATCTGGAGGAGGAACCCAGCGTCCATTGCCAGACGTTCTTGCTGGAAATGGATCCCAGCAGTACGCAATTGAAGCAAAAGCCAGAAACGACGGCACAATCTACTTGACAGGATCAGAGGTTGAGGATTTAGTATACTTTTCTCAAAGATTTGGTGCCAGACCTCGAATCGGAATTCGTTTCGATTATGAAGATTGGTTCTTCTTTCATCCAGCGGACCTTCACGTTACTAACGGTGGTAACTATCGAGTGAAGCGTGAAACGGCGGTTGAGCATGGGAGTAGTTTTGAAGAACTTTGCCTCAAATCTCAAAATAAACGTAACCCCTTCTAAGCGGATTCGGCAAGGCAGGTTATCGAGGTCCCGGCCCATCCTACCAGTGGGGCAGGGCCGCTCTACCGTCTCGAATCGGCCGGCCCAATTTTTCGCGAGCGCGGCGCGCGCTCTGCGCGCCGCGCAATTACCCTGCCCCCTTAGGGGCACCTACCGTAGGGGTTCCCGGCAACCCCGATACCCGCGGCAACCGCTTAACTGCCGTATTTCAGCCCACAGAACGCGTGGTTCGTGTGTTCAGATCTTCGATACAATCCGCGAAACTGGCCGAAAACTCGCTGGGTCAGTTCGTTAACACCCTGGTGAAAGTGAAACTCCGCTCAGAAAACGAGTGTATCGAGCAGGATAGTTCTGAAACGGGTGAGAACAGGCGAAAGAAACGCGAAACCGCGAATGCTGTAGCTATCCGCCGACTCGAACCCGGCCGCCGAGATTACTGTAACGGCGGCGGGAGTTCGTCAGCGCGTACCCGAACGTCGCGATCGTCGAGTTGCTCGCGTTCCAGGAGGAACGCTACATCGTGGATCGATGCCCCCAATCGTTCGAGGTACTCGAAGCCGATCGTCTCGGTCTCGCTGTCGGTCTCGTCGCCGTCTTCGTCGTCCGCGTCCACTTGGTCGCCGTCACTCTCGCGCTGCTTACGCCGCTCCTCGGCGCGTTCTGTCTGTTGCTCGGGTGTGTCGTCCGGGTGGACTTCGCGGAGAATCTCGCGGGCTCGCTCGAGGACGACCTGAGAAACGAAAAACACCATCACGGGATTCCCTTCGCGTGAGACGACCCCAGTCTCGGCGAGTCGCCGAACATGGTACCGAATCGTCGATCTCGCGAGTCCGGTGCGGTCTTCCAGGACGTCGTAGGTCGCGCCATCGTTCTCGGCGATTACCCGCAGGATGTCGTAGACGGCCGTGGTCGACTCCTTCAGCGCTTCCCGATAGATATCCGTCGCCAAGTCCTCGTACCGCTCTCGAAGCATCTCGCGGCGGCCTGTCGGTCGCTCGAACTTCCACGGTGGCGATGCCGGCCCATCGAAGAAATCGTCTTCGACGAGATCCGAGCGCTCGATCCCAGCCCATCGTGCGTGCGTTGCGACGACCGACCGCAGGTGATCAAGTAGATCGTCCCACTCGCTGACGTGCGGGAGTTCACCGTGGTCGACACCCGCGTACGAGGCTTCGAGTTTCGGGTGGTGGAGCGGGTCACTCCGGGGTTTCTTGTGCCACTGGTTCGCCTGATAGATCTTCACCTCGGTGCTGTATCGCTGGGGTTCGAAGCCGAGCAGGTGCCAGCGGTCGCTCTCGACGAGCGCCTCTAACCAGCCCTCTTTTTTCCGCTGCTGGTGAGCCTCGATCTCCGAGTGGCCGCCCCAGTCGATGAGCGCTTTCGACTGTTCGAGCGTTTCGACAGCTGTGCCCTTCTTGTCGATATCGAACCGAATGTGCGCCTCGGCTTTCGAAATGCGTCGGGCGTCGTCGACGCGATCGTCAAGGTCCACCGCGTCGGTGCCGTAGACCGCACGGAGTGCATCGTACATCCGGCGCTCGATCTCGAAGGGATCTTCGGCCCACGTCGTCCAGGCGAGCAGCCGGGTTCCCTCGCCGTAGGGACACTCGAGAGGATCACCGCTCTGGTACACCATATCCCGGAACTGGGGCATGATCTCGACATGCAACGCCAGCGGCGGCTTCCGAAGCGGGCGTTCACCGTCGTCGTCTTCCGGCCCCCACTCGCGGAGTTTCAGGTGTTGCTCGTAGTACGCCCGGTAGTCGTCACCGCGGCCGGTACCGGCTTTCCAGCGCGAGGACGTGAGCACCAGGGCGTAGTCACCGTCTGGAAGCCAGTCAGCGTCGAAGTCTTCGACCGCGATGTGTGGCTCGAGGTCGCGATCGCCAACATGCTCGCGCCAGTAGGACAGCGAGCGATCGTACAGCGTGCCGCGTTCGTCACCGCGATCGGCCTGGGGATCGTCGACATCGGCGAAGTGATTCATCACCGCAGCGCCGTGGGCTCGTGGGCGGGGGAACGTATCGGCTTCCGACCCGGTTACGTCATCGAATTGCACCGGGTCATCGGCGGCGTCGACGCTCACAGCGGACCCTCCCGGGCGTCACGAACGTCCCGCGTGCAGTCGCTACAGAGTCGACGAAGCGCACCGACGCGATCCCCGCAACGCTCGCACTCGTCATCCTCGACGAGCCGGCTCATCGTTGACCCCCGTTCTCGAGTTTCGCCTCAGCTCGGGCGAGCAGGTTCCCAATCGTGCCCGGCCGTCGCTCCGTTTCGCGAGCGTACTCGCGAACGCCGGTTCCTTCGATCCGACAGGCGCGGTACGCCTCTCGCTCGGCGTCTGTAAGCGCTGAGAGGTCCGGCTCGAAGTCCACGAGCGTTGCCTGCTCACTGGACATGCTCGCTCACCTCCCGTTCCGGAACCGGCACGTGACGCACGTGCTCATCGGTGAACCGAAGTTCAACGCCGGTCCACCCATCGATCATTGCGCCGGCATCGGAACCGCCGGCTCGCATCGGCATCACGACCTCGTAGGGGTGACGATCGCACGACCAGCCGAACGTCACGAGTTCGTCGAATGACGCCGCGAGGACGACGTTCACGAGGTCCGGTTTCTCGATTCGCTGCGACCCCTTCGAGTTCGCGACGGGATGCCCGCACTCGGGGCAAATCGGAATGTCGTCGCTATCGCGGGTTGGTTCGCGGACGATCGTCGGCGGCATCACGCCGAACCGCCCTAGTCCGGTCCGACTCATCGATTCAACCCCGTATCGGGAAGGGCCTGCTCGAGGCGATCCGTGTCCGCAACGCGGCGTTTCAGTTGATCCTCGTACCGCTCGGTCGCGACGAACTTGACCTTCCCACACTCCCGCGGTGGGAGCAACCCGGACGTACCGGACCACTCGGTGAATTCGAGCCAGCCGGTCTCGCGAACGGTCGCGTCCGCGACGTACACCAGGCCGTCGCGAGTCTCGATAAATGCCGGCGAGTACCCGCCCGGCAGATCACGCGGATCAACCCGCTCAGACATCGGCCTCACCTCCGTGACGACCCTCGGCGGTCTCTGGGTCCGGTATCTCGACGGCTTTCCCAGCTGCGGACCCGCGGGTCATCCGTCGGTACGAATCGCAGTCGGGACAGCGATGGGCGCGGTCGCGATTATCGCCGTAGACGCGGCAGAATTGGTCGGTGACGTGGGCTCCGCAATGCAGACACGTCGAACCAGTACCGGCCGACGGCCACGGGGCGATCGTCACGCAGACCACCCCCTACGAGAACAATGTCGAGAAGGCGAGAAAAACCGTTTCTCGCCTTTTATTTCATATGGGGTCGGAGGGATTTGAACCCCCGATCGACTGATATCTCCGGTGCGCCTCGGAACTCCAGAGGGTCATCACACGGACGCTGATCAGGCGTCCGATCAGTATATCAGTCTGGAGTGTCGTCCCGGGCGCGTGCCTCTGGAGTCAGTCGCCATGCCTGGCTTGGCCACAACCCCTCGCTTCTTCGTAGGGGGGTTTTCCCTAAAGTGGTTTCGATTCGCGATACGCTACAGCCACGGGGCCCGGCCCGCCGTGTCCGTGGTATCGTCGCCCGGGTAGGCGTCCTCGTCCTCACTCTCGGTTCCACCGTCGTCTCCGCGTTCATCGTCCCCAACCGCATCCGAATCGTCACTCGAGTCCGCGAGCCGATCGCTGGCAGTCGCCGTGCCGGGGTCCGACCCGGTCGGGGTCGCCGACCGCTTGCCGGAGCCGTCGGTCTCGAGGTCGTCGTGCGTGTCCGCGTTCCCGACCGTGTTCGGGGGCCTGATCGCGCTCGCACTCGCATTCGCACTCGAACTTGCGGCTGTGCCGGATCGATCGTCCGCAGACCCAGAGTCGCTCTCGGAACTCGCCGTCGTGCCGGAGCCTGGCCCCCAGCTACCGCCGTCCGCCAGCGGCCCCGTTCCGACCGCGGGGGCGAACGACTCGTCGTCTTCGTCCTCCGGGCGCTCGAGAGGCGGGTCGATGGCGAAGATGGCGGCGACGATCAGGGCCGCCAGCGGTGCCTGACCGAAGGTGTCGGCGACCAGTGCGATAGGCAGCAGGCCCAACGCGACGGCGCTGCCGAACCGGAACCGATCGAGGTCCATGTACTCGCGCAGGTAGGGGCCGCCCAGCGCGACGCCGAGGGCGAAGGCGACGCCGACCACCGCGGCGAGCACGGAGTTTGCCACCAGCATGGGGTCGTCCATCAGGACGAGGCTCGCGCCGTTGATGTCGATGCTCGCGACCAGCCCGAGACCGATGATGACGCCGGGACTGGGCAGATACTCGCCGATCGTCGCGCTGGCGGTCTTCGCGGCGATAGCCAGGATCACCAGCGCGGCGAACCGCTCGAAGATGACGATGTTGACGACGCTTTCGATGGCGGGTGCCAGCGCGGCCTGAATCGCCGACAGCAGGATCAGCGGGATGCCCACGAGCAACACGACGGCAGCCTGCTCGCGGGGCGTCCCGGTCATCTCCGCGAGGATGACCGCGACCGTTGCGCTGCCGCCGAAGATCAGCAGGCCGACCTGGATCGCACCCAGCGGGTCGTCCAGGGCTCCCGCCAGGATCAGGGCCGGGAAGACCCCGTCGATCAGCGGGAGCATCATCACGAGGGCGAGCAACTTGGCGTTACCACCGACTAATGACTCGAGACGGAGTGCAACCGGATGTTCGGAGGCGCTCATTTCTTAGGGTCGATGGCCATGACCCGAGGCCGACGGGTGATGTGACGGACGATCACGTTGATAGTGGGGAATCTGGGGGCAGGATCGGAGAATTGGCCACCAGTTCGTCCGTGTAAGGCCTCGTGCTGTGAGTTTCATATTCCCGAATTTAAAGTTGGAGGCGGAGACGGCACTCATCCGACCACCGATTCGGGCTTCGCTGGAACTCACAGCGTGCATATCCAGATGCACGAGCGGATTGTCCATAAACGTTGTGTGAGACGGCGTTTCACGATACATTTGGTCTGCGACACTAGCCACCACATCCGGCTCGTGATGTACGAATCTGCCTCGTATCGCCGGGATTTCCCGTCACGACGACCGTGCGGACCGTTCACAGTCGATCGCATCTCGCAACGTTTTTTGCCGGCGGGTTCGGACGGTTTACATGGCGAACGACGTTCCAGAGCACGAGCCCTATTCTTCGAAACTGCAGGTACCGGAAGCGCTAACGTTCGACGACGTCCTCCTTCGACCGAAAGAGAGCCGGGTCGAACCGGACGACGCGGATCTCACCTCGCAAGTCTCCACGAACGTCGAGGTGTCGGTCCCGATCCTCTCGGCGGCGATGGACACCGTTACGGAAAGCGAGATGGCCATCGCGATGGCCCGCCACGGTGGCCTCGGCGTCCTCCATCGCAACATGAACATCGACGAGATGGTCGAGGAGATCGAACGCGTCAAAAGTGCCGACGAACTCGTCATCCCCGCCGAGAACGTCGTCACCGCCGATCCCGAGATGTCGGTCCGTGAGGTCGACAACCTGATGGCCCGCGAGGGCGTCGGCGGCGCGCCCGTCGTCAACACGCGCGGCGAGGTACTGGGAATCATCTCGAGTACCGACATCCGTCCGCACCTCGAGGTCAACGAGGACGATCCCGTCACGGAAGCGATGACTGACGAGGTCATCACGGTCGATGAAGGCGTCGATCCCCGCGACGCGTTCGACCTGATGTACGAGCACAAGATCGAACGTGTCCCGGTCGTCGACGACGAGAACCTGCTCGTTGGTCTGGTCACGATGCAGGGTATCCTCCAGCGTCGTGAGTACAAGGAGGCCGTCCGCGACGAGGAGGGACGGCTCCGGCTCGGCGTCGCGGTCAGCCCCTTCGAGGACGACCGTGCCGAGGCGGCCGACGAAGCCGGCGCGGATATCCTCTTTATCGACACCGCACACGCCCACAATCGGAACGTCATCGAGGGCGCACGCGAGATCAAGGAAACCGTGGAGGCAGACGTCGTCGTCGGCAACGTCGGTACCCGCGAGGCCGCCCAGGAACTCGTCGACTTCGCCGACGGGATCAAGGTCGGTATCGGCCCGGGTTCGATCTGTACCACCCGCGTCGTCTCCGGTGCCGGAATGCCCCAGATCACCGCGGTCGCGCAAGTCGCCGACGTTGCCAGTCAGGAAGACGTTCCGGTCATCGCGGACGGCGGCATCCGTTACTCCGGCGACGCCATCAAGGCGGTCGCCGCCGGTGCCGACGCCGTCATGCTCGGCTCGTACTTCGCCGGTACCGACGAGGCTCCGGGCCGCGTCGTCACGATGAACGGCAAGAAGTACAAGCAGTACCGCGGCATGGGTTCGGTCGGAGCGATGAAATCCGGCGACAGCGACCGCTACCTCAAAGACGAGCCCGACGAGGAGGAAGACTACGTCCCCGAAGGGGTCGAGGCCGCGACGCCGTACAAGGGCACCCTCAAGTCCGAACTCCACCAGCTCGCCGGCGGGATGCAGTCCGGTATGGGCTACGTCGGTGCCGAGACGATCCCCGAGTTCAAAGACCGCAGCGAGTTCGTCCGCGTCTCCTCGGCGGGTCAGGCCGAGAGCCACGCCCACGACGTCGTCATCACCGACGAAGCGCCAAACTACTCGCCGGACGATAGCTGATCGGCGTCGGAACCGGCTCGCCTCCTCACAGAGCGTGAAGCGACCCGTTTCGGCTAACGGTGTCGTGCTCCGTTGCCGTCCGTTTCCCTCTCGCGTTTCTCGAGAGTGGAGAGTGTGTGGATGTGGCCCTTACCCGATCGTAAAGGCCGTCTCACACTCGTTGCACGTCATCTCGAACGCGCCGTCGTCGGTCAACTCGAGTCCGTGGCCTCGTTCCTGGTCGCAGTGCTGGCAGTACACGATCGATTCGATCTCGTCCCAGTCGTGCCGTGGGCCCGGTGCGCCGAAAGCGAAGCCGACGACGGGATCGGTAGCGTCCGGATCGTTGTACCCGTGCTGGAACTCGCCGGGCGCGAACCGGATCACCTCGCCGGCGTCGACGCTGACCTCGCCGTCTTCGGTATCGAACGTCGCCGTTCCCGTCTGTACGTAGAAGACCTCCTCCTGATCGTGGTGGGTGTGGTACCCGCCGGAGAACGATTCGCCGGGCTCGAGTTCGAAGTAGTTCATCGCGAAGTCGGTACAACCGAGTGCGGCCGAGATCGGCCGTCTGATCGAGTGGACGTCCATCGGGTTCGGCTGCGTTTCGACATCGTCGATCGTGACCTTCTCCATAGGGAAGCGTTCTCGCCCCACGACGAAAGGGATTGGTGGTCGTTGACGACCGTCGGGCGATAGGCCAACGAGCCGAAGGGTAACGACTACGTTCGTCCGGCCCTCAGTCCAGTTCGTGAATCGCCGTACGGTACTTCGAACTGCGGGCGTCGCCGCGGTGGCCGGCCTCGCCGGCTGTCTCGAGGGCGTCCAGGAGCACTTCGACTTCCAGGGAGTCGTCCCGATCGAGGTCGTCAACGAGGGAAGGTCCTCGTACAACCTGCGTCTCGAGGCCCGAGAGACGGACACGGGACGACAGACCTACGACGAGAGTTTCTCGATCACGCCGGACGAGCGTGCGATGCCCCACCACCTCGAGCGGGTCGACCAGCGGTTCCGGATCGTCAAGTACGAGGGCCAAGAGCAGGTGGAAGTCAGGGAAGTGTCGATCACCCCGGAGACGGAACACCTGAACGTCTACGTCCGCGACGACGACCTGATCGTCGATGTCAGACGGGGCGATGGGGCGGACGGAAACGAGTCCGTCGAGGCAATTTCGGCCGACGGCAACGTCACCGACGGGAGGGACGACGAGTTCGACGGCGACGGCGAGAGTTCGCCGGAGTCGAACGACTCGGCCGATTCCAGCGGCGGGGACTGATTTCGCTCGCCACTGGAGCCGACGCTCGTTTTCCTGTCTCCAGTTCCGTGACCGACAGCTCCCGTCGACGAACGACGCTCGGTTCCGGACTCGAGTCGCTCTCGCCTGTCGTTGCCCGACGCTAGAAGTCGCTACGGGTACGGATGGAACGCCCGCTCGAGTCGAGGTTCGAACCCGAGTTCCGCGGGAACCGTCCGAGCACGGTCGCCGAAGTACGGCTCCCCCGTAAAGAGCGGTTGTGCGCCGGGAACGACGACTCGCACTGCCTCGAACCCGATCGACTCGATATCGCGGGTCGTCAGCCGGGTTGCGTAGGGAGTCAGCCCGGCGTCGGTGACGCGATCGACGATCGCGTCGAGCCGGTCTACGCCCGACGGCACCGAGTCGGGGCCGACGCTCGCTGCGGGTACCGTTCGCTCGTCCGCGACGGTGACGAACTCCCGGACACGTTCGGGGAAGGAAGCGTACTCCCCGATCGCACCCGACGCCTCGCCGACGTCGTCGGGGCCGAGGTTCCGCAGTTCCATCCAGTTCTGGAGTGCCTCCTCGAGTGCGGAGGCTGCTGCTGCTGTCGCGTCCAGTCCGGCCGCGGAGCCGGCGGCGAACGCGGGCCAGTTCTCTCCGCCTGGTTCGACGCCGACCTCGTGGCCGGGGTCGCGGCCGGGGTCGCGGTGGACGGCAACCGCCACCACTGGAACGTCGATGTCCTGGGTGACGAGCAAGGGCGTCACCGACAGCCCCTCACTGCGGGCACGTCGCTCAAGGGCGTCGAAGCGCTCGTCGTCGACGGACAGTTCCAGCGGCTCGAACGTGGAGTACCACGCGAGCATCGTCGCGTCCCGTTCGATCACCTCGGTCAGTCCAGAGAGGAGGGCATCGACTGTGGACGACCCCAGGCCCAGTCCGGTCGTAATCGCGGGAACGAGCCGCGGTCCCGGCTGTGGGAACTGGACCGCCGCAGCCGGCAGGTGGGCCGTGTCGCCGGTATCGAGGTTCTCGCCGGGTACCCAGCGGTACTCCTCGCTCGAGTCGTAGTCGGGTGCATCCGCTGGCCGGACGAGCGCCGTCGGAGCGACGGCGTTCTCGAGGTCGGTTTCGCTTGCCGTAACGAAGTCCTCGTCGCGGTAGACGCCGGCACAGTAGCGCTCGAGTCCCTCGCCGACGGCTTTCATCAGCGCGGCGTTCCAGTCGTCGGCGACACCGGCGGCCTGGCTCGGCGCGTCCGCGTCGCTATAGACGGTCGTGTCGGCGGTCGTCGCGAGGTAGTATGGCGCTGGGAACGATTCGATCTCGCCGATCGTCTCGACGATGCCAACCCGGTCGTCGATCGCTCCGTCGGCGCGTTCGACTGCGGTCTCGAGCGCGAGCGAGTCGTCGTCGCGCTCGAGGGTTCGGTCCCGTTTGCCGCCACAGTCACAGCCAGGGACCGGCAAGAAACGACGGCGACGGTGCGGGAGTTCGACGACGCTGCCGATGATAGAACGCTCGTCGCCGGAGAACACACGGACACACTCCCGGCCGGCGATCGCGCCGGCGAGCCGGGCCGCGCTGCGGTCGGCCTGTGGGCTCGCAGCCGGCTCGTCGACGTGGGAGGCGACGCGGGCACGCAGACAGTCGAAACAACCCGTTCCCGAGCCCGGCGCGAACCCGGCTACCGACGCGTCGACGGACGCTATGGGGTGGCCGCCGACGCCGCCGATTTCGACGGCGATCCAGGGCGTCGAGCCCGCTCGCGTCGCCTCGGTTGCCCGCTCGAAGGTTTCGCTTCCCGCGACGGCACCGACGACCGCGAACCGCGCGTCGCGCAACTCGTCGGGGGTGGCTTCTTCGACCGTGACGTCGACGTCACCGAGCGCGGCGACGACGGCCGATCGGACCGGATCGTCGCCGACGACGTGGACTTGCATACCCGAACGGTCACCCGGAGGGGGCAAAAGAGCCGCGCTCGATCCCGGCGAGAGGGCCGTCGATCCGGGGATGGCAGAACCAGATTCGCGTGGTTCGTCCGCCGATTCAGTTCGATCCCGAGTCGGCGTCCGGCTCAGTGCCCTGGCGTGTCTCCGCGATATCGATGGCGTCACCGCCCTCCGCCGACATATCTTCTCCTTCCTTGATCGCCTGGGCCTCCTGTTCCATCGCCTCGACGTCCACCTCGGCGTCTTCGATCTCGCCGATGATTTCGCTGATGTCGTCGAGCCCGATCAGCTCGCGCGTTTCCTCGTCGAACTCGAGACTCTCGAGTTGCCCGTCCTCCTGGGCGACGTCGCTCCCGGTGAGGTGCTTGCCGTAGCGCCCGACCATCGAGGACAGCTCCTGTGGGAGGACGAAGGTCGTCGAGTCGCTCCGGCCGATCTCTTCGAGCGTCTCCATTCCCTTGTCGATGACCGCTCGCTCGCCCATCGATTCGGCGGAGCGAGCGCGGAGCACGGTCGAAATCGAATCACCCTGCGCTTCCAGGATCTGGCTCTGTTTCTCACCCTGGGCGCGGATGATGTTGGACTGTTTCTGTCCTTCGGCCTTCTCGATCGCACTGCGACGTTCTCCCTGTGCCTCGAGGATCATCGCACGGCGTTTCCGCTCGGCGGAGGTCTGTTGCTCCATCGCACCCTTGACGTCACGGGACGGTGTCACTTCGCGGACCTCGACGCTTTCCACGCGAATCCCCCACTCGTCGGTGGGTTCGTCGAGCTCGGTACGGATTCGCTCGTTGATCATCTCCCGTCGGGAGAGGGTGTCGTCCAGTTCCATGTCGCCGATCACCGCACGCAGGGTGGTCTGTGCGAGGTTCGACACCGCTCGCTGGTAGTCGTCGACCTCGAGGAACGCGCGTTTGGCGTTCATCACGCGGATGTAGACGACCGCGTCGGCAGTCACGGGGGAGTTGTCGCGGGTGATCGCTTCCTGGCTCGGTACGTCGATCGTCTGCGTTCGCATGTCGAACGTGTAAATCCGGGAGACGAACGGTGGGACGATGTTCAGTCCGGGCTCGAGGAGCTTGCGGTACTCCCCGAAGACGGTGAGTGCGGCTCGATCGTACGCGTCCACGATTTCGACCATCGACCAGACGGTCGCGAGGACGACGACGAGTACCAATCCGCCGACGAACAAAAGCGGATCGCCGAGGTCGACCTGTAGTGGGACGAATGTGTATGTGTCCATCATGCATGGTACGTCCGCGAAACGAATAACTCTTGGCCGTAACGGGGTCGAAACTCCCCCTCAGCAACGTCTCTTCGACACCGTGTCGTCGCGCCCGGGAGAAATCGGTCGGGGCGACTCGAGCGTCACTCGTCGTCACGCAGCCGCTCGAGGACTTCCTCGGCGTTGTCGACGGCCTGCTCCTTTTTCGCCGGATAGGCCTCGACTTTCCCGCGGAAGGTGATCCCCTCGCCGAGCCGGACGTCGCCGCCGAAGGCGGCCTGTTTGTCGAGTCGCAAGAAGAGTTCGGTGTTCTCGGTGACTCGGTCGTCGAGTTCGTCGATCAGGCGATCGAACCCCTCTAAATCGGCGAGCCGCGAGAGGACGTGTCGTACGTCGTCGGCGTTCTCTACGCGGGCCGAGAGCACGAGGATGCGATCACCGTAGTGACCCTCGCTCTCGGTGCGTTCGATGGGGAACGATTCCCCGCTATCGGTAGCGCTATCGCTCTCTCCGTCGCCGTCACCGGCGCTGTCGGCGTCCCCGTCGCCGGGAAGGAACGTCCGCAGCGCCTCCTCGACGCGCTTTTCGTCCTCGGTCGCGTAACAGAACGTCCGTAAATCGACGTAGTGAAGCGGAATCTGTGGCATCTGCGTGTCGTAGCGTCGGTTCGAACTCGAGGATCGGTCGGCGAGATCGGTTTTGTTTCCGTCTCGTCCTGTCCCCGATCGTCGGCTCCGGCCAGTCAGCCGGTCGGATAGTCGGCAGTCAGACGGATCGTCGATCCGTCGTGCCGGCTGTCGTTACTCGTCGGCGTCTTCGTCTTCGCTTTCGTCCTCGTCGGCAGCCTCGAGAGAGTCCTCGGGGACGCCGGCTTCCTGTCCGTCCTCGAAGCTGACGGTGTAGGTGACGTCGCCGAACATCGATTCCATCGTCTGGGTGATCGTGCCGGTCTCTCCGTCGAACTCGCTGTGTTCGTCGTGCAGAACGACCTGATCGTCTTCCTCGAAGCTCATGGCCGATACTTCCCCGGCGTCTCGTAAAAAGGGACTGATTCGCGCATCGTCGACTACAGCCGATGCCGGTCGTAGCGGACTCCTCACGTCGGTCTCCTCGACGGTGCCCGAGGCCTTGGTCGTGGTGTCCCCTTCCGCTCGCTGTCGAGGGTGCGAGCAAAGCGCGACGACGAACACAGAATCGACGCTATCGCATGTTCTCGAGCGCGACGACGGTGTCGGACATGAGCCACGCGTCCTCGCTGTCGGCGTCCTCGATGCTGAGCGCGTAGAACGAATCCCGTCCCTCGTCGACGGTGATGCGGTAGCTGCGACTCTGTAGCGTCCGGGGCGAGTTCGGTTCGGCAGGGACCACACGACCCCTCGGGGAGCAGCGTCTATAACTGACTCGGTCCGAAACGGACGTGTGAGGAGACCTACCGTTCTCCCGTGGCGATCCAGTCAACTCTCGAGTTCCTCAAGCAGCGTTTCGGCCGCCGCCGCCGAGGACCCGGGGCCGCGTGCAGTGAGCAGGTCCCCATCGACGGTGACGCTGGTGTCGCTGTCGAGTTCGGCGTCCCAGTTGCCTCCGGCGGCCACGACCTCGTCTTCGACCCAGTAGGGGAGCTTCCGGCCGTTGGGCATGCAGTCGTTCTCGTCGACGATCCCCTCCTCCCACTCGTTGGGGAAGCCGGTCACGTCCCGGCCGTTGACGAGGAACGCACCGTGGCTGTCCCGGGCGAACGCGAGGATGCCGACGGCGTGACAGACGACGAGCGCTTTCCCGTCTTCCCCCTCGACGGCGTCTCGGAGCAACCGCCGAGCGTCGCTGTCCTGGTTGATGTCCCACTCGGTGCCGTGGCCCCCGGGGAAGACGACAGCGTCGTAGGGCTCGGCGTCGGCTCGGGCCGTCGGGATCGGATCGTTCAGCCGGTCGTCCGTCTCGTGAACCTCGCGAACGTGCTCGGCGGTCTCCTCGCCCACCTCGTCGGGGTCGATCGACTGTTCGTCGATCTCCGGCGGGCCTCCCGACGGCGTCGCGACCGTAATCTCGATACCCGCATCCGAGAGCGTCTCGAGCGGTTCGATACATTCCTCTCCCCAGTAGCCTTCCTCGCTGACGACGAACAGTGCGGAACTCATACCCCCGTTACGTCGAGGACGCTAAAAACGTCCGGCCCTGGCCTCGGTTCTGCCGCCTTCCCGGGAATTAACCTGTTCGAGCCGCCGACCGTCTCCACGATCGGACCCGTCTTTTTCCGGCACGGGCCCGTACCGTCGTCGTGACCATGCCGACGCGCTCCAACGGGCCGGACGGCGACGGAGCCGACATCGAGCCAAACGGCGATGCGCCCTCGAGCGAGCGTCCCCGCCTCGGACGCCGACTCGAAGACGCAGTCCGGACCTGCCTGCGAACGATCGACGACCGAAGCCGGCTCGACCTGTCGCCCGGCCGGCGGCGCACGAAACTCGACCTCGTCGACATCGGCGCGGCGTTCGTCCTCACCGTCGACGTTCCGGGTTACGAGCGCGCGGAGCTGACGGTGCGACTCGAGCCCGGACGCGTGACGATCAACGGCGACCGAAGCGGCGCTCCCGAGGGGACCGCTTCTCGCGATGACGGCACGAGCGGACCGAACGGAGCGACCGATCGCCGCTATCTACGACGGGAACGGACGATTCGCTCGTTCGTCCGTTGCGTTCGGCTGCCAGAACCGATCGTGGTCGAGGCCGCCTCGGCGACGCTTGTCGATGGCGTCCTCACCGTCCAACTGCCGAAGTACGAACCCGACGAGCCGACCCCGAGCGACCTCGACAGCGAGTGACGAACAGGGGTACCGAGCGCCACCCCCGACTCTCGGTGCTACTCCTCGCTCTCGAGATTCAATGCATCGAAAAACCGGCGCGTGAGTCGTCCGCCGACGAACTCGAGCAGTGCCGCAGTATCGTCGGACTCGTCCGCGAACAGCCCGAGTTCGATCCGGCCACCACCCATGTCGTGGTGGCCGCCGACTTCGCCGAACTCGCCGTACCCGTCCTCGAGCGTTTCGCCCATGTGGACACGGGGGTCGATCGAGCGGCCACTCATCCGGATCGCGTCGTCGATGATGCCGTAGACGAGGACGGTATCGACCCCCTCGAGGTTGAGCAGGTAGTCCGCAGCCTGGGGTAAGGCGTCGGTCTCGCTGGTCTTGCCCGCGCTTGCGACCAATGACGATCCACGACGTTCGCGGGTGGCGATCGCTCGCCCGATCGCGTCGAGGGTCCCCGGCGAGAAGGCGCTTCCGTACAGCTGTTCGAGCGTCTCGAGGTCCGCTTCGGGGTAGACCGACAACGCGGCCTCGTACTCCCGCCGGGTCGGCTCGCGGACGAAATCGAGTCGCTCGCGATGCAACGCGAACAGCAGCGCCGAAGCGAGGCGGGTCGTCAACTCCACCTCGAGTTCGGTGAGATACTCGACGAAGATCGTCGCCGTCGCACCGTAGTCGGTCCGTACGTCCGCAAAGGCGACGTCGTCGGGGTCGTCAGGGTGGTGATCGATGACGATAGCCGGTTCGACGTCGACCTCGGTGTTCGCGCCCGAGCGAGTGTGATCGACGAACGCGATACACTCGTGGTCTTCGACTGCGACCGACGAGACGTGTGAGAGGTCGATCGCGAGCATGTTGACGAACGCGCGGTTTTGCTGGTGGGAAATCTCGCCGCCGTAGGTGATCGTCACTTCGTCCGTGCCGGCCTCGAGCGCGATTGCCTCGAGCGCGAGAGCACTTGCCAGACAGTCCGGGTCCGGGTTGTCGTGACAGACGATCGCCAGCGACTCCGCCGACTCGAGGACGGCTGCCAGGTCCGCCGCGCGGGTCATGGATCTGACTGGAAGTACGGGCGGGGGACGCTTCAACTTCCCCCTGGACGGGGGCCGAGAGACGTTGGTCGCTCGAATCGGCGACCCCGTCCTGGAGATGGCGTGTCCGTAGCCGAACCTGTTCGAATCGCTGAAAGAACGTTGCCGCTCCGTCGACATCGACCGATATGGTCTCGATTCGCCCCGCAACGCCGGCTGATACGGACGCGATGGTCCGCATTCAGACCGACGCCCTCCGCCGCCGAGCAGCCGAGAGCTACGCGGACGCACAACTGGCGGCACTGCTCCCGGACGGAGACGTTCCCGACCAGGAGTTCGAAAGCACCGCGACGAACCCGGTCGTCGCCGAGATCGACGGGGAGATCGTCGGGTGGGGGAGTCTGCACCTCGAGAACGACCACAGCAGGGGAGACGCTGCCGACGATCCACAGCCGGTCCGAGCCGTCCTCGCCGCGACGTTCGTCGATCCCGACCACGCCGAACGGGGAGTCGGGACGGCCCTCGTCGAGCGGCTGCTGTCCGTCGCCCGCGACGCGGGCTGTGAGACGGTCGTCGTCCACGCCTCGCGCAACGCGGTCGGCTTCTACGAGGCGGTCGGGTTCGAACGGATCGAGCGGATCGACGTTAGCGGGCCGGACCACGAGGACCTCGAACTTCCCGGGGTGGTGATGCGAACGGTGCTGTCTTCCTCCCGGACGTAACCGCTCGAGCACCCGAACGGATTCGGGAGGAAAAATAGGGAGAGACGGTTCGTTCGATCGCATATAGACGGCCGTCTCGCCGATTCTCGCCGGGGCGGCCGACCGGACGGGTACCGATAGCGGCGTCCGCGTTCGGTGGCCAGTGACCCGCTACCGGCCACTCGACGCCACATCGGCCCCGCGAGAACGCGAGGGATACTATGATACCAACGATCGATCGTCGACGGTTCGGAGACCTGCTCGGGGCGACGGCAATCGCCGCGTACCTGTTGATCGCCCTCGGAACAGCCGTGTCCACGACCGGCAGCGGCTCCTCCTGTACGACCTGGCCCAGCTGTTCGACCGACTGGACGATTGGCCCCATGACCGGCGAGGCGCTGCTGTTCTGGAGCCACCGTGCCGCCGCACTCCTCGCGGGCGTCCTCGTCGTCTCAACCGCTCTCGCTGCCTGGCGGCTCGACGTCGACTGGCGCGTGAAAGCCGGCGTCGCGGTCGCACTCGTGCTCTTCCCGGTTCAGGTCGCTCTGGGTGCTATGCTCGTCGTCGGGGGGTCGACGCTGGTCAGCGTCGCACACCTCCTGTTCGCGATGGTCATCTTCGGAGGGCTGCTCGGTGCGCTGATCGTCGCCCTCGAGAACCGCGCGCTCGAGGACGCAGGCGAACGCGCGGACGAGTTCACGGAACCGATCGACCCGGACCCGTCCCTCGAGCCGGACGACTCCGACGAGCCCGTCGCCACGGAGCCGACCGCCGATCGTGTCCAGGTCGAGGACCTGGAACCGCTCGAACGACTTCGCCGGACCGCCGGCGCGTACCTGACGTTGACCAAGCCAAAACTCGTGTGGCTGCTCTGTCTGGTCGCGCTCGCCGGTATCGGCCTGGCGACGGTCACTGGCGAGTCGGTCGCGGTGAGTACCGTCCTCGCGACGTTGCTCGGTGGTACCCTCGCGATCGGCGCGTCGGGTACGTTCAACCACGTCCTCGAGCGCGATCGCGATCGGCAGATGGATCGGACGAACGACCGGCCGCTCGTCCACGACCTCGTTCCCGTTCGTAACGCCGTCGCGTTCGGAAGCTTCCTCGTCGCGGCCTCGATGACCGTGATGTTGACCTGGGTGAACGCGCTTGCGGCCGTCCTGACGCTGGCGGCGATCGCCTACTACGTCGTCCTCTATACAGCCGTACTGAAGCCGAACACGTCCTGGAACACCGTTCTCGGTGGTGGTGCAGGCGCGCTACCGGCGCTGATCGGCTGGGCGGCCGTCACCGGCAGCGTCGGGCTCCCGGCGCTGGTGCTCGCGGCGGTCATCTTCTGGTGGACGCCGGCACACTTCTACAGCCTCGCGATTGCCTACCGCGAGGATTACGCGAACGGCGGGTTCCCGATGTTCCCCGTCGTCGAGGGAGTGTTGACCGCACGCCGGCACGTCCTGCTGTTCCTGGGTGCGACGCTGCTGTCGGCGAGCCTGCTCGGCTGGCTCGCCGGCCTCGGCTGGCTCTACACCCTGACCTCCGTCGCACTCGGTGGCGTCTTCCTCCGTTCGGTCGTCCGCCAGTACCGCGAACCGACCGACGACGCCGCCCTCCGGTCGTTCTACGTCTCGAACTACTATCTCGGGGCGATCCTCGTCGCGATCGTCCTCGAGACGGTCGTGGTGGCCTGACGGCGACGCGGGTCGGTAGCCTGCCGTCCCGTGCTCGGCAGGTGTCGCGTCGCGTTCACGCTACGCGTCTCTCCCGTCCCCTTCTCCACCCCCACTTCATCTGTGGACACGTCCGTGATCGCTCCCGAAGTCTGGGAACCGAATGGAATCGTAAACGACTCGCCACCCGTAGACGGACGTATGAGCCGAGCAACCGAATCGTCCGAGCCCTGCAACGGGGAGAAACGACCACGGGAGCAGAGGTGTGATCCGTCCCTGATCGTCGAAGCGATCGCCGATCCCACCGCGAGGCGACTGTACAAAGCCGTCGAACTACCGACGACGGCTCGAGAGCTATCCGAAGAACTCGACGTGTCCGAGTCGACGGTCTACCGAAAGCTCTCGCGGCTCGAAGAGGCCGGCTTGCTCCGGGAGCTAGAGCAGGGGCCGAACGTCGACGGGCCGACCAGATACGTCCGACGGATCGACCGTGTCTCCGTAACCAGCGGCGACGAGGTGCGGATCGACTGCAGGAAGAAAGGGGCCGACGTGTTCTGCAGGCCGGACCTCTGATACGGCAGGCAGACCGCCGTGACGTCGATCGTTCTCACGAACCGGTGGCCCGGACCCGTCGCTCGAACCGGGTGCTGAAGCCGTCAGTGTTAGCCGCTGGTGTAGACCGACGTCGTCGTGACTGCTGTCAGACAGTCCGTGTGTCGCGTTCGACTCCGGCCGCTCTCCGTGTGTTTTCACTCCCTCCGCACGACGAGATCGCCGCGAACCGTCGTTTGACAGGCCAGTCGACGCTGTTGTCGGTCGTCTCCGTCACCGTCACCGTCACCGTCACCGTCACATGGCGCGTTCCCCTCGCCACCCTCGCAGCCGTCATCCGCCGCTCCTAACCGCTTGCGCTCGGCCTCTGTCGGATCGTTCGTCTCGCCCTCGACGGTGACGGTACACATCCCACAGATGCCGTTCCCACAGAGGGAGACGGGGGTCGAACTCGAGAGGGCGTCGCGTGGCAGCGCCCGCAGGAGGTTTTGACCGTCATCGGACTCGATCCGTTCGCCATCGTACCGTATCGTCGGCACGTCCCGCTGTGTGTCCGGGCCGTCGTCTCCGTTCGCGGTCGCGCTCGAATCCGATCGGTTTCGCTCACTCCCCGTCATCGTCGTTGGTGGGGTCCGTGGGGAGGTCGAACAGTTCTCCCGCGGCCCGGAGCAACTCGGGATCGTCCTCCCTGGCGGCCTCCCGAAGTCGATCCGTCGGCGGCCCGAACAGCCGTCCCGCGAACGAGGTGGCAAACTCCTCGAGCACTCGCTCGGGATCGGCGTCGCCGTCCCGAAGGCGGTTGCGCGCCCGCTCGAGTTCGGTCTCCCGGACGGCCGCGGCGTGTTCGTGTAACGCTCGCAGCGTCTCTTCGGCACGGTTCTCGCGCTCGCGTCGGACGAACCGCCGTACGTGCTCCTCGACGACCGCCTCGGCCTCGGGAACGGCCTCGCGGCGGCTCGTTCGGGCGCTGGCTCGGCGCTGGACGTCCACGAGCGATCGGTACGCGACGTCGGCTCGGTCGCCGACGGTCGGATCGACGTCCGGGGGGTTGCCCAGATCGACGACGGCGCTTGGCCCTTCTGTCACGGCGTCCGCCCCGACGACCGGCTCGTCGGCCCCCGTCGCCGCGACGACGCCGTCGGCCGACGTGACGATCTCCCCAACTCGCTCGAGTCCGACGGCGACCCCGTCGTCCGTGGCGAGATTGCAGGCCCGTTCGACGGTCCGATTCGCGGCGTCGATCCGGACGGCAGGCCAGCACTCCCGAAGTGCATCGACGGCTGCCTGAATCACCTCGCCGGCACCGACGACGGCGATCCGATCCGGCGAGTCGACCTCGGCGGCGAGGAGGTCCCGTGCCGCGGTGCCGTAGTCGAGGCTGCCGTCGGCGATCCCCGTCTCGGTTCGACAGGCACGGCCGGCCCGAAGCCCGGCCTCGGCTGCGCGGCCGACGACGCCGTCGACGAGCCCCGCTTCGTCGGCGTCTTCGAGCGCGCGCCGAAGCTGGCCGATGATCTCGTCCTCGCCGAGAATCGGGCTCTCGAGGCCGGCTGCGAGCCGCGCCAGGTGGGCGACGGCGTCGGTGCCAGCGTACAGTCGGCCGATACTGGCGTCGGCCGGCATCGACAGCGTTTGCCGGACCGCCTCGAGCGCAGCGGGACAGTCGCCCGGTGAGCGGCCAGCGACGTAGACCTCGACGCGGTTGCAGGTTGCGAGTACGAAACACTCCGTGACGCGGTCGGTCGCGGCGATCGCTTCCGCCGTCCCGACCGGGTCCGTCGGCGCGAGGTCGCCGATCCGCTCGAGCGAGCCGCCGCCGTCCAGTCCCGAGACGGTCAGGCAGGCGATACGCTCGATCGAGCGTGGCGGTGTCGGTCGTCTCTCGGGGTCGACTCGGTCGTTCGAGTCCGCGGTCGCGATCGGCCTCGATCGTGACTGTGGCGGCTCGCTCGAACTCGGGTTGCTCGAGTGTGATCGAGAGCGCGACCACAGCGGGCGATGGGTCGGGGGGTGGATCGGATCGGACATGGGTCAGGTGCCGGGTGCGTCGATCGGTACGTCGGTCGGTTCGTGGGCGGTTCCGCCATCGTCGCCGACGAGGCCGAGCTCCTCGTCGGTCAGGTAACACCGTGGGTCCTCGGCCCAGAGGTCGTCGTTCTCCGCGAGTGCTCGAGCGCGGGAGTTTCCGCCACAGACCTCCCTGAACGGACACTCGCCACACCGTCCCTCGAGGTGGGGGCTGGGCTCGGCGAGCTTCGACCAGACGTCGCTGTCGGCCAGTATCTCGTCGAGGCGACGCTCACGGACGTTGCCCATCGTGATCGTCGGCAGGAACATGCTCGGGTGGACGTCGCCACGGTAGTCGACGTTGACCACTTTCGGACCGCTGTCGCCTTTCTTGACGACCCGGCCGGGGCCGTCGTCGAACAGCAACTCCCTGGCGCGATCGGCTCGCTCGGGCAGTTCCCGCTGTATCTTCCGATAGAGGTAGACTGCATCGGCGTAGTTCCCCGCCGACAGCAGCTGCATCTCGGGGTTCGTCTCGGCCAACTCGAGCGTCCGCTCGAAGAGATAATCGACCATCTCCCGGCTGCGCTCGAAGGGGAGGTCGGTGTCGGTGATCGTCCCTCCCCGGCCGGTGTAGATCAGGTGGAACACGTTGAGCCGATCCACCTCGAGGTCGACGGCGAGATCGACGAGGTCGGGCAGGTCGTCGATCGTCTCCCGGGTCATCGTCGAACGGATGCCGGTGCTCATGCCGGCGTCCTGGGCGTTTTCGATCCCGTCGATGGCTTCCTCGAACGAGCCGTCCTTGCCGCGGAACTCGTCGTGGGTGTCGCCGACGCCGTCGAGCGAGACGCCGACGTAGGCCATCCCCGCGTCGGCGACCGCTCGGGCACGGTCGGGCGTCAGATAGGTGCCGTTGCTCGAGGCGATCGGTCGCATCCCCTGTCGGTCGGCGTAGGCTGTGAGTTCGGCGATGTCCTCGCGGACGAACGGCTCGCCGCCGCTGAACACGAGCACGGGGACGTTCATCGAGGCGAGTTCGTCGATGAACGCTTTCGCCTCCGCAGTCGACAGCTCCTCGTCCGACCGGCTGTCGACGGCCCCGAAGTAGCAGTGTTGACACCGCAGGTTGCAGGCGGGTGTGGTGTTCCAGACGACGAGCGGAACCAGCGGCGAGTCGGTTCCGTCCCGGCCGGCTCCGTCGTCCGGACCCTCGGAGCCGCACCGCTTGCGACCCTCGCTGCCGTCGCCGAACGACTGCTCGTATTTCATCCCCTCGGGCCGGTTGTCGATGCCGTTGACGAATCTGGTGAGGTCGATCATGGCTGGAAGATACCGCTCGGCATCTCGCCGAGTCCGTCGATTCGGTCGACGACCGTCACTTCGTCCGGCCGGTCCGCACGGAGCGGCTCGAGATCGAGGACGGTCACCGAGGGGCGATCCATGTTGCCGACGTAGCACTCGCTTCCGTCGTCTCCGACGACCAGATGCAGTGGTTCGCCGTCCACCGTCACGTGACCGGCAACCGACAGCGTCTCGGCGTCGACGATCGTCACGCGTGGCTCGTCGTAGGAGTCGACCAGCACGTACCGGTCGTCGGCTGCGGTCGCGGCGAAGCCGGTCGTCGTCTCGACGTCGACGAACGTCGTGGGATCGTCGTCGCCGGCTGTGACCGCGCCGATGTCGATCGCCGCGACCCGTTCGTCGTCACGGGCGGGGACGTAGGCTCGTTTCCCGCCGGGACCGTCGGCGAACGTAATCCCGTGTGGGTTCTCGCCGGTGGGAGCCGCTCCTCGAACTGCCCCCTCTGCGGCGTCGACGAACGTAGTAAACGATTCGCCGGCGTTGTTGACCGCGATCAGGTCCGTTCCGGGAACCGGATAGATGTCGTGTGGCTCGCTCCCGACGTGATACCGCTCGAGCTCGGACAGCTCGGCCGTCGGCGACAACGCGACCAGCTCGCCGGCCTTCTTGTCGGCGACGTACACCAGCCCGTTGGGACCGATACACATCCCGGCACAGCGGCCAATCGGCTGTGTACCGATCCGCTCGAGGCGGATCGACGAGTCGCCCGCATCGCCTTCGTCCCCGTCAGCACCGACGACTCGGAGGGCGACGACGCCCGGCTCCGGATCGTCCGGTAGCTCCGCGGCCGTACCGACGAACAGCCGCTTTCCATCGCGGGTAAGCGCGCTGCCGACGGTCGCGACCCCCAGATCGTCGATCCGCTGGACCGTCTCCAGCCGTTCCAGATCGACCACCTCGAGGTGGGAACTCGAGATATACAGCAGGATCGCGTGTCTCCCGTCGGGATGGAAGACGGCGGTGTGGGGGTAGCTGCCGTCGCCGAGCCGGGCGATCTCCTCACGATCGGCCGGATCGACGGCGCTGAAGTAGCTGCTGCCCGCGTTTTTGACGATCGCGAAGCTGTCACTGTCCGTCTCCGGAACCGTTCCGGAGGTCTCCTCCGTTCGTGTCGTCTGTGTGGGACGAGTCATGGCGTATCACCGGTCGCGTGCTCCGTCAGGAAACAACTCGAGGGGGCACTGTCCTCGGGAAGGTCGACCGTCCGTTCGACGGTCGGCGGTCCGTCTGTCGTTCGAAAGAGTGGTTCCGTGTCGAGTACTGAAAACGAATCCCCGCTCACGTTCGGGACGTAACACCGCCGTCCGTCTGCGCCGAACCGCGGATGGCGGGGTTCCGGCCCCGTCTCGACGCGTGCGACGACTTCGAGGGACGCGACCTCGAGGAACGTCACGCGGTCGTCCTCGTAGGCGTCGACGACGGCGTACTCGCCGTCGGGAGTTACGTCGGGGAAGGCCGTCGGCGTGGCGAGCGAGCGCTGCTCGACGAGTTCGGGACCAGCGTCGCTGCCGGCGTCGTCGCCGAGGTCGATCACGGTCACGCCGTCCCCCTCGGTATCCCCGACGAGCCAGCGGCCGTGTTCGACCGACGCGACGCCGCCCCGCGGGTTCGGGGCGTCGACCGTCCCGACGAGCGTCCGGCGGTCGACATCGACGAACGAGACGCTGCCGTCGTCGACGTTGTTCACACCCAGTAGCCCCAGTTCCGGTGCGTACGCCAGGTCCTGGGGATCGCCGGGCACCTCGAGTCGATCGCGCATCTCGAACGGCGGTTCGGCGTCCAGCCGGACGACCGCGTCGTCGTCTTTCAGTGCGATCCAGAGATCGTTCGATCGATCGACGACCGCGCCGGCACACTTCCCGATCCGACGGGTCGCGAGGAGTTCGAGCGAAGGGTCGGACGAGTTGCGTTCCCCGGGTCGCCGTTCGTCCTCGGCCCGAAGCACCGTCAGGCCCGGCTCGTCCGCGCCGGGTAACTCGCCGTAGCCGGTGACGAACAGGTAGCGGCCGTCGCGAGCGTACTCGATCCCGATCGGTGCCGTCCCGACCGTCTCGGTCCGGTCGAGGACCGACAGCGACCGACGATCGACGGTCTGGATCGTGCTCGAGCCGGCGAACGCGATGGAGACCCACCTGCCGCCGGGGTGAAACGCCAGGCCGTGTGGGTGGCGTCCGTCGCCGACGGTCGCGACGTGGGTGCCGGCGTCGACGTCGATCACGGCGACGCCGGTGTCGCGCATCAGCTTGACGAACGCCAGGTCGGTTTCGGCCGGAGTCGGGGCTTCGTCGGCGGTCGTGGTGGGATGGGACATGGATCGGTGGGAAACGACGGCTCGAGTCGGACCGTCTCTGCGTCGGATGGCGGGTATGGGATGGGTGGTAGCTTGTCGGTGGACACGATCGGTCGTCGACCGACGTGACTCCTCGGTGCGACGGGACGATCAGCCGTCCCAGCCGAACCGGAACTTCTCGGCGCGGTTCATCGGGAACTTGCCAGTCGGGGTGATGTAGTCGTCGTGGACCTGTTCGATGTGTTCGCCAGTGTGACTGTCGTAGACGTGGATCTCTCCTTCGGGCCAGTGACTGACGAAGAGACGCTGGCCGTCGCGGGAGAAGATCGGGTGGATGGCGTGATCGCTGCCGGTTTCGATCTCCATCTCGACTGTGTGGTCCCAGCGGTCGATCGCGTAGATCAGCTGATCGAGTTCGGGGTCGTCTCGCAGGGCCACGTCACACCAGATGTAGTCACAGTCGGGGTGTTCCCGCAGGAACAGGCCGCCGCCGGGGACCTCGACCTCCGCCTCGACTTCCCAGGTCTCGGTGTCCCAGGCCGTCGTTACGGGTTCGCCGAGGTGGGTCGTCCAGGCCAGTCCCGTGTCGGGGTCCATCGCGCCCGGGCCGGGGTGTGGGACCTCGCCGGTCGGAATGTTGCGGACGAGTTCCTGTTCTTCGACGTCGACGACCGACATGACGCCGTCGGTCTGGGAGGCGACCATGAAGTACCGGCCGTCGGGCGTGAAGAACCCGTCGTGGAGGGTTCGTGCACAGTCGATCTCGGCGACGACGGGGAAGGCCTCGTCACCCTCGTCTTGCGTGTAATCGATCAGCCAGACCTGGCCGAGTTCCTTGAGTGCGGCAACGAACACGCCCTGGTTAGGGGCGTCGTACAGCGCACAGACGCGACTCTCGACGAACTGGCCGTCGAGGTCGATCCCCTGCGTGGAGATCTGTTTGAGCGGCTCCATCGTCTCGGCGTCGACGATGAACAGCTGTCCGGGGTTGTAGAGGCCGCCGATGAGGTAGTTGCTGTTCCGGGACAGCGCCAGGTCGCGGGCGTCGGTCCCGACACGACAGCTGGCGACGCGGTTGAGCCCGAACAGATCGAGCTTGAATAGCTGTCCGTCGCGGGCCATCGTGTACGCGTAGGCCCCTTCGCGTTCGTTCTCGGGAATGTCACGGTGGAACTCGACGACGTGGATGGCGTGACCGACGTCCTCGATCCGTCCCAGGTTCTCGTGGTTCGCCTGGTCGTAGTAGGAGACGGAGGCGTTGTCCCGCTCGATCACCATGTGGATGTCCATGATGTCGTCGACCAGCTCCGGCTCCTGTGGGAGTTCCTCTTCCTCGTGATGAATCTCGTGAGTCGTACGGACGTCCTCGATGTCGCGGTAGTCGAACTCCGCTGCCTCGTCGCCGACGAACAGTTCGCCCTCCATCTGGGCGTGGCCGTCACCACAGTACAGCGTACACTCGTAGAGGTGCCGGCCCGGCTCGTCCGCCACGAACTCGATGGACTCGGTCACCGTGTCGGGGTCCGTGTCTTCCGGAAGCACGACGTGTTCGTCGTACGGATCGAGCAGGTGCCAGTCGTGGAGTTCGAAGTCCGGATTCTCCTCGAACGTCGACTCGATGAAGTCGATGTGGACGATGTCGCCTTCGGGAACGTGGATCTCCTGTGGCTCGAACCCGTACTGGTACGCGGTCATCTCGAACTCGTGGACTTCCGCGTCGTCGTCGACGGGTTCGTCTTCGTCATCGTCCCCGTCCTCGGCTTCGTCGTCCTCGTCTGCCGGGTCTTCGTCCCCCATACAGCCGGCGATAGCTGCGGTGCCGGCCGCCGCGGTTCCCGCGAGGAATCGACGACGTTCCGGCACGTCGAGGTCGACCCACTCTGGGAAATCCATCCGGTCTTTGATTCCCAGCTCCTCGGCGTCGTCGGCTTTCATCGCGTAGGCTTTCTTGATCCGCTCGATACGTTCTTCCGTCGTTTCGACATCGTCTGATGGGCGTTCGCTTTCGGACATAGGGTGATTCGGTCGGCTACGGTCGATCGTACGGGTCGCTACAGGCGGAGCATGGCGGTACTGATCACTTGGTACCGAAGTTCCACACCCACCCGCTGAGAACGGATACGAACGATTCCGCCTCCATCCTCAGCCGCTGGGACGGGCGGCGAATCGATTCGCCTCGCCTTTCATATGCCTCGAGTGTGCTGCCAGCTACCGCTCTTTTGCCCCCGAAACGCGGGGCCACCTCGAGCGGTGCGTCCCTCGCGACGACCGGCTCGGACGACGCCGGTCTCAGGGACGGCGCAGGGCGTATAATTGTTCGCGGACGAGCGAGCGTTCGCGAACGTGTAGGGTCCGTTCGGTTCGCTGTCGAGAGCAGTTATATAACACCCGTTTCACCCGAACGCGTTCCGGTGGGTTCCTGCGGTGCGAGAACCCGAGTAGGGGTATTAGCGATGCAAGCGACGAGTTCCAGCCGAGACGATGGACTCCGAACGACTCCCGCCCTCGTCCCTGCCGTCGCTGGAGAGACGGTCGTTCCTCCGAGCGACCGGTACGGCAGGGATGCTGGCTGTGGCGACGACAGCCGGTTGTACCGAACTCCGTGCCTCCGAGGGCCCTGACGACGTCATCCTCCCGCCGCCGGAGGAGTACGACGAGGATATCGCCGCGGAGATTTCCCACCCGACCTACGGCGACGAGGTCCCCGAAGTGACCGTTCCGGCCCCGCTCGAGGACGAGACGATCACGACGACCGACTTCGTCGGGGAGCGTCACTCGCTGTACACGTTCCTGTTTACGCGGTGTCCGAGCGCCTGTCCGGGGCTGCTGGAGAGTCTTCGACACGTGCAACACGATTCGATCGAGGAGACCTACGCCGACGACGTGGCGTTGCTCCCGGTGACGTTCGACCCGGAGCACGATACGCCGGACGTCCTCGCGTCGTACGAGGATGATTACGGAGTCGCCCAGGATGTCGACAACTGGTACACGCTGCGTCCGGAGACCCCGGCTGCCGCCCAGGAAGCAGTCACGGATGGGTTCGGCGTCGCGTTCGCGGAGAACGACGACGAGGAGGACGACGGAAACGGCGAGGACATGGAGATGGACATGGCGTTCATCCACACCAACCTCGTCCTGTTCGTCAACAAGAACGGCTACGTCGAGCGGGCCTACACCGGCGATCCGCCGACGCCCGCCGCCGTCGTCGACGACGTGACCACCGTCATCGAGGAGTGGTAGTATGAAACGACGCGACCTCCTCGCCGGCGCGGCCGCAGTCGGCGTCGCGGGTGCCGGTGCCGTCTTCGCGACCGGCGGGTTCGGCAGCAGCGTCGAGGGCGTCGAGCCGTTCGAACTCGAGACGATCGACGCGCCCGGCAGCGAGGCCGGAACGCTCGCGGTCCCCGAACCCGGACGCGTCACCTTCCTCGAGCTGTTCGCGACGTGGTGTGACGCCTGCGCACGGACCGTCGCGACGAAAGGCGAGGTCTACGACGAGCTGGGGGAGCGAGACGACCTCCAGTTCGTCTCGGTGTCGAACGAACCGCTCGGCCACACCGTCACGAGAGACGATGTCGCCGACTGGTGGGACGAACACGACGGTCGCTGGACGGTCGCGATCGACGACGACCTCGCACTAACGGAAACACTCGATGCTTCGGGCGTTCCCTACAGTTTCGTCCTCGACGCGGAGAACCGCGTCACCTGGTCCCGACAGGGCGACGTAGCCGCCGACGAACTACGGGACGCGATCACGAGCGCACTCGAGTCCGAAACGGACGAGAACGGAGAGAACTGACGACATGACTGGGGGAGAACTGGTCGGCACGGCGGCGTTCGCGCTCGGAGCCGGAGTGGCGACGTTCTTCTCGCCGTGTTCGTACGCCTTGCTCCCCGGATACGTCGGCTACTACGTCTCCGCGACCGGGCGCGAGAGCCCGCCGCTTGGTGGCGCAGTCGCCCGCGGCGTCGCTGCAGCTGCAGGCGCTATCCTCGTCCTCGGGATTCTCTCTGCCGTTGCACTCGTCGCCGGCGACACGCTCGAGCGTGTGCTCCCGACGTTCGAGTACGCCGTCGGCGTCGCACTGATCGGCCTCGGCGGCTGGATCGTGGCCGGGGGACCGGGCGCGATCCACGGGATGTTGCCGAAACGACGCTCGAGTGTGCTGGGGTTTGGCCTGTTCGGCGGGATGTACGCGCTGGCGGCGACGGCTTGTGTGTTGCCGCTGTTTCTCGGGATCGTCCTCCGAACGTTCACGATGTCGACGCTCGAAGGGGCGTTCGTCCTGGGGGCGTACGTCGCCGGCTTCGCCGCCTTACTGCTGGCGGTTACCGTGGCGACGGCGGTCGGTCACGCGATCGGCGCTGGTCGGCTGACCGGCTACGTCGATCGACTCGTCAGAGCCGGTGGTGTCGTGCTCGTCCTGGCCGGGTTCGGCCAGCTGTACGTCGCGGCGTAGTCGCGATTCTTCCTTCGTTTATATTAGTTCAATAAAATCGGTAGAAAATCCAATATCCGTTCTAATCTGGTCTATCGAATATGTGCGGCAGAATGAATAGGGGAGGGCAGTACCGAGTTTGGAACGAAACGAGCTATGACGACCACAGAAAACGGCGAAGAGATCCCGTTCATGCAACGGTTGTACAACCGGATCTGGCTCCTGGCAGCGGCATCGCTGGTGTTCTTTGCGCTGTCGTACATCGGCTGGGGCATGCTGGATCTGCTGACGATTCCAATGGGGTGATTCGAAATGACGTCACCGATCAAACCGCCGAAAGGTAACTGGTGGGATCAACCCGTCAACAGACGCGAATCGATCTGGCTCGGACTCGGCGTCGGCTGGGCGCTGGTCCTGTTCGGGTGGATGAGTGCGTTCACACGGATCGGCGATCAGAACCCGATCGGCGAGACTTACCGGGTTACCGAGGACGAGCTCCGCGAGAAAGTACAGGCGTTCGAAGAAGCAGCCGAGCAGCGCGACGACGGCGCGTACGTTCCGGCGGGCGACGACGTCTACGTCGTCGGCTATCAGTTCGACTGGGACGGGCTCCCGGTCGTCCTCGAGACCGGTCAGGAGTACGATTTCCACCTCGGCTCCTACGATGTCCAGCACGGCTTTTCGATCCGGCCGGAACACGCCTACAGCCAGCAGATCAACCTGCACGTGACCCCCGGTAAGGAGTGGATCATCCCGATGGAGTTCGACGAACCCGGGACCTACCACGTCCTCTGTAACGAGTTCTGCGGAGAGGGGCACCGAGGAATGCACAACACCATCATCGTGGAGGAGGGTGACGATGGCGAGTAATCTCGACGTCTTCGGCTGGTTCGACAACGACTACGACGAAGACGGGTTCCGAACGTGCTCGGTCACCGGCTTCGACGTCCACCAGTCGGTCGAGAACCACGTCAAGCTCTACGGCGTAACCGCCGTCGTCTTCATGCTGATCGGCGGGATATTCGCGCTCACCGTCGCGACGACGCGGTGGGAATACATCGGCCTCCTGGAGGCCGGCGACTACTACCGCCACCTCAGCATGCACGCCTGGAGTCTGCTGATCTTCTGGATCATCTTCATGGAGATCGCGATCCTCTACGTCGGTGGCCCGATGGTACTCGGGCGAAAGCTGCCCATCGAGTGGGCCGCGAAACTCGGGTACGTCGTGATGGTCGCCGGTGCGATCATCATCTACTATACGATCTGGACGGTCACGGGGAACCCCGTCGAGGACAACGCGCCGCTTTTGACGGCGTATATCCCACTCGAGATCAACCCTCTCTTCTACGTCGGCGCGATCGTGTTCGTCCTCGGCGTCACGGTGGCAGCGTTGCCGTTCTTCCTCGCGCTGTGGTACGAGAAACGCGAGAATCCCGGACAGACGCTACCGCTGGTGACGTTCGGTGCGTTCGTCGCGGGGATCATCGCAGTCCAGTCGATCCTCGGCGGCCTCGTCGCGTTCAGCGGCGGTCTGGCCTACCAGCTCGGGCTCGCACCGTGGTTCGACGCCGGCATGTACCGCCAGTGGTTCTGGATCATCGGTCACGGGACCCAGCAGATCAACCTCGTGGCGATGATCACCGTCTGGTACCTCTTTACCCACGTCATCGGGGGTGCCGAGGTTGTCAGCGAGAAGGTCTCCCGAACCGCGTTCATCCTCTACCTGTTTTTCATCGTCATGGGGGCGGCCCATCACCTGATGGTCGACCCCGGTCTCTCCGCGGGCTGGCGCATCTGGAACACGTCCTACGCGTTCTACGGTGCGACCTTCGCCAGCCTCGTCCACGCCTTTACCATCCCCGCCGGCCTCGAGGCCGGCCGCCGTAAGCGCGGCAAGGGAGGTGGCCTCTTTGGCTGGCTCACGTCCGCGCCGTGGAAGAACCCGATGTTCTCGACGTCGATCTTCGCGATCATCCTGTTCGGGTTCCTCGGCGGCATCACGGGCGTGATGATGGGGCAGCTCCAGCTCAACATGAGCTGGCACAACACGTTCGCGACCGTCGGTCACTTCCACAGCACGGTCGTGCTCGGAACGACGGTCACGTTCATGGGCGTCGTCTACTTCGTCATCAAGACGATGTTCCAGCGGGAGTTCGTCTCCCCGAAGCTGGCCTCCTTCCAGCCGTACCTCTACTGTAGCGCGATGGCGATCACCGCGCTGATGATGATGTACGTCGGCATCCTCTATGGCATCCCGCGCCGGACCTCCGAGGTCGTCCGGAACATCCCGGGCACCGACTTCAGCATCATCGGTGCCGCGCCGCTGTTCCACGTCTTCGGCATCTTCGCGCTGATCGCGATCGCCGGCGGGGCCCTGTTCGTCCTGCTTGCGGTCGGGTCGCTGCTGTTCGGAAAGCGAATCGAGCCCGGCGAGGACGACAGCCTCGTTCCCGACGGCGGCCTCGAGATGGCGACCGATCCGGAGGACCCGGTCCACGCCTACGAGATGCGTGGCACGTTCATCCTCTGTCTGATCTTCCTCGGCGTCTTCGTCGTTGCCTACGTACTGAACTGGTTCCTGCTCACGCAGCTGTGGTCGATCGGGGTGTAAGCGCGAGCGACGCCCCGTTCGTTTTTCGGTGGCGGTGACGCCGGTTCTCCCGGTTCATCGTCGCTTTCCGAACTCACTCAGAGGTCCCCGCTCGTCTACGGGGTGTCAGTGCGCGAACCGATTCGGCCACGATTTCACCTTCGACCGACACGAACGACCGGATACGATCGATCCGACTCACCCACGATACGACCCATGTCAGACCCACAAACCGCTACGACCGACTCGCGACCCGGTTTCGTCCGGCGAACCCTCCGACAGGCCTGGCGAGACCTGTTGAGTGTCTACTACGCCAACACGGTAATCTGGCGCTACCTCAAAAGCGGAGCCCTCCTGTGGTTCGGGCTCATGATCTGGGCCTTCTCGAACCTCGTCCTGTCGTACCGACCCGACTGGACGTTCATGTACTACGTGATGGCCTACGGGTTCGCCCTCGTGTTGTGGGGGCCGCTGACCCACCTCGTCGTCGTCCCGCTTGTCATCCGCCTTCGGAAGTCGGGGGCGACGGGCGTCGCTCGTTCGGTCGCCAGACACGGCTCCAAGATCAATCTGAGCGTGTTCTTCGCGATCGTGATCCTGCTCGGCGCGATGCCGTTCGGGCCGATGGTGCTTGACTTCCAGCCGACCGCGACCGGCGACGACGACAGTTCCGTCCCGGCTCCCGAACTCGAGTGTACCGAGACCGACGAGCTCGTCCAGTGTTCGTTCTCCCACGACGAAGGGTACGATCGCGTCGAGGTAACCGGTCCCGACGGCGACAGTACCACGATCGAGGAGCCACCATACGAGTTCGAGATCGATCCCGACGAATACGACCGGTTCGTCGTCGAGGTGCTCGACGAGGACGGCGAGATGATCGATCGACAGGTCCAGCGTCTCGGCTGACACCGAGCGAGCCGGTCCGGCGGCAGAAGGCTGTCGCTGCCCTCGCCGTCCCCCGCTTTCGCTCTCTCCGTCTACGTCTCCATCTACGTCCTTCCGCGAGCGGTAGCGTCTTTGTTCGTCCGTTCCCAACACCGAGCCGTGACCGAACTCCGATACCTCCCCGACGCGGACGACGTGACGACGTTCACGGCCACCGTCACCGAAGCGGACCAGGACGCCGTCTTCCTCGATGGGACCTACTTCTACCCCGAAGGCGGCGGTCAGCCGGCCGACCGCGGCGTCCTCGAGTGGGACGGCGGAATCGCGGACGTAACCGACGTGCGGAAAGACCACGGCGACGTGCGCCACGCCGTCGATATCCGAGACGGCGAGCCGCCGACGGAAGGGACGACAGTCGACGCACGAATCGACGGGGATCGCCGCCGAGCGGTGAGCCGAATGCACACTGCCCAGCACGTCGTCTCCCGAGTCGTCCTCGAGGAGTACGGTGCGAGTACCGCCGGCAACCAGGTCTACCCGGACCGGGCGCGGATCGACTTCGAACCCGCGTCGTTCGACGCCGACGATCTGGAAGAGATCGAACGCCACAGTAACGAGGCCATCGAGCGCGATCTACCGGTCGTCAAGGAGAACCGTCCCCGGCCCGAGGTCGAAGCCGAAGTCGACGAAGGGCGGGCGCTGCTCGATATGATCCCGGACTCCGTCGATCCGCTTCGAGTCGTCGAAATCGAGGGGTTCGATATGTGCCCCTGTGGCGGCACTCACGCCTCGAGTCTCGGCGAACTCGGCGGGATCACGATCACGGACACCGTATCGAAAGGTGAAGACGTCGAACGACTCGAGTTCGAACTCGAAGACGAGCCACGGTAGGAAACGGGAGCACGGACCCAGCGGGAGTCAGCGCCATCGAACCGAACACCGTCGCCCGGTGACGGAAACGACACTCGCTGTGGTCGCTCTCGGACCTGAGAGACGAGACGTGTGGCTCGTGTTCTGCACTCGCAGTCGACGGCCGAGACAACTGACGAAGCGGCCGTACACTCCCGCCAGCACACTAATGCGACCGGGGCTGCAACCCCTCTCGTAGGGACACGTATGGGTTCGGGGATCAAACGGTCCAGTATCGATGCACTGCCACACGAAGTGGCGATCGTCGACGCCGACGGCACCATCGTCGCCGTCAACGAGGCGTGGCGAAACTTCGCCGACGAAAACCACGGCACACATCCCGCCGACTGGATCGAAGAGAACTACTTGACCATCTGCGAACAGGCCGAAAACGCCCTGTCCAGCGAGGATGTCGCCGACAACTTACGGGCGGTCCTCTCCGGCGACCGTGACCGATACCAACACGAATATCCCTGTCATACCCCCGACCCCCAGCAGTGGAACCGATTGGACGCGTATCGGTTCACCCACGACGGCGACCCGTATTTGTTGATCGTACACACGAATATCTCCGATCGGAAACACGTCGAGTTACAGGCCAACGCCCGGGCGGAACAGCTCGAGACGGCCATCGAGGTCTTACAGCACGATCTCCGCAATCCGCTGAACGTCATCGAGGGCTACGTCGAGTTGCTCGCAGCCGATCTCGACGACGCGGAGACGATCGAGGGGCTGCAACAGGCGGTAACCCGTATTACCGAAATCACCGAAGCGACGCTCACGTTCGCCAAATCGGGAGCACTCTCGGAGACCGAACTGCTGTCCGTCGAAGACCTCGCACGCACGGCGTGGCTGTCGGTCGCGACTGCGGACGCAACACTCGTCGTCGAGGACTCCCATCGGATCATCGGTGACCGGCGGTTACTGCTGCAGCTATTCGAGAACCTGTTTCGAAACGCCATCGAACACGCGGGACCGGATTGTAGGGTCAGGCTAGGCGTCGTCGAAACGGGGTTCTACGTCGAAGACGACGGGCCGGGCATTCCACCGTCCGTCCGAGAGAAGGCGATCGAGGCCGATTACTCGACGCGAGGAACGGGCGGGCTGGGGTTGGCTCTCGTTCAGGCGGTCGTACAGGCTCATGGAGCCGACCTCACGATTTCGGCGGCCGCCGATGGGGGTGCTCGGTTCGACGTTACTGGGCTCGACGTGCCACCGAGCAAGTGAACTGCCTCGGAGTCACGTGGTCCGAGACGCCAAAGGCATCTCGTCATCACGGGAATCGTTGATTTCCGTCCGACCCCGAGGCACTCGGCCTGCTCAGCCTGTAGAATGGACTCCGCCGATCGCGACGAACGACCGGCGCGCTCACTCGGCACTGCCGTCGTTCGTCGTTTACGTGCTCTCAACGTGCTGTCGCCGAGATCGGTATCCAGGTCTGGTCTGCGTCCTCGAGCGGACACGAGAGTCCACCGGATGACGGTCCGGAACCACACCGGGAACCGCGTCACTGCGGGTGAATTACTCCCCGTCGCGGATCACGGGTCGCGAGGAGTTTTTGACCACCAGCAGGCTGCTCGCGGCCATCGCGACCGCTGCGAACAGCGGATTGATCATCCCGACCGCGGCAAGCGGGATCGCGACCGCGTTGTACAGCAATGCCCAGCAGATGTTCTCTCGGATGCGGCGTCGCGTGCCGTCGGCCAGGTCGAAGACAGTGCCGACATCCCGAAGATCGCTGTCGGTGACGATCGCATCGGCGGCGTCGGCCGCTCGAGCGGTGCCGTTGCCAAGCGCGATCCCCAGGTCCGCGGCGGCCAGCGCGGGCGCGTCGTTGGTGCCGTCGCCGACCATCGTCGTGACGCCCGCGCCCGAAAGCCGACGGACGGTCTCGACCTTGCCGTCCGGCGGAACGCCGGCGAACACGCGGTCGACGGCCGGGTGCTCCCGGAACCGTTCGGTCGCCGACTCGTCGTCACCAGTGAGAACGACGATCTCGCGGTCGCTCGCGTCCGCGTCCTCGAGCACGTCCTGCCACTCGTCGCGCTCGCGGTCGCCGACGACGGCCACGGCGCGGGCACGACCGTCGTAGCCGACGACGACGGGCAGTCGTCCCCCGTTCCGAGCGTCGGCGACGACCGTCTCGAGGTCGTCGGGGACGGGCCCGACCAGCCGTTCGACGAGCCCGGGAGTGCCGACGACGACGCGGTCGCCGTCGACGCGGCCGCTGACGCCCTCTCCGGGGTGGCGTTCGAACGCCTCGACGGTATTGGTCCCGTCGGGGACGTCGCTTGTCTCGTCCGCGTCCTTGGAGTCCGCGTCCTTGGAGTCCGCATCCCTCGAGTTCGGGGACGGCACGGACGCCTCCGCTGTGCCCGTCGTATCCGTGACGCCGCCGTCGGCCCGGACCGCGCTCGCGGCGTTTGCCGCGCTCTCGTCGCTCTCGAGGCCGTCGACGAACGCGGTGAGTGCTGTCGCCACGGGATGCTCCGAGAGCCGTTCGACCGCCGCGGCCTTCCGAACGGCGTCTTCGTTGCCTTCGACTTCGAGGACCTCCATCTCCCCCTCGGTCAGCGTCCCGGTCTTGTCGAAGACGATCGTATCCGCGGCAGGTGCGGACTCGAACAGCGCCGCGTTCGTGACGACGACGCCACGCTCGAGGGCGTCCCGCAGCCCGGAGGCGACGGCAAGCGGTGTCGCAAGCCCCATCGCACAGGGACAGGAGACGACCAGGACGGTCAGGCCCGTCAACAGCGCCTCGGCGGGCGCGACGCCGGTCACGAGCCGGTAGGCGGTGACGACGGTCGCGAGCACGAGGACGAAGGGGACGAAGATCGTCGCCAACTTGTCCGCGAACCGCTGGACGCCAGGGGACTCGCTTTGGATCTCCCACAGGAGGGTCGCGATCCGATCGAGCGTGCTCTCGGCGTCCTCGTCGACCTCGATCACCAGCGCGCTGTCGGTGACGACCGCGCCGCCGACGACTTCGTCGTCTTCGCCCTTGGTCACCGGCAGCGACTCCCCAGTGAGGACGGACTCGTCGACGTCCGCCGTCCCTTCGAGGACGGTGCCGTCGATCGGCACTCGCTCGCCGGGGCGGACGACGACCTCGTCGCCGGGCTCGAGGTCGTCGACCGAGACGGTTTCGGTTTCAGTTCCGTCGCCGGTTCGACGGGTCGCCTCCTGGCTCCGCGCGGCAGTCAGGTCCGAGAGAAGGTCGGTCGCCCGGTCTTTGATCTTGCGTTCGTAGTACGTCCCGAGGCTGACGACCATGATCACCGCGACAGTGACATCGTAGTAGAGGTGCATGCTCCCCATCGCGAGCGCAACTGTACTGTAGGCGTAGGCGGCGACGGCAGCGATCGAAACCAGCAGGTCCATGTTCGGCCGGCCGACCCGCAGGCTGACGTACGCCCCACGCAACACCGGGTAGCCGGTATAGAACAGGACCACGGAGGTCATCAGGCCGATGAAGATCATCGGGAGGTAGCGCCCGACCGGCGTCGTCGAGTCGACCGCGAGAATGCCGGTCTCGATGCCGACGTAGCTCGGATAGAGGTAAAACAGGTACCACGGTTTGATCAGAAAGGCCATGAGACCGCCGACGAGCAGCCGCTGCATCAGTTCGTCGTCGCGGTCCCGCCGATCGGCGTCCTCGTCCGGGAACCTGGCTGCGTAGCCGTGTGAGGACAACACGTCGGGCAACTCCGTGCGCTCGAGTTCGTCGGGATCGTAGACGACTCGCGCTGTATCGGTCGCGTAGCTCGCTTCGACCCAGCGGATCCCGTCGTGGCGCTCGCCGAGCAGGCCGACGAACCCCTCGCAGGTCGAACAGTGCATCCCGTCGATCGCGAGGAACGCCTCTTCGGCGTCGTCGGGGACCTCGCGGCGCTCGTCGCCGCGGGATCGCTCCCGGACCGCCTCACGGTCGACGTCGAGGTCGTCGGCTGCCGACAACGTCCGGCTGACCTCGAGACAGCCCCGACAGCAGAAGGTGCCGTCGACGCCCTCCTCGGTCACCGGCTGCTCCGGCGTCGGCAACTCACAGAGTGAACAGGTAGCCATCCCGTGCACGAAGATTGGCGTAGCTCTTCGATAGACGTGGTGTCGAATATGTTCGCCCGAATTCGATCCTCTCGGCGGCCGAAAGCGCAGATTTGGAGATACGGGACGCGATATAAACGGCTGCAATATAAAGAGCGACCTAAATCAGTTGAGGGTACGTACCGACGAGTATGAGCCAGTATCCGATCCGGGACGGTGGGGAGTCCGCTCCGGCTCCGGTGCCCAAACGACACGGCGGTCGCTTGTTCGGATCGTCCCGACGGAACCGGACTCGTCGAGGGGGGAATACGGGGCCGTTCGGACGGGACCCAGGTTCGAGACTGGAGACGTTTCCCGACGGGGGTGTCCGCCCATGAGTGATGAACCGGTCGACGACCGGTTCCGGATTACGGTGACGGTAACCGACGAAGAGACGATTCTGGACCTCGTCGACCGGGTCGACGACGTCGTCGACGCACGCGTCGTACCCGACGGTGGTGGGGACGCACTCACCCGACGGCAGGCCCGCCCGTCGACTGTCCGTGTTGACCTCCGGGACCTGACACCGAAACAGTGGGAAGCGTTAGAGCTCGCGTTCGACCAGGGCTACTACGATCAGCCGCGATCGGTCGACCTCGAGGCCCTCTCCGACGACCTCGACATCTCGAAGTCCGCGGTCTCACAGCGCCTCCGGGCCGCGGAGGCGACGGTCGTCGAGAGCGTTCTCGAGGGCGCGATCTCGGCGTCCACGGAGTGACGCCTCCCTGACCGGGAGTCGTCGCCGGCGTTCACGACGCTTGTCACGCTCGTCGCGTTTGTGGTGCGAGGGCACGGCCACACTCACGGCCCGATCAACGATCGGAGCAGCTTCGACTCGGCAGCGTTGAGCCGCTGTGAGACCGCCGACCGCGAGACGCCGAGTCGGTCCGCAAGCTCCCCCAGGTCCGTCCGCCGTGGCTGATCGTAGTACCCCATCTCGACTGCCAGTTCGATCGCCTCGCGTTGTTTGTTCGTGATATCGACCGCTTCGACCGAGCCAGTTCCGTCCGTCATCTCGTGGTCGGTGATACGCTCGAGTCGAACCGAGCCGCCGGCCTCTCTGATCGCTGCGACGATGTCGGTGATCAGCCCCCGATCCCGAACGACGACGGAGACGACGAGCGCCCCGTCCCGAATCGACTCGAGGCTGAAGACGCAGCCGAAAGTCGCGATCGCCGGACAGATGCAGTCCGCGTCGATGTCGGTCGACGTGTGGACCGTCCTCGCGTCGTCGGGATCGACGGCGATCTCCGCGTGACAGGTGCGACAGCCGTGGCGGCTACACGACAGCGTCTGTGAGACGGCCGCCGCGTTCGGCGCTTCTCGGGCAACCGGACAATCCGGTGGTTCGACGACCAACGTCGCCTCGAGCGGCGTCCCCCCAGTCTCCGAAGCCGCTGACGGCACGTCGGTAGCCATGTGTATACCGACCCCGCTGAGCGAGATATATAATGGATCACATTCCAACTGCGTGGGAACGGCTCGAACGGTTCGCGTGTTTCAGCCGGACGGTGACGGTCGATCTCCTCGGATCGGACGAAGTCGCCGGGAACCGAGAGTGGGTACCGAAGTGTTCGAGGCGGGAAACTGCCGATCGGCGAACGGTCCGTCTGCCACGCGAAAGCAGGACGAAGACGGGAAAGAAGGGAAACGGAACCGGTGAGTGACTGGATCAGTCCGCGTTGAGCGGCGGGCGGGCCGACTGGGCCTCGTCAGACGTGTCCGCGGGCGTGTTCACGAACATCGCGTGGCCGATGATACCCATTGCGACGAACGCGGCGATCGGCACTGCTGCTGTAAACGACAGTCCGACTACCAGAAGGGCTGCGGTGATGCCAAGCAGTGCGACTGGGATGAGGCCAAGAACGATGTCGTAGTATCCAGTCATAATCTATCCAATAGTATGGCAAATGCGTATATAAGTGTTTCCCATAATCGGACAGTACTTGATGAGTTTCTAATTCGTATCCACAGCATTGAATTCTCATAAGTTATGAGTTGGATATTTTGCCCTCCTCAAGGACGAAATATTATCAGTCACGGATCGAATACGTGAACGAGAGCTAGTAAGAATTAGTGTAAATATGTTGTTAACCCGAAGACGGGAGCGACTCCACTGTTTCGGAATCACGAATTTCGTGGAGATTAGTATACTGATCGATGCTGTTGTTTTATTCGGGGCGGTAGAATACGTATCCTCTTCGTGATACGAACGGTCGACACTAACTGAACGAACCGAATCAGCGAGCTACTCGGATCGGTTCGCGTACGTCGCGTAAATGACTCGCCACCCCACGAGTGCGACGAGACCGGTCCCGGTCATAACGACGGTGAACGTCCACGGAGCGCCCCCGGCAAACGCCGGCGAAGCTCGGAGGATAAACCCCACGTTTGCGGCAGCGAGCCACGAAACCGCGGTCAGCCGGGCGACCCGTGGCACCGACGTAGTGATGCCCCGCCCGTAGAGACCGACGAGCGACGACGCAACGATCCAGCCGATCGCGAACGGAACGATCGTCTCGAGAGACGCTACGGGGTCCGTCACCGGACTGATGTCGTGGGATCGTTGTCCGAAGACGATCAGCGCGGCCAGTACCGCGAGGTCGGCGACGCCGAGCGTCAGCGAACTGCGGTCGGGGAGTCCGCGACCGACGCCGATTCGAGTTGCCGTATCCATATCGACCGATGGGTGCTACGGGACTATCGGTGTCCCGGTTCGCCACGGAACTGTGGAACACCGACGAGCGGAGACGAACGGACGGCCCGTCACGACCGGATCGCCGACGGGAGTCGGAACCGTCACCGGGAGGCCTCCCGCCGACGGGTTGCTCGTCCGACGGAACGCATGCGGCTGCGGGGTCGAGCCCCGCAGGTCGGTCTCGTCCAGTCTCCCCTTCGTTATCCGTCCCGTTCACCGTTCGGAGCGTACGCGAGCGACAGCAGCCGTCGAGTAATTCGGTCCTATGCAGTGTCACCGCGGGTTTCCTGGATTTCGACGGCGTTTTCGCGTTCCGTAATTACCACGTAGGACTCATTAGGGAGGCCTGCAAACCACGTGACTGTGTCGGGACAACGACGAAACGGAATCGCGTGTGACGGCTGCGATCGGGCCGTCCCCGTCGAGGAGACGACGATGGTTCAGATGCCAGGCAGCGACCCCGTCGTCTGCTGTCCCGCCTGCGCCGAGCACGCGAAAGCGGTGTCCGAACGCGCCGATGGAGACGGCGCAACCGTCGGAGCTGAAACGGCAACCGGATACGCCGATTCCGGGTTCGGTTCCGGGTCCGGCCCCGCCTCGCGCTCCGCTCGTTCGTCCCGTTCCGGCCGCTCGAGCCACACGGACGAGTCGAACGGCTCCGTCGACGGGGCCGCTACCGGGTCGCCCCGGTCCGAGACCACCGCTTCGGCCGCGAGCGGGTCCCCGACCGAGACGGCGACTGCCGACTCGAGAGCGACCGAACCCGGCTCGATGGATATCGACCACCAGCGATCCACCTGCGACGGCTGTGCCCAATCAGTTCCCGACAGCGACCTCGAGACGCTCGTGGTGACCGACGGCACGACGCTGACGTGTTGTCGTTCCTGTGCCCGAGAAGCAGCCAAACGCGACGACGTAGTGCGACCTGCTGGGGAGCGCGAGTCGAAATCGGCCTCGAGTTCCGACACGGCTTCGAGGTCGGCCACACGCTCTGGCTCCGGCTCCGACACCCATTCCGACACTGATTCGGATTCGAGTCACGGCCACTCTCGGTCCGACACGGCCTCGAGTCGCCGGTCGTCCGCCCGCTCGAGCGCTCGAGACGA
>NZ_AOMA01000204.1 GCF_000337895.1 Halobiforma nitratireducens JCM 10879
CATTGGGTCAGCACTGCCGATAGGTGGTCAGTTTCTGGTCTGCCCGTCCCGTCCGGCGAACTAATCTTGAACGTGCAACAGGGTATCTAAGTCTTGCACGCCCATTTCAAATCATATGGGTTTGCCTCTGTTGGATAACGTCATCTGAGAACACGCCAGTCAAGACCGTGCTTAGAATCATTGGCGGCAACCCCAGCACAGGAGTATCAGAGCCGGCGATAGTACCCGTTCAACGCAATTTCAACTGCTTTGTTGAATAGCTGCTGAATGAGGGTTAGAGTGGCTCACAGAGCTTTTCTATGTTGATGATGGCGAACATGAGGACGATTTC
>NZ_AOMA01000205.1 GCF_000337895.1 Halobiforma nitratireducens JCM 10879
GATAGGTTCGAGACTCATTGGTCGTTTCCACGCGAACCCCCGTTTGAACCACCGTTTTCAGCCCCTCGAATTCGGACGCCTCACGCCTCAAAGGACGATTCGTTCGACAGTCGAACCGGAGCCTGCAGCGCCCATAGATTTGGGGAGCTAAGAATCGCTTGACAGCGTAGGGATTACCGATCGAACGGGCAGACTTGTTGCTTCCGTTCGATCATCAAACATCCCATCGCTGGAGAGGGAACCTCAAGCCAGATATTATTTATAAGTTGATCGAACAATCGGCTATATATTCTGCACAGTAGTTCGGCAGTGGTCTACCCCTTGAACCGGATCTAAACGAACAAGTGTAACCGCAGAACGCCGTTCTTCCGTGACAATTTGTTTGCCATATTATTTCTTATCCGTCATCCCTCTGCCACCTCGCTGGTCCCGTGATCAGGTTCCAGCGTCTCGCCCGAAAGCACATCGATGATCACCAAGAGCACCCAGAGCATCGCGCCGTAGATGAGGATCCACTCCACGACGAACGGAGACTCAAGCATCGGAGTGGTAACGTACAACATCACTGGCGGGATTAGTCCGACGAGCCCACCGTAGATGGCTGCTATTCGAGAGAATTCTGGATGTCCGTACAGAGCGATATTGATAAGAACGAGCGTCGCGCTCAGGGCCAGGAACAGCGGGATGACCCACGCCGCGTGTCCGTCGAAATCGACGGAGTAGATCCCGTTCATGATCAGCGCGATCCCGACGAAGATTCCAACTAGTTGACCGGCCACGAGCACCGCCTGCCGGTGACGACTTCGGGTGTAGTATGCGTACAACCCACCGACGAATAGTATCAGAGTAAGTCCCTGAAAAACCTGGCCAGCGTCGTAAAACTGTGCTCCAAGAGCGGTGTTCGCGCCTCGACCACTGGCCACCGTTCCTCCGAGATCGCTGTGGAAGTTCGACAACGGCGAGAACGCGCTTGACCAGTGGTAGTACGCCATACCGGTGAAAAACGCTTCACCGAGAAGAAGGAATATTCCGCCGAGGGCGGTGAGTGACCATCGAAATGGATTTGATGACAAATCCTGCTGTTGTGCTTTAGGAGTTCATTGGAATCTGTTCGACAGCACCCCCCTTTTGAACGCGTCGATGGTGACGAGGAAGATCCAGACGAATGCGCCGTAGATGAGGATCCATTCGGCAATAAAGAGCGGATCCGCGGTGACGTACATCAGAAGGTACCGACCGAGCGGGAGTAACGCGACGATGACGCCGTAGCCGGCGATCCATCGAGGGAAGCCTGGGTAGCCATAGAGGGCCGCGTTGATCGGAATGAGTCCAACGGTGATTCCGAGGAACATCGGGACGACCCACATGCCGTGGCCCTCGAAGTCAAGCGAGTATACACCATTCATGATCAGCGCGACCCCAATGAAGATCCCCGCGAACTGGCCGAAGATAAGCAACGCGTCCGGCCGGCGATCCCCTCTGTAGTAGACGTACAGTCCGCCGATAAACAGGATCACTGCAAGACCGATGAACACCTGGCCCGCGTTGTAGTACTGGGCCCCCAGCGCCGTGTTCGTCCCCGGCGGGCCACCGACGGTCATACCCAAATCGCTGTGGTAGTGCGTGAGCGGCGAGAACTCTCCGGGCCATCGACGATACGCTTGGCCGGTGAAGAAGGCCTCTCCGAGCAGGACGAGAATCCCGCCGAGGACCGTTAGTGGCCAACGGAACGGGTTCCGTATCTGTGACTCCATAACATCGTCTTCGGCAAGGGGAACAATAACCCTGATTCGACTGCTCTGTTGAAGAGCGATCTAATCAGCTGATATCACGGG